>NZ_JAHLPR010000038.1 GCF_018918005.1 Paenibacillus sp. MSJ-34 | reverse complement strand
AGCAATCCGTTTGGTGGCGATGGCGGAGGGGTTCCACGCGTACCCATCCCGAACACGACCGTTAAGCCCTCCAGCGCCGATGGTACTTGGACCGAAGGGTCCTGGGAGAGTAGGACGTTGCCAAGCGATCAAAGACCGTTATCGAGTCAGCTCGATGGCGGTATTTTTTATGCGGAAAAAGTAACGTTGCCATCTCTACCCCTTTCCGTTAACTTATTGCATTCCTTGCCCTTCTGTCGAAATCCCCTTGGTTCAGAAAGTCGCAACAGGCTCCCCGGTCTGGGCTCGTGATCCCTGCTACAGAATTGAATATTGGGCTATTTCTCTATTACAGAATAATTTCCCTTAGCCCTGAGTGAAGGGGATTTCGACAAAAGGTGTAAAAAAGGAACGGGGAAGGAACTGCCGCAGACCGCATTTCATTTATACTGAGCGAACGGGATTTCGACAAAGGGCGCAAAAAGGAGAAACGGGGAAGGAGTCACTGCGGCACCCACAATGTTCCCTGAGTGAATGGGATTTCGAGAAAAGGCACAATAAGGGGTAAAAGGGAATGGAGTCACTGCAGCAGGCCGCCATATTCCAATTCTGAGTGAAAGGGACTTCGACAGAAGGCGGATAACAGGGGAATACCAGCGTCGGAGACACTGTAAAAAGTCGGCGGGTAAGATACAGTAACCGTAACTCAACCTGACACTCTACCCTGATACTCCACCCGGAATCTCATGCCCGAACGATCTCACCACGAACTACTTTTCCCTGACTACCTTGCCGCTTAGAACCCCCCGTGATGTACGCCATAGCAACTGCGAAAATCCAGTTAATTTCAGCAAAAACGCGATAATTAGGTCGAGCAACTGCAATAATCCAGTTAAAATGGCCGACAATCGGGACAAAGGGTGGTTTGCGCTTTGAGCAACTGGATTTTTGCAGTTGCTAAAGCGAAATTGGCCTGATTCAGCGATAATAACTGGATATTTGTAGTTACTCTTGCCGCACCCGCAGTTGGAGCCGGAGCGAGAGCCGCAATCTGATTGTTCGAAGTGCTCGTCCGTCGGCCACGCGGCAGACACAGATGCCTTACCTGAGCGAATGGGATTTCGGCAAAAGGCGGAAAGAGGGAGGCACCGAGGAACCGGGAAAGAGAAGTGACGGGAAGTCACTTTAATCGGGGGGTGCTACAAGTACATAAAAATCCCCTCCGGAGCCTAAAAGTCCGGGGGTCAATTTAAAATTACGAAATTAATTTAAGCCCAACGGCCGATGCGAGAATTAGGAAAATAAAAATGAGCCGCCGCCAATCTTTCGCTTCGCCAAAGGCAAACATCCCAAGCAAAGCGCTGCCTACGCCGCCGATGCCGGTCCAGATCGCATAAGCGGTACCCATGGAAATTTCCGTCATGGCAAACGTCAATAACGAAAAGCTGCTGGCATACGCAAAAATAAAGAAGATATAAGACAGCAAGTTCCGGTACTTTGTAACGCTCTTCAAGGCAAGAACGCCTAAGATTTCGCTAAGGCCGGCGAATAAGAGAGCAACCCATGCCATTAAGCTTCATTCCTTTCGTTTTCTTCCGCATCCTTTGTGACGAGCTTGAGCCCTAGAACCGCCACAGCCATCAAAGCGATAAGCATCAATTTCATTGGATTTACCGGCTCGCCGAAAATAAGGATTTCAGCAATGACCGTGCCCGCCGTGCCGAGCCCCGTAAAGATGACATATACCGTTCCAAGAGGCAGTTTGGGTGCTACGATAATAAACATGGCAAAGCTGAATAAGATCGCTGCGACCGTACCGATCCAATGCCACCATTCGGTTGAATGTTTCAATCCGGACACCCATACAACCTCCAAGGCTCCGGCCAAGAATAACAGCCACCATTCTTTTTTCATACCTGATCTTCACTCCTATTCTCTCTATGATACACGAAACCGGGTGAGAGTTGTGGAATTGTCGGATCTTAAAACGACTAGAATTAGGAGACTGGAGGCCGGATTGGGGGTTCCGTTATTTTACCGGCATTCGAAAGGTGTCACGCTGTCGGAAAAAGGAAGCGCATTTCGCGAATATGCAATCGCAATCTTGAATTTGACGGAAGAAGCGGTAAAAGCGGTGCAGGATAAGCCTTACCCAAGCGGCTCATTGGCTATAGGGGGCGTGGAAACGGTGAAAGCGAGCGGAATGTAACAAAATAAAGATGACTTCCGGCATACAGAAGTCATCTTGTTTCATTTCATTATCGGGCATCCAACATAAATTTCCGGATGACATGGGCGACTCCGTTCAAATTGTTAGTGAGCGTAACGTAGTCGGCCAATCGTTGCAGCGAGGGAATGGCGTTTCCCATGGCAACGCCTAATCCGGCCCTTTCGATCATTTCATGATCGTTCCAACTGTCTCCGATTGCAATCACCTGCGCCATTGGGATTTCGTAATGTGAGGCCAAATATTCCAACGCATGTCCTTTCGTCGCCTCCACATGAAGAACTTCAACGTATTCGGGCTTCGATTTGGTGATATACGCAGCTTGTCCGAACATCGACATCAATTCTTCGCATATGCAATCCACCTTGTCGGGACGATCGGCAATCAGCAGCTTGTTAAGCGGCTTATCGGCAAGTCCGTCGAAGTTCGGAGCGACTGTATAGGGAACAAGCAGCGTATCGGAATAGGTTCGTACGAATTCATGATCCTCTCTCGAATATAAGATATCGTCATGGTATACCTGCAAATGAAGGCCCTGCCGACGGGCATAGTCGAATACCGCCTGTACGATAGGCTGAGGTACGAAACGTTCGTAGACCGTTTTTTGGTCCAGCAGGTTTTTGATCTTGGCGCCTTGATACGTAATTAACGGAACGTTTAAGTCCAGTTGCCTCGCAATTTGGACTGCGGACGGATACATTCTGCCCGTTGCCAATGTGACGACAATGCCGTTGTCGATTGCATCGCGTATCGCTTGCTTCGTTTCATCGGTAATGATCATATCGTCGTTTAATAGGGTATCGTCGATATCGATGGCTATCATTCTGTACATCGCAGTTTCCTCCCCCTGTCATCCTATTTAGACCTGCACGAACATGGGCGTATCAGCGGGATGATCGATCATTTGCGCGAGCTCGTCGTCCAATTTCATTAATGTAACGGAGCAGCCACCCATCTCCAGCGAAGTGACAAATTCGCCGACATAGGACCGGTGAATGGTTACGCCGATTTGCCGCAATCGCCGTTCGATGCGGCGGAACATAATGAGCAGTTCCATCCTTGTTGTCGAACCTAATCCGTTTACCAGTACAGCCACGCGATCCCTACCCGCAAGCGGCATATCGGCGACAATCGTATCGAACAAGGCATCGGCCGTTTCGTCCGCCGGTTGTACCGTTCCTCGCTCTACGCCGGGTTCGCCGTGAATTCCCAAGCCGATCTCCATTTCATCGTCGCCCAGCATGAAGCTTGGCCGTCCGGTTTGCGGATTGTAGCAAGGGGATAACGCGACTCCCATCGTACGGATATGATCGTTGGCTTTCGATGCGATGCGGACTACTTCATCCAACGAATAACCTAGATCGGCCGCCGCTCCTGCGGCTTTGAACGCTAGGAAACCTCCCGCAATCCCGCGCCGTCTGTCGCGCTCCGCCGCAGGCGCGGAGCAAACGTCGTCGGTCACGCGCACCGTTTCCACGCGAATTCCTTCCATGTCGGCCAGTTCGGCGGCCATATCGAAATTCATGCAATCTCCGGCATAATTGCCGTACATATAGAGAACTCCCGCCCCGGCATCGACCGCTTTGGTTACCGTCACAATCGGAAGCGGGGGAGGGGAAGCGAAGATGTTGCCTACCGGCACGCCGTCGGCCATCCCTTTGCCGATGACGCCCATGAATGCCGGTTCATGGCCCGACCCGCCGCCGACTACGATTCCCACTTTGCCGGGAGGGGGCGCAACCGCGCGAACGAGCGCGCGGTGATTGTCCGGCGAGATGGTCACATATTGCGGAAACGCAGCCGCATAACCTTCCACCATCTCGTCAACTACCGCATCCGGAAGATTGACCAGCTTCTTCATCGTGAACCCCTCCCAAAAAAATGAGTTCCTGCTCGATAATTTTGTTGATTTTACGCGCTGAATTGCCGCCTTCGAATTCCGAACGTACCCAGGCTTCCACCACTTTTTTCGCCGTTTCCGGACCGATCACTTTGGCTCCCATCGTCAACACTTGCGCATTGTTGCTCTTGCGCGCCCGTTCCGCCGAATACGTATCGTGGCATAATGCCGCGCGGATGCCGGGCACTTTGCCTGCGGCAATCGCCACGCCGATGCCCGTGCCGCAGATAAGAATGCCGCGTTCGTATTTCCCCGCGCGAATATCGTTCGCCACCGCAAACGCCACATCGGGGTAATCGGTGTCGCTGCAATGATAGCAACCGTAATCTTCGGTTTCCACTCCGATTTCCAGCAAAAACGTTTTTATCGATTCTTTCATAGCAAAGCCGTGATGATCGCTGCCAATCGCAATTTTCATGGAATCCCTCCTGCCCTCTGAAAAATCATTGCTTTAAACCCGTTTATAGGCGTCCAAAAAAGTTTCGAGAACGTTTACCTTGGGAAAGCTTCCCGCGCTCCGCCGTCGACGGAGATGATGCAGCCCGTCGTTACGCGGGAGCGGTCGCTTGCCAAATACAGCACCGCTTCGGCGACGTCTTCGACGCGTACCGTTTCTTTCAGAAGCGTTCTATCCTTCAGAAAATCTTCGAATTGATCGATTTCTACCCCGTACGCTTTCGCGCGGTTCGCTCTCATATCCGGCGACCATAGATCCGTCAACACGCCGTCGGGGTTGATCATATTGGCGCGAATTTTGTCTTTGCCGTGCTCAAGCGCGATAATTCTGCATAATTGCGCTTCCGCCGCTTTGGCGCAGCTATAGGCGCCGAAATCTTTGCCCGGGGCGAGCGCGTTCTTCGTGTTAATGTATACGAGGCTGCCTCCTCTGCCTTGATCCTGCATTACCCGGATCACTTCGCGCGAGACGAGAAAGTGGCCGGTCGCGTTGACGGCAAAGCTCTTCTCCCATGTGCGCAGCGGCAGGTTGAGAATATCGCCGACCGGGGCAATGCCGGCATTCGATACGAGAATGTCGATGCCTCCAAAGACGAGGCTGCACCGCGCGACGCCTTCCTTCACCGAGCGCTCGTCGGTCACATCGACGACAGCCGTGGCGAACCGCCCGGCGTATGGCGCCAGATGACCGGCGGCTTCGTCGAGTCCGGCCTGGTCCAAATCGGTGAGCATCACGCACGCGCCCTCGCGCAGTAAAATTTGCGCCGCCGCCAGGCCGATGCCGCGCGCCGCGCCTGTGACGAACGCCACCTTGCCGTTCAGCTCCTTCGGCTTCGGACGCATGCTCAGCTTGTAAAGCTCCATCGGCCAATACTCGGCGCTGTACACTTCCGCTTCGGGCATCGTTCGGAACGAACCGATCGCTTCGGCGCCTTTCATGATTTGCACCGTATGTTTGTAAATCTCCATCGGCGCGCGCGAATCGGATACGTCCGTTCCGACGCCCCACAGGCCGATTCCCGGCACGAGCACGAGGCGCGGCACCGGATTATGCGGCGTATGGCCAGCCGTATTGTACTTCCCGCAATACGCCAAGTAGTCGCGCTGGAACGTCTCCACCCCTTGCCGCAGCGCATTCTTCAGCGCCTCCGTATTCGTCGGGTCGTCCGTTTGCACAACGAGCGGGCGCGGCTTCGTACTGAGCACATGTTCGGGCGTAGCCGGGCCGGTTTGCGACAGCACATGCACATTCTCCGCATTGACGAATTCCAGCGCTTCGTCCGAATCGTCGAAGGTCAGAATCATCGGCAATGGCGAACTTAACGCTCCGCGCAGCGCCGGGGCCACATCGCCCGCAATTCGCCCTCTCTCTTCCCGGTCGAGCGCGGGCAAATCCGGCCGAGCCGGAAAAACGATCTTGGCCGCGAGCGCTTTGCGCATCGCCGTCTCTGCGCGATCCACCAATTCGATGTGGCGCTCGTACGCTTCTTCGCAGTCATCCGACCATGTCACCAAGCCGTGGTGCAGAAGGACAAGCCCGCCGGCATCCCTGTTGCCGCGTACGGCCAATCCCACTTGCTTCGCGACGAGGAATCCGGGACGGTGATATGGAACGATCAAAATATCCTCGCCTAAAATCTCCGAAATCAGTTCTTCCGCATTCGCATTGTTCGCCAGGCTCAAAATGGCGTCGGCATGGGAATGCAGCACCCATCGATAAGGAATGAATCCGTGCAGCAGCGTTTCGATCGACGGACGGGGCGAATCTTGCGCCGTCAACGCATGGGAAATATAGCGAACCATTTCGTCGTCCGTCATATTGTCCCGCTCTAACAAAGGCAGCACGTCGTCCAGTTTGACGCCCGCAAATCCTTCATGGCCGATCGTAGACAGCTGGTAACCGCTCGCTTTCACCCGAAGCACTTCGATTTCCCTATCCATGAAATCGCGTTCCGTCCGCTTCAAGGAAGTATTGCCGCCGCCGCCTTGCACTAAAGCGGTGTCGGCTCCGAGCAAATTCGAGGCGTAGACGAGCAAACTAAAGTCGTCCAAAGATTTCGCCGTTTCCCGTACCCATAAATTTTTCATTGTTCTCTCCTCCAAATAGTAAGCTGGGCAATTCTTTATTTTTTATCTAATGAAATCTATTGAATAGAATGGCAACTTGCAGAACGAACTTACCGGTATCCGGTAATTTCCGAAAGCTGAACAAAGTCGTCCCGCAATTTCGGATACAACGATTCGTATAAACGATACAGCTTCTCATACAACATACGATTTGCTTCGTTCGGCGCATGCTGTTCGGTTTGATTCGAGCCAAGCCAATCGAGGACGATGCCATAATCGCGGAAGGCGCCTACGCCCACGCCGGCGACAATCGCATCCCCCACAGGGGCGCCGAGCGAATCCTTGACATGCTTCGTCTTCACGCCGAGCACGTCGGCCATGATGCCGCGCCACAGCCTGCTGTTCGCGCCGCCTTCTACCATCGTAACGAGCGGGTCGATGCGCAATCCGGCCTGTTTGGCGATTTCGATATTTTGCTTAATGCCGTAGGATACGCCTTCCATAAAGGCGCGGATATAATGGCCGCGTCCGTGATACAGCGAAGCGCCGAACATCACGCCGCGCGCCAGCGGATCCCACATCGGCGTGCGCTCGCCCATGAAATAGGGGAGCACGATGAGGCCGTCCGAACCGGGCGGCACTTTCTCCGCCTCCAAATTCATCATGTCGTAAGGGCTAATCTGCAATTTTCCGGCCGCGTCCGTTTCGACTTGCCCGAACGTATCCCGGTAATAGCGAATGAGCGCTCCGGCGCATACCAATGCCCCGACCGTGGAATACTTTGTTGTGGAATCGGCCGCATGAACGATCGTAATCATTCCCTTGGCGAACGTCGGCGCTTCGTGCACGACGCCCCATACGCCAGCCGTTCCAAGCGTAATGCTGTTCTCTCCATCGTTCAATATGCCGGTCGATACCCAAGCGGCGTTGCAATCGACCGTTCCGGCCACGACAGGCGTCCCTTCCAGCAGTCCCGTCGCTTGAGCCGCTTCCTTCGTCACGTATCCGACGACTTCGTCGCAAGGATGAACGTCCGGAAATTTGGCGGCATCGAGCCCGATTTCTTTCAGCATCGCTTCGTCCCAACGCTTGCGGACGATGTCGAACGCGATTCCGATCAAACTGGCGTTGCTATAATCCGTCAAGCATTTCCCCGTCAGCTTCATTAACGGGTAATCTTTCGCTGTCAACAATTTGTATGTTTTATCGTACAATTCGGGACGGTTGTTTTTCTCCCAAAGCATTTTGACGGCGGCGTAATACGGATCGATCGGATTGCCCGACCGCTCGAACACCGCCTGTTCCCCGAGCGCGGCGGCGATTTGCTTGCTTTCTTCCGTGCCGCGCCTATCCATCCAAATATGCGATCGCTGCAGCGGATTCAGATCCTTATCAACGAGGATGCAAGCCGGCGACATCGCGCTTAATCCGACGCCAAGCACATCCGCCGGCGCGACCTTCGACCGCTCCAACGCCTTCTTGATCGTGTCGGCCACGGCATGCCAATACGTGTCGGGATGATGCTCCGCCCATCCGGGACGGGGCGTCAGCAACGGATATTCCACGTAATGGGTTCCGAGCACGCGTCCGTTCAAATCGATGACGACCGATTTCGTTCCGCCCGTCCCGATATCGCAACCTACCAAATAACCTGCTGCCATTCAGTCCACTCTCCTTTCCGATCCGTTTGCGATTGCCGCGAGCGGGTGATGGATGCGCTCGCCTGCCGCGTCGAACACCATCAGCCGTTCGATCGGAAGTTCGATCCACACCGTCTCGTCCGCCGATTTTCCCGTTTGATGCTCCACCTTTGCTTTTAAGCGTTCGCCTTGAACCTCTACCGTGAGCAAATATTGCCCGCCGACCGTGATCGATTTATCGACGAGCCGTGCGGCGACGGCGCGCGGAGAAGGCGTATGCGACACTTTGACATGCTCGGGGCGGATTCCGACGGTGAGCTCGCCGGCATGAGCCGGGCCTTCCAGCAATATCGGTTCCGCCAGGAACGGCGACCGGAGACGCACATGGCCCGTATCGATCCGCGCATCGCATTGCGCGGCGAAGAAGTCCATGCCCGGATTGCCGAGAAACCAGCCGCCGAACGTATCTTCCGGCTGCAAATACAGGCTTCGGGGCGCATCGCATTGCACGATATCGCCGTCTTTCATCAGGACGATCCGGTCGGCGAGCGTCATCGCTTCCGTCTGATCGTGCGTCACATACACAATCGTTTGTTTCAACTGCTGCGTCAGTTCTTTCAACGCCCGTTTCAACACCAGCTTGGAACTGGTGTCGACATTGGTGATCGGCTCGTCGAACAGGATAATCTTCGGCTGCCGCGCCACGGCCCGGGCTACCGCCACCTTCTGCCGCGCGGCATTGTCAAGCTGCGTAATATCCTTGTGCGCGCTGTCCTGCAATCCGAGCATTTCGATCACATTGGAAATGCGCCGCTTGCGCTCCGCGGCCGGCAGCTTCTCGCTCAGCAGCGGCAGCTCGATATTGCGGTAGACGCTTATGCCCCGGTAGACGACCGGATATTGAAACACCATGCCGATATTCCGGCGGCGCGGAGACAGATCAGTGACCCGCTCGTCGCCGAAATAGATGTCGCCCGAAGTCGGCGTCTCCAAGCCGGCGATCATGCGCAGCAACGTCGTTTTGCCGCATCCCGACGGCCCGAGCAAACAAGTGACCTGGGACGAAGCGAATTCGAAGTTCAACTGTTCGATGGCGACATTGCCTTTAAATTCCTTGCGCAAATTAACAATTTTTATGGTTGACACGCGAGCGCCCCTCCTTTGCCGATTCGCTTGCCGGTGCGGCTGCTAAATACGAATAGTTGAGCCGGGTCCAGGCTGGCTTGCTTCACATCGGCCACCATCTCGTAGCCTTCATGCCTGACGACCGTCGTCAGCAGAATGCCGCCCTCGCTGTCTATGCCGTTCGCGCCGCCTTGCCCGTTCGTTTCCAAATAGACGATTTCCTCACCGCCCAAATCTTCGCGCAGAGCTAACGAGCATGGAATCGTGATTGCGTCTTCGCCTGTACGGTTGTCCAGAATGTGCAGATGCTCGGGCCGGAAGCAGACGGTTACCGACTCCCCGATTGCGCCGGCATCGGCTTTGTGATCGAAGCGGAGCGGGAATTGGAATAGCCCGGCGTCGCACCACGTTTCCCCGGCTTGTGCGTAGCAGGAAGCGGACAGCGCATTGGCGTTCGGAAAACCGAGCAATTCCATCGTCCGCAAGTGGCGCGGTTCGGCATACAACGTTTCCGGTTCGCCGAATTCCACGATCGAGCCGCCGTCCAGTATGGCGATATGCTTGGCTAGCGACAACGACTCGATCGGGTCGGAGGTCGTATACAGAAACGTCATGCCGAACTCTCGCTGCAACTGCTTCAAATCGTCGATAAGCTGCTCGCGCAATTTGAAATCCAGTCCCGCGAGCGGATCGTCCAGCACATAAATATCCGTTCGTTTCACGAGGCCGCGCGCGATGGCGACCCGCTGCTTCTGACCGCCGCTAATCTGGTCCGGCTTCTTGTCCAGCAGCCGCTCGATCTTAAGCAGTCTGGCAATTTCCTTCACGCTCGCATCCGTTTCCTGCGCCGGCGCTTTCGTCATTTTCAACGGGTAGGCAATATTGTCGTAGACGCTTAAATGGGGGTAGAGCGCGAACGATTGCGGAACGTAGCCGATATTGCGCTCTCCCGGCCCGATATGGGACATGTCCCGGCCGCGGAGCCATATCTCGCCTTGCGTCGGCTTCTCCAATCCCATCAGCAGCCGCATCAGCACCGATTTGCCGGAAGCGGGCAGCCCGTAAACGACGGCAAAATCGCCCATTTCAACCGCAAAATCCACGTTGCGGAGCACGATCGACTTGTTATAGGTTTTGGATATGTTTTTGAATTGTACTGCAATTGTCATTCTCAACCACTCCTATCTCATGTTGACCAAATATGGCGCGATCAGAATCCCGACGGCAAAGATCGCAGCGATGACCGCAAACGTAATGCCGACCATTTTCATCGACTGTTTGACATTGGCGGTCCCGGCGATATTGCCGAAGGCGATTTGCACGAACGTCGTCACGATCAACAATATAAATCCGAAGCGGTAGATCGCCGCGCTCCATTGTTGGGCGATGCACACAAAGCTGACGATCAATAGCGCGATCAACAACATTTGCACGACGGATGCGAAAGGACGGCGGGGGCGGGATTGCGTTTCCATCACACTTCACCCCTCACGGTGCCGAACGTCATGCCGACGAGCAAATATTTTTGGAAGAAATAGATGACCAGAATGAGCGGGATCATATAGATCAGCGACAAGGAACCGAGAAAGGTCCAATCGATGCCGTCCGTTTTATATAAACCGGTAGCGAGAGCGACCGGAATTGTCGTCACCTTTTTGCCCCCGATAATGAAATTGAACAGAAATTCGTTCCAAACGAAAATAATGTTGAAAATAAACGCGGCGACGAGTCCCGGCTTCACCTGCGGCAGCACCACTTTAAAGATGACATGCAGGCGCGATCCTCCGTTCACGAGCGCCGTTTCGTCGTAGCGAACCGACACGCCGTCGATAAATCCTTTCAAGATCCATACGGAGAACGGGATGCTGAACATGCTGTAGAACAGAATGATGCCGTAATAAGAATCCTTCCAGCCTAAAGCCGAATACATCAAATAGACCGGGACAACGACGGCGGCCGCCGGAACCATCCGCATTGAGAGCAGCAAGAACATCAAGAAATCGGTTCCTTTCGGTTGAAACCGGGAGAAGCTGTATGAAGCCAGAAACGAGACGATTAAGGCGATCAACACGGCCGTCAACGAAATGACGACGCTGTTCAGCATATATTTCAAGAAATTCGCTTCCGTCACCATCTTGGCGATATTGGCGAACGTAGGCGAAAAGATCCATTTGGGCGGAATCGATAGCAACTGGTCCTTCGTTTTGAACGCGGAAAGGAAAATCCACAGCACCGGCAGGAAAAAGACGATCGAGATCAGCCATAGCACCGCATAATAAAGCCATTGCCGTATGTTTCGGGACATCGGGTTACGCCCTCCTTTCTTTCGATTTCAAGATGTACAAATAGATCGACGTGAATGCGATCGCGACCAGCAGCGTGATGAGCGCAAGCGCGGAGGCGTTCCCCATCGAGAAAGCTTCGAACGCTCTGCGGAACAAGGAGATCGCGATCAGATCGGTCGCATTCCCCGGACCGCCCGATGTCATCGTATAGACGAGATCCATCGTTTTGAACGAATCGATCGTGCGCAGCAAAATGCCGAGCATCAATATAAACTTCCCGTGCGGCAGCATAATGTACCAAACGCGCTTCATCCAAGGAAGGCGATCGATTTCCGCCGCTTCCAGTTCCGCCTTCGGCACCGAGCCGAGCGCCGCGAGCGTCATGAGAATCATGAACGGCGTCCACATCCAAATGTCTACCGTCAATACGGCCGGATACGCCCATTTGGCATCTCCAAGAAAATCGATTTTAACGCCGAATAACTGCTGAATATAATAGTTCGCCACGCCGAAGACGGGATCGTAGATGAGCTTGAAAAACGTCCCCGCCGCCACCGGCGTCAAAATCATCGGCGAGAACAGCAGCGTCAGCGCCAATTTCCGTCCGGGGAGCTTCGCGCTGCCCCAGAATAAATAACCTAACGCCAATCCCAGTAAAGTTTGAATTCCTACGCCCAGGACGACGAATAGAAACGTCTTGCTCAATGATTGCCACAGTTCGTTGTTGTTGAATATGCCGATAAAGTTCGCCATCCCCGCGAACTTCACCGGATCGCCGCTGACGATATCGTATTTATAGAAGCTGAGCCCCACCATCCATAGCAGGGGCAGCACGTTCCATATGACAAAGAAGATCAATACCGGGACCAAAAGCGAATAGGGGAAGACCCGCGGATTCGCGAATACCCGAAATTTCCGTTTGCGCTCGGACGGCGGTACGATTTCTTCCTTCATGCTTATCTCTCTTCCTCGCACTGTCGATACCTCCCGTAAGATCGGAAAGGGGAAAGAAGGCTTTCCCCTTCCGTCGTTGAAGCGCCTAATCAGGCTTATAGGCTTACATTTTGGCAATAGCTTGGAGGTTCAATGGTCGAAGTTCCCGCGTCGAGCAATATTTTTTGCTGCTGGCAAGCGACGTAATCGAGCACCTTCTTCGGATCTTTCGATACGCCCGTGGCGTAAGACGAGAACGCCGTTTGTTGCACGGACAACAATTCCGCATATTTCGGATCATGCCAGAAATCGCGGGAGCGTTCTTCCGTCAACGAATATTTGTAAGCGCGGAACCATGGCTGGATATCCTCGAATCCCGGAGATTCCAAGGCGGCCTTTGTCGTCGGGTTGCCGCCGCGCTTCGCGAATTCAAGCTGCGTTTCCGGCAAATACCACCATTTCAAGAAATCGATCGCGACTTGCATATGCTCTTCATCGTTGTTTTTGTTAATGACCCAAGGTTGTCCGCCGATCGAACTGACCCGCTTGATTTTGCCGTCCACTTCGTAGCCGGGAATCGGAACGATCATCACTTTGTCTTTCAACGAATCCGGAATCATCGCCGCGCCGACCGCAGCCCATTGCAGAGCGGAGAACAGCTTGCCTTGCGAGAACACTTCGGTAATTTGCGCATTGCCGTAGTTCGTCGCTCCCGGAGGCATATATTTCATCATGTCGACCATTCGTTTGAGGGCGGCGGCGTTATTGTCCGTATTGAGAATGTCGACGACTTTCCCCGTTTGCGGCTCCCAAATTTCCCCGCCGGACGACCAGATGAACGGATACAGCCCGCCGGTGAGATAATCGTATTCTTTGGAGAATTGATTGGCGGTTCCATACAAATCTTGTTCCGGCCTGGTGAAAAATTCGGCCATTTTCTCGTATTTGTCGAACGTCAAATTTTCGAAATCTTCAAACGTTTGCGGCAGATCGAATCCGTATTTGGCTTTGAAGGCTTCGATTTCTTTCGGATCGGTCAGCAGATCTTTCCGCACGTACAGCACCAGCACATCGCCTTCCTGAGGCAAGCCCCATAATTGATCGGAGCCGTCGGGATAGGCCATGTACGCTTTTTCCACGATCGGATCGAACCATTCGATCTTCTGCAGGTCTTCGTGCTGCGCGACAATTTCATTCATATTCGAGATCCAGCCCGGTTTGGCGAAAGCGCCGAGCCATTGGCTGTCGCTAATAATGATGTTGAATTCTTGCGATCCGGTCGCCATGGAAGTCGCCGCTTTTTGGAACAAGGACGAGAACGGAGCTTCCGAGAACGTAAATGTGACGTCGTAACCGTACTTTTCCTTGGCATATTCCGAAAAAATAGGAGCCATTTCTACGGACAATTGGCTAGGCAGCCAGCCGCCGATACCCAGAATCGACATTTCGATGCTTTTCCCCTTCAGCTTGTTCCCGGTTTCCGAAGCTTGCTGCGTTTCGCCTTGCTTTTCTTGCCCGCCTCCCGCAGGCTGCCCGTTTTCTTTCGAACAAGCGGCCATGACGACGGAGAATAGTAACAATAAAGACAGCATCAGATAAACATGTTTTGACCTCTTCAAACCTTTACATCCCCTTTACTTTGCATTCAGAATGATAAAGCGCTTTCAAAGATGCGATATAACAAAACCCAACAATCGTTGCTTGCAAGTAACTTGCATCACCCCTTTCATTATTTTGCCGATAATTGGGTTTAATTTGTTATTCATTATATTTTCATTGTTGTTTAATTGCAATATATTTTTTATTTATTGATGTTTTTATTTTTATTTGTTGATTTTTAGTTGTCAAAACACTATATTTTACGGAATGGACGTAAAAAAACATGAAAATGGCTTAAGGAGGCCAAAATCCATGTCTTAATACGACAAAATACAATTGTTGTTTGTTGATGTTTATTGTCCTTGAATCTTTAAAACGAAAAAGATATAATCGTAATTAAGCGAATTTGTTATGGGAGATGCTATTATGTTGGCGCCGGAACGCAGGAAAAAGATTATTCAAATTATAAATAAACAAAAACAAATCTTAGTGAAAAATTTGTCCGCGGAATTGAACGTATCGGAAGGGACGCTGCGCAACGACTTGAAAGCGCTGGAAGATATGGGCATGCTCGAACGCACGCATGGAGGGGCCGTGCTGCCGCAAGCGCGGCTGCCCGAATCGGCCATGAGCTCCCGCTCGAACGTCAATCGCGCGGAGAAGATGGCCATCGGCCAGGCCGCTGTCGATTTCGTCCAGAACGGACAATGCATTATACTCGATGCGAGCACGACAGGGTTGGAGTTGGTCAAAAATTTGATGCACTTCGATTCGTTGACGGTCGTGACGAACGGCCTCATTACCGCGCAAGAATTGAACCGGAATCCGAAAATCAACGTGATCGTGATCGGCGGTTTGCTTCGCTCCGGTTCGAGCAACCTGGAAGGGCTGCTCGGCGCCGATCTGTTGTCGAAAGTGCATGCCGACGTCTTCATCACGTCCGCTCACGGGTTCACGGAAGCGGAAGGGCTAACCGTCTTCGACGTATATGAAGCGGAATTGAAAAAATTGATGGCCGCCAATGCCGGCAAAGTGATCGCTCTTCTCGATCATACGAAGCTCGGCAAGAAGTCGACGGCCACGTTCGCGGAAACGGACCAGATCGATACGATCATTACCGATGCCGGGGCGGATCCCGCATTTTTGCAGAAAATAAAGTCCATGGTCAATGTGGTCATCGCGGAATAGAACGGGCTTGGAGGCGGATTACTTGCAGCGAATTGCAGTTCCGTCTTTTTTTGCGCATCTCCGGCCGGAGATAAGGGGAAGGTTCGACGTTTCGCAATCCGCCGTTACGCCAATATCGTCTCCACCTGTTCCCGGCGAATGCGATCAATCATCGATTGAGGCGTTTGACTGTCGGTAATGATCGTTGAAATGGCGGACGTAGCCGCAAAAGCGGCGATCGAGTTTTTGCCGATTTTGCTATGATCCAGCAAAGCGACGACGCGGGAAGAAGCCGCGACCATTTCCTTCTTCAATTCCACCTCGTATACGTTGAAATCCGTTAATCCCTCTTCGATCGTAAACCCGTTTGCCGAAGTAAACATCGTGTCTACATTAATTTGGTTCAAAATGCTTGTTCCTAATGTCCCCTCCAGCGAATTATGGCCGACGCGAATGACGCCGCCGATTAATATGACTGTTAATTCGGGGTTGTCTTTCAATTCCATTGCGGCAAAGATGCCGTTCGTAATGACGGTCAGGCGGATGGGCGTCTTTTTCAATATGCGGGCCAATTCCAGCGCCGTGGAGCTTCCATCCAACAAAATGCATTGACCGCTTTCGATCAATTCCGCAGCTTTGCGGCAAATGGCGACCTTCTCGCTATGATTCTTCTTTTCCCGTACGGAAAAACTGTATTCGGAACGCGCGGCTTCCTGAAGAACGGCGCCTCCGTGGGTGCGTTTGACGAGCGCATCCTTTTCCAGCGTCCGCAAGTCCGAACGCAGCGTCGCTTCCGACACGTTAAGAATTTCGGATAGTTCTTTTACGGTGGCCCGTTTCTTTTTATTTAGAAAGTCCAAAATTTGCTTTTGTCTCTCTGCAGCAAATATAGATGCCAAATCCATCACCCTTAATGTTATTTTCCAACTCTCGCCGAACAGATCGTTATTGAAATCATAATACAGTAATTAGATGAGAATTACAATGTATACAATCACAAAACAAAGAATTATAGTGAGAAAACGAAAAAAAATGAAAGTATTCGAAAATAATAACGCCTATAATATACCGTCTAGTTATGGGAATGTCAATAACCGGAGCGGTTATTTTGAAATAATGGTTTAATTTACTAGATGCAAATATTGGCAATAATTATTGAATTTCTTCCGCTAATTATTTACGCTAATACTACCTTTTGATCTTACTGAATTCGAAAAAAATGTTTCGATAAACGAAAAAAAATGATTGACAATGTCGTGAAATGAATTAAAATATGAATTACATCGAAAGCAAACGAAAATAAATGAAGCATATTAAAAGTATGTGAAAATGAAACGATATCAGCCATTTTCGTTTTTCGAATGAAGCAATTTGCAACAAGAAACGGGGGAGACGTATGAAAATCGGTCTAGGTTCGGATCATTTCGGATTCGAGTTAAAAGAATTGGTAAAGCAATACTTGGTGGATATGGGGCATCAAGTCGTCGATTACGGCTGCCATTCCTGCGATGCGGTCGATTACCCGGATGTCGCGTTTAAGGTCGCCAAAGATATTCAGGAAGAGAAGCTGCCGAGAGGGATTTTAATTTGCGGCACCGGGATCGGGGTGGCGATCGCGGCCGGCAAGGTTCCCGGCATTCGGGCGGCGCTCTGCCACGACACGTATTCGGCGGAACGGGCGCGCAAGAGCAATAACGCGCAAGTGTTGACGATGGGTGCGAAAGTCATCGGTCCGGAAACGGCCAAAAAAGTGGTGGAAGCTTGGATCCATTCGGAATTCGAGGGCGGCAATTCGGGCAGAAAAATTCAAAAGATTATGGATCAGGAAGCGGATTTTTTGAATTCGTTTGCAAATAAAAAAGAAGTGGAATCGTTAGACTCGGGCTCTTGCAGTTAGGAGTTGAAAGAATGCAATGAATGATATCATGATGGGTTTCGTAAGCGCAGTGGAATCTGCAGCGCTTGCGTCGTATCGGTGGATTGGCAGAGGGAGAAAGGAAGAAGCCGATGCATCTGCGACGAAAGCTCTGCGTGAACAATTGAACGCTGTCTCGATGAATGCCGTTGTTGTTATCGGCGAAGGAGAAATGGACGAAGCGCCCATGTTGTATATTGGGGAGCGATTGGGAACGGGAGACGGGATATACCTAGACATTGCGGTCGATCCGTTGGAAGGCACGAATTTGATTGCGAACGGTCAAGAAAATTCTACGACAGTGATTGCCGCAGCGCCGCGCGGGAGCCTTCTGCACGCTCCGGATATGTATATGGAAAAGATAGCGGTTGGCCCTAAAGCGGTAGGTTCTATCGATATTCAAGCTCCTTTGATTGTAAACTTACGAAATGTTGCCAGAGCGGTTAATAAAGAATTAAGCGATATGACTGTAATGGTTCAACAAAGGGAAAGGCATCAAGGTATCATCGAAGAAATCCGAAGTCTCGGCGCCAAAATCGTCTTATTCCATGACGGAGATGTCACTTGCGCTATAGCGCCTGCAATGGAAACTTTGGGAGTGGACATGTTCGTAGGAGTCGGCGGAGCACCGGAGGGCGTCATTTCCGCCGTTGCGATCAAGTCGCTGGGAGGTGACATGCAGGCACGTCTGCTGCCTGGAAATGAGGAAGAACGTAAGCGGTGTATTTTAATGGGCTTGGAAAATCCGGAAAAAGCTTTGTCCATAAACGAACTAGTAAAATCGGAAGAATGTTTTTTCGCAGCAACCGGTATAACCGACGGAAATTTTTTAAAGGGCGTAAATCATATCAACGAGAGTGGCCGCGTTATGACTCATTCCATCTTGATTAATGGGAAATCGAAGACCGTCCGTTATATCGAAACGCTTCATAATGTAAATCGCGAAAAGAGGTGAAAATGTAATGGAATACTTGCTTGAAATGCGCGATATATCTAAATTTTATCCTGGCGTGAAAGCGCTTAATAGGGTTTCGTTTCGAGTACGCAGCGGATCGGTTCATGCGTTGATGGGCGAGAATGGGGCCGGAAAATCAACTCTAATGAAGATTTTAGCAGGCATCGAACATCCGGACGAAGGGGAAGTTGTATTTTCCGGCAAAAAAGTCCGGTTTGCCAACCCCAGGGATGCGTTGAGGGAAGGCATCGCAATGATTCATCAGGAATTGATGCCCATTCCGGAAATGACAATTGCGGAAAATCTATTTCTCGGAAGAGAATTTACCCGAAAAGGACGTTTGATGCTTGATTATGCTTCCATGAATCGAAAGGCGAAAGAACTTCTTGAGAATATAGGGGTTCATTTGAACCCTAAATTGAAAATGAAGCATTTGACGGTATCGGAAATGCAAATGATCGAAATTGCGAAAGCGATCTCGATTGACTCGAAAATTATTATAATGGACGAACCGACTTCAGCTATTACGGATCGCGAAGTGGATCAACTGTTTAAAGTGATCAAACGTTTGAAATCGCAGGGAAAGGGCATCATCTATATTTCCCACAAGATGAATGAAATCTTTCAAATTGCCGACGACATTACCGTATTTCGCGACGGACAATATGTCGATACCAAACCGGCCGATGAAACCAATAACAAGGAACTCATTGCCAAAATGGTAGGCAGGGAACTGACGGATATTTTCCCTGAAAAGCGGACTGAAATGAAAGAACCGTTATTGACAGTCAAAAACTTAACCAAGTCGGGTAAATTTCGCAATATTTCGTTCACGGTTCGGCGGGGTGAAATAGTAGGGATAGCGGGATTAATGGGTTCGGGGCGGTCAGAAGTGATGGAAGCGATCTTTGGACTCCAAAAGCTTGATGAAGGAGAAATTTATGTTGCAGGCAGTCGCGTCAAAATTCGCAAGCCGTCGGATGCCATTGCGAACGGCATCGCCTTTTTAACGGAAGATCGCAAGGCTCAGGGACTCAATTTGCTCGGTTCAATCCGGCATAATATTACCATTTCTTCTTTAAAGCGTGCAACGGACTCTTTTGGATTTATTCAAGGTTCAAATGAAAAGGCTTTCGTAGATCGTTATATGGATTCATTGAAAATAAAAGCGTCAAGCCGGGATCAATCAGTGGGATTGTTAAGCGGCGGCAATCAGCAGAAAGTCGTTATTGCCAAATGGTTAATGACTAGCCCGCAAATTTTAATTTTGGACGAGCCCACTCGGGGAATCGATGTTGGTGCGAAATCGGAATTGTATAAGCTGATGTCCCAATTTGCTGCGGAAGGATACGCAATTATTATGATTTCTTCCGAACTTCCGGAAATTTTGGGCATGAGCGATCGCATTCTTGTGTTTCACGAAGGAGGAATCGCCGGGGAATTGTCCGGAGAAGATGCAACGCAGGAAAAAATAATGGAACTGGCCACTGGTCATCATCATGATACGAGGGGGAAAGACGATGGCGTTATCAGATAACATCGGTGCGGCGAATAACTCTAAAACTGCAATGAGACAAAGCGCTTCAAATATAAAGTTGTTCATGTCGGAGTACGGCATACTTGTCGCATTAATTCTTATTTTTCTAATTTTGTCCGTGATAAGTCCTGTATTTCTAACTTTCGATAACATAATGAACGTGCTGCGTCAAATTTCAATTAACGGTTTGTTGGCCATTGGAGTAACCTTTGTTATTTTGACAAAGGGAATCGACTTGTCGGTCGGTTCGATCCTGGCCTTCTCCGGAGTAATTGCGGCAAGTTTAGCGCAAGGCGGAGCTTATCCGGTAATGGTTTGCGTCTTCTTCGGATTATTGGCCGGAGCGGCACTTGGTTTAATCAATGGGTTCGTTATAGCCAAATGGAATGTTGCGCCGTTTATCGTCACTTTAGGAATGATGAGCGCTGCGAGAGGATTGACATTCGTATATAGCGACGGGCGGCCGATACCGAATTTATCGGAGGGATTCCAATTCATCGGGGGAGGAGATATTTTGGGCATACCCTTTCCTGTCATATTGCTCCTGGCTGTCTTTATCATCAGTACAATCATTTTATATCGAACCAAAATAGGCAGATATATCTATGCTGTTGGCGGTAATGAGGAAGCGGCAATTATATCCGGCGTGAACATCAAAAGGGTCAAATTATTCGTGTATACGGTCAGCGGTTTTCTGGCCGGATTGGCAGGGATTGTGCTGACATCCCGGGTTACCTCCGGGCTTCCGCAAGCTGGAACCTCCTATGAATTGGACGCTATTGCAGCAGTAGTTATCGGCGGAACAAGCCTGAACGGAGGAAAGGGAAGATTGTGGGGGACGCTCGTAGGCGTGCTGCTCATTGGAGTCATCAATAACGGTTTGGATTTATTGAATGTTTCCTCGTATTATCAATTGATCATCAAAGGTTTGATTATCGCTGTAGCAGTTATGCTTGACGGCAAATCCAACAAAACGAGCCGGGCATAGCTAGGAAATAAAAAAGATTTACAAACAAATAGACTTGAAGGGAGTTTTACAACATGGATTACAAAAAATTATTCGATCTTACGGGCAAAACTTCGATCGTAACCGGCGGAGCGGTTGGGCTTGGCAAAGCTATGGCCCAAGCCTTCGCATCCTTCGGTTCCAATGTAGTGATCGCAGACGTCAATCTCGCAATAGCTCGACAAACGGCCGATGAGATTGCAAAACAATACGGTGTAGCCACGCTTGCAATGCAAGTTGACGTCACGAAAGAAGAAGAAGTACAACGCATGGTCGATAAATCGACGGTCGAATTCGGGAAAATAGACGTGCTCCTGAATAATGCTGGAATTTGTCAAAAAATTGAAATGGAAAAGCAAACGTTGGCGGAATGGCAGCGAACGATGGATGTGAACGTCAATGGAGTATATCTGGTTTCTAAATATGTAGGGCTGCAAATGATGAAAACCGGCGGCGGCTCTATCATTAATATCGCATCGATGTCAGGCTACATCGCAAATACGGAGGCGCAGTGCGCTTATAACGCTTCAAAGGCCGCCGTCATCATGATGACGAAATGCCTTGCTTCCGAGTGGGTTAAATATAATATTCGCGTAAACGCTATCGCCCCTGGTTATATGAAGACGGCGATGACGAAACCTATATTTGAAGAGGGAGGCGAGTTGGCTCATGTTTTGGACTATGTTCCGATGAAACGGCTTGGCGAGCCGGAAGAATTAGGAGGCGTTGCCGTTCTGCTTGCTTCGGATGCTTCCGCATTTACAACCGGATCTACGTATTTAGTCGACGGCGGTTACACCATTCATTAATTTAATAGGGGGGACTTGAAACATGAAAAAGAGAAGCGTTACAACGACAACTTTGATGATGATTTTGACTTTGATCCTCGTCTTAACCGGATGTGCTTCCGGTAACAAGGAATCGGGCGGCTCGACAGACCCGGATAACGGAGGAACGGGCCAAAAAGACGGGAAGCTGAAAATTGGGGTGACCCATTACGGTTTAAAAAACGAATTTACGGTGATGATCAGTGATGCCCAAAAAGAAAAAGCGAAAGAACTGGGCGTAGACATTGAAGTGTTTGACGGTAATTACGATGTTAACACGCAAATTGCTCAGTTTGAAAATATGATTTCACAAAAATACGACGCGATTATTTTTTCACCGGTTGATGTTGATGCCATGGGTGTTGCAGTCGATAAAGCCGTAAAAGCGGGAATACCGGTATTTGGCGTGAATACGCGGGTTAACAGCGATAAGCTTACATCTTATATCGGTTCCAATGACGTTACTGCCGGGGAAATAGAGATGAATTATATTGTGGAGAAAATGGGGCCTAAAGGAAACATTGTTATTATGGAGGGTCCGATCGGAAGTTCTGCGCAAGTGCAGCGTAAAGAGGGCATTCATAACGTCTTGCAAAAATATCCGGATATTAAAGTACTAGCTGAAAAAACCGCTAACTGGTCCCGGTCGGAAGGTCTGAGTCTCATGGAAAACTGGATGCAAGCTTTTCAAGGTCAGATTAACGCCGTCGTGAGTCAGAATGACGAAATGGCACTGGGCGCCGTACAAGCTCTGGAGGGGAAAGGTTTCAAAAATCGCGATGAAATCCCGGTGATTGGCGTAGATGCGATTTCCGACGCTTTGAAAGCAGTCAAAGACGGTAAATTGAACGCAACCGTGTTCCAAGATGCGAAGGGTCAAGGTGAAAAATCCATTGAAGTAGCTGTCGACTATTTAAAAGGGAAACAAATCGAGCAAGAGTACTGGATTCCCTTTCAGCTTGTAACGCCGGAGAATTTAGATCAATTTTTGAAATAAGATATCTTTCTTGAGGAGTGAAGCGGATGAAAAAATTAATCAATCTTCCGGAAGCGGTTGTCGACGAAATGATAGAAGGTTATGTCGCCGCTTATCCCCAATATGTGAAAGTCTTGCCGCAAAATAATAGAGCGGTCGTTAAAGCGGCGTCAGGACGATCAGGGAAAGTCGGTGTTGTAATCGGCGGGGGTTCAGGTCACGAACCTGCATTTATGGGGGTTATTGGAGAAGGATTTGTAGACGGAGTACCGGTAGGGAACATTTTCGCTTCTCCGCCGCCAGCTCCGATCCTGGAAGTGACGAAAGCAGTACACCAAGGTGCCGGGGTCATCTATATGTACGGAAATTATGCGGGGGATTGCATGAATTTCGATATGGCTGCAGAACTTGCGGAATTTGAAGGAATTAAGGTGGAGACGGTTCGCGTTACTGACGACGTCGCATCCGCATCATCGGAAGAACCTGAGAAACGCAGAGGAATTGCCGGCGGTTTCCTGGTGTTTAAGGCGGCGGGGGCTGCGGCAGATAAAGGTTTCTCTTTGGATGAAGTCGTACGCGTTGCCAGAAAAGCGAATGAAAGTGTACGCACGATGGGAGTGGCCTTGGCTCCTTGTTATATCCCTCATACAGGAAAACCGAGCTTTATGCTGGGGGAAGACGAAATGGAGATCGGTCTTGGCATTCACGGAGAACCGGGAGTCGAACGCGGAATCATCAAGACTGCCGACGAAGTCGCGGATGATTTATTAAACCGGATTATCGGCGATATGCCTTTAGAACAAGGCAGCCGGGTCGCCGTTTTAGTCAACGGATTGGGCTCGACGACTTATATGGAACTGTTCATACTGTTCCGCAGAGTAGAAAAGCGATTAAGGGAACTTGGAATTCAAATTCATCGTTCTTTTGTCGGCGAGTTTGTTACTTCGTTGGAGATGGGAGGATGCTCTGTCTCTCTTATGAAGTTGGATGACGAACTTGCCGAAATGCTCGATCATCCCGTAGATACTCCGATGTACGTACAAAAATAGGAGGTGCGCGTATGAATCTTTCATTCGAAGACTTTAAGTATACGCTTTATCGGATTGCCGCAAGGATTGAAGAAGAAAAGGATTATCTCTCCGAATTGGATCGCGCTCTTGGAGACGGAGACCACGGGGTAACGATGTCGATCGGCTGGAAGGCCATTGTTCAAACGCTTGATCAAGCCCAGGAATCGGACTTTGCACAATTATGCAGGGATATGGCGATGTCCTTTTTGAACGCGGTAGGTTCATCTGTCGGACCTTTGTATGCTACTGCCTTTTTAAGGGGAGGGGCTCAGTTGCAAGGGAAAAAGCAGCTTGACGAAGAAGATATCGTTCAATTTTGGGTCGCGGCTGTCGAAGGAATTCGGGAACGCGGGAAAGCCGAAATCGGAGACAAGACAATGATAGATACGTGGATTCCTGCCGTTGAAGCGTTGACTAAAGCCAGGAATGAAGGAAATGATGTCATTTCCAGTTTTGAAGCCGCAGTCAAGGCGGGAGAAACGGGGATGAAGCAAACCGCGGAATTATTATCCAAGAAAGGGCGCTCCAGTCGATTGGGTGAAAGATCAATAGGTCATATGGATCCGGGGGCCGTCTCGGCATATATGATTTTATCTACCTTTTTTGAAGGCTTGAAAAATTTTGCGAAATAAGGAAGGGGATTTCAAGTCGAAGATGGGAGGTTAGCATGGATGGTACAAACGTTAAGCATTGATCAGACCCGGGATATGTTCTTGAAGGTAGCGGAAGCGGTGATCGGCAGCAAGGAACTGTTGACGGAAATCGACAGCCAAATCGGCGACGGCGATCACGGCATCGGCATGTCGATCGGCTTCACGGCGGCAAGCGAGGAACTTCGCAATAAGCAATGGTCCTCCGTCAACGAAATCTTTCAAACGACAGGCATGTCCATGATCAAGTCGATGGGCGGCGCTTCCGGCGTTATCTTCGGCACGATGTTCATGGGAGGCGTCAAAGGGCTCGATCCGATGAAGGAGTTGGATTTGTCCACCATCGCTTATATTTGGGGGCGGGCGTTGACCGCCATTAAAGTGCGGGGAAAAGCGGAGCTCGGCGACAAAACGATGATCGATGCGCTCCAACCTGCGGTGGAAGCGCTGCGCGCGGCCGTTCAAGCGTCCAAATCGTTGGCGGAAGGGCTCAAAGAGGCCGAGGAAGCCGCGGCGCAAGGCGTGGAGAATACGAAATCGATTCCGGCGAAGTTCGGACGGGCCAAATCGCTCGGAGAGCGGGCGATCGGTTATCGGGATGCCGGCGCGACGACCGTCTGGATTATGATGAAGACGATGCGCGAATGGGTGGAAGGAGCTCTCGTTCATGAATAAAGAACGGGTCTGGATCGGAACCAATTGGAAAATGCATAAATCGCTAGCCGAAGGGTTAGGGTATACGGCGGAATTGCTCCAATGGTCGAGAGAGAACCGGCTCGATCCGATCGTCGAACTGTTCATCATTCCCCCCTATACGTCGTTATGGCCGATTAAGGAAGTATTGCGCGGCGGACGGGTGATGCTGGGCGCCCAAAATATGCATTGGGCGGACGAAGGCGCATATACGGGGGAAATCTCCCCGGCGATGTTGGCGGAGATCGGTTTGGATCTTGTGGAATTAGGCCATTCGGAACGGCGGCAATATTATAACGAGAACGACTGGGATATTAACAAAAAGGTGCATGCCGCTTTGAAATATCGGATGAGGCCGCTTGTATGCATCGGAGAAAATATTCGGCAAAAAGAAGCGGGCGTTACGCTTGAGACGATCTTCAGCCAATTGAAAATCGGTCTGCACGGCGTATCCGCCGCTTCGGCGGAACGTTTGCTGATCGCGTACGAACCGGTTTGGTCGATCGGTGCGGCGGGCGTTCCGGCGGAACCGGAAGCTGTGGCGCAGGTTCATCGCCGCATTCGCGAATTTCTGGCGGAACGGTTCGGGGATGCCGGATACCGCATTCCGGTTCTATACGGGGGAAGCGTAAATCAGGATAATGCGATGAGCTATTTGCGCTATGAAGACGTCACCGGCCTGTTCATCGGGCGTTCGGCTTGGAATATGGAAAGCTTCCGGGCCATATTGAACGACGTGCAAGCTTATGTTCGCGGCACGTAACGGTTTACGCTCGGCATATCGGCTAAATTCTAGGGAAGGGAGCAAGGATGAATGAAATTTTTTATCGACACGGCCAATATTGAGGAAATTCGCAGAATTCACAAGCTGGGTTTGGTAGACGGAGTAACGACCAATCCGAGTCTAATCGCGAAGGAAGGCAAGCCTTTTCAAGAGCTGATTCAAAGCATTTGCCGTCTGGTTGACGGTCCCGTCAGCGCCGAAGTGATCGGGTTGACGACGGAGGAAATGATCCGGGAAGCCGAGGAAATCGCGCAATGGGCGCCGAATGTCGTCATTAAGCTGCCGCTGACCGAGCAAGGGCTTGAAGCGACGTATCACTTGGCGCAGAAAGGCATCAAAACGAACGTAACGCTAGTCTTTACGGTAGCGCAAGGATTAATGGCCGCGAAGGCGGGCGCGACTTATATCAGCCCTTTTGTCGGCCGCTTGGACGATACCGGGATCGAAGGAATCCAATTGGTGCGCGATTTGCAGACCGTTATGCGCAATTACGGCATGCAAACGGAAATTATCGTGGCGAGCGTGCGCAACATCATTCATTTGCAGCAAGCCGCAACGGCCGGAGCGGATATCGCGACGATTCCGGGCTCTCTCCTGCCTTCCTTATGGAAGCATCCGTTGACGGATGCCGGCATTGCGAAATTTCTCGAGGATTGGAAGAAGGTCCCTCAGCAATAGCACGTCATAAAGGATAAGGAGGAGATAGGTATGACTCATGCGAATAAGGTCCGCCCTTCCATCGAACGGCTATCCGTCAATGCGATACGCATGCTGGCCGTAGAAGGGATCGAACGGGCGAACTCCGGCCATCCCGGACTGCCGATGGGGGCCGCGCCGATGGCGTATGTATTGTGGAACCGCATCATGAAACATAACCCGGCCAATCCGCAATGGTTCAACCGCGACCGGTTTATTCTGTCGGCGGGACACGGCTCGATGCTGCTGTACAGCTTGCTGCATCTAAGCGGGTACGACCTGCCGCTAGAGGAGCTGCAGCAGTTCCGCCAATGGGGCAGCCGCACGCCGGGCCATCCGGAATTCGGGCATACCCCCGGCGTCGAAGCGACGACGGGACCGCTCGGCCAAGGGTTCGCAATGGCGGTTGGCATGGCCATGGCCGAACGGCATATGGCGGCTGTATTTAATAAGGAAGATCTGGACATTATCGACCATTATACTTATTGCCTGTGCGGGGACGGCGACCTGATGGAAGGCGTATCGGCGGAAGCCGCGTCGCTTGCCGGCCATTTAGGCTTGGGGCGGCTGATCGTCCTGTACGACTCGAACGATATTTGTCTCGACGGCGAGACGAGTATGGCTTTCACCGAGCAGGTCGGAGGGCGGTTTGAGGCTTACGGCTGGCAAGTGCTGCGGGTAGAGGACGGCAACGATTTGGAAGCGTTGGACCAAGCGCTGCGCACGGCCGTTCGGGAACAGTCCCGGCCGACGCTGATCGAGGTGAAGACGGTGATCGGGTACGGCAGTCCGAACAAGGGCGGCAAATCCGACGCGCACGGAGCGCCGCTTGGCGCGGCGGAGCTGGAAATGGTAAGGCGGGAGTACGACTGGCCTTACGCCGGCTTTGAGGTGCCGGAAGAGGTGCGCCGGCATTTCGCGGAGCGCAAAGCTGCGGGAGAAGCTTCCGAACGCGAGTGGGAGCAATTGCGGCAACGGTACGCGGCTGCCTATCCCGCGGACGCGGAGCGGCTCAAGCTGGCGATCCGGGGCGAATTGCCGGACAACTGGGAGCGGGCTTTGCCTGCCTACGGCGAAAGCGACGGCAAGAAAGCGACACGCGACGTATCCGGGCAAGTATTGAATGCGATCGCCGGGGCGGTGCCTTATTTCTTGGGCGGATCCGCGGATTTGGCTTCTTCCAACAAAACGGCGCTGAAAGGCGAGGCTGCCTTCCAGGCGGGAAACTATGCAGGCAGAAATCTGTGGTTTGGCGTACGGGAATTCGCTATGGGCGCCATTCTGAACGGCATGTCCTTGCATGGAGGATTGCGCGTTTACGGCGGGACGTTCTTCGTGTTCTCCGATTACTTGAAGCCGGCGATGCGATTGTCTGCCTTAATGGGACAGCCGGTGCTGTATGTGCTGACGCACGACAGCATCGCCGTCGGGGAAGACGGGCCGACGCACCAGCCGATCGAGCAGTTGGTCGCGCTGCGGAGCATTCCCAACATGACCGTATTCCGGCCGGCCGATGCGAACGAAACGGTGGCCGCCTACCGGTACGCGATGGAACATCGGGAAGGGCCCGTCTCCATCGTGCTGACCCGGCAAGGGCTGCCGACGCTGGCCCAAACGTCCGCACTGGCGGAGACGCATGTGTCGCGCGGCGCTTACGTATTGTCCGACACGCGTATTGCGGATCGGCCGGAACTGCTTCTCGTCGCGACCGGTTCCGAGGTTTCGCTGGCGCTGGAAGCGCAGGAGCGGCTTGAGGCCGAAGGGACGGCTGTGCGCGTGGTCAGCATGCCGAGCTGGGAGCTGTTCGAACGGCAAGACCGTTCGTACCGGGACGAAGTGTTTCCGCCGTATATTGAGAAGCGGGTATCGATCGAGATGGGGCATACGCTCGGCTGGGAACGATATGTCGGCCGGGACGGATTGAAGATCGGCATCGACCGGTTCGGCGCGTCCGCGCCGGGAGAGCGGATCATGGCCGAGTACGGCTTTACGGCCGATCAAGTGGCGCGGCGCATTGCGTCGTATTGCCACGGGAAATAAAGAGGCTCGCGGCTTGGCCTGGCGGAACCTAGGAACAGGGCGCGCCGTACCGCGGCGATCTTAGCGAGGACGACTGCTTGAGCGGTCGTCTTTTGCTCGTTGGGAGGTTCTCTCGCAAGCATTCGTTCACTAGATGGGGGAAATGATAGCCTGCCTGCGAAAACGGGGCGGGGATCCATGTTGTAATAAATACAACATTTTGCATTCTCTCCGTACGATCATGCTGTCATTGTTGCAATTTTTACAACATTTTGGGGGCGGAGCGGGCTATTTTGCGATTTTATTGGCATTTTTGTTGTACAGAATACAACATGGCTGTCCAATCCGCTTGTTGATCCCTCGACATGTTGTACTCCATACAGCTTGTACTGCTGCCATGCCAAGAAATTGAACTGTTTGGATTAAGGAAGATCGGCAGGTTAAGGGGGAACTGGCATTAGCGTTGTATGGAGCATAAGCGTCTGCGGCCTTTTGTCGAAATCCCCCTCATTCAGAAAGCCGTTTTTTCCGTCAAACTATCGACAACTGCTTGAATTTCTCAACGAATAATAACCCTTTAGAACCCGTCGGATTTTGACTAAAAATTCCATTTAACGGTAGATTTGTTTTGCAGAGATATTGCTTTTGTCCAATTGGGTGTTCAACAGACTTATGATTCGTCCTTCTGCTTCCCTGATTGAGAGGGATATCGGCAAAAGGGGCATCAGTAAATGACCAAGACGGGCTTATTGCCTATAGTAGGATAAGTCGGTATCGTTCAGCTTGATCATGCCGTACTTCGGCTGCCGTCTCAGTCGGTAGAAGCAAACGAGCCGCGGAATGGCGAGCCAAAGATGCCAGATCGCCATACCGGCTGTGAAAGCCGGGGGCGACCATGGCAGCAGGACGACGATGCAACACAGTCCAATCCAGAGCACATGCTTATGAATCCGAACAAAAACGGAATAGCTAATATACTGCTCGGGCAAGTAGCCGATCCAAGGGAAGCGGATGCGGTGGCGCCATCGTTTCTTGATCGGTTCGGAAGCGATCAGCAGCACGGAGCGAATGATAACGTAATGCAGCCAACTGACGACGGCAAAGGCGAGCGCAACGTAAAATAGGCTGAGCCACCCAAACAAGAAGACCGGCAGCGAGCATAGGATAGGCAGTAACAATATATAAAAAAGAAGAAGCGTTTTGCTGTAATTTATTTTATGAATTAATTTATAGCGGTAAATCGTTACGTTCGAATCGTGTTCTGGGGACATGGCGGTCGGAAATACCTCCTTGCGAATAGTCGGTTCAGAATCGTCTTTACTTTATATATCGGTCGGCCGGGGGAGAATTGAAAGAAAAATATAAACATTTGAAAACGGTTTGAAATGAAGTTTAAAATAATAGAAAGTGTGCCATACTGATAGCAAAACGTAACAAGGGCGTGAGTCGATGGAACAGGAAAAAGACAGCACTTGTATTATATGCGGCGGCCAAAAAGCGGAGGGCATTTTTATTTTATCCGAATTTATATGTGAAGCGTGCGAATTGGAAATGGTTCGAACCGATGTGAAGGATGCGAAATATCCTTTTTTTATCCGTCAGTTGAAGCAGATTTGGTTTGGGAAAAATGCTTGATAAGGGCGGCGCGATATATTCGATAAGGGGACCCGAAATTCCTAGGAAGCGGGGTCCTTTTTGTTTATTCATTCTCGAAATACTCCAATAGACGTTTTTCTCATGCTAAAATAGATAGATAACGTTACATAGGCAACGTTGGCCGCGCCAATGGCGGCACAGATAGAGGGAATGATATTTTCAAGCGGGAAGGACCGAATTCGACCATGCTTCATTCGCAACGCGCGCCTTTGTACGAGGCGTTAGTATCGTACCATTTGCGGCAAAATGCGACTTTTCACGTGCCCGGCCATAAAAACGGACAGGCGTACGATGCCGGCCCGGCGTCCGAACGGTGCGACGAGGAGATCGGCCTGCTGCGGGAGGTCATGAAAATCGACGTCACCGAAATTAGCGGCACCGACGATTTGCACCAACCGGAGGGCGTTATTCGCGAGGCGCAAGAGCTGGCGGCTGCTTGCTTCGGGGCGGAAGAGACGCATTTTCTCGTGGGGGGCAGCACGGTCGGCAATTTGGCGCTTATTCTAACCTGCTGCACGGAGCCGGGCGATCTGCTGATCGTGCAGCGCAACGTGCACAAGTCGGTGCTGCACGGGCTCATGCTGGCGGGCGCGCGCGCGGTGTTCGTGGCGCCCCGTCTCGACCCGCGCAGCGGGCTTGCCACCGCGCCCGCGCCGGAGGCCGTACGGCGCGCGCTGGAACGATACCCTGCCGCCAAGGGGGTGCTGCTGTGCAGCCCCAACTATTACGGCATGGGAATCGACCTGCGCCCGCTGGCGCAGCTGGCGCACGAGCACGGCAAGCCGCTGCTCGTGGACGAGGCGCACGGCGCCCATTACGGGCTGCATCCGGCGCTGCCGGATTCGGCCCTGCAATGCGGGGCGGACGGCGTCGTGCAATCGACGCACAAGATGCTGTCCGCCCTCACGATGGGCGCCATGCTGCACGTCCAAGGACCGCGCCTGGACCGGGCGCTGCTGAAGCAGCGGCTGACGATGCTGCAAAGCTCCAGCCCGTCGTATCCGCTCATGGCTTCGCTTGACGTCAGCCGCCGTTTCGTGCACAGCCGCGGACCGCTGGCGTTCGAGCGCGGGCTGGAGGCTGCGCTCGAGTTCCGCCGCCGCATGGAGCGTCTGCCGCAATTTGCGCTGCTGGGGCCGGCGCAGTCGGACGCATATGCTTCGCTGGACCCGTTCAAGGCGGTCGTGAGCGACCGAACGGGCGCCTACAGCGGCTATGAACTGCAAGCGCTGCTGGAAGACCGCGGCTGCGTGCCGGAGATGTCCGACGCGCGCCATGTCGTGCTCGCGTTCGGGTTGGGCTCCATGCCGGAAGATACGGACAGGCTGTTCGCGGCTTTTCGGGATATAGCCGAAACGATCGGCCGCGAAGCCGGCAGCCGTATAACGAACGGCCCCGCGCCGGACGAGCTTCGCCGTGAGGAGCCGCCCGCTGCCGGTACCGGCGTATCCGATCCCGTTCCGTTCGGCATGCGGCCTTATCGCGAAGACGAGATCGAAGCGGTGCCGCTGGCCGCCGCGGCGGGACGGATCGCCGCGGAGATGGCGATTCCGTATCCGCCGGGGATCCCGCTCGTATATCCGGGTGAACTCATCGCGGAGCAGACGCAGGCGGCGTTGGCAATGGTGATGGAGCGGGGGGCAAAGTGTCAAGGGGTGCAGGATCCGACGCTGCGGACGATTCGCGTGTTCAAATTATAGCGCTTGGGCTGCCGCGCATTCCGCGGCGGCGTACAACCTTTTGGAAAGTAGGTCAGTATCCTATGACGGTCGATTTACATACAAATAAATATAGGCATTCGCAACAAGAACATCAGGGCATGTTTATTTCGCTCGAAGGAGGTGAAGGATCGGGAAAGACGACCATGATCGAGCGTTTGCGCCAGGAATTCGAGGGACGCGGTCTTTCGGTCGTCATCACCCGCGAGCCGGGAGGGATCGATATCGCCGAGCAAATTCGCGCCGTCATTCTCGATCCGGCTAACGTTGCGATGGATGCGCGGACGGAAGCGTTATTGTACGCGGCTGCCCGCAGACAGCATCTGATCGAGAAGGTGGTTCCCGCTTTGGAGCGGGGAGAGATCGTCATCTGCGACCGTTTTATCGACAGCAGCCTGGCTTATCAAGGCTATGCGCGCGGACTCGGAATGGATGAGATATGGTCCGTGAATCAATTTGCGACCGGCGGCTTGTTGCCGGATATCACCCTGTACCTCGATGTGGACCCGCAAATCGGCTTGTCCCGCATCCAGGCGAACAAGCAGCGCGAAGTGAACCGCCTCGATCTCGAACGGCTCGATTTCCACCATAAAGTTAGAGAAGGCTATAGGCAGGTGGCTGCCAAATTCCCCCAGCGCATACACATCATTGATGCGGGACGGGACCCGGATCGGGTTTTTGAACAAATTATGGACATCTTTGCCGCGAAACAAAAGGATTTTAAGGGTTTTATGTCAAAATAGTATAGTAGTTCATGTGGACGTTGCCGAAGCGGCTTGAGGCCCAGTTAACGCGGAATCGCGTTGATGCCCGGCGCCCGGCAGTTTTCGGGCAACGATCTTATAAGGAGGGTTAGCTCATGAAACTTGTCATCGCAATTGTGCAGGACAAAGACAGCAACCGCTTATCGAACGCATTGGTAAAAAGCAACTTCCGCGCCACGAAATTAGCCAGTACCGGCGGGTTTTTGCGCGCAGGCAATACGACGTTTATGATCGGCGTCGACGACGACCAGATCGACGATGTGTTTGAAGTGATTCGCACGAACTGTAAAGTGCGCGATCAACTCGTTACGCCGGTGACGCCGATGAGCGGTACGACGGAATCGTATTTGCCGCTTCCGGTAGAAGTGCAAGTGGGCGGAGCGACGGTATTCGTCCTGCCGGTAGACCGATTCGAACATTATTAAGAACCTTCCCGGTGCTGAAAAGCCGGCTTTTTGAACTCACATGATTAAGAAGTTTTAGAAGAAAACGAGGTAATGATCCGCCTATGAAAATCAATCCGGGATGGAGACCGTTAGGGCAAGGAATCGTGAAGACGGACGCCTCCGCGAAGCCGGTTCAGCATAAAAGCTTTGCCGACATGATGCAGCAGCAGGATCAAGACGCTTCGCAGGAGCAGCTTCATCAGAAGCTGAAGGAAATTCAAATGCAAGGGGAGCGTTTGGCCAAATCGATGACGGTGCGCGAGCTGCGCGTATACCGACAGTTGGTCAAGCGCTTCCTGGAGGATACCGTCCGGCGCGGCGTCGGCATCAAGGATACGCGCGGATGGGACCGCAGAGGGCGGGGCAAGCGTTACAAGCTGCTGGAGGAAATCGACTCCGCCTTGTTATCGATGGCCGACGAATTGCTGGAAAGCGAGCAAGGGAAAATCGAGCTGCTGCAACGGATGGGTGAGATTCGCGGCATGCTCATTAATCTTTGTTTTTAACCGAAACGAAAGGCAAGCATTGAAGAAAAGCCTGCGGCCCAAACCGTGAGGGCTTTTTTTACGGACAAAAAACGAGCCTCGTGCCGAATTGCGAATGGCCTATTGCTCAAGCTCATGAGTCGAAGCGTTGCGATGCGGCCGGCTGTTATACAATGGTTTGTATTGTGTGGGCGTGCATTTTTTGTACGCCTTGAAAACGCGATTGAAGGTGGCGAGACTGCCGAAACCCGATCGCATTGCGACTTCCGTCACCGATATGTTCGGATCGATCAGCAGCCTCTCCGCATGCATAATTCGATGCTGATTCAGGTAATCGTAATATGACATGCCGATAAATTCCTTGAACAAGCGGGTGAAGTGAAACTTGCTGAACCCGGCAAGCTCGGCCAACTCCTCGACTTGAATATCCTCTGTGCAATGTTCGTTCATGTAGTTGCATACCTTCAAAAATTTATCGATATTTTTATGATATTTCGGCCCTTTGGTTTTGTGGGAACGAGCCTCTCCGTTTATGACATTCCTTCCGATCAGGACAAAAAATTGAATAAGCAAAGCATAGGCGGCCGGTTCCTTTAACAAAGAGTTTCCGAAGTATTCGTCCTTCAAATCCAGAAGCAGCTGTTGCAGCGACCGGCTTAGCTCTTGATGTCGCTTCCCCGCAATCAGGCAACTGGGCCGCAGCAGATGAAAGGCGGAATCGAACCCCTTAAGATGGTACAGGAGCGAGAAGTCGAATTGCAGAATGATCCGTTTCCCGTCTTCCGGAGCCACGATCTCATGCAGTTCTCCCGGAGGAAGAATGAGAATATCGCCGGGTTCGAGTACGTAGGTCGTATCGTTCACAATAACGGTATAACGATTTTCCAACGGCATAATGATTTCCGCGGCCGTGTGCCAATGCACGGGATAGTTCTCCGCTTCTCGGTTCAGATACAACCGGATGCCGAAATGCTCGCGGTAGGAGACGGTTTCCCTGGCGCCATTCAATATTTCAATCACTCTCCATCCATCCTTTCTACATTTTTAACACTGCCCTAAATCGCAATATTTGAGGAGCATAAAGCAATAATTACGAAGATTGCGGATGGTTTTTTCATTATAATAATATCATAGAAAGCGCATTCACAATATCATGAAGCGGAAATTTATGCATAAAAACCTAAAAAAATAAGGACGTGCTTTCTTTTCTAAGAAGTGCATATCAAATATTGCGAAAATTTATAAAAAAAGCGAGGGCCGGTGAATAAGACGATGGCAGCATTAGCGGAAAATAAAACGAAAATCGAAGAGTATAAAACGCGCGCAAAACAATTGGTAGAACAAATGACGCTGGAGGAAAAAGTGCGTCAAATGGTGCATGCGGCTCCGGCCATTGAACGCTTGGGCGTGAAAGCCTACAACTGGTGGAACGAAGCGCTGCATGGGGTGGCCAGGGCAGGCGTGGCTACGGTCTTCCCGCAGGCGATCGGCCTCGGGGCGACGTTCAACGAGGATTTGCTGGAAGAGATTGCGGACGCAATCGCTACGGAAGGCAGAGCCAAATTTAACATGCAGCAGGAGTTCGGCGATACGGATATTTACAAGGGACTGACGTTCTGGGCGCCGAACGTGAACATTTTCCGAGATCCCCGGTGGGGCAGAGGACATGAGACTTACGGAGAAGATCCTTACCTGACCTCAAGGCTTGGCGTGCGATTTATCCAAGGTTTGCAGGGCCATGACGAGAACTATTTGAAGAGCGCGGCATGCGCGAAGCATTATGCGGTTCATTCGGGGCCGGAGGATCTGCGGCATAGCTTCAATGCCGTCGTCTCCGTCCAGGATTTGTACGAGACGTATTTGCCGGCGTTTCAAGCGTGCGTCCAGGAAGCGAAGGTGGAAGCGGTCATGGGGGCGTACAACAGAACAAACGGCGAACCATGCTGCGGCAGCGAACTGCTGCTGAAGAAGATACTGCGGGGAGATTGGGGATTCGACGGGCATGTCGTGTCGGACTGCTGGGCGATTCGGGATTTCCACGAGCATCATAAAGTTACCGCCACCGCCGTCGAGTCTGTTGCTCTGGCCGTCAATCAGGGATGCGATCTGAATTGCGGAAGCCTGTTCCTGTTCCTGCTCGATGCGGTGAAGGAAGGCCTTGTTACGGAACAGGCGATTGACCAGGCCGTCGCCAGACTGTTCACGACGCGAATGAAGCTAGGCCTGTTCGACGATCCCGAGAAGGTTCCGTTCCATTCGATCGGCTACCGCGAGGTCGATTCGTCCAAGATGCAGGCCCTTAACCGCAGAGCGGCCAAGGAAAGCCTCGTGCTGTTGAAGAATGACGGTCTGCTGCCGCTAGACAAAACGAAGATAAGAACGATCGGGGTGATCGGCCCGAACGCGGACAACCGGCGGGCGCTGGTGGGCAACTATGAAGGCACGGCTTCCCGTTATATTACCGTGAAAGAGGGCATCCAGGATTACGTCGGCGATGACGTCCGCGTCTTCTATACCGAAGGCTGCCACTTGTTTCAGGATAGAGTCAGCGCCTTGGGCGCGCGCAACGACAGGATCGCCGAAGTGAAGGGCGTTTGCAAGGAGAGCGATGTCGTCGTCGTTTGCCTCGGTTTGGACGCCGGCCTTGAAGGAGAGGAGGGCGATACCGGGAATCAGTACGGCAGCGGCGACAAGCGCGACCTGACATTTCCGGGCATTCAGGAGGAGGTGCTCAAGACGGCGTACGAAAGCGGAAAACCGGTGATTCTGGTCGTTCTGTCGGGAAGCGCGCTTGGGCTCGGTTGGGCGCATGAACATGTTTCCGCCATCATCCAGGGCTGGTATCCGGGCGCGCAAGGCGGACGGGTCGTCGCCGAAGCGATCTTCGGCGAGTTCTCGCCGGAAGGCAAGCTGCCGATTACGTTCTATCATTCGATCGAAGAATTGCCGGATTTCACCGATTACGCGATGTACAATCGGACTTACCGTTATATGAAGCAAGAAGCGCTTTATCCTTTCGGTTACGGTTTGTCGTATTCGGTCTTCTCCGTCGAGCGTGTGAAGATCGATCATGACCGGGTCACCGATGCGGGCGTTCAAGTATGTGCAACGATTCGGAATGTCGGCAGCATGGCAGCCGGAGAAGTGCTGCAGGTATATGTGAAGGCGGAGCGCGAAGGCGCTCCCAATCCGCAGCTCAAAGCGTTTCGCAAAGTGCATTTGCAGCCGCAAGAAGAACGGGAAGTAACGCTGCGGCTGCCGGTTGAGGCTTTCGGCCTGTTCAACGAAGCGGGACGGAGAATGCTCTATCAAGGAAATTATACCGTTTACGTAGGCACGTCCCAGCCGGATCGCAGAAGCATGGCACTCACAGGCAAATCCCCGGCGGCACTCGCCCTGGTATGCGAGCGGGAACGAGAAGTATAAAGGCTTGGAACGGTTATCGAGAGCTCGGCTCATCGCAGCGATTGCGGTGAGCCGGGCTCTTTCGCTCTTCATGTCGCCTAAACAGCGAATAAGCAGTTTTGACGCGAAATAACGGCCCTGCGGTCCGGATACCAATTTCCCGATGCAACGCTAGTGCTCTTCATGCGATAACCGAAAATTCGTTTGATTTTTCCTACGGGTGTGGTAAACTTCACCTTAAAGTGCGTGATCAAAAGTTGCTTTTTGAACAACCTCTTAAATGGTGATCTCTTTTGAGGTTGTTACTATAAGATGAGAGGGTAACCATGTCATTTCAAGAGATTATCGGACAACAACGAGCCAAGCAAATGCTCCAGAACGGCCTGCGCAGCGGCAAAGTATCGCATGCTTACCTGTTCGCCGGACCGAACGGAACCGGGCGCAAGGAGACCGCGCTCGCACTGGCCCAAGCGTTATTATGCACCGAAATGACGGACGACAGCTGCGGGCGCTGCCTGGAATGCCGGAAGGTGGAGCATGGCAACCATCCCGACGTTCATATCGTCGCGCCCGACGGGGCGTCGATCAAGATCGAACAGATTCGCGCGTTGCAGCGCGAATTCGCCTATCGGAGCGGAGGCGGACCAAAAATCTATATCATGGAGCAAGCCGATAAGATGACCGTACAAGCGGCCAACAGTTTGCTTAAATTTTTGGAAGAACCGCAATCGAATGTAGTGGCCGTTCTCATCACCGAGAACGGGCATGCGATGCTGCCGACCATTCAGTCGCGCGCGCAATGGGTGCCGTTTACCCCGATGAATCCGGGCGAAATGCTGCAAGTGCTCGCAGGCGAAGGGTTCCCGCAGACGCTTGCCCGCCCCGCCGTTCATATGGCCTCCGGCATTGCCGCATGTAGAGAAATTATCCAACAGAATTGGTTTGCAGAAATCCGAAACGTAGTGTTACAATTAGGGAAGGAATGTCACGTCCAGGGAAATTCCGTTATGGTTACGGCCCAGCAGAAATTGTTCAAGACGCCGCTGGCGGAACACCTCGACATGATGATGAGCTTATTCCTGCTGTGGTTTAAAGATATGATTCACTATCAAGTGGACCGGACGGAGAGTATCGTTTTCATAGATCAGTTAGATTCGATCGGAAAAATCGCATTCACCCGCACGACGGATGCATGGGTGCGTTGTATGGAGCAGGCGGCGGACGTGAAGAAACGGTTGCGCGCCAATGCCAATCCGCAGCTTGCTTTCGAACAATTTCTAGTTGAAATGCAAGGGGGTTAGTATTTGTATAATGTGGTGGGTGTCCGCTTTAAGAAAGCGGGGAAAATCTATTACTTCGATCCACTCGACCTGCCGATTGAAAAAGACCGGAACGTTATCGTAGAAACGGCGCGCGGGATCGAATACGGTAAAGTGGTCATCGGCCCGAAGACGGTAGCCGAATCGGATGTCGTCCTGCCATTGAAGAAAGTGATTCGGATGGCGGACGATCAAGACGCTCGTGTGGTGGAGGAGAATAAGTTCGCGGCGCGGAATGCGTTTGCGACATGTGTCGATAAAATTAGGGACCATCAATTGAAGATGAAACTGGTCGATGTGGAATATACGTTCGATCGGAACAAAATTATTTTTTATTTTACGGCGGAAGGACGAGTCGACTTTCGCGAATTGGTCAAGGATTTGGCCAGTATCTTCCGCACTCGCATCGAGCTGAGACAGATCGGCGTGCGGGATGAAGCCAAGATGCTGGGGGGCATCGGTCCATGCGGGCGCATCCTATGCTGCTCTTCATGGCTCGGCGATTTCGAACCGGTGTCGATCAAGATGGCCAAAGATCAGAATTTATCGCTTAACCCGACGAAAATATCCGGTCTATGCGGCCGGTTGATGTGCTGCTTGAAATACGAGCATGACAATTACGAAAGCGCCAAGGAAGAATTGCCTTCCGTAGGCAAAATGGTTGTGACATCATACGGCGACGGCAAAGTCGTCGGCATCAATCTTCAGAACCATACGGTTCACGTGCAATTATTCGAAACAGGCAAAGCGAAAGAACTTCCTTTTGATGATGTTGTTGTAAAATAAGCGTTTATTTTTTACGCTCTGGGGTGGGAACTTGGAGAAAAAAGATATTTTCACGCAAATCAATGATATTGAATCGCAAATGGGCGTTCTCCATCAAGATCTAGGGGCCTTAAAACTGATCGTCAAACAGCTGTTGGAGGAAAACCAGCGTTTAAGCATAGAAAATCAACAATTACGGAAAATATTAAAACGCGAATCGATGCCGGAATCGGAACGATTAGCCGAGAGCGCCGAACAAACGGAGGCCAAACTATCCAAGACGAATGCCGTCGTCGGCGAAGGCTATGACAATTTGGCGCGCCTTTACCATGAAGGGTTTCATATTTGCAACGTATATTATGGCCATCTGCGTACGGAAGGCGACTGCTTGTTCTGTCTGTCATTTTTGAATAAATAACTTGCCGTAGGCTTAACGCCTACGGTTTTTTCAATCTATTCCAGGTAAAGGACGAAGGCAATGAATACGGATCTATTGCGGGAAACAGAGCGCTTGGACGATTTGTTAACCCATGATTTGAAAATTATCCAGAGCGACGAAGTGTTCAGCTTCTCGCTCGACGCGGTGCTGCTCGCGCGCTTCTCCTCCGTGCCGAAGCATGGCAAAGTGCTGGATTTATGCACAGGCAACGGCGTGATCCCGCTGTTGTTATCCACAAGGACGAAAGCGGCGATCGACGGCGTCGAAATTCAGGAACGAGTGCACGATATGGCGCGGCGCAGCGTCAAGCTGAACGGGTTGGAAGAGCAGATTCGTATCATACGCGGCGATTTGCGCGAATATCACCAAATGGCCGGATATGAGAGCTATGATGCCATTACGGTCAATCCGCCGTACATGCCGCTTCGGACGGGAGATTTGAAAGTGAATGAGTATCAAGCGTTGGCGCGTCATGAAATCGCATGTACGCTTGAAGATGTAATTCTCGCCTGCAAACGGTTAATTCGCACCGGCGGTAAAGTGGCGATGGTTCATCGCCCGTCCAGGCTCGGCGAAATCGTTAGTCTCATGCGCCGGCACCGGCTTGAGCCGAAGCGGATCCGGTTCGTGCATCCCCGTATCGATATGGAGGCGAATATGGTGCTGATTGAAGCGCTCCGCGACGGCAAGCCCGATATTCGGTTATTGCCTCCGCTCATTGTATATAATGAAAGAAACGAATATTGCGAAGAACTGATGCAAGTCTATTACGGAGCCAGAGAGGGATAGATGAACGATGACGGTTGATATTCAACGAAGTTTTCAGTCTCAGTCGGGAGACCGGCAGACCGGGACGCTATATCTGGTCGCGACGCCGATCGGCAATTTGGAGGATATGACTTATCGCGCCGTACGCACGCTGCGGGAAGCCGACATTATCGCCGCCGAGGATACGCGCCAAACGCGGAAGCTGCTCGCTCACTTCCAAATTTCCGCCAAATTGTTCAGCTATCATGAGCATAACAAGCATGCGAGCGGTCCTGAAATCATTCGCTATATAATAGAAGGAAAAAATATTGCGCTCGTCAGCGACGCCGGTCTGCCGGCGATTTCCGACCCCGGCGCCGACCTGGTGCAACTGGCCCTCGCCGAACGCATTCCCGTCGTCCCGGTACCCGGCGCGAACGCGGCGCTGTCGGCGCTAATCGCCTCGGGGCTTGCCACCGACCGGTTTACGTTTATCGGGTTTTTGCCGCGCGACAACAAGGGCATCGAGAATGCGCTGCGTTCGCTGCGCTCGGCCGAGGGAACGCTCATTTTCTACGAATCCCCTCATCGTACGGCCAAAACGTTGAAGCATATGCTGGACATTTTGGGCAACCGCCGAATCGTGCTCGCGCGCGAATTAACGAAGAAATTCGAGGAATGGGCGCGGGGAACGATCGAGCAATGTCTGGCGTGGTTGGAGGAGCATCCTCCGCAAGGCGAGTACTGCCTTGTCGTGGAGGCGGGGACGTCGGAGGAAGAGGAGCGGGATGCCATATGGTGGCAAGCGCTCTCGATCGAAGAGCATGTCGGGCATTACGAGGCGCGAAACGGAGGCAACCGGAAAGAAGCGATGAAACAGGCGGCGTCCGACCGGAATGTCTCGAAGCGGGATGTGTATAACGCTTTGCTCCGTCAGGAGTAAGGTAGTAAAGAGTCGGGCGGGATGGGATCCACGGATGGTTTATCCACAGGTTAGGAAAAAAAATACCCCTCGCGGCCGGGTTCAAAGCCGAGAAAGGTACCAAGGAGATATAAAAAGGTTAGAATTAACATGTGTATAAATCTATTATATACTATTTTACTTAGTTTGTCACAGGTGTTGGTATTTCAGAAATACATTCGTGACAAACAATTTTTCCTTTAAAGTATGTAACGTTTTCCGCGTTGCCGCAAAAGATGCAAGCAGGCTCGTATTTCTTGAGCATTATGCGCTCGCCGTCTACGTATATTTCCAAGGCGTCCTTCTCGCCAATGCCAAGCGTGCGGCGAAGTTCGATCGGAATAACGACCCGACCTAATTCGTCGACTTTTCTTACGATTCCTGTGGATTTCATCATAGTAAATCCTTTCTCCTCTCAAAAATGTGATGCTTCGACATATTTCGACATCTTTCTAGCTTTTTTTATGATAATAATAGTACCAAGCTTTCCCAAATAAGTCAACCTGTAAAATTAGCGGCAAGCGTACTAATTTATGGTTTCTATATGATAATTCATAGAATTTTAAAATTTCCAAGCAGGAAAAACCGCTTGTAAATTGGAAAACTAGCGATGATATAATTCGACAAAGATCTTTGTTTTTTAGTTTGTAGATTCGACATGAACGTTTCGACATAGACATGAAAACGAAAAATAAGAAATGAGAGGTGGTTATTATGCATCAGGCGCTTGCAGAGGAAAAAGTATTCAAGGACCCGGTTCATCAATATATTCACGTGCAAGACCAGACGATTTGGGATTTGATCAATACGCGCGAATTTCAACGTTTGCGCCGCATTCGCCAGCTTGGAACGTCTTATTTGACATTTCATGGAGCCGAGCATAGCAGGTTCTCCCATTCGCTCGGGGTGTACGAAATTACGCGCCGCATCATCTCCCAATTCGAACGCAGGGACGACGCCGATTGGCCGCAAGAGGAGAGGATGCTTGCGCTATGCGCCGCCTTGCTGCATGACCTCGGTCATGGGCCCTTTTCCCATTCGATCGAAGAAGCGTTCCGCATGCATCACGAAGATTGGACATGCCGCATTATAATGGAAGATTCTGAAATCAACGCCGTGCTCAGCCGCATTGCGCCCGACTTTCCCGAGCGGGTCGCCGCCGTCATTCGCAAGACGTACGAGAAGCCGATCGTCGTGAATCTCGTATCCAGCCCGCTCGATGCCGACCGGATGGATTATTTGCTGCGCGACGCCCATTTTACGGGCGTAAACTACGGAACGTTCGACATGGATCGCATTTTGCGTCTGCTTCGCCCGCATCAGGGACGAATCGTGGTGAAAGAAAGCGGCATGCATGCGGTGGAGGATTATTTTATGTCGAGATACCAAATGTATTGGCAGGTCTATTTTCACCCGGTGACGAGAAGCTCCGAGATCATTCTTAGACAAATTTTTCGCAGAGCGAAGGAACTGTTCGACAGCGGACACCGGTTTCGGTTCATGATCGAACCGCTGCCGGCTTTGTTTAAAGGCGAAATATCGATGAAACAATATGTACAATTGGATGAGGCGTTGGTTCAAACCGTATTTATGCAATGGATCCAAGACGAAGACGAAATTTTGTCGGATTTATGCCGCCGCTTCATAGAGCGCAAATTGTACAAATATAGCGTGATTCCGGCGTTAGACCGGATGCTGGAGGAGGAGCTTCGCGACCAGTTCCGGCAGGCGGGTTTGCATCCCGATTACGATTTGGAGGTCGATTATCCGACGGACGAGGCGATGACGGCCCGTATATGGCTGCTTGACCGGCACGGCCACGTCAAGGATATTGCCGAAGTGTCCGATATTATTCGTTCGATCGGAGGCATACATAAAGGAAAATACCGCCTGTATTATCCGGACCATAAACTGAAAGCGGCGATGCATCGTTTTCGTCCCGACATCGCCAAGCTGTTTGAGTTGAACGAATGATATGATATATAGGAAGAGAAACGACAACGAGTATCGAATTCGACAAATGTACAGGAGGACAAAGAGATGCTATTCGACACACATACTCATTTGGATGCGGCGCAATTTGACGAAGATCGCGAAGAAGTGATCGCGCGCGCTTTGGAGCAAGGCGTTAGCCGGATGATTAATATCGGATTTAACCGGGAAACGATTCCGACGACGATGGAGCTTGCGGAGAAATACGATTTTATTTATGCGGCCGTAGGCTGGCATCCGCAAGACGCCGTTACGATGCGGCCGGAAGATTTGGACTGGATCGCGGAGCTGTGCCGCCACGACAAAGTGGTGGCGATCGGCGAAATCGGCCTGGATTATTACTGGGATACGTCTCCGCAAGACGTTCAGCAGAGCGTGTTTCGACAACAGATCGGCCTCGCTCGCAATTTACAGATGCCGATCGTGATCCATAATCGAGACGCCCATGCGGATGTGGTTCGCATTTTGCGGGAAGAACATGCCGAAGAAGTCGGCGGCGTCATGCATTGTTTTTCCGGAAGCTGGGAAATTGCTAAACAATGTCTCGATCTCGGTTTCTATATTTCGTTTGGCGGACCAATTACTTACAAAAATGCCAAGCAGCCAAAAGAGGTGCTTTCGCAAGTTCCGCTCGACCGATTATTGATCGAAACAGACTCCCCTTATCTTACACCTCATCCATTTCGTGGAATACGAAATGAGACCGGTTATGTACGTCTGGTGGCGGAGGCGGCAGCTGCGTTAAAGGGGTTGGAATTAGAAGAATTATCCAAAATTACGTTCCAAAATGCGTTAAATTGTTTTCGATTTGACTGAAAAACGGTGAAAAAGGCATGAAAAAGCGATTTATAAAGCAAAATTAAAGGATTTGTTAAAGAAAAGGGCCGTTTATTACAATTTTTTAATCTATTTTTCAGAAATACGTGGTAAAAGTCGGCTTTACAATCATCGCGGTTACAGAGTATGATTCAAATCAGAGTTTGATATCATATTTCTTCAAACCAGTCTCGCTGAGTCTCCGAACGGAGAACGGGGGAACCGAATGACGCGAACGATTGCGATCGCATCATTGATTTCTTCCAAGGGTCTAGGGGTGAATTTTGCGCCATTTCGCCATGAGCGGAATAGGCTCGAATAGGGCGACTCTCACGTCCGAATCCGACAGCTAACCTCGTAAGCGTGCAGAGAGAGGTAACCTCGTGCGTCCAATGCCTAATTTACATGTCGATACCGGAAGCCACGAAAGAGGTCCCTCTTACGTTGGCTTTCTTTTTCGTTTTCGAATAAAGACGTCCAAGACGTCATAGGCATAGAAAACGGGAGGTGAGGACTTACCTGGCACACTGGTGAGGACACAGGAAACGCAGCACCTAGAGTTCATGGCAAGCGATGTTTTCAATGCGGATCCTGTGAAAAATCTGTTATAGTCGCGTCTCAATGAATCATGCGAAACACTTAGGCGGCGGGACTATGAAGGAGGACCGAAGAAGTGGGCAATTTCCAACTAGAGGAGACCCATGGAAGACGATCATCCAGCATGTCTTTCGCGTGGCGATGGATGCATGAAAACTTGCAATTGGTCATACTACTCGCTATCGTTTCTCTTGCTTTATCTTTCATGTTGATGGTGCTCTTGAACGTAACGGCTAAGAAAGAAATCGCTTTAGTCGTGAATGGACAACACCGACAGGTCGAAACAACACACAGAACTTTGCAGCACCTGCTGGATGAACAAGCTATCTTGGTCGGCGCGCACGATTACATCTCGGCGTCCCCTTTATCGGAGATAAAGGACGGCGACATGATTCGAATCGATCATGCGGTACCCGTGCATGTGACCGCCGATGGGCAGACGAAGACGGTGTATACGACCGCATCTACCGTTCAGGACGTAATCAAGGCAAATCAAATTACTATATCCGAGCATGACAAAGTTTTCCCTTCTCCGGACACCGCGATCAACGGCGACATGGATATTAAAATCGTGCGGGTGGAGAAAAAACTGGAAGAACGGCAGTTGACCGTTCCGTTCCAAATTGTCACAAAAGAAGACCCTACCTTGGCGGCCGGTAAAGAAAAGCTGGTGCAGAAAGGCCAGGAAGGCGTCGTGATTCAAAAAATTGAAAATATATTTCAAGATGGAAAGCTGGTTTCTTCCGTCATGGTCGACAAAACGGTTCAGAACGAAACGAAGGACAAAATCGTAGCGGTCGGCACGAAGAAAGAAACGCCGCAAGTAACCGTGTTGTCGGCGAAATCGCCTGATATGGCGACAACAACCAAAAACGATGTTACGTTCTCCTACAAGAAGGTTTTGAAAAACGTTAGCTTAACGGCCTATTCCGCGGAAGAAGACGGCATCGGCACCAAGACGGCGTCGGGGACTCGCGTAACCGAAGGGCGTACGATCGCGGTCGATACGAAAGTCATTCCGATGGGATGGTGGGTATACATCGAAGGCATCGGCTTCCGCCGGGCGGAAGACAAGGGAGGCGCCATCAAAGGCAATAAGATCGACGTGTATATCGATAGCTTGAAAGAAGCGAAGCGTTTCGGCCGCAAGAAAGGCCATACCGTATACGTCATCGGGCCCAATAAGCCGGAAGCGAGCTAATCGCGCGGAGCACTGGCATTTATTCGATAAATATGTTGTAATGCTAAGAAGAGGGATTCACCTCTTCTTTTTTAATGCACGAAAGGATGTTACCCTGGTTTATGATAAAAGAAATCATTGTCGTCGAAGGCAAAGACGATACGGCCGCGATTAAGCGGGCGGTGGACGCAGATACGATCGAGACGGGCGGATCGGCGATTGATGAAGCCGTTTTGCGGCGGATCGCGCTCGCGCAAGAGCGCCGGGGCGTGATCGTATTTACCGATCCGGATCACGCCGGAGAACGGATCCGCAAAATCATATCCGCCCGCATACCGGGCTGCAAGCACGCCTTCTTGAAGCTGTCCGATGCGACCCGGGAAGGGGATATCGGCGTCGAGAACGCTTCGCCTGAGGCGATTCGCGCGGCGCTGGACAGCGTGCGCAGCGAGGTTGAGGCGGCTGGAAGTCAGATCGATTGGGAAGACTTAATGGAAGCGGGCCTCATCATCCATCCGCAGTCCGCAAAGCGCAGGAAAGCGATGGGGGAACTGCTGGGCATCGGTTATTGCAACGGCAAGCAATTTTACAAGCGCTGCGCCGCGTTTCAAATTAGCCGCGAGGAGTTTGCGGCGGCGCTGCGGCAAATCGAGAATGAAGGGCTGTAACGAGGATGAATCGACCGAATGCGGCGGGACGCGCCGATCACGATAGTAGAAACAGAGAAACGAATATGGACATCGCCACGCCGAATCGAACGAAAGACATTATTCAGCGGCATGGCTTCTCGTTCAAGAAAAGCTTAGGGCAAAATTTTCTGGTCGACCGCAACATTTTGGATAAAATTGTGCAGGCTGCTTGCCTGGATCAAACGAAGGGCGCATTGGAGATCGGTCCCGGCATCGGCGCCTTGACGGAGAAACTGGCGCAAACGGCGGGCAAGGTGACGGCCGTGGAGATCGATTCCCGCCTGATCCCCATCTTGCGGGAAGTGCTGGCGCCGTATCCGAATACGGAAGTGGTGCACGGCGATGTGCTGAAGGTCGATTTGCGCGCATTGTTCGCGGAACGCTTCGCCGGTATCGGTAAAGTGAGCGTCGTCGCCAACCTGCCTTACTACGTGACGACGCCGATTATTATGAAGCTGCTGGAAGAGCGCCTGCCGCTCGAGCATATCGTCGTCATGATTCAGAAGGAAGTCGCCGAGCGGATGGCGGCGGAGCCGGGCGGTAAGGAATACGGCAGCCTTAGCGTCGCCGTACAGTATTATTGCGAGCCTGAGCTTGTTTGTACGGTGCCTCATACCGTATTTATTCCGCAGCCTAATGTGGAATCGGCGGTCATTCGCCTGAAGGTGCGGGAAGAGCCGCCGGTCCAAACGAAGAGCGAACCGCTCTTCTTCGAGGTCGTGCAGGCATCGTTCGCACAGCGCAGGAAAACGATCGCCAACAACTTGAAAGCGCGTTTTTTCGATAAAGAGAATCGGGAGGAACTTATGCCGATCCTGCAGCGTGCGGGCATCGATCCGGCGCGCCGCGGCGAAACGCTAAGTCTCGAGGAATTCGCCCGCCTAAGCGACGAATTGTACGTTTATGGCGCGAGATGACCGGGTTCTCATCGCAAAAATAGACACCAATCCCTCTTCATGCCCATACGATAGACGAAGAGGTGATTTTGCATATGAAGCTAGGAGACCTGGTCGTACGGAAGTCTTACGGCGGAGATGTCATGTTCCGCATTGCAGCGATGCGCGCGGATCAAGCGATTATTAAAGGAACGGATTTTCGTTTGCTAGCCGATTCTCCGCTCCAAGATCTCGTCAAGGTGACCAATACGATATCGATCCACAGCAAAGAGAAACAGGCTCGCATTAAATCGATGGAATCGACGCGTTTAATGGAACAGTACCGCAAAGGGCAAACGGAAAGAAGCCAAGCCGAATTGAACCGAAAGTTGATGAACCATCAGCCTTTTTTCGAGGTGCCGGGAAAAGTGCTTCATCTGGACGGAGACGTCAATTATTTAAAAAAAAGCATGGAACTGTACGGACAGCTCCGAGTACCGGCAGAAGGGCATTACGTAAACGAAGCGAACATGGGGGATATGCTGTACCATTTGCTGCCGCGCGTTCGACCGGACATCGTCGTCATCACCGGCCACGACGGCGTGCTCAAGCATCTCAAAAATCGCGATTTATATAGCTTGAACAGTTACAAAAACTCGGAAAATTTTGTGAAAGCCGTCAGAATCGCGCGCCAATACGAGCGGAATTTTGATGCGTTGAATATTATCGCCGGCGCTTGCCAATCCCATTTTGAAGCGCTGCTGCAAGCGGGAGCCAATTTTGCGAGTTCTCCGGGACGCATCTTGATCCACGCGCTGGATCCGGTTTATATCGCGGTGAAGTCTTCGTTTACCCCGATCAAGGATACGATCGACGTGGTGGATGTCATCCAGCATACGATTAGCGGAACGGACGGCTTGGGCGGGATCGAAACAAGGGGGAGCTACCGTATCGGAATCCCGAGAATCAAGGATTTATCGACCCTGAATGTTACTCCTTCGGCGACATAAACGTCCGGTTTCAAATGGGACTAACGCTTCCTTCTTTTGATTTGTGAACATTTTGTGAACTTTATTAAGATGGTAAAACCGAAAAATTTAAAAAATCACTTAAAATGCCGTTGACAACACGAATTGATGGCTGATATAATAATTTGTTTCATTTGACATTACCTCTTGAATTGGGTATAATGGACAAGGAAAGAGGTGGTAGTTGACAATGGCTAAAAATGCGCTGTTGGAAATTAAACGTAGCTTGGAAGCCCACGTCGGGCGTAAAATTATGTTACGGGCAAACGGTGGTCGCCGAAAGACCATTGAAAGGACCGGAGTCCTGGAAGAAATCTACCCTTCTGTTTTTATCGTTAAGCTCGATCAAGAGCAGCATGCTTTTAAGCGAGTTTCTTATAGTTACGCGGATATACTGACGGAATCGGTCGAAGTTACCGTATGTGACGACGACGGGCAAGTCCGCATCACCTATATCCAACAATAAGCCCTGTAGAGGGCGCAATTATTTTATAATTAACAAACCCAGTGACGCGAGGCGGCACTGGGTTTCGTTTCTTCTCCAGCGAAAAAGTCGCAATCGCCCGGATTGCATGAACTGCAAATGCCCGAGCCATACTAACACTGTCAGTACGGAACGCAGGCAATAATGTTCCGATTGCGCAAAGGAGGAATTTCGATGGGCAGAAGACGCAGCGTCATGTCCGAGGAGTTGAAATACGAGCTTGCGAAGGATTTAGGTTTTTATGACACGGTACAGCGCGAAGGTTGGGGGAATATTCGGGCGAAAGACGCGGGGAATATGGTGAAACGGGCGATTCAATTGGCGGAACAAGCCGCAGCGAAAAAGTCGTAATTTGGCAACGGGCGAGGTTGTATCCGGGGTTGGCCCGGGAACTTCGCTTTTCTTCTTTGCAGTTATTATTGCAGGCGCCTTGCCGGAGCGATCGAAATGCGTTTCTAACGGGATTCTGATATAATATGGTAAGTTGTCCTAAGTTAGACACCTTAGAGCCATAGCGATGAGCTTTAGAAGTGGGTGAACGTAATGAAAGTATATGAAAAGGCGCCGGCGAAAATCAATTTAATGCTGGATGTGTTACATAAACGGGAAGACGGATTTCATGAAGTGGAGATGGTGATGACGATGGTCGATTTGGCCGATCGTCTGGAAATGGAGCCTTTGGGGCGGGATACGATCATCATTTCAAGCCAGGCGGGCTATATTCCTCTCGACGAGAAAAATTTAGCCTTCAAGGCGGCCAAGCTCATCAAGGAACGATATGAAGTGAAGCAAGGAGTTTATATTCACCTCGACAAGAAGATACCGGTCGCGGCGGGATTGGCCGGAGGCAGCAGCGATGCCGCGGCGGCGTTGCGGGGGTTGAACCGGCTGTGGAAGCTGGGCATACCGGAAGAGGAACTGCAGCGTTTAGGAGCGGAACTGGGCTCGGACGTTCCGTTCTGCGTTGCGGGAGGCACGGCGATCGCCAGGGGGCGGGGAGAACGATTGGAACGCATTGCGAATCCGCCGCAATGTTGGGTCATTCTCGCCAAGCCGCCGATCAACGTATCGACCGCCGATGTATACGGCCGACTGCGGGCCGACAAGATTAGGAAGCACCCTTCGCTGCGCCAAATGACCGAGGCGATCGCGTCGCAGCAGTTTCATCGCATTTGCGCCCAGTTGGGCAATGTGCTGGAAGACGTTACGTTGGCCGCTTATCCTCAGGTGCTGCAATTGAAGGAGACGATGCTTAGATTGGGGGCCGACGGGGCGCTCATGTCAGGGAGCGGGCCGACCGTATTCGGCCTCGTATCCAAGGAGTCGAAGGTCGCGCGGATATACAACGGATTGCGCGGATTTTGCAAAGAAGTTTACGCCGTTCGGATGTTGACGTAAGGTGTAATATATATATTATACGGATGCAACGGGGAGAGGAGTTCTCGTGAAAAAATTAAAAAGAAGCGCGCGTCTGGTGGACATGACGCAGTTTTTGCTGGCACGTCCGCACACCTTAGTTCCTTTAACGAAATTTGCGGAACGGTACAGCGCTGCCAAGTCGTCCATTAGCGAAGACTTGGTCATCATTAAAGAAGTGTTCGAAGAAGAGGGAATGGGCGAGCTGCTCACGTTGGCGGGCGCGGCAGGCGGCGTCAAGTTCATCCCGAAGATGCCCAAGGAGACCGCACTTGCCGTCATACGCGACGTGTGCGTAAGCTTGGAGCAGCCGGAGCGGATTCTGCCCGGCGGTTACTTGTATATGACGGATTTGATCGGCCAGCCTGCTTTCATGAACGAAATCGGCAAAATGTTCGCCACCGCTTTCGCCGATCGCCAGATCGATGTCGTCATGACCGTGGAAACGAAAGGCATCCCGCTGGCATACGCTACCGGGGCGCAATTGAATTTGCCGGTCGTGCTCGTCCGCCGCGACCAGAAGGCGACGGAAGGATCGGCCGTAAGCATCAATTACGTGTCCGGCTCCAACAAAAGCCTGCATACGATGATTTTGGCGCGCAGAGCGCTGAAAGAACAATCCCGCGTATTGATCGTGGACGATTTTATGAAAGCCGGGGGAACGGTGCAAGGAATGATCGATCTGTTGAAAGAATTCGATGCCACCGTAGCCGGCGTAGGCGTGTTCGTCGAATCGGGCGATATCGGCTCCGAGGAGCGGCTGCTTCACGACTACATATCGCTCGCCAAGCTGTCCAAAGTAGATTACAAAACAAAACAAATCTCGGTCGTTCCGGGGAATTATTTTGAAGAGAGGGAATGAGAAATGAACATTGAAACGGTAAATACGAATCAGGCGCCTGCGGCAATCGGACCTTATTCGCAAGCGGTCAAACTTGGCAATGTCGTTTTTACGTCCGGGCAAATTCCTCTAGGATTGGACGGAAATGTCGTGGAAGGCGGGATCGAGGAGCAGACGCATCAAGTGTTCCGCAATTTGCAGGCAGTTTTGACGGAAGCGGGATCGTCTTTCAGCCAAGTGTTGAAGGCGACGGTTTTCATTAAAAATATGGACCAATTCGCAGCCGTCAATCAAATTTACGCCTCTTATTTCGGCGATCATAAGCCGGCTCGATCCACGGTCGAAGTCGCTCGTCTGCCGAAGGATGTTCTTGTCGAAATCGAATTGATCGCGTCGATATAACACAGGTTTTGTCGAAAACCTAATCCCCGCTTGGCTTTGTTCAAAAAAAATTAAAACGTTTCCTTAAAAAAAGAAGGATTTTGCTCTCATGTGTGGAATTATACACCAAGTCTTTTGATGGAAAAAGGTGGTGAACACACAATGCAAATTACGGATGTAAGACTTCGCCGCGTCAATTCCGAGGGGCGAATGAAAGCAATCGCTTCCATTACCATTGACAACGAGTTCGTCGTGCATGACATTCGCGTCATCGACGGAAACAACGGCATGTTCGTTGCAATGCCGAGCAAGCGGACTCCGGACGGAGAATTCCGCGATATCGCTCATCCGATCTCTTCGACGACTCGCGAGAAGATTCAAGCCGCAGTATTGGCTGAATACGAGCGCGCCGCTACGGAAGAAGAAGTGATTGAAGAGGGAGCTTAATCAAGTTTTAATTAATTGGGGTTCGAAAGGTTTGAAGAAGGAGAGTCTGAACAGGCTCTCTTTTCTTTTTGCGAAGAATAAGATATCATCAATATGAGCGAACAAAGCCCATTTCCAATAAACCGATTTTTATGTAAATTGCACCATGGAGAATGATTTTATATTCTATTACAATAGATAAATAGGATTGGTTACAACATCATGGGGGAGGGGTAGTCCTTGAAGAGGATGGCAATCGTGCTTGCCGCAGGGCAAGGGAAACGTATGAAATCCAAGCTTTACAAAGTACTGCATCCGGTTTGCGGGAAGCCGCTCGTCGACCATGTGCTTACCGTGATGGAAAATGTACAATGCGAACGTACAGTCGTCGTCGTCGGCCACGGCGCCGATGCCGTCAAATCGTATTTGGGCGAACGCGCCGAATATGTGCTGCAGGAAGAGCAGCTCGGCACGGGCCATGCCGTCAAGCAGGCGAAACCGCTGCTCGAAGCGGAGCCGGGCATGACGCTGGTCGTGTGCGGAGACACGCCGCTCATTACGGAAGCTTCGCTTCAGAAGCTGATGGCGCTCCACGAGGAAGCGAAAGCGGCTGCAACGATCCTAACCGCCGAATTGGACGATCCGCAAGGATACGGACGGGTCATTCGCGGCGAAGACGGTTCGGTGCGCAAAATCGTCGAGCAGAAGGACTGTACGGCCGAGGAACATAAACAACGCGAAATCAATACGGGAACGTATTGTTTTGACAATTTGAAGCTGTTTGCCGCATTGGAGCAAGTTCGCAACGAAAATTCGCAGCAAGAGTATTATTTGACCGACGTGATATCGATTTTGCGCGAACAGGGCGAAACGGTACAGGCCTATTGCACGAAGGACCAGGCGGAAGCGGTCGGCGTGAACGACCGGCTGCAATTGGCGGCGGCGGAACAGTTGATGCGCGAACGCATCAATCGCCTCCATATGCTGAACGGCGTGACGATCATCGATCCGGCGTCGACGTATATTGGGCCGGATGTAACGATCGGAGCCGATACCGTCATTTACCCGGGAACGGTGCTGGGCGGACGGACGACGGTCGGGGAAGACTGCGTCATCGGACCGAATAGCGAGATCCATGAGTCGCAGCTCGGGGAAGGCGTAACGGTGAAGCATTCCGTCCTGACGGGCGCGGCCGTAGGCCGTCACAGCAGCGTAGGGCCCTTCGCCTATTTGCGACCTGGAGCGCGGTTAGGCGAAGACGTGAAAGTCGGCGACTTCGTCGAAATTAAAAACGCTTCGCTCGGCGACGGGTCGAAAGTATCGCATTTAAGCTATGTCGGCGATGCTAGAGTAGGCAAAAACGTCAATATTGGCTGCGGTGCGATAACGGTCAACTATGACGGGTATAATAAATCCGTTACGGAAATCGAAGACGATGCCTTCGTCGGAAGCAATGTCAATTTAATAGCGCCGGTCAAAGTCGGAAAAGGCGCCTATGTCGTTGCCGGTTCTACGATCACCCACAATGTGGATGACAACGACCTGGCGATCGCGCGGGAAAGACAAGTAAACAAGCCTGGGTATGCCGAGAAAATACGGGCTCGGGCACAAATAAAAAAACGTAATGCGGAGCACTCATAAGATGAATATTATAGAATTGGAACCACCAGCGTTATTCAAACAACGAACCGCCACGGAGGGTAATGGGTTTATGGCTTATTGCGATTCGAAACTGAAAATCTTTACCTGCAACTCCAATCCGATGCTGGCGCAGCTGATTGCCGACCATGTCGGCGTGCCGCTCGGCAATTCGGAGACGTTAAGCTTCAGCGACGGGGAAATTCATATCAAATTATCCGAAAGCGTACGCGGTTGCGATGTTTATGTCGTGCAATCCACCTGTGCTCCGGTAAACGACAATTTGATGCAATTGCTCGTCATGGTTGACGCATTGAAGCGGGCTTCGGCCAAAACGATTAATGTCGTCATCCCTTATTACGGTTATGCGAGACAAGACCGCAAGGCGCGGGCCCGCGATCCGATCACGGCGAAGCTCGTCGCCAATCTGATCGAGAAAGCCGGGGCGCATCGCGTAATTGCATTGGATTTGCACGCGACGCAAATTCAGGGGTTCTTCGACATTCCCGTCGATCATCTCGTTGGCGTTCCGATTCTAGGCCATTATTTTCTCGAGAAAAAAATCGAGGACGTCGTCGTCGTATCGCCTGACCACGGCGGTGTCGTACGCGCCCGCAGATTAGCCGATTATTTGAAAGCTCCGCTAGCCATTATCGATAAGAGGCGGCCGGAACCGAATGTGAGCGAAGTGATGAACATCATCGGGAAGGTCGAAGGGAAGACGGCGATTATTATCGACGATATTATCGATACGGCCGGCACGATCGTGCTCGGCGCGAACGCGCTCAAAGACGCAGGCGTGAAGGAAGTGTACGCTTGTTGTACGCATCCGGTGCTGTCCGGTCCGGCGATGGAGCGGCTCAGCCAGTCTCCGATCAAAGAAGTGGTCGTAACGGATACCATACCGATAACGCACCCGAATCCGTCGGACAAGATTAGACGTTTGTCGGTAGCCCCTTTATTGGGCGAGGCGATTATTCGAGTGCATGAGGAAGTATCCATCAGCACGTTGTTTGAGAACTAGCAAGAAGAAGAGGGTTACTTTCCCACGCTGCGGGGGAAGTAACTCTTATTGTGTCGCATATGATACCGCCTGCGATGGCGCTTGGGAAACTGTCGATCCGAATCACGCTTATGGTTCGTTGCTCTCATGCGATCCATTGGATTTTATGCAATGTTTTACCCATTCCGACCCGGAAATAGGGTCTTTCATTGGAATTCATCCAACGGAATGTTCCAAAAACATGGCTAAACGGCGACCCAAGGCGCAAATCCATTGTAAGTTTTCCAATAGAGACCGTTTCGGATCAACAATTTTGCAATTTTGATTGTACATTTTCCAATGATACCGCCTACAAACGGCTCGGTCCCGTTAATAACCGGGTCGGGATATGAATTGGAAGCGGCGGCGGTTGTATAGAACCTGGTTGACTTGCACGAATTGTTTGCAGAACGATTCGACCTTCCCGATATCTTGGTGAATTTGTTTATCGTAGACTTGAATGGGGACCTGCGCGTCGATATGATCTTGAAAGTGCTTGTCTTTCGTGAGCTTCTGCCCGTTGGCATAAGACATACAATAAACTCACCGCCCGATTCGAATTGGTTTCTCGTATTGTGAATGATTTCGTGTATCATTATCGGTAAAACATATTTTAACATAAAAAAGTGAGGGTTAACATGGCTTTGAAATGGATCGTCGGTTTGGGCAACCCGGGTTCCTCCTATCAGGCAACCCGTCATAACGTAGGGTTCATGGCTGTTGACGAGCTTGCGAAACGATGGGGAATTACCGTCAATCAGAGCAAATGCAAAGCGTTAATCGGCGAAGGGATCATTGACGGGACGAAGGCGGTGCTGATCAAGCCGATGACATATATGAATCTTTCCGGCGAATCGGTGCGGGCGTTTATGGATTACTATAAAGCGGACCTGCAGGACATGATTGTCGTGTATGACGATTTGGATACCGAGTTTGGCAAAATCCGGCTGCGATATCAAGGCAGCGCCGGCGGACATAACGGCATCAAATCGATCATCCAGCATACGGGGACCCAAAGCTTCCATCGCGTTCGCATGGGAATATCCCGTCCCGAACCGGGCTACGATATCGCCGATTACGTGTTGTCCAAATTCGCAAAAGCGGAAGGCGACAAGCTGCGGCAAATGATCGAATCGACTTGCGACGCATTGGAATTCGCGATGAAGCATCCGTTTGAACAAACGATGGCCAAATTCAACGGTTAATCGGGTTCGGGCTAATTTTGCCCCATATTGGGTATACTAAGTGACATATTGACAAGATTTGTTCGAAGGGCGTTAAGCGCCGTTCGCAAAACAAACCTCAATGTATATCCAATGTTCGGGAGGCATATAGATGTCAATAAACTATATTTGCAGGCATTGCCATACGCCCATCGGCCGCATCGACGACGCGAACGTGAGCGAGGCGCAGCTCGGGTTCCATTTCTTGACCCCCGAGGAGCGCAGCGATATAATATCGTATAGTCCGAATGGAGACGTAACGGTCAAGATGACTTGCGATTATTGCAAGGAAGCGCTGGACAATCACCCCGAGCTGGTGTTGGCGCCGAATCCGTTGCAATGAATTGCAAATGTTTCAGTTGTTGAAAGCTGAAAATTTGCAATCTGAATTGCAAATTGGCATATTGTGATCCATGCCAATTTGTCAATAAACGGCAAATGTTTCATTTGTTGAAGGATGAAAATTTGCAATCTGAATTGCAAATTGGCATTATCGCAGTGACGACTATTTGTCAATTTGTAGCAGATTGGCATATTGTAGTAATGGCAATGACGTGAATATAAGCAAATGATTCATGCGCATTCAACGTTTATACGGCCTTGGCAAGTTCGCCGAGGCTTCTTTTTAGTTCATAGATCAGTTTTCTCTAAAGAGAGGTGCGGTTTTGTTGTTACAGGCACTTATAGAAGCATTTTCAGAAGATCGGGATTTCCAATCGATCTCGTCGGGCATTCGTTCGGGAATGAAGGAGCAGCTCATTTCGGGACTGACCGGATCTTCCCGCCAGATTATGATCGCCTCGCTGGCTGAGGAATTGAAGCGCCCGATATTGATCGTGACGCATAATATGTTTGCCGCTCAGAAAATAGCGGAAGATTTGCAAGAATGTTTGTCGCCTGAGAAAGTATTGCTTTACCCCGCCAATGAACTTGTCGCGGCGGAAGCGGCGATTTCAAGCCCGGAAACGCTTGCACAGCGAATCGATGTAATGATGAAATGCTCCCGCGGATTCAGGGGCATCGTTGTCGCGCCCTATTCCGGCGTGCGCCGATTTCTGACGAGCCGGCAGGTGATGGCCGAAGCGCATTTGGACGTGCAGGTCGGACAAACGCTATCGCCGGAGGCGTTCATCCGCCGGATGGTGGAGCTCGGATACGAACGGGTGGAACAGGTAGAGTCGAAGGGAGAGATGAGCGTACGCGGCGGTATCGTCGATTTCTATCCGCTGACGGCGCCGGTTGCCTGTCGGATCGAATGGTTCGGCGATGAAATCGACTCGATCCGCACGTTCGACCCGGGCGATCAGCGGTCGATCGACAAGATGACGTCCGTCGCCATTCCGACGTGCAAAGAAATGATCGCCGATGAGCAGCGATTCGCGCGCGCGGCCGAATTCGCTTACGATCTGTTGGAGAAGCAGCTCGAGAAAATGAGCGACCGCCAGGCGAAGGAGAAACTGCGCGAAGAAATTGGGCATGAAATCGAGCAATTGCGGGAGCAAACGTATTTCTCGGAAATCTATAAATATATAGCGCTGCTGTATCCGGAACGGGAAACTTTGTTCGACTATATGCCGGAGGATACGATCTTGATTGTCGACGAGCCTTCGCGTCTGCTCGATACGGCGAAGCAGCTGGAGCGCGACGAAGCGGAATGGAACTTGCATTTGCTGCAGAACGGCAAGTCTCTGCCCGGATTCGTCCTGGGGCATCCGTCGGATCAAATCATGTACCGCCGGCCGTTTCAAACGCTGTTCTTGTCCCTATTTCTTAGACAAGTTCCCCATACGCAGCCGCAGAACATCATTAACTTCATGTGCCGCGCGATGCAAGATTTCCACGGCCAGATGAACGTGCTGAAGGCGGAGATGGAACGGTGGAGGAAGCTCGGCGCCAAAGTCATGATGCTGGCGAGCGGCCAAGAGCGGATGGACCGGATGCGGCGCGTGCTGCAAGACTATCAAATCGAGGAACCTATTCTATTGCAGGGCAACCTCCAAACCGGCTTCGAGCTTCCCTCGATTCATCTGGTGGTCATTACCGAAGGGGAGATGTTCTCGCAGAAGCAGCGGAAAGTTCGTTCCAAATTCGATAAAAAAATCGATAACGCCGAACGGATCAAAAGCTATACCGAACTGAAAGTAGGAGACTACGTCGTTCACCAAAACCATGGGATCGGCAAATATTTAGGCATCGGCACGCTCGAAATCAACGGCATCCATAAAGATTACTTGCATATTCTTTATGCCGGCGGCGATAAGCTGTCGGTTCCGATCGAGCAAATCGATATGATTCAGAAATATGTCGGCTCCGAGGACAAGGAACCGAAGGTTTATAAATTAGGCGGCACCGAGTGGGCGAGGGTGAAAAGCAAGGTACGCTCTTCCGTTCGCGATATCGCCGACGATTTGATCAAGCTGTACGCCGCGCGCCAAGCGGCTCCCGGATTCGCTTTCGACAAAGATACGCCGGATCAGCACGAGTTCGAAGCGATGTTTCCATACGAGGAAACGCGGGATCAATTGCGGGCGATCGAAGAGATTAAGAGGGATATGGAGCAACCCCGCCCGATGGATCGCTTGCTCTGCGGCGACGTCGGTTACGGCAAAACGGAAGTAGCCGTGCGGGCGGCGTTCAAAGCGGCGATCGAAGGCAAGCAGGTGGCCGTGCTGGTGCCGACGACGATATTGGCGCAGCAGCATTACGAGACGTTCCGCGAGCGGTTCGCCGCTTATCCGATGAATATTCAAGTACTGAGCCGTTTCCGCTCGAAGAAGGAACAATCGGAAACGATGAAGGGCATTAAACGGGGGACGGTCGATATTGTGATCGGGACTCATCGTTTGCTTTCGCAAGATGTCGTCTTTAAAGAATTGGGACTGCTGATCGTCGACGAGGAGCAGCGTTTTGGCGTGTCTCATAAAGAAAAGCTGAAAAAGCTGAAGACGAATGTGGACGTGCTTACGCTCACCGCGACGCCGATTCCGCGGACGCTTCATATGTCCATGCTCGGCGTACGCGACTTGTCCGTCATCGAAACGCCGCCGGAAAATCGTTTTCCGGTGCAAACGTACGTCGTCGAACATAGCAATACGCTCGTCCGCGAAGCGATCGAACGCGAGATTGCGCGCGGAGGGCAAGTATACTATTTGTTCAACCGCGTTCAAGGCATACATCAAATGGCCGAGCATATTTCCATGCTCGTCCCGAACGCGCGCGTCGCGGTCGGACATGGGCAAATGTCGGAGCAAGAGCTGGAGCGGACAATCCTCGATTTTCTCGACGGCGAGTTCGATGTGCTGGTTAGCACGAGCATTATCGAGACAGGGGTCGACATTCCTAACGTCAATACGCTGATCGTCCACGATGCGGACAAGATGGGATTGTCGCAATTGTATCAGCTGCGCGGCCGTGTCGGGCGCTCCAACCGGATTGCTTACGCCTATTTCACATATCAGAAGGACAAGGTTTTGACAGAGGTCGCCGAGAAAAGGCTGCAGTCGATCAAAGAATTTACCGAGCTCGGTTCCGGCTTCAAAATTGCGATGAGGGATTTGGCGATTCGCGGCGCGGGCAATTTGCTCGGCGCGGAGCAGCACGGATTTATCGCTTCGGTCGGCTTCGATCTCTATTCCCAAATGTTAGGCGATGAGATCGCCAAGCGGAAAGCCGAAATGTACGGAGAGACCGAGGAGACGGCCAAAGAATGGTCGACGGTGATCGACCTGAATATCGACGCCTATTTACCCTCAGACTACATTTATGATAGTATTCAAAAGATTGAGATATACAAAAAAGTCGCTGCAGTTCGTTCGTTGGAGGAGACGCAAGATTTGCACGAGGAACTGGAGGACCGGTTCGGCGATTTGCCGCCGGCTGTCGTGAACTTGCTTGCGGTTGCGAGACTGAAAGTGTACGGGAGACTGTACGCTCTTGACTCGATCTCGCAAAAAGGGGATGATATTGTTATCAAAATCAATGCCGGAAAAGCGGATACCGTCAAGCGCACCAAGCTGGCGGAGATCAGTTCGCAATTCGACAAACGCGTCGGTTTTGAACCGGGTTCCAACACGAACATTTATTTGCGCTGCAAAGGGCTGAATGAACAACAATCGATGGCGCTGGTGGAATCGTTTTTGCGCAATGCCGGAGAAGCTTTTAAATCGAAAGGAGAACTGCAAGATGCTGTCAAATAAATCGAAGCGCGCATGGACAACGGCGATTCTAGCCTTAGCGGCAATCCTTGTCCTGTCCGTCGGCGCAGGCTGCGGCCAGAAAAATAAAACGGGCGGCGCGGCGAAAGAAAAAGTCGTTGCGACTTATAACGGGGGCCAGATTACAGAGAGCGAATTCAATAAAGAATTGGATTTGATGGTATTCCTGTATCCGCAATATGAGCAAATCGTCGCGATGGACGAATTTAAGGAGTTCTTGCTGGAGCAGCAAGTCGCGTATAAAGTGTTAAGCGAACGGGCCGGCAGCGATGCGAAGGCGGAAGGGGAGAAGATGGCCGAAGAACAAATCAAGGCGATGCACGATCAAGCCGGCGATGAGTTCAAAGCCGATCTGGACAAGCATAAGCTGACCGAGCAAGACGTTAAAAACTATATGGCCAAAATGTTCTCGATCGACGCCGATTTCCGCAGCAAAGTGTCGGACGAGCAAACCAAAGCGCAGTTTGATAAAATCGAAGACGACTTCACCGTCGCTTCCGTACGCCATATTCTCATCGGACTAACGACGTCCGACAATAAGGAACGGACGAAAGAAGAAGCGCTGAAAATCGCCAAGGATATCGAAGCCAAATTAAAAGCGGGCGAAGATTTCGCCAAACTGGCGAAAGAATACTCCGACGACCCGGGATCGAAGGACAACGGGGGTTTGTACGAGAACAAGGAAGTAAGCTTATGGGTGCCTGAATTCAAAAAGGCCGCGATTGAGCTTCCGCTCAACCAAATCAGCGAGCCGATCGAAACCAGCTACGGTTATCATGTGTTGAGAGTCGAGTCCCGAACGGAGAAGACGTTCGATGAATTAACCGACGATCAGAAGAAAAACGTCAAAAGCATGGCGGCCGGCGAGCAAATCAACGAGTTCATGCAGAAGGAATTGCCGAAGCTGAATATTAAGTCGAACTTGCCGAAGAAGGAAGAGCCGAAGAAAGAAGAACCGAAAAAGGAAGAATCGAATCAGGGTCAAAACAAGGAAGGCAAATAATACCTCCATTGGGTCGATCAGCAAATTAATTGAAAAATTGTTGAACAAGCGAAAAATAGCTGTCGAAAAATTGCTATTTTTTGCTTTTTTGCGAAACTATTTAGGAATAATGCGCGTACAACCATCATGTATAAGAATCTGGGAGCAGATGAATACTATGGTCATGATTTCACCAAAAATCTACATCTCCCCTCTTCCCAATAAAAAACAGTAGTTGCAAACCATTGAAGAAAGCGAGGCAACAAGAAAGATGAAAGCTACTGGTATTGTTCGTCGTATTGATGATTTAGGTCGTGTCGTTATTCCTAAAGAAATTCGCCGCACGCTAAGAATTCGCGAGGGGGACCCTTTGGAAATTTTCGTGGATCGCGACGGAGAAGTGATTTTGAAAAAATATTCGCCGATCGGGGAATTGGGCGACTTCGCGAAAGAATATGCGGAATCGTTGTATGAAAGCACGGGGCATATTACCCTCATAACCGATCGCGACACGATTATTGCGGTTGCGGGAGGCTCCAAGAAAGAATATATGGATAAGCAAATCGGGTCTTTGCTCGAACATTGCATGGACAACCGCAAGACGCTTCTGGAGGCGACTCCGGGTACTTACGAAATTAGCAGGGACAATCAGGATACGTACAGCTCGTTCGTTGCGGCGCCGATCATTGCCGGAGGCGATCCGATCGGAACGGTCGTCTTGTTGAATAAAGACGAAGGCGTGAAGATGTCGCAATTGGAAACCAAAATGGCGGAAACCGCCGCCGCCTTCTTAGGGAAGCAGATGGAGCAGTAGAGGCATTAATGGGCCATTTCCGTTCGCAAACTTCTATAACGACCGTCACGGGTGGGTTATAGAAGTTTTTTGCATATGAAGTACAACAATCGAGTCGAGGGGCGCTTATGGGAGAGAAGGGAAGCGCGGCCGCGGGCAAGCTGTGGCAAGGCGCGCTCATGCTCGGTATGGCGGCTGCCGTATCGAAGCTGATTGGCACGTTGCAGAAAATACCGCTTCAAAATATAGCCGGGGATGCAGTGTTCGGTATTTATAACGCCGTATATCCGTTTTACGTGCTGCTGCTCTTTCTCGCGACGGCAGGCTTTCCGGTGGCCGTGTCCAAGTTCGTGGCCGAACGGACGGCTGTCGGCGATGAAGCGGGGGCGCGCACAATATTGCGCATATCGGCGGCGCTGCTTGCGGCGTTAGGAATCGTCTTCTTCGCCGCCTTATACTTGGGAGCGGAGCATGTCGCGTCCTGGATCGGACAGCGCCAGACGGCGAGAGCGATACAAAGCGCATCCTTCGCCCTGCTGCTCGCTCCGGTCATGGCGGCGCTGCGCGGATATTTCCAAGGGAAGCAGAATATGCTGCCGACCGCGGTCTCGCAATTGGCCGAGCAAACGGTACGAGTGGCGACGATGGTGGCCTTATTGATCCATTTCACGAACATCGGCGCTTCCGCCGATTGGATCGCGGCCGGGGCGACCTTCGGATCGGCGGCCGGTGCGGCGGGCGGACTTGCGGTCATGATCTGGTACCGGATCAGGGACGCCCGCGGCGGGATAAGCATCGCCGGAGCCAACGCCGCCGCCGAAGCGGCACGGAAGGAGCCGCTCTGGACGACCGTGCGCCGGCTTGTCCGGTACGCGATCCCCGTTTGCTTGGGCGCCATCGCCGTTCCGGTTATCGGGATCGTCGATACGTTCACCGTTCCGCGCCTGCTGCAGCATAGCGGAATGGCCGGACTGCAAGCGCTGGCCGAATACGGCGTCTACAACCGCGGCTTGCCGCTCGTCCAACTTGTCGGGATGGTCGTCAGCTCGTTGTCGGTCACTTTCGTCCCGGCGATGGCGCAAGCGGCGCAGCGGGGCGTACAAGCCGCCTACACGGCGCAAATTCACCGGACGCTGCGCTGGTTCGGTTTGACGGGGTGCGCCGCCTCGATCGGCCTCGCACTGCTCTCGGAGCCGATTAACGTCATGTTGTATACGAACGACGCAGGCACGGACGCCATGACGATCGTCTCGTTCACGGCCGCCGCCAGCGCGCTTACGATCGTCTCGTCGGCGCTGCTGCAAGCGATCGGCCGCGCGAAGACGCCGGTCGTTCATCTGCTGCTGGGGACGGCGGTCAAGATCGGCCTGAACGTATGGCTCGTCCCGTTGTGGGGAATTAACGGGGCCGCGCTGGCCGGCGTCGTCGCCTATGTCTTCGCGGCGCTGCTCAATACGGGCGCGCTGCTGCGGGCGGCGGGCATCCGCCCCGACTTCGCGGCCGATCTCGGCAAACCGGCGCTTGCGCTCGCCGTTATGGCCGTCGCGGTCTGGGCCGCGAAGCTGGGGACGGCGTCGCTGCTTGCCGCCATCGGCGTTGCGGGGACGAGGACGGCCGCAGCGGCCGTCGCGCTGACCGGCGTCGCCGTCGGCGTCGCTGCCGTCGGTTTTGTCGTTATCGCAACGCGAATGATGACCGAGCGCGAACTGCTAGCCGTTCCGCTGCTGCGGAAGCTGGTTCCCCGGGCGAAACGTTCCGTGGATTTCCGCTAACTTATAGGAGGGATATCATATGTGTGCAGCCATTACCGTCGTCGGGCTTGGAACCGGCGACGCCGATCAGCTTACCCTTGGCGTTTGGAAGACGCTTCAATCCGCAAAGCGCCTGTTCGTGCGGACGGAGCGCCATCCGATGATGGCGATGCTTCGGGATCACGGCATCGCTTATACGTCGTTCGACTCCGTCTACGAGTCGCATGAATCGTTCCCGGACGTATACGATGCGATTGCAACGAAATTGGTGGCATGGGCCGCGGAAGCGGGCGACATCGTCTATGCCGTGCCGGGTCACCCGATGGTGGCGGAAGCGACGGTTCGCCTGCTGCGGGAACGTTGCCCGGACGCGGGTGTCGAGCTTGCGATCATGGGGGGCGAGAGCTTCCTGGATCAGACGTTTCTGCGGTTCGGCTTCGATCCGATCGAAGGCTTCCAACTGCTGGACGCCCACGATTTGCCGTCTTCGCTGCTGCAGCCGAAGCTGCATACGGTCATCGGCCAAGTATACGATACGTTTACCGCTTCGGACGTCAAGCTGAGCCTGATGGAGGTTTATCCCGACGATTACGAGGTTGTCGTAGGCCATGCGCTCGGCGTTTCGGGCGAGGAGCGGATCGTTCGGGTGCCGCTGTATGAATTGGACCGGTTGGAGGGATACGGCAATCTGTCGCTCATATGGTTGCCGCAAACGGAAGCCGACAGCGTCCGCAATCGGACGTTTGCCCGCTTGCATGAAATCGTCGGCATTTTGCGCAGTCCGGAAGGCTGCCCGTGGGATCGCGAGCAAACGCATCAATCGATCCGCAAAAATTTGATTGAAGAAACGTATGAAGTGCTTGAGACGATTGACGACGACGATCCGTTGGCGATGCAGGAGGAGCTGGGAGATTTGCTGCTGCAAATTATGCTTCACTCGCAGATGGAAGAGGAAACGGGAACATTTACCGTTTACGACGTTATTAACGGATTGAACGAAAAGCTGCTGTTCCGCCATCCGCACGTATTCGGCGATCAGGCTGCCGGGAATGCGGACGAAGCGCTCCGCAACTGGGACCAGATGAAGGCGGAAGAGAAACGGCGCAAGGGGATCAACCCGGATGAGCGGTCGGCGCTGGACGGCGTTCCGCGCGATTTGCCGGCGCTGATGAAAGCGTACAAGCTTCAGAAGAAGGCGGCGAAAGTCGGCTTCGATTGGGACAAGCTCGAAGACGTGCTTGCCAAAGTGGAGGAAGAGCTGGCCGAATTGAAACAAGCGGTTGCCGGCGAAGAGCCGCATGAACGCCAAATGTCCGAGCTTGGCGACTTGTTGTTTGCGGTTGTGAACGCGGCGCGGTTCGTCAAGGCGGATCCGGAAGAGGCGCTTGCGATGACCAATCGAAAATTTATTCGAAGATTTCGCCATATTGAAGAGCAACTGCGTATAAGAGGCAAATCTTTTGACCAAACTGATTTACTAGAGATGGAGCAATGGTGGCAGGAGGCCAAAACGCTAGATTAACGCGCGGATCGAACCGTTTTCGCCAAAATTCTATTAAATTGCTCAAATTTCGAAAAAAGAAGTTTCTAAAAGAAGGAATTTCCTAACAAACCAAGAATACATAATCGATTAATCTTTATTTTGGGAGGCTTATAATAATGAACAAAACTGATTTGGTAAACAACATTGCAACAAAAAGCGGTTTGACAAAAAAGGACGTTGAGTCCGTTTTGAACAGCTTTTTGGGCGAAGTAACGGATGCGCTTGCTAGCGGCGACAAAGTGCAATTGATCGGTTTCGGCACGTTCGAAACCCGCAAACGCTCCGGCCGCACGGGCCGCAACCCGCAAACGGGCAAAACGATCCAAATTCCGGAATCGAACGTCCCTGCGTTTAAAGCGGGCAACAAACTTAAAGAAGCTGTAAAATAATAATGCGTGTCGATAAATTCCTGAAAGTATCGAGGCTGATTAAGCGGCGCACCGTTGCCAAGGACGTGTCGGATCAAGGCCGGGTATGGATTAACGGCAAAGACGCGAAACCGAGCAGCTCCGTGAAAGTCGGCGACGAAATTACGATTCAATTCGGTCAGAAGCTCGTCACCGTCCGAGTGGAACGTACGGCGGAAACGACCCGGAAAGAGGAAGCGGCGCACTTATATACCTTGATCAAGGAAGAACCGATTGCGAAAAACAACGACTTCCAGTGGTAACTTCAAAAGTATAGTCACAAGAGACAATGTCATGAGACGTTGTCTCTTTTTTCAGTTCTAAAGCGAATGCCTCCTCCATAAGCTAGTCTTAGAAGGAGGGGTACATGCCATGGTCGATCAAGGAAAAACGAAGCGGCAAGAGGTAAAAATGCTCAATCGCAAGCTTCTCGAAATTTCCGGGGTGAGCAATGTGGAAAGTTTCGATAACGAGGAGTTTCTCTTGGATACGGAATGCGGATTTATCGCCATTCGCGGGCAAAATTTGCACATTAAAAATTTAAGCCTGGAGCAAGGTCTTGTCGCGATCGAAGGATTGGTCAACTCCCTAACCTACTTGGATCCAAACTCGCAAGGCAAATCAAAAGGCCTGTTAGGGAAGTTGTTTAAGTGAGCTTGCATATTCAATTGATGACCGTGCTCGCGATGCTGGCTAGCGGGGTATGCATGGGCATCGTGTTCGACAGCTACCGCGTCGTTTCGGGCCAGCTCTATTTCCCCAAATGGACGAAGCCGGTTCTCGATATCGTGTATTGGCTGCTCGCGACAGGATTCGTATTCCGCGTGTTATATGTCAATAATCAGGGAGAAGTGCGGTTTTATGTTTTCCTCGGCCTTTTTCTAGGAGTTTGGTTCTATTTTTTGTTCATTAGTTCAATAACGGTAAAAATTGTGGTAATCTTAATTAAGGCGGTCAAGCAGTTCATTTGGTTCCTTGTGCGTTTCTTTGATGTAACTGTGGTACGGCCCATTATTTTACTATATCGATTATTGCGAATTCTCGCCGGTTTTTTGCTTGCGATTTCCATCTTTATCGGCAAAATGCTGCTGCATATCTTGCTTCCGTTTTGGAAGCTGCTCGCATGGATGGCCAAGCCTCTCGTACGGAGATTGCGGATGCCGGAATGGCTTAGACGCATCGGGGATTGGATCGCAAAGCTATGGAAACGGCTGTTTGACTGATAGAGTATAAGCGGATGCTTACGAAGATAGTTTATACGAAGCTTTTGCAATGAAGTAGACCTCACAAACCAAGCGAATGCTTACGAAGTTAGTTTTGCTTCGCAAAACTTATAGGAGGGTAGATTATGGCATCATCTTCAGCAGGGAAACCGTCAGCTAAATATGTGGGAGCGCGCAGGCGTCTACGGCTTTGGATGATGTTCATGGTCGTTTTCTTCGGTTGGTGCGTCTACACTTTTTTCACGCAGAGCGTGCAGCTGAATTCCAACCGGGAGCAGCTGGTCGGTGTGGCGAAGTCGCTTAACGAGACGACGCAAGCCCGGGACGAATTGAAACAAGAGATCGTTCGGCTGAACGATCCGGAATATATCGGGCAAGTCGCCCGCAAGAAACAGGGCCTTTATTTGCCAGGCGAAACCCCTATTAAAGTCAATGAGCCCTAAATTGGGAGAATAGGGCGTTTCTTGGGACATCTGTCAGTTGACCAAAGCCTCTCGATTCGGTTATAATCAGCGTAGCTAAAGCTTTTTGCTACGAAGGCTTTGCATATTTTTAAGGGAGGATCATTTTATTCTATGTCAATTGAAGTGGGCACCAAGTTAGAGGGCAAGGTGACAGGTATTACACATTTCGGAGCGTTTGTAGATCTGTCAGGAGGTGTCACGGGTCTCGTTCACATCTCGGAAATCGCCGACAACTATGTGAAAGACGTCAATGATCATCTGAAGATTGATGATGTCGTAACGGTCAAAGTTATCAATGTTGACAAAGACGGCAAAATCGGTCTCTCCATCAAGCAGGCGATCGACAAACCGGTGGAAAGCAGCCGGCCGCCGAGAGCGCCACGATCGGACCGTCCAAGTTACGGAGACGGGGACCGTCCGGGAGGATTTCAACGTGAGCGAGGAGGGCGTTCGTTTAGACCGCAAACCAACAAAACTTCATTTGAGGATAAAATGTCCCGCTTTCTCAAGGACAGCGAAGAACGCATTTCATCATTGAAGAAAAACACGGAAGGCAAACGCGGAGGACGCGGCGCCAAACGTATGTGATAGATCCGATATAGGCAAACCGCAACAGCTTATGCTGATTGCGGTTTTTTTAATTTCCGCTCGCAACGGCAGCAACTGCAAAAATCCATTAATTCGGTGGAAAAATCAATTTTTTGAGCGTAGTAACTGAAAAAATCCACTTATTCGTGCCTACTTTGCCGATTTTTCGACCATTCGTCAGGAAATAACTGGATAATTCATCATACCGCTGGCGGCTGACGATTCGCCCGAGCGGGCTAACGAAACTTATACACGCTAATAACCTGTAAATCACCATGTTGCAATGTCTAACGAAACTCAAACACGCTAATGAGGGGGAAAAGACGGTAAAACCGCCGATTTCCAATTAATAACGATGCGTACTTTCGCTAGAATGGGGACGTCTTCATTTTGAGCCTAATAAGAATTGCCAGTTTCGTTAGCGCCAAACAAGGAGCGCAGGTCCGCGCGATCGCCTTCGAAATGGAGGGAGGCATCCCCTTCTATATGCGCAATAAAGCCAGTACCATCAACGGTGGCGAATGGTGAAGCAGACTCCAATTGCGGGTTTTCGAAGCTATCTTCCCCCATATATGACTCCTCGTATGATTGCTCTCTGCCTCCTTTGTCGATATCCCTCTCGTTCAGAAGCGTCGCACCTTCAATCGATAAGCCGGTTTTCGTTTTCTGAGAGGAAGTTTTTCTTGACGGGAGCCTGCAGATATCGATATGGGGGACATCGGAAGTCGTCCGGATTATCTTCATATCGAAGGAGGAGTTCATGTATGAACGGAGATCTATAGCAATCACTCGTTGATTTGGCAGACGCTAGGTTCGAACGACGGGGATCTCTGTCCTGAGTGAGCGGGATTTCGGCAAAAGGCGGAATGAGGAGATACTGCGAGGTTAAGAGAAGAGAACGAACCTCGCATGAAGAATGCCCTGCAAATATAAGGAAATGGCAGGAAAGGACAAACGCGAGCCATTGTACGCTCATGCATGCTCTTCCGGACGCAGCGGCACGGGCAGCATCCCGCGAATAAAATTGTTCAGCGTATTCGTCATGTAAGCGTCTTTGCGGCGGATGAACACCGTCTTGATCACCCGATGTTCCTCAGGGATTTCATAACAACGAACCATCCCTTTCGCTTGCGCGCCGGCGACGGCCGATCTGGGGACCACCGTAACCCCGAGTCCGGCCGCCACGCTTCCGATAATCGTCTCGAACGTACCGAACTCCATCATTTTTCGATGAACGATCCCTTCGTCCCGAAGCCAATTCTCCAATCGCTGCCGATAGCCGCAGCCGTGGTTAAACACAAGCAGCGGTTTCTCCAGCAACGCTTCGAGCCCGAACGTTTGCTCGGCGGAGACCAATACCAACTCTTCCTGAAACACCTCATACTGTTCAATTAGAGGATGGTTGATCGGCCCCGTAACGAAGGCTCCGTCCACCTTGAATTGAAGCACGTCCTGCACCAGTTGTTCGGTAACCCCGGCTTTTAAAGACAAATCCACCTGCGGGTATTTCCGATAGAAAGAAGACAGTATTGCCGGGAGCGAGATGATCGTTTCGACCATGCCGATTTCCAGGGAACCCGGTGCGGAAGCCGAGTCCTGGAACGCCTTCATCATATCGTCGAAATGAAGAAGCACTTTGTCGGCATATTCCCGGAACTTCCTCCCTTCGGCGGTCAGGATCATGCCCCGTTGATGCCGATAAAATAACGGCGTTTGCAATTCCTTCTCAATTTGCTTGATTCTTGCCGTGACATTGGATTGGACATAGTTAAGCTCCGCGGCGGCCTTGCTGATACTGCCGTGCAGGGCAACACGCTGAAAAATGCGCAAATCGTTCAGTTCCATGGGACCCCCTTCTTCAGGTATCACTATAAATGATAGTAAACTCAATTTTCATTCATTTTACACTATTATTTCGCTGTTTTACAATACGATATGTGTTCGTCAACGAAGATTAACAGAAAGAGGTATGTATCGATGAAAAATCGGGTTTGGATCGGGGCGGCGCTGTGCCTGCTCGCCAGTATGTCTTGGGGGGCGATGTTTCCCGTGGCCGAGAGCGCTTTGAAACGGATTGATCCCTTTTATTTTACTTGTATCCGATATGCTTCCGTATCCGTACTATTAGCGATTCTATTGTTTGCGAAGGAGGGCAAAGCGTCTTTTCGCCTCGAGGGAAAAGGAAAGCATTTGCTATTCTATGGGATTATGGCCTTCACCGTATACAATATATGCATGTTCTGGGGCCAGAAGCAATTGGGGGCGTCGGGCACGATCATCGCATCGCTGACGGAGGCGCTCATGCCGATGATATCCGTCATGTTCGTATGGGCGACGCAATCGCGCAAGCCGCCTACATACACCATCGCCAGCACGATGATTTCATTAGCGGGGGCTATATTGGTCGTAACGAACGGCGAGTGGAGCTTTTTTATGCAGCTTGGGCAACAGATCTTCCCGTTGTTCCTTCTATTGATCGCGGTGCTGGGATGGGTCATTTATACGGGAGGCGGCGAGAAATTCGCCGGGTGGTCGATTTTGCGCTATTCTACCTTGACATGCATATTGGGCACGCTCGTATCTTGCATCGTCGTAGGGCTAGCCACCGCAATGGGGCTTGTACCGGCGCCCGATTGGCATACCGTCTTCACCGTCCGGTACGAGATGGCGTTCATGATCCTCCTGCCGGGATTGGCGGCGCTGCTGAGTTGGAATGCAGGCATTCAAATTTTGTCGCCGGTGAACGGCATTTTATTCATTAATTTCGTCCCGATTACGACATTATTGATCATGGCCTTTCAGGGCTATCACATTAGCATGTATGAATTATACGGCACAGCCATGGTCGTATTCGCGCTTGTTTGCAACAATTTATTTCTGCGTAAGGCGGAAAAGCGGGCATTGGTGGCTGTTCCATCGAATCGGTGACGTTCGACGCGGAAGAGAGAATTTTGTTCCATTCTTGGCGATTGCGTTTTTGACAAAAAGGGTGGGGCGCGGCGTGACGAAAAAAATTTACCGACATGTTCTTACGCCATTCCTTGAAAGTCCGGTTGAAAACACCCTCATCCGAGCGCAAGAAAGCGCGAATCTACCTCAAAAATCAGACATCGTTCTCGAGGGGAATATGCGCCCTACTGTTGCAACGGTTGCGAGGCAACGGTTTGCGCGTTCGGCAGGGAGGTTTGTTTTTGTCGGAAATTTTTTTTCTCGCAACCAACGCATTCTGACACACTTCATAATAGATTGCCTCTATAATGGGGAGCACCCGATAAAAACGAGATACACGAGATAAGGTGGTGCTTTCGATGAAGTTTCCAAATTGGATCAGGAGAGCGGAGCAGGCGTATGCGACAAGGAAAGCGGGCTTGCTCATTGCCGGCATGGGCTTTCTGCTGGGACGGGCGATGATTTTGGACGAGCTCACGCCGTTTGCCGCAGCCTATTTTGCGGTCATTTATTTCATGAGGCGCGAATATGCAGGATGGGTGGCAACCGCGCTTATAACGGGCAGCATCTTTACGCCGCATGCGATGACATGGGTGATCGTGGGGCAATTGCTAGTATTCGTATTGGTACAGCGAGGGCTTCAAGCGTTCGAACGGTCGGAAATTTCCCACGCCCCGCTTATCGTGATGATCTCTTCCTTTAGCGTCAATATGTTCCGGGCGTTGATCGGACAGGACTTCTCCTGGTACGGGTTGATGATGTCCGGCGTGGACGCCGTATTCGGCTTTGTGCTTACCCTCATTTTTACGCAAGCGGTTCCGGTCTTTCTCTTCCTCAAAAAAAATTATACGCTCAAAAACGAGGAGATCGTATGTCTGATCATTCTGCTCGCCTCCGTCATGACGGGCATGGCCGGCTGGACAATTCAGTCGCTGTCGATCACTCATATCGTATCCCGGTATTTGATTCTATTGTTTGCCCTGGCGGGAGGCGCGCCGCTCGGAGCTTCGGTCGGCGTTGTCACGGGACTGATCTTAAGCTTGGCGGATATGCGCGCCATCTTCCAAATGAGCTTGCTGGCTTTTTCCGGGATGCTGGCAGGCATGCTGCGGGAAGGACGCAAATGGGCGGTCGGCTTCGGGATGCTGCTCGGCTCTTCTATCTTATCGATATATTTAGGATCGCAATCGGAGGTTGTCGTCTCCACATTGGAATCGGTCGTCGCCATCGCGTTGTTCCTGCTTACGCCCAAGGCGCTGGTTCAATCGATTGCCAGGTATGTGCCCGGCACGCAGGAGCATGCCAAGACGCAGCATGACTACGCCCGGCGCATCCGCGACGTCACGGCGGAGCGGGTCAACCAATTCTCCGAAGTGTTCCGCCAATTGGCGCGCAGCTTCCGGCAAATCGCCAGCAGCGGGGAAATCGTCAAACGGGAGGAGGAATTCGATCACTTTATGAATGCGGTTGCGGAGCGTTCTTGCGCGACATGTTACCGCCGCAATTTATGTTGGGACGGGAGGTTTTATCAAACTTATCAATTTATGACCGATATGATGACGCAGATCGAAGAGCGGCCCGACTTCGGCAAGAAGCATTTTCCGAAAGAATGGAACAAGCTTTGCGCGAAGCCCGAACAAGTCCTTGGTGTAATGAAACAGCAATATGAGCTGTACAAGCATGACCAACAGTGGAAAAAACAGATTCAGGACAGCCGTCATCTCGTCGCGGAGCAATTATCCGGCGTATCGCAAGTGATGGAGGATTTGGCCAAAGAAATTCAGAGGGAGGGTCAGGAGCTAACGCAGCAGGAGGAGCGCATTCGGCGAACGCTGGATCAGCTTGGCCTGTCGATTCAAAGCATCGATGTAGTCAGTTTGGATCCCGGGCATGTAGAAATCGAGGTGATGCATACATACACGAAAGGGTTCGACGAATGCCGCAAAATTATCGCGCCGCTTCTATCCGATATTATCGGGGAGCATATCGTCGTATCCGGCGAGCAATACGCGCCCGGCGGACGGGAGGGGACCGCCGCGGTGACGTTCCGGTCGGCCAAGACGTACGAGATCGAGACCGGCGTCGCCTTTGCCGCCAAAGGAGGCGACCTGCTGTCGGGCGACAGCTTCAGCACGGTGGAGCTCGGCAACGGCAAGTTCGCCGTGGCGATCAGCGACGGCATGGGCAACGGCGAACGGGCGCAGCTCGAGAGCAGCACGGCCTTGACCATATTGGAGCAGCTGCTGCAATCCGGCATGGACGAGCGTCTGGCGATCAAATCGGTCAATTCGGTGCTCATGCTGCGATCGGCCGACGAGGTGTTCGCCACCGTCGACATGGCGTTGATCGATATGCATACGGCGAAGACGACGTTTATGAAAATCGGCTCGACGCCGAGCTATATTAAGCGGGGACGGGAGGTCATTCCGATTACGGCAAGCAACTTGCCGATCGGCATCCTGCAGGAGATCGAGGTCGACTTGGTGAGCGTTCAATTGCAGCCGGGCGATACGCTCATTATGATGACGGACGGCATCTTCGACGCGCCGGGATACGCGGTCAACAAGGACTTGTACATGAAGCGCATCATCCAAGAGATGGCGTCCGACGATCCGCAGGAGATCGCGGATTGTCTCCTGGAGACCGTCGTGCGCTCCTCACAGGGCGAAATCCGCGACGATATGACGGTCGTCGTCGCAAAGATCGAGAAGCATCGCCCCGAATGGGCAACGATCCACTGGCCCGGCGTCGACCGGCTCGAACGCCCGCGAACGGTGAGTTGAGGGGAGGCGGATGGTGCACACGTGAATTGCGGTGCCGCAAGATTGGTTGCGGTTTACCGCAATTTTTTGCGTGGTTCCACATCAGAAAATATGTGGAGTTCCACATAGAGGTTTGTGGACACGGGGATGGGAAAATGGGGTATGATGGAGGTGGAGATTCGGCCGATTTCCCATAAAATAAATAGAGGGTGAAAAATTTGAGATTTAAACTAAAGATGCCGGTAGTTTTAGCTGCTTTAATAACTGTTCTTTCAGCAGCAACGTTAACACCTATTCATGCATCCAGCCCTAATATTGACAAATTTCAAAAGTACAGAAATAATATTATTCAGGACGAAATCGAGTATGCTAATAATAATCTGAATGTTTCTACAGAATCTCAAGTTAACCTATATGATCGAATTAAACAATTGGAAAAAGCGGAAATTGTTGAACTCAATTTTGGAGAGGATGGGTTACTTCTCTCTGCGGAAAGCTCCGAGGTTGGTGATGTTTCGGATCGTTTTGTTTTAGAAACCATAGAGTTCAATGATGATACTCGTATTCCTAATGAAGGGTTTATTGGTACTCAAGCCGTAATCCCAAATCCAAGTACACCTCCACATGGTGCAGAGAGTGGCGCATTCCATCGGATCCAGACTCCAGCAAGCACTTCGTTAACAAATTCGTATACAGGTGTAGTTGCTGATTCCATAACATTGCCAAAGTACGACGTTGCTAAAGCATTGGATACTTCACCTACTGAAGCGGCATATTTATATACAGGAATTGATCCAAGCATTGCTGAGGTCGGCATGACAACTACGAGACAGAATGGACTTAATATGGCTGCAGGGTGGTATCCTTTCATAAATGCTAAACCATCACATAAAATAGAAAATGGCGATGATAACGGCCAGAATGGTAAAAAAAATTATTACTACGATTCTAAACGTCGATATGATGGTGGTGCTGTTATCAATTCCTTTAAAGTATATTACAAGTATGATGAATCTTATTTGAGTGTAAGGTATTTACTTGGAACATCGCTAATTTATCAGGTTAATTTTACTACTACCTCACCCCAAAAATTATCCATTAAGAGACTTACAACAATCGCTATGAATAATGTTACTGATAAAGATAAAAAATTTCGAGTTCCTTTTGAAACATATGCAGTATGGAACAATATGAGGTTTTTATATAACAATGGTACTCAAACAAAATACCCTAGCGAAGTAAACGGTTTAAAGACAGAAACATGGAATCATGGAGGTACCTTAGATTATATAAAGTCCGGAAATACCGAATCCATCAAAATCTATTAATAATTCTTAAATTAGGGCTGGATGATTGTCATCCTGCCCTTTAATTAATAGGAGGTCGTATTATCATGAAAAAAATAAGGTTTGTATTCATTATGCTAATTGTTTTATCTATTACATCAGTTGCCAACGCTAAAGAAGCTGTTTATCCTGAAAGTTTCCTTGATAAAAGCACCGATGTGTACGCGTTGACCAACACTAGCACGCTAATTGTAGACAAAATCAACAACCAGCTTCAAGTTTTAGATATCAGCACACAGCAGCCGATTTGGAATAAGAAATTTACAGCTCTGTTTGAATGTGTTATTTTAGAAAATCCATTAAAAATTGTAGTATTAACTTCAGAAAAGAACAACCTTAAGAAGATAACTCTATCTGCAGATGGAAATATACTGTCACAACAACTATTTTCTTATATAAAAATTGAAGATAATCAGAAGTTTAGTTGGTCTCCACCTACAACTATAGAGAAAGAGAAAATAGTTGTTGTGGGGAATAACAACATTTCTTTATATCAGTATCCGTGGAAAAAACCAAGTTCTACAGTTCAAGACATCTTGCCTAAAGAGATAAAATACGAAGTTGTAACTATTAAACAAACGAAATTACAATGGCCTTATTTTGTTATAAAACTTAATGGCGACAATTCCCCTCAATCTCAGGATTTTTATAGAATTGTTGACTTGTCGAACAAGAAAATGATGACGATACCAGTTGAATGGAACATAAATTCCAACTTTACTCTTGAAGGGAATGAAATAGTCATTTTTACCTCAAGTAAAGTGGGCCTTCCATTTGGAATCAATCCAAAAGTGGAATATGGTGTATATACAAAATACGATTTAAAAACCGGCGCCGCTAATATGAAGATCACCCGAAGTTTTACAGCCTCTGATTTTAATTGGAGAACCGATTATGTGAATAATCAACTTTCGATCATAGATACGGAACGTAACACGCAAACCTTGTTAGATAAAAACGGAAAGGTGATAAATGAAATAGCAATAACAACAGAGGATTTATACAACAAATTTATCGGGTATAGTAACGGACAGTTATTTTCATTTATCTCTACAGCAGACGGTAAAGCAGAATTAACGGTTAATGAGTTGATCGATTAGATTCATTAAATTAGGCTCTTCGCTCTACTGGGTGTGTACTGTTTTGAATTAGTTTAAAACCCTTCCGTTTAAGAGATTTTCAGTTGTAGAAACAGCCGTCAAGGAGATCCATTGACTGCTATTTCTATTTACGTGAGGTCTTGGCATGAAAAAAAATAATTTGTAATGATCGCGATAGTTCTGATATTTCTCGCAGGATTTTCCAATATCAGTTGGGGAAAATGAATTGATTGTAAATACCTCAAGTCAAATTGGCTATCCGTTCGGAATTAATACAGACATAAGAATATATCGTATATGCAAGATAGGATTTAAAAACTGGTGCCGTTAATACGAAGATCACCCGAAGTTTCACTGCTTAAGATTTTTATTGGAAATCAAGTTATGTCAACCACCAACTTTCGATTATCGATACGGAATAAAATGGGAATATTGATTAGTGCAATAAGAAAGGTAGAAGATTTAAATAAAAAATTTCTTGGGTATAATAATTCGAAAATATTCTCATTTCTCCCGCCTCAAACTGTAGCGCGGAAATAACGATTACTACTGTAACTGAGATTCATCATATAAGACCCAGGAATTTAGGAGGAACAAATGACTTTAGTAACCTCATTTCACTGCCTAAAAGCTTCCATCAAACCATAGTTACTCCTTGGTTTTCCGGTTATTAATATGATTCATATAGCGCAGTAGGATTTTTGTTTCCTTCTGCGCTATAATTTACTTAAAAAATAGTTTGGAAGGGATTTTATATGGAAGACAATTCATTGATCTTCAAAAGTGTTTCAGCATTAAAACAAAGATTAACAAACAATGGAGGATTCATTGAGATTCAACTAGAAAACGGTCAATTGGATAAATATGGTTGTTCGTTTAAATTGCCTGCGGTAGACGAAGAATGGAATGAACTTATCGAAAAAATAGGTCCGCTTCCCATTGACTATTTAGCCTTATTTAAATTATGTAATGGTTGTAGTCTCTTTGATCATCCATTATATGGAGGAGAAAACCACATTTTTAGTCTAAGTGAGATACTTGAATACAATCGAAAAGAC
>NZ_JAHLPR010000037.1 GCF_018918005.1 Paenibacillus sp. MSJ-34 | reverse complement strand
TCGGGTTCTTTAGCATACGCATTTTTGAAAATTGCTTTCAAAAACACGTTTACATCGATAATTTTAACTCAAGCACCCCAAATTGAGCCTCAATCGCCCGGTTTATTCCGAGATCCTATTAACATGCCTGTCCGATATGCGTCATGCGTAATTTATAACCCCCAACCGCATCATCGGACAAAAAAACCGTTCCGCGATTCGGACGCGGAACGGAGCTTTGACGAACAGGTTTATTTTGTGATGGCTTGGGTTCCTGCGGGAGGCGCCGGACGATGCGCCGCGTTTGACATTTTCACTTGCTCGATCATTTCTTCGACGCCCGTATCTCCGTTCAGGTACAACCGGTAAGTCGATCCGTTAATATTGCCGACAAATTCGTAACACAGCACTTCGTCCGAACTATCGTTCTCGATGAGCGCTAACCGGTTGTATTTTTCCTTAAATTCGGGATTCAGCTTTTTGCGGGCTTGTTCCAGGGACAATTTCGGCCGTTTGATCTCGCGCTTCTGCTGCTTCTGATACACGAGATCGCTCGCCTCGAGCCCGGTTACCTCGCCGTTGTCCAGCGCGACGCGAACCGTGACGCGTTCCGGATAGATGACGACGCCGTCCCGATTCCGCGCAAACACGAAATTGCCGATGGAATGAGATTCGTCATAGGAAACGGCTCTCATGTCCGGATATCCGTGGCTCTGCAGAAAATCTTTCGCGTGCCTTTCGGCTTCGCGCGGAGATAAACGCTTCGTCTCAACGGTGCGCGAATTGACGTATGACGTCAACTTGCCGCCTTTTTTCGTATAATCCAGTTGGACCTTGCCGCCGCCTTGATGCTGGGCCGTCGCCGTGTAAGAAGCGTACTCGGTCTTTGCCCCGTTCTCCGTCACTTGAATGTGCGACGGATCGTTTATTCCAAGGAATTCGGCCGCTTTCCTTTTAATTTCTTCGGGGCTGGACGGCGTACCGCTCAATAGTTTGACGGAGCGTTTATTATAGATGCTGGATACGGCCGGCCCCCAGTTAATTTCCGGATATTCGCCGACTTTTTTGTCCACCGTTCTAAAGCCGTCGATAATGGTGTTGTCGAGCTTCTCATTTTCCGAAGCCATCGCGACTTCGACATCCATCCAGCGCAAATTGTTCGCAATGACTTTGGACTGGACTTGCTGCAAGTCTTTCGTAATTTGCCCCGAATTTTTGTACAGCGTTTTTAACGTATTGTACTCATCTTTCGAGAGCGGTTCTTTCGTCAAATCCCGTACCGCCGTCTTATACGAGAAATTGGCTATTCTCGACAGCAAATCTTCCGTTTTGTTGAACGGGAGCAGCGTAAGCGGAAGCTGATTGATTTCGTTTTGCGCCTCGCTCGTCAAGCGCCATACATTGACCAGGCCTTTCCGATGCATGCCTTGCGAAGCGGAACTGACGGCAAGCGTATTGCCCAGTTCGTTATGTAGCTTCTCCATATGGTACGATAAATCGTGAAACGCCCGCTGGTATTGGTTCTCGGCTTTGATAAGAATGGAGTTTTTCTCTTGATGTTCCTGGTATCCCCACACGATCGCACCGATAAAAAATAAGGTGACTATCGGAAACATTACAGCACTTAATCGTTTATACATGGTACAAACGGCCCCTTTCTTCGCTTAACTGCTCTTAGTTTGAGTCGAAGAAGGAAACTTTATGCATGATGTTTCGTTAATCACCTTACAAGTGGTCTTCCTCTATTTCGAAATCGTTCTCGTTGCTGCATAAACATTGTTTGAAGCCGGTTTCTATCCTGCCCTTTTCCCTCTTGCCCCGCAGAACGAAGCGTTCGCCGCATTGCTTGCAACGAATCCGGACCTTCACTCTCATTCGATTCACCTCTATCCAGAAGTATAACCGGATGAGCGCCCGTTTAATCCCGCGCTTCTTCGCGCTTGATCATGCGGAAGGGCGAACGCGCATTTGCGCGCTGAACTTTGCGCATGCCGCGGTACCATAAAAAAATCATAAGCGGAACGATATACCATATCCAATACGTATGCACCGCGACGAGAATATAATCGTATATTCCGTGCCAAAGCAGCGGAACGGCGATGGATAACATCAAAAAGCGCCTCGTCGCGCTTCCTTTGGAGAACTTCGCCTTGCCCATATAGTAGCCCATCATGACGCCGAATAAGGCATGTCCCGAGACAGGCAGCAAAGCGCGAACGAGCATTGTCGCAAACGTAATGTCCGTATTCCAGACATAAAGCAAATTCTCGATAGTCGCAAACCCGAGCGAAACGGCGACCGCGTATACGATGCCGTCATAAGGCTCGTCGAACTCCGTATGATTGTATATGATATGATACAAAACAAACCATTTGACGCATTCTTCCACGCCGGCAGAAACGGCAAAGGAGAAAACGTAAGGGTTATCTCCCCACCACATAATGAGCCCGCGTTGTACGATCATGATCGGCAGTACGATCAAAAATCCGAGCAAAAACAGCTTGATGACCATATGCACCGGTTCGGCGTCGTACCGATCCTTTAAATAGAAGTAGGTCAGTAAGGCGAGACCCGGCGCAATCGCTGCCGTCAAAATCGATAACAATGGCACCGAATATTCCCCCCGCTACGATTATTCATGGGATTTAAAGTGGGTGCAGATCACTTCGATGGCATGGGCGGGAATAATCATTTTCCCGTATTCGTCAAGCACCTCCGGCGTGACCGATGTCGCTTCGCCATATTCGGCAAGCAGGGCGATCAGCGCATGGTACTCGCTATTCGCAAGTTCGCCGGGCTCGAGGAATAGGATCCACTTTTCCTTATAGTGGTACAATTTGCCGGTACCTGTAACGCGATCTTTCAGCATATGCGAAAGCTCGATTAGATGCTCGATATCTTGAAAAGCGTATAGAATGGAATCGCTCTGTTCCAGCGTTACTTCCATTTCGTAAACTTCTTCATCCATGTCTTCTTCGTTAATGGCGCCGAACGACGTAGAGTCGTATTTGCCTCGCGTCACGATAACTACCATTCCTTGCGCCGGCAGAGCGAATACCTCTACGGCGAGCGGCCCCGTCGGATCGAAGCCCAATTCGTTATACGCCTGGTCCATCATTTCGCTGAACAATTCATGGACTTTCGGAATTTCGCGCCACATGTCTTCTTTTTGAATACCGCGCTCGGACAAGTCGTCGAACGTAAGGAAAATCCGTATCTTATCGTGACTCAAGCGTTCTATTTTCATGACAGGATCCTCCTTTATTGCATCGTAAGCAACGATAGTTTCACTACAATGGCTTCACCGTAGTTATAACAGATTATGAAGAAGCATATCATATGTTTCTGCATATGGACCTATGAAAACATATTTCCATCTATAGTCATGGATATGGATAGAAATCGTTATAATTATGGTATCATTTATTTTCCTCATTTGCACTATATAAAATATACAAAAAAAGAACCATTTTTCACAACAATAAGTTGTAAAAAACGATTCTTTGTCCCAATTCTAACGATCATTACAACGAAACGCGATTATCTTCTAAGATGGCGTTAACTTCCGCTTTGAGCTCCGGACTTTCCTGGATCATTTCTTCGATATGCTTCGCGTCATGCGCGGAAGCATTCGCCTCCGCATAATGCGGCGCGCTTGCGGCCGTATGCGAACTGTGCTGACTTGAGACGATATGCCCGTTTTTGTTCATCTGGGCGATGACCGCATCCGCCAATCTATTTTTGGCCGTTTCGACCAGATCGTTCATCATATGACCGATTTGGCCGGGCGATACCGCCGCCATCATCCGCCGGTTTTTGGCGAAATACATCGCAGCCGCCGCGCCGACGATGCCGCCAACGAAAAATGCCATTCTCAAGGACGAAAACCTCCTTTTTATGATAAAATCAGTTATAGTGTTCACATGGCATTTGCAACTCATGCGCTTTAAAATTAGGAAACGAACGGAGAATGAATGATGAAAAGAATGTTACTCGTTGCGTTAATCGGCTTCACATTACTGCTTGGAGCATGCGGCCGCGGGCAGGCCGATAACGGCGCGGCGGACGAAGGGCAGACCGCTCCCGTACATACGTCGAGCGAACAGACGCCGCCATCGGATACGGAGCAAACCGGCACAGAGGCGGCATCCGGCGAACCGGCGGAGGAAGCCGAAGAACTTCCGGTCGACAAGCTGTACCATATGAACAAGGTGTACAATATTGTGCCGAATGACGAAGGAACCGAGAAGAAAGTCGTGCTGCTCACGTTCGACGACGGCCCGAAGGATCGCGACATGATCGAGGGACTGATCGACACGCTGGACAAGCATAACGCGAAGGCGATTTTTTTCGTTAACGGCTACCGGGTCAAGCAAAATCCCGAGCTGTTGCAAATGATCCACGACCGCGGCCAAATGATCGGAAACCACAGCTGGGACCATATTAATTTGAAAAAGGAATCGAATGACAGCATTAAAAAGCAAATTGAGGATGTCCAGCAAATCGTCGAGGATACGATCGGGGAAAGACCGTTGTTCTTTCGTCCGCCGTTCGGTTCCGGCAACGACGAAGTCCGCCGTGTCGTCAAAGATAACGGCATGTTGTATATGACATGGTCGAACGGCTCGCTCGATTGGGATTCCAAAAATAAGAACAAGCCCGAAGAGGTCATTAAAAACGTATTGGAGCAGCTCCATCCGGGCAGCAATATATTGATGCATGAATTGCCTTGGACGGTCGAGGCGTTGGACGAACTGCTCACGAAGCTTGAAGAGAAGGAGTATACTTTCGTCGATCCGCGGTCGATCGATTTTGACAAAAGCGAAGTTTAACGGGTTGGAGCCGGCCGTTTGGCGCTGCGCAGCGTAATCAGATTGATTTCCGCGGGACATTGGAAGCGAATCGGCAATCTTGACGTGCCGAAGCCGCGGCTGACGAACAATTTGGTCTTGTATTTGCTTCCGTTCACCATGCGGTCCGATTCGTACAAGCCGGCGGAATATCGGCGGTAGACCGCATCCGTGAATAGCGGTCCAAGACCGGGGACGCAAATTTGCCCGCCATGCGTATGGCCGGCAAGAACCAAATCGGCTTGCTCGTCGCCGAGCCGCAGCATAATCGCCGGATCGTGCGCGAGCAGCAGCGTGCAGGCAGAGGACGGCTCCGTTTCGCTAAAGGCGAGGCGCAGTTGATCCCTGCCGGTATGCGGATCGTCCACCCCGACAAGCCGGAGTTCGGCTCCCTCCTTCTCGAATCGAACCGACTCGTTGTCAAGCACCTTGACGCCGCATTCCTGGACAACCGCGTCCAGGCGGCGGTAATCGGTCTTGTAATCGTGATTGCCGTGTACGGCATATGCCGGCCCTAACGAGCGGAGCCGTTCCATATTGGCGCGCGTTCGTTCCAGCGGCACTCCCCTCTCCGTCATATCGCCGCCGATCAAGACCAACTCCACCGGATAGCGCGAGCGAATGTCCGCAACGAGCGTTTCCGGAACGATGCGGCGATGGAGATCGGACACGAACAAGATGACCGTGCCGTCCCAAGAAGCGGGCAGTCTCTCCAATTCCACCGTCAACTCTTCCACGCGCGTACGCTGCGCTTCCCGCGCCATGATAACAATCAGAATTGCTATTGCTATTGCCGCCAAACCAGCCGCGATCGCCATTCTATCCCTCCCCTATTCCCCCATTGGAAATCTTCTTCCCCAGATCAGCAAGCCGATCAACAATAAAATAAACATTCCAATCAATGTGTTATAAAATATTTTGGTGAGCTTGCCTTTATTCGAAGGATGCTGCTCCTTGCGCGAAGGCAGCGTTTGTTCGGCGTTCGCTTGATCCTCCCGCTCTTGCCGGCCTTTCTTTTTATTGCCGTAACGTTCCATTCTGCTTAAAGATTTGCTCATGACTCCCTCCGAAAACGAATAACTAGCCCCATCACCAGGTCGACTACAAAGTGGGTAACAATCGGCGCCCAAAGCGTTCCCGTCTGGATATAAATCCAACCTAATCCGTAACTTATTGCAAACACCAATCCCGTCGGGATCCAATGGCGCAAATATCTGACATGGATGAGCGCAAACAAAATGCTCGTCCAATAAGGACCGAACGCGTGCTGCACCGCACCGCGAAACAACAATTCTTCGCACACGGCCACAATTGCGGCAATGACGACGATATGCCACACGGGACGCTTGCGGAACAGCATCTCGTTAATGCCGCCGTCATCCATCGATTCGTCGGTCACGAATCTGGAGACGAGCATATCCGCCGCAAGGACGACGGCGGCAAGGCCGAGCCCCCAAGCAAGAAATTGCGGCGTTTCAGGCCATGAAAGCAAATGAAGCGGATTGCGGCGCTGTAAAATAATCCATAACAAACCGATAAATAATGTTAGGCCTTGCGTAATGTATAGATTGACCAGAAGCAATCGATCGTTTAAATCTTTCGCCTCCACTTTTTTAATTTTGAAATTTCGAAAGTTAAATTTTTTCATGGTTGTCCTGCCTGTTCGAAGTATTGTATTCTAAATTCAAAAAATATGATAGAAGGAGAGCAACATACAATGGAGAAACGACCTTCGCGAATCGAATTTTTGTTTAGTCTCGGCTTTATTTTTATGCTAATATGCGCTGTCGGGGCCTTCTTCTACGGGGTAAAAGTAGGCACGGATCGCACGGAGGCGAAATATGCCGAAAAAAATTCGGTCGCAGCCGCTCCCCACAAAGACGCTACATATTCGCAGCAAGATCTGGTTACATTCTATCATACCGTACTGTTGCCGTTTCGGGATTTTCAGAAACAATGGTTCGATACGCTCGACACGTTCGGAACCGACGCTTCGACCGATCAAGCTGCCGCTTTGAAAGCATTGCGCAAAACGGCGCAAAAGCAATACGGAATCGCGAACCAACAATCGATGACCAATGCGGCCCCGCTGCTGCAAGAGGCGCAGACGAACTACTTAAAAAGCTTGAAATTGTTCGATGACGGAATCGGCAACCTGGTGAACAAAGCCAACACGCTGCCAAGCACCGTATTGATCGCCGAATTGGAAAAGGACAATTATATTAAAAATGCCGTCTCGTTCGCGCTTCAAGGGCAACAACAATATTACGACACGATTTTAAAATGGGGCTCGAGGATGCAAAGCGATATTCCCGGACAATTGGAAGCCAAATCGAATGTTTCCTTCGCCGAATGGAAAAGCTATCCGTTAACGGTGAAAAATCGCATCATTACGGATATGCTGCTTGCCGGGCAAAGTTTCAAACCGTTCTATCCGCATGATCTTACGGCGAAAACCGATCAAATGATTGCAAGCGGCGGAGCCGACAAATTGAAATTGCAAACGATAGACGACGTTGTCAACTTGTTGTTAAGCACCGATGCCGTCCGTTTCGACGACTTTTTGAAGCAGAAGAACAAGCAATACGACGGGGAATTGTTGCCGCAGCTGCCGTTTTTCTACGAATAAATGCAAAAATCGCATCATGGATATACGTATTTGCATCATATCGAAAAAACGAATTTTGATCAAGCGAATGCGGCGTTTTCACTTGCCAATCGGTTGTTCGTTGCTATAAAATAGTAGAGGTTAGGTCGATAATCATATAAACCCGCTCGGAATTATATGATTCAATGTAAAGGAGGAGCAACCACATGTCTAATTTAATTGTTGACGCATTCATTGAAATTCCGACAGGCAGCCAAAACAAATACGAATTCGACAAAGAAAAAGGCGCCTACGTTCTGGACCGTGTTCTTTATTCGCCGATGCACTACCCTACCGAATACGGTTATTTGGACGGCACTCTCGCTTTGGACGGGGATCCGCTCGATATTTTGGTGTTAACTTCGTTTCCGACGTTCCCGGGCTGCGTGATCGAGTCCCGCGTCATCGGCGTTCTGATCATGTCCGACGATAAAGGTCAAGACGAGAAGCTGCTGGCCGTTCCGACGAAAGATCCGCGTTTCAAAGATGTCAATTCGCTGAATGACGTGCCGGAACATAAACTGAAAGAAATCGCGCACTTCTTCCAAGTGTATAAAGATTTGGAAAACAAGAAAACCGAAATCGAAGGTTGGAAAGATGCGGATTTCGCCAAAAATCTTTATGAAGAATGTGTGAAAAGAGCTGGCGGCAATCAATAATTGTATTGACACCGATTTTGCGTCGTGATACATTATGGAAAATATATGCGTTAGATGCGATGAAGGAACAATGGCCCAAGCGATCAACCTGCAGAGAGCCGGTGGCGGGTGAAAACCGGCGGAGACGTTTGGCGTTAACAGCACTCCTGAGCAGCTGTATTGAACCGACAGTAGGTACAGCCGGCAGAAACCGTTATCGTTCATGGTCGTAAGACCGGTGAGGTTATACTTGTAGACAGTATAACGAATTAGGGTGGCACCACGAAATAAACTCTCGTCCCTTACCTGCGCAAGCAGTATGCGGATCGAGGGTTTTTATATTTTAAAACTTTTAGGAGGAGTAACCATGTTTAAAGTGTTAGTATCCGATCCGATCAGCGATATGGGAATTCAGCAGCTGATGGACGCTCCGGATGTGCAGGTCGATAAAAAGACGGGCCTGAGCGAGGACGAACTCATCGCCATTATTCCCGAATACGACGCGCTGCTCGTTCGCAGCCAAACGAGAGTGACCGAGAAGATTATGACCGCCGGCAAACAGTTAAAAGTTGTGGGACGAGCCGGAGTCGGCGTCGACAACATCGATTTGGAAGCCGCCACGAAGCGCGGCATTATCGTCATTAACGCTCCCGACGGCAATACGATTACGACTTGCGAGCATACGTTTGCAATGATGATGGCGCTGGCTCGCCATATTCCGCAAGCGTACGTGAAAACGATCAACGGGGATTGGGACCGTAAATCGTTCCTCGGCGTAGAGTTGCGCAACAAAACGCTGGGCGTGCTCGGCATGGGACGGATCGGCAGCGAAGTGGCGAAACGGGCGAAAGCGTTCGGCATGAACATTCTGGGCTACGATCCGTTTCTGACGGAAGAACGCGCCGAGAAGCTGGGCGTGACGATGGCTTCCGTGGAGGATATCGTGCGCAACGCCGATTTCATGACGGTCCATACGCCGCTGACGCAGGAGACGCGGCATATGATTTCCCGCCCGCAATTCGAAATGATGAAGAAAGGAATGCGGGTCATCAACTGCGCGCGCGGCGGCGTCGTCGACGAAACGGCGCTGATTGAAGCGATCGATCAAGGAATCGTTGCCGGAGCGGCGTTCGACGTGTTCGAGGAAGAGCCGCCCCGGGCCGACCATCCGTTCTTGAATCATCCGAAAGTGATCGTTACGCCGCATCTCGGCGCATCCACCGTCGAAGCCCAAGAAAATGTGGCGATCGACGTATCGGAACAAGTGCTTCACATATTGCGGAACGAACCGTACAAAAATGCGGTCAATATGCCGTCCGTACCGGCAAGCGTGCTGAGCAAGCTGCAAGGATATTTCAAATTGGGCGAGCAGCTCGGCAGCTTCGTCTCTCAAATGACGGAAGGCGCCATTCAGGAAGTGGTTGTCAGCTATGCCGGCGATCTGTCCGAAGTGGATACGCAGCCTTTAAACCGCTATATTCTGAAGGGCGTTCTTGAATACCATCTCGGCAACGATGTGAACGTCGTCAATTCGATGCATCTTGCCAAAGTGCGCGATGTGAACGTCGTCGTGCAAAAATCGTCAAAGACGAAAGGTTTTACCAACTTGATTACTGTCACGCTCAAAACGAAAAAAGAAGAACGGACCGTTGCCGGTACGCTCTTGCATGGATACGGCGAACGGATCGTCCAAATCAATCAATATCCGGTCGATCTCGCTCCGGAAGGACATCTCGTTCTCATTCGCCATAACGATAAACCGGGCATGATCGGACATGTCGGCACGCTGCTCGGCAACAATGACGTCAACATCGCTTCCATGCAGGTCGGCCGCGCCAACGTAGGCGGAGACGCGATTATGCTGCTGGGCGTCGATAAGGAAGTTCCGAAAGACGTGCTCGCCAGCTTGACACAGCTGCAAGGCATTAACGCCGCCAAAGAAATTACGTTGTAAAAATATAGGTGAAACCGCCGGAGGGATACGCTCCGGCGGTTTTTGTATACTTGACAGGCTTCAGGCTTATGAATAGCTCCGAAAACTACCGTTAATTTCCGCATTTTCCCGGCTAATCTTTGATTAGATGGAAAAACCGGAGCTATTTTCTTGCGACGCTCATTTTCTTGGAGCATTCTCAATATTAACTCCAGTAAATACCGTTACTTGATGCGCTACCGCCCATATGAGCAATTTAACTCCAGTAATACCGCTAATTAAACGTCTGCCGCAATGCGAAAAACGCGTAAAACGCGGCGGCTGCGAGAGTTTACGCAGCCGCCTATTCCACCCGTTCATTGCGATCGGTTACGCAGCCATTCCTCGATCAGCTCTTGCTCCCGTTCCCGCGGCAAGCCGACGCGCAGCGCCGGAACATCCGCCCTTCCCTGCCGCTCAAGCCAATGCAGCGTATCTTCGATCGTGCGGGACAGCGGACGGAACGCGAGGCCCTCCCGCAGCGCCTTCTCGCATGATATGCGATAAAAGCCGGCATGCAACGCTTCCGATTCGGGCAGCCATAATGGAAAATCGCTAAACGGCAACACATTCCGCTCCAATAAAAACGAATCGTCGATCCAGACGAATTCCGCAGCGCTTCCGGCGACTTCGCGCGCCGTTTCCGCCAGCCCGCCCATCGTCAGCGGAGCGTCGCCGAGTCCGACGGCATTATAGACGCCTGCGGCCCGCTGCTCCGCCATACGAACGATCCATTCCGCCAAATCGCGCACATCGATGATTTGAATGACTTTATCCTTCTTCCCCGGGATCAGCGTCCTTCCGCCTTGACGAATGCGCCAAGGCCAATAAGTAAACCGGTCCGTTCGATCATCCGGGCCGACGATCAATCCCGGACGAACCGTCAGAACGCGCCCGGGCAGCTTCTCCTCCAATACTCGTTCGCACAACGCCTTGAGCGGCCCGTAGGTCTCTCCATCTACCTGTTCCGTCGAGTCGTCGTCCAATGTGCCTGCCGGATATCGTTCGTCGATTGAAGCGGCGGCGAAATCGCGGTACACCGATATCGAAGAAACGAATATGTACCGTTCGACCGCGTCCCGGAGCAACTCGGCCGATTGACCGGCAATGCGCGGCACATACGCCGAAGGATCGATGACCGCATCCCAGCTTCGCCCGCGGAGCGCATCCAAACCGTTGTCGCGGTCTCCCGTCAGCTTCTCGACGCCCGGGAATAAATCCGCGTTCGTCTGGCCGCGATTAAACATTGTCACTTCATGACCCTTGTCCAATGCGGCTTGAACGATATGCTTGCCTACAAAGACGGTGCCGCCCAGCACTAATAGTTTCATGGCCCAGCCTCCCCCGCTTTTAATTCATGAATCCATTATAACCTATTCCTCTGTTCCACGAACAACAAGATTAATCTTGTTCTTTCAGCAAAAAAACACTCTCTAATCGAGAGTGTTTGCGGTTTAGCCTTGCTTTTCGACAGGAAGTTTGACGGTGAATGTCGTACCTTTCCCGACGGTGCTGTCTACGGAGATCGTGCCGTTATGCGCTTCGACGATATTCCTCACGATCGCGAGGCCAAGTCCCGTCCCGCCGCTCAATTCGCGCTTTCGCGCTTTATCGGCCTTGTAGAAGCGCTCGAAGATGAACGGCAAATCTTCGGAAGGAATGCCCTGCCCTTCATCGGATACTTTCAACACGATTACCGGTCCGCTGCTCGTCGTCTCGCGATCGGCCGTCATCCGGATTTGCACCCCGCCGGACGTATGCCGGAACGCATTGTCCAGCAGATTGGTCAACACTTGCTCCAGACGATCTTCATCCGCCGCCATTAACGTTAAATCTTCCGCCCGCCGGTCGTAGTGCAGCATAATGTCCCGCTCTTTGGCGAGTACGGTAAACTTGCGGTAGACGCGCGTCAGCAATTGCTCCACATCCACCTTGTCGTGCTTCATTTCCATATGTCCCGCTTCCATGCGCGCCAAATCGAGCAAATCTTTCACAAGCCTGCCCATGCGCAGCGACTCGTCATAAATGACCTGCACCATTTCCCGGCGCTCTTCCGGCGTTGCCGCGATATCGTCCAGCAGCGCTTCGCTGTATCCTTGCAGCATAGATAGCGGCGTCCGAATTTCATGCGACACATTGGCCAAGAAATCTTTGCGCAGCTTCTCCATCCGAACCTCTTCGGTCACGTTCCGCAGCACGGCGACCACCCCGCGCACCGCGTTGAGCGAATGGAGAGGCGCGAGGGATACCGACCATACTTCCTGTTTCACATGAACTTTGGTGCTGATGTCGCGCCCTTGCTCAAGCACGGTCCGGAACAGCGCGTACATCGGTTCGGGCACTTGCATCGCCGGCTTGCGGACATCGTTCTCCTGCGATTCATGCCAATCGATGACGTTCCACGTTTGCAAAATGGCCTCTCCCGGCGGATTCGCCGATATCATCTGCCCTTCCGCGTCAAAGGTAATGACCGCGTCCGTCATGCTGCGCAAAACGCTGGACAGATGTTCTTTCTCATGATTCAAATCCTGAATCGTAATTTTCAGCTCGCCGGCCATATGATTGAACGTTTTCGCCAATTCTCCGATTTCATCCGTCGACCGGGTCGCCACATGCGCCTCATAATTCCCGTTACGGATCAAGTCCGCCGCCTTCTTGATGGAGCGCAAAGGCTGCGTTATTTTGTAGAACAAGAAAAATGCGAAAAACGTCGTCAATAAAAACCCGCTGATCCCGGTGTAAATAAACATTTTTTTGATCCCTGGCGCATTGCTGTAATGGAAGTCGATATAATTCAATAAATAGACGCCCACGATCAACAACACAAACGCAACGAGACCGATAATCGTCATCCACAGCTTGCCGACTACGCTTCTCCAAAACGACACGTTATTTCGGCACCTCTAACTTGTAGCCTACGCCCCAAACGGTTGTAATCATCGCTGCGGATTCCGGGGATACTTTATTCAATTTTTCGCGCAACCGTTTCACATGCGTATCGACCGTGCGCAGATCGCCGAAAAACTCGTAATTCCAAACGTCCTTCAACAATTCTTCGCGCGAAAATACTTTATCGGGCGATACGGCCAAGTAATGAAGCAGCTCGTATTCTTTCGGCGTCAATCCGACTTCATGCCCTCCCGCCGTTACGCGGTGAGCGTCATGCTCGATCAACAGATGCGGAAAAACGATATTGTTGCTGGAATTCGTTTCTTTGGACAAGTAGGCCGTTGCGGAAGAACGCCTCAATATCGCTTTCACGCGATAGATGACTTCCCGCGGACTAAACGGCTTTACGACGTAATCGTCGGCCCCTACCTCGAACCCTTGAACCCGGTTGATTTCTTCCCCTTTGGCGGTCAGCATCAACACCGGCGTCGCCTTGGATTGGCGCAGGCGGAGGCATACTTCGACCCCGTCAATTCCCGGCAGCATCACGTCAAGCAGAATCAAATCGTAATCGTTGTTCAGCGCTTTTTGCAGCGCCGTTTCGCCGTCTTCCGCTTCTTCAATCTGGTATCCTTCTTTTTCCAAATACATTTTCAACAGCCGCCGAATCCGTTCTTCGTCGTCGACGACCAAAATGCGATGATTTAGATCTGCCATATGCTAAACAACCCTTTCTTACTGAAAGTTATGTCAATTCTTCGGATCTATTATACTCCGGCATAAGAATGAAGTCCCGCGATAATCAAATTCACCCCGACCAGCGTGAACATGACGACCATCAGACCGATCACCGCAAGCCAGGACGATTTCGTTCCGTGCCAGCCGCGGGATAAGCGCAAGTGCAAATATGCGCTGTAAAACAGCCAAACAATCAAAGCCCATACTTCCTTCGGATCCCAGCCCCAGAAGCGCGACCAGGCGATCTGCGCCCAGATCATGGCAAATACGAGCGCTCCAAGCGTAAAGATCGGGAACCCGATCGCAATCGCCCGGTAGCCGATCTCGTCCAGATCTCTCGGATCGATCCCGTCCATAATCGGCTGAATCGCTTCCCCGATCGGTTTGCGCAATATGAGCCGCAACAAGCCGAACAAAAGCACGCCGGAAAGCAGCGACCAAATGACGGTGTTCAATTTCCGGCCCGCGTTGACGCCTTCCATCCAGGACGGTGCGTTGAACAGCGGTTTATTCAAGCCTAGAAACGGCTGATACGATTTCACTTCGCTATTATGCGGCCCAACGATCGGAGGCATCGTATACTTCACATCTTCGACCTTCGTCTGTTGTTGGCCCGCGGAATCGACATACTCGGTCGTTTGCGTAAACTCGGCCTCGTATCCCGCGCCTCTGAATATAAATACGCAGGCGATAAAACCGACAACAACCAAAATGGAAAATATCGTAAATTCAAGCCATCGCTGCGAGCGAATCGCCGCTTTCGTCTTCGCTTTAAAATCCATCGTGCGCAGCAAATACATGAATCCCGCGGCAAAACCGACGGCGAAGAACGCTTCGCCCAATGCCGCGAGCGACACATGCAATTTCAGCCAGATCGAATCGAGCGCCGGGATCAGCGGCTGCACTTCTTGCGGAAAGACGGAAGCGTACCCCATAATGATGACGGCGATCGGCAGAGAGAATACGCCAAGCACCGGGGTGCGATAAATCAGGTAGACGACCGTGAACGCCACCATGATCAACATCGCGAGCAAAGACATGAATTCATACATATTGCTGTTTGGGATATGGCCTCCGCCGATCCAGCGGGTAATGAAATACGTGAATTGAGCGGCCAGACCCAGGCAAGAAGTTACGAAGGAGATGCGGCCCCAACGCTTCACATGTTTCTCCGGGTCCCGCCCTCCCCACGATTTCCCCGCCATCGTCACAACGTAGAAAAGAAACGCCAGGCAATATAAGAAAAACGCCACTAAATATGCATCGCTGCTTATGTCGAGCAATACTTTCATTTATGATCCCCCTTAATTATCGAGCGACTTCGGATCGATTTCTATATCCATTTGCTTCAAGAAAGAAGCGACCTCTTTGCGCATTCCGTACCAGTTTTTGTTCGTATGCGCGCCAAGCGATAACGTTCGACCGTCGATACGGAGCCAAATGCGGCGATGCTGCCAATAAAATCCGAGCACAAGCCCGATCACCGAAATGCCCGCTCCGATCCAAATAAACGGCATCGCTTTATCGACGCGAATATTCAAGTAGCTGGTCGAAGCCGAAAAATCGACATTCTCCATGCCATTCACTTTCAATTCAAACTTGTCGGCAAATGCTCCGTTAATCGCATCTTGCTGGAAGCGCTCCTTATCGATTTCTCGCGGGAAATACATATACGGCTGTCCATCTTCCGGCAAGCCCGGCCCTTGAATGATAAAAATAAATACAGGTGCGTTCGGTTCTTGCGATTTCGTTCGCGGCTTCCCGTCTTCAGTCAATGCAAAATCCAAATACTTCTCCTTCAAAATAAATCGATAAGGACCTGCCACGTATTCGGGGGCGGAATCTTTCATTTTCAATTCGAATTTGCCGTACACTTCTCCCGTTTCCTTATTGCGGAACTCCGGCGTAACCGAGCGCAGTTTCGGCGTCAAATCGAAATCGAACTGGTAAGCCATCAAGCCTTTGTAATTCATCGGATCGTTGACAATAATGTTATGACGGTCCACTTCTTTCAGGACAGGTTCTTTCGTTACGTCTTCGCAGTTGGCGGTACATTCGTACATGACCGCTTTCGTTTCGTACTTTTTGGCGATCAGACGGCCTTGCCCTTGAAACTCCTTCGGCAAATCTTCCTCGCCGTAATATTCGAGCGTAAACTTCTCATTCTTCAAATAGAAGTTCGTATCCGGGATTCTCACGATTTCCCCTTCGGGAAATGCGGTGTATTGATCCATATGCCAGCCCGGTATGCCGCGCGCCAATACGGCCAATAAAAAAATAATAAGCCCGATATGATTAATGTAGGGGCCCCATCTGCTAAAGCGGTTTTTCTCGGCGAGCAGCGCCGTCCCGTCCCAGAACACCTTATAATGTTTCCGCTTCAACGGTTTGACGGCTTGTTCGACCCAAGCTTGCGGATCCGCATCGATTTCTTCCTGGTACACGACTTTCTGGCGCGTAATGAATTGCAAATGTTTGCGCACCTGCTGTTTGCTGAGCGCGCGGTACAGCGGCAATACGCGGTCCAAGCTGCAAATGACGAGCGACGCGCCGATCATGACGAGCAGCGTAATGAACCACCAGGATCCGTACGTATTCGCCAAGCCCAACTTGTAGTAAATCTCGCCCATCGTACCATACGTATTTTTATAGAAGTCGGCCGGCACGCTCCCGATAAACGTGTTTTGCTGCGGATAAATGGTCCCCAGCATAGAAGCGAGCAGCGTGATGACGATCAGCCATACCGCAACTTTGACGGACGAGAAAAAACGCCAAACGAGGTCGATGATCGACGGATTCGCCTTCTGCGATTTCCGCGCTACCCCGTCATAGCGCATCTCCAGCGGTTCCTTCGAATCTTCCCCTTCCAGCAAAGGCTTGCCGCAGGCTTCGCATAACACGGTTCCGACCGCATTCTGGTGTCCGCATTCGCATTTCGTATTCTCAAACACTACGGTGACCTCCTGCTACTATGAAATCATAAACGTTGTAAGTTGCTTTCCAATACATTCCGGGTCAACTCGCCAATGCGGATATCGACAATTTTGCCCTCGGAACTGATAAAGACCGTCGTAGGGAGCGGGCCAATGCCGTACTTGCGGGTCGTCTGCTTCTCTTTGTCCAGCAGCAGCGGAAACGTGACGCCGAATTGCTTGACGAAATTGCTGACCGTCATTTGATCCTCGCCGACGTTAATGCCGAGAAATACCACGTTCCGGTCTTTCCACACTTTCGATTGTTCCTCCAATAGAGGCATTTCCCTTACGCAAGGCTCGCACCAAGAGCCCCAAAAATTAACGACAAGGCCTTTCCCTTTATAATCTTCAAGATTGTGAACGCTGCCGTCCGTTCCAAGCAAAGAAAATGCGGGGGGCTTGTCGCCGACTTGAGGCTTGCCGTCAGAAGCGAATAAAGACGAACCTATCGCATAACCGCCTAAAATTAAAATACCGAGCAATATGACGATTTGAATCGGTTTATTTTTCTTCATGTCCCATTCTCCTAACGAAATCGCTTCGATCCCGCCTTCGCGTCAGACTTCGAAGCGTATGTATCTTGTAACGAAACACCTCCGACGCCCGTCCGGTTGCCGCAATGACCAAAGTCACAACCGAAGCGATACGGAATATATATCCTATGAACATTATAGCGAAAGTTGGAGCAGGAACAGCTACATTATTGTGAAAATTATGTGTCACAGCAACAAGTTCAGGCAGTTTATGCGCCGTTATTTGCTATCCCGTTTCTTCTTCGCCGCCTGCTTCAGTTCATTTACTTCTTGCGCGGTTAACAAGCGGTATCGCCCGCGTTTCAAATTTTGCAAAGACAATTCGCCGAACTTGATTCGTTTCAACCGAACGACCGGGTGGGAAATCGCTTCGAACATGCGGCGCACCTGCCTGTTGCGGCCTTCGTAGATCGTAATCCGGATCGTCGCTTCGTTCTTGTCCGGATCGACGTCCTGATATTCGACCTCGGCGGGCGAGGTCATTCCATCTTCTAACATTATACCCTCTTTGAGCCGATCCAACTGCGTGCCGTGCGGGACCCCTTTGACGGTAGCCAAATACGTCTTCGGCACATGATGCTTCGGATGCGTTAATAGATTGGCGAATTCGCCGTCATTCGTAAGCAGCAGCAAACCTTCCGTATCGTAATCGAGGCGGCCGACCGGATACACACGCTCCCGGACGCCGGCCAAAAAGTCGGTAACCACCTTTCGGCCTTGCGGATCGTTCGCGCTCGTTATGACGCCTTTCGGCTTGTTGAACATCATATATATCTTTTTTTCGGTTGCAATCGGTTTTCCGTTTACCGTAATGAGATCGTTTGCCGGATCCGCTTTCGTTCCGAGCGTCGTCACGGCTTGTCCGTTCACTTCAACCTTTCCTTGCAAGATCAGTTCCTCGCATTTTCTGCGGGATGCGACGCCGGCCGCCGCCAAAATCTTCTGTAATCGTTCCATTTCTTCTCGTCACCTCAAACCTAATGATAACCATCCGAACCGGAAATCACAAGTTCGTTCCACGGAAAATAAAGACCCGGGCATTGCCCGTCGTGGGAATACGTATTTCCGAGCGGAATACGGTACACCTCCGATAGCCTGGCGATCAATTTCCGGGCGATAAACAACTGCTCTAGTTCCGAGGGGTATAAAACAGGCGGGAAACGGGAAAAATCACCTTCGATGCAAAGGTGAATGTAGTGGGGATCGGTTAATGCCGGAGCGGGGACGACATCGCCGCTGCGGAGAATCATAAAATCATAGCCTTTCCCGTTTATGGACGGACAGGCCGAATGGTGGATCACAAAGCCTTCGTACTGCATACGGTTTACACCTCTTCCCCCCGTAAAACTGCTACAGTATATGTGTCCGTCCGCCATTCGGTTCGGCGGCGGGGGAAGGAGATGCGCGCACGCGCATTAACTGAAAACGAGATAGCATATAAAAATGGCGGCGACAAATCCGACCAAATCGGAGATAAGGCCGACCTTCAAGGCGTACAGCCCTTTCTTGACGCCGACCGCGCCGAAATATACGGTCAGCACGTACAACGTCGTATCGGTGCTGCCCTGAATCGTCGAAGCCATGCGGCCGATCATCGAATCGGGCCCGTATTGTTTAATCAATTCGGTCGTAAAGGCGAGCGAGCCCGAGCCGGTTATCGGACGCAGCAGCCCCAGAGGCAGCACTTCGCTCGGTACGCCTAAATAATCGAATAAAGGTTTCGCGAAGCCGACCAAAAAATCCATCGCACCGGACGCGCGAAATACGCTGATTGCAACCATCATCCCGACAAGATGGGGAATGATGCGGATCGATGTGTCGAATCCGTCCTTCGCCCCTTCAACGAACGATTCGTATACGGGCACTTTTTTAAATATGGCATATAGCGGAATAAACACGATTATTGCGGGAATCGCCCAACTGGAAATCGTCGTCACCAGCGAATACAATGCAAATCATCCTTTCACATGCGTGCTTTCGGACGGCGGCGCCGCCGGTGGCAAAGGCGGATGCGTGCGCAATCTTACGATCCGGAACCAGCGGTCGGCGGCGATAGCGACGATCGTGGCAATCGCGGTGGCGATCAGCGTCGTGCCGACGATTTCGGCGGGATTGGCCGAATTGAAATTCATGCGGATCGCAATTAATGTCGCCGGAATTAACGTAATGCTGGACGTATTGATTGCAAGCAGCGTGCACATGGCCGGCGTGGCCGTATCTTTATTCGGGTTGAGCTTCTGCAGCTCTTCCATCGCTTTGATGCCCATCGGCGTGGCCGCATTGCCCAGTCCCAGCAAATTGGCGCTCATATTCGACATAATATAGCCGATTGCGGGATGATCTTTCGGCACGTCGGGAAATAAAAACCGGACGACCGGATTTAGCAATGCGGCAATTTTTTTCAACAGTCCTCCGTCTTCGGCGACACGCATCATTCCGAGCCAAAATACCATCACGCTGATCAGCCCGAAACAGACGGTGACGCCCGTTTTCGCTCCTTCAAAAGCCGCTTCCGTCACGATATCGATGCGCCCTTGCGCCGCGGCGGCAATAAATCCGATCACGATAAAGAACAGCCAAATATAATTCACCATAAGCCTTTTCCCTCCCTATCGTCCATTCGCGTTTCCGGGCGTAAGCAGCGACCTGACCGCCGCCAGAAACGCTTCGCGCCAATTCGTAATCGCCGCAGGCTTCGGATACGGGTTAGGCGCCCCTTTCGCCGCGACGGTATATGCCCGCTGCTGTTTCATAACCGGGCTGTCCTTCTCGTACACGGGCACCGATCCGATCTCATTGCCGCCGAGCGCAATGACGATTTTCCCGCGATAACCAAGCCTGTAATCAAGCGATTTGGACGGGGCCAGAACGAGCTTCGTACGAATGCGTTCTTCCTCCCCTTCGGCGAACGGGTAGGCGAATGTTTGTCCAACCTGATAAGAATAATTTTCGATGTCTTGTCCTTTGCGAACGACATCTTTCAACGGGAAGTGCTCAAAGCCGTAGTCGAGCATTTTGCGGTGATCGTTCCAATCGTCCCCGTCGTTCAGCGTGACTGCGGCTAACTGCTGGCCGCCTCGCGTGGCCGAGCTGACGAGGCAGCGAAGCGCTTTTTTCGTATATCCCGTCTTCACTCCGTCGGCTCCCTCGTACATGTGCAGCATTTTATTTTTATTTCTCCATTTATAATCCCATGAATCGTTCGGATTCGGCGCCGTTTTCACTTCCGTTTTGACGATACTCCGAAATACCGGATTTTTGAGCGCATATGCGGTTAGCTTCGCCAGATCGTTCGCCGTGGAATAGTGATCGTCTTCATCCAAACCGTGCGGATTTTTGAAATGCGTCTGCTCCAATCCGAGCAGTTCCGCTTTCCGGTTCATCATCAGAACGAACCCTTCCTCCGAACCGCCGACATGCTCGGCGACGGCCGTCGCCGCGTCATTGCCGGATTGAAGCATCATCCCGTACAGCATGTCCTGCAAGCTCATCTCTTCCCCAAGTTTCAAATATAGCGACGATCCTTCCTTGCCGAAGGCGCGTTTGCTTACCTTTACTTTATCGGACAGCGTGCCGTGCTCGATCGCGACGATCGCGGTCATAATTTTCGTTAAGCTTGCAATCCGCATCCTGATATCGCCGTTTACGTGATACAGGATTCGCCCGGATTCCACATCGATCAGCGCAGCGGCTTTCGCGCTTGTATGGAGGCGCGGCGGTTCCGCCGACGCAAGCATAGCAGGGAGCGAAGCGAATAGCGCGAATATAACAGCGATTTTAAGCAAATAAAAAGCCGTTCTCATGCGTTCAACCTCCGACAATAAGCTTACTTGTACAAGTATATGCTTATCCGATTCGGAGTATGACCGGAGAGAATGGCTTCTTATCGGCAATACGTTTGGCGCGGGTTACTGGACTTGATTGTTATTCTGCTCGGTATGCGTCGTCGTCGTTTGCGTCGTCGTCGTTTGCGCGCCCGTTTGATTCATTTTGGCGCCTTTCATCATATTTTGAAAATTGTCCATAAATTGCGGAAGCGAATCGATCACCCGCTCGACAAGATGCGTTTGGTTGTCGAGCGATACGATTTTCACCCCGTGCGTACCTACGACCAAAAACGCAATCGGCGTTATGGTAACGCCGCCGCCCGTACCGCCGCCGAACGGCAGCGCCACGCTCGCGTTATGAGCGTCGGATTTCGCAGCCGATTTATCGTCCGAAGGAAATTCGCTCCCCCCGGCCGCGAACCCGAAGCCTACTTTACTTATAGGCAATATCACGCTGCCATCCGCGGTTTGTACCGGTTCGCCGACGATCGTGTTGACGTCTACCATATTTTTCAAATTTTCCATAGACGTTTTCATTAAGCCTTGAATAGGATGTTCTGCCACGTCCTGAGACCTCCTTTCACTTTTAGAACGCGAACTATAAGTGCAAGTCCCGCAACTATAGCCTGCCCGAAGCGGATTTTCGCTATGCAGTCCAGTTCTGTGGCAAATTGCGGTGTATGAAATTGCGGATATACGGCGAGCTGCGGGTTCTGCATAAATCGGAACGTTGCGGCCGCCCAGCCGGCCGCAACGCTCTTGACCGCCCAGACGACGCCGGTCGCAATCGCCGTATCGGCCGCGCTGCCGATCCCGATATCGGTCGACCAATTCATTCTCGTTACCCGGATTTTGCGCAAAAATTGTTTGTACCAAATCGACCAGCCGCTCGTGGCATTGACAAGCAATTGAAATCGATCGTAAGCTTGTTTCACTTTTTCAAAATCGAGTTGTCCTTCAGCTTCCTTGCTATGAGAGCCGAATACGTTATCCGTTTCTTTCTGGCGGTACGCCAAACCTTTGTGCCATCCTTCGAACGAGAGCCGCGGCACTTTGTAATCCAACTTGACAAGACCAAGCAGCAGCCGGATTTGCACTGTGATGTCGTCGTTCTGAGCATATTTACGAAAATGAACATGTATTTGGATATCGGACAACCATATGGTTACGAGTACAACGAGCAGGATGCCGATGCAAATCCAAACCCACACTGTGGAACCCTCCTCACCTTGATCCGAAGAAACATCGCTTCGAATGAGCCCGTCTGCATAAAATTAGTATGGCATAGCGAGGGTAATATTATCATGTCGCACCTCAGGTCAAAAAGAAAAACCCCGACACTTGTCAGGGTTATGATATGATTTGAAATTAGTCCACATCGTCGATCGTAAGTTGACGCCCTTCCAGCTTCTCGAACAGCAGTTGCGTTTCTTCCTCCAGCAATTCGCCGCTCTCGAACGCCGACGAATCGGGCAAGCCTTCCAAGCTGTCCAGGCCGAAATAATCGAGGAACGCTTTGGTCGTGCCGTACAGAATCGGACGGCCGACCGCCTCCGCGCGTCCGACTTCTTCGATCAAGTCTTTGGCGGCGAGCGTGTGGATCGCCCGGTCCGACTTTACGCCGCGAATTTCTTCGATTTCAATCCGCGTAATCGGCTGGCGGTACGCAATGATGGACAGCGTCTCGAGCGCCGCTTGCGACAAGGCGGAACGGGAGGGCGAGTAGGCGAGCCGCTCAAAATAAGGCGCATGTTCGGGGATGGTCGTCAACTGAAACGCTCCGGCTATTTCCACGATTTGCAAGCCGCGGTTCCCCCGTTCGAAATCGCCCTTCAGATCGAATACGACGTCCCGGACCAAATCGGCGGGCTGCTCGACCACCTCGGCGATTTGTTTAGCGGTTAAGCCTTCATCCCCCACCAAAAACAGCAGCCCCTCAATAATCGATTTCAGCTTCTGAAAATCCATTCGCAGCTTCTTCCCCTTTCCACTGAATCACAATATCTTCAAACAGGCGATTTTGATAGCAGCTGATTTGCTTCATTTTCATCAATTCCAAAATCGCCAGAAACGTAACGACAATCTCATGCCGATACATTTCCTCATGAATCAGCTTCGAGAATAACATTCTATCTCCCGGAAGAAGCGTGCGCAGCGTATGAACGATGTCGCGAATCCGGTCTTTCACCGAAATTTCGTCGCGCTCGATCCGGGCGACCGTATGTCTGCGGGCCGCTTTGCGCAGCGCTTTTTGAAAGGCGATAATAAGATCGGCCGTATGCAGCCCTTGGACCGGATTTTCTTGAACGGTCGGCATGAACGGCGTCAAATCTTCGGGTTCCTTCGTATAAATAAGGCTGCGCTCCAACTCTTTATCGCGAAGATGCTGCGCAATTCCTTTATACTTGCGGTATTCCACCAGCTTCTGGATCAATTCTTCGCGCGGATCTATTTCATCTTCATATTCATACTCAAAATCGTCAATTTCAATAACGGGCGGTTTCGGCAGCAAAACTTTGCTTTTGATCGACAAAAGCGTCGCGGCCATCACTAAAAATTCGCTGGTGATCTCAAGTTCGAGTTCCTGCATGGTGTCTAAATATTCCATATATTGGTCCGTAATTTCGCTAATGGAAATTTGATAGATGTCGATTTCCGCCTTATCGATCAGATGAAGCAGCAAATCGAGCGGCCCCTCGAACGTTTCCAGCTTGTACAGTACCGCCAATGAACTTCCTCCCGCTTTCCGTCAAAAAATAGAACGATGCGCCGCTTAACCGACTGACGTATCGGCAGCATGAAAAATATCGTCTTCTATTTTAAATAGCACTAATTGAACTGTTTCGTCAAGTTCGCCATTTCGATTGCGGTTACGGCCGCTTCCCATCCTTTGTTGCCGGCCTTCGTTCCTGCGCGTTCGATCGCTTGTTCGATGCTATCCGTCGTCAATACGCCGAATACGGTCGGTACCCCCGTTTTTAAATTAATGGCCGCAACCCCTTTGGACACTTCGCTGCAAACGTAATCGAAATGCGGCGTCGATCCGCGAATGACCGCGCCGAGCGTAATGACCGCGTCGTACTTGCCGCTCTCCGCCATTTTCTGGGCGATCAACGGAATTTCGAACGCGCCCGGCACCCATGCGACATCGACTTCGCCGTCTTCCGCGCCGTGGCGTTTCAAGGCGTCCAACGCGCCGCTAAGCAGCTTGCTGACGATAAATTCGTTGAAACGTCCGGCGACGATGCCGTATTTTAATCCTTGCGATACTAAATTTCCTTCAATAAAGTTTGCCATTTGAAATCATCCTCTTCTCATAGATTTGGTATATTGCCGACTATACGGTCTCGTTTTGCTCGATCTCGTCAAATTGCAGCAAATGCCCAAGCTTGTCTTTTTTCGTATGCAAGTAATTCGTATTGTCTTCATTTTCTTCCATTTGCAGCGGAACGCGTTCGACCACTTGCAAACCATATCCCTCAAGCCCTTTAATTTTGCGCGGATTGTTCGTCAGCAAGCGCATTTTGCGCACGCCGAGATCTTTCAATATTTGCGCCCCGATGCCATAGTCGCGAAGATCGGGCGGAAAACCGAGCTTGACATTGGCGTCCACCGTATCCAAGCCTTGCTCCTGCAGCTTGTAAGCTTTCAGCTTATTGATCAATCCGATGCCGCGGCCTTCCTGGCGCATATACAGGAGCACGCCCTGGCCGGCTTCTTCGATTTGACGCAGCGCGGCGGCAAATTGCGGCCCGCAATCGCAGCGATGGGAGTGGAATACGTCCCCCGTCAAACATTCCGAATGCACTCGTACCAGAATCGGCTGGCTGCTGTCGATCATGCCTTTCACGAGCGCCAAATGCTCTTTCCCGTCGACATCGTTCGTATAGGCGACCGCTTTGAACAAGCCGAAATCGGTCGGCATCCGCACTTCGACTTCGCGGTGCACCAACTTCTCTTTCTCATTGCGGTAACGGATCAAATCTTGAATCGAGATGAGCTTCAGCCCGTGCTTCCGGGCGATTTCGACCAAGTCGGGCAGCCGCGCCATCGTCCCGTCCTCTTTAATGACTTCGCAGATGACGCCCGCCGGGTACGATCCGCACATGCGCGCGAGATCGACCGCAGCTTCCGTATGTCCGGCACGCCGCAGCACGCCGCCTTTTTTGGCGATCAACGGAAAAACATGGCCAGGCTTGCGGAAATCCGCCGCCTTCGTCTTCGCGCCGATCAGAGCCTTAATCGTATCCGAACGCTCGAAAGCGGAAATTCCGGTCGTCGTATCGACATGATCGACGGATACGGTAAACGCGGTGCCGTGATTGTCGGTATTATGCGCCACCATCGGCGGAAGCTCGAGCTCCTGGGCCCGTTCTTCCGTAATCGGCATGCATACGAGCCCGCGGCCTTCCTTAATCATAAAGTTGATGACTTCCGGCGTGGCCTTATCCGCAAGCGCCAAGAAATCTCCTTCGTTTTCCCTGTCTTCATCGTCGACGACGATGATCACTTTGCCCATCATCAGATCGTAAATCGCTTCTTCGATCGGATCTAAACGGAAATTGTCGTCCATCGCTTTCTTACCCCCTAATGATGTTATCGTTACTCGTTACAGAAAACCGTTTTCCGTCAAAAACTGCTCGGTCAAGCGGGAAGATTGCGGTTTGCCGGGAGACTTCCGGAATCCCAGCAAATGCTCCACATATTTGCCCAATACGTCGCACTCCATATTGACCGTATCTCCCGCCTTCTTATGCTGAAGGACGGTTTCCGCCAGCGTATGCGGGATAATCGAGACGGTAAACGTTCCGTCATCGATATCGGCAATCGTCAAACTGATGCCGTCAAGCGTGACCGACCCTTGCGGGATCATGTATTTGAACAAATCGCCATTTTCCGGTCTTACTTGAAACAACACCGCATTCGCCTCGTCGACGCGTTTCAGAATCGTGCCTACCCCGTCCACATGCCCTTGAACGATATGTCCGCCGAAGCGGCCGTTCGCCTTCATCGCCCGTTCCAGATTGACGGGGCTTCCCGCTTGCAGCAGCTTCAAATTCGTATGCCGATACGTTTGCGGGGTAACATCGACGTGAAACGACGATTCATTGAATGCTGTAACCGTCAAACAGACGCCGTTGATCGCGATGCTGTCGCCGAGCGCCACGTCGTCCATAATTTTGGAGGCGCCAATCGTCAACACCATCGCCTCTCCTTTGCGGCCGATCCGCCATAGCGTGCCGATTTCTTCCACAATTCCTGTAAACATGCTCTCCGCGGCCTCCTTTCTAGCTTTTCGTTTCCGCGGCCTGCGGATATCCGCTTATCCATACGTTATCGCCAATCCGTTCGACGGCCATATCCGTCAACGCGATCGCATCGCTCATCCGCGCAAACCCGTCGAATTCGAAGCTGCCCGGCGCCTGCGCGCCTCCGATAATTTTCGGTGCGAAGATCAGCATCATTTTATCGACCAAGCCGGCGGCCAGCATCGCCCCGTTCAATTTGCCGCCGCCTTCCAGCAGGATCGAGGCGATCTCCCGCTCGCCGAGCAGTCGCATCGCCAGAGGCAGATCTACGGTCGGTCCGGGTCCGCAGCGAATCACTTCGGCGCCCCGTCCGCGCAGTTCCTCCGCCCGCCCCTCGCTCGCTCCGTCGGTTGTCAGAATCACGGTCTTGGCCAGGCCGTCATTCAACATTCGCGCCTCGCTTGGAATGCGCAGCGTCGAGTCGACGACGATCCGGATCGGGTGCAGCCCCGGAACCGGAAGCCTTGTCGTCAGCTGCGGATCGTCGGCGATCGCCGTTTGGGCGCCGATCATAATCGCTTGATGGCGATGGCGCAGCGTATGAACGATCTGCCGGGATTCCGCATTGGATATCCATTTGCTGTCTCCCGTTTTGGCGGCGATTTTGCCGTCAAGCGTGCTGGCCGTTTTCAACGTGACGAAAGGAAGCTTTGTCGTAATATATTTATTGAATGCTTCGTTCATTTGCTCGGCTTCGCGCTTCAACACGCCGACCTGCACTTCGATGCCATGCTCCCTAAGCTTCGCAATGCCCGATCCCGCCACTTGCGGATTCGGGTCGGCGCAGGCCACGACGACGCGCTTCACTTTGCTGTCGATAAGCCGATCGCTGCAAGGCGGCGTCTTGCCGTAATGGCTGCAAGGCTCGAGCGTAACATAGGCCGTACCGCCTTCCGCTTCTGCTCCGGCCATGCGAAGCGCGTGAACTTCCGCATGTTCTTCTCCGCGCTTTAAATGCGTGCCGAGGCCGACGATGCGGCCGTCCTTGACGACGACGCAGCCGACGACCGGGTTAATGCCGGTCTGGCCGAGCGCTTTCTCCGCCATTTGCAGCGCCATTCGCATATAGAACTCATCGCCAATCGTCTCCATCTTCTCACCACCGTCCCGATTTAAATTCATGAAAAAAAGCCCCTTTGGCACTCATTACCAAAGGGGCTTGTAGGACGAAATCAAAAAACGCAGCCGGTATCAAATAAGCGCATGTGCAAACAAGCCTGAGAAAGGGCGAACTTTCGCAGGAAAAATAAGCACTATTTTTTCATGTGAAAAAAAGTACGACTCTACCGATATCAAATTGAATCACTGCGTCTCCTTCTCCCATCCAGACTGTTACTGTCGGTCTCGGACTTGCACCGAGTCAACCGTCAAGAATCGTTCGATTCGAGCCGGGTCACGGACTGAACGCAATCGTAAGGATCGCGTATCACCGTCGGTAGGGAATTGCACCCTGCCCCGAAGGATTGATGTTTGCCAGTAAACATCTTGTATGAATAGTAGCACTAAAAAAATGAAAAAGCAAGGATATTCATCCTTGCGCATCCCCGTTCTACCGTTTATCATGCAAACGGCTATGCCCATCGTCTTTCCTATCGCAAAAATACGATTTCCGGACTGGCCGCGAAGCGCATAACGCCAAGCCCCGGCACATATGGTTTTACAAAACGCCATAGGTGAGAGGATGGTACGAATGGAGAAATTCGATTTAAGAACGACGATTAAAATTCGCAACCAGTTAGACCAGATGCATGTCATGTTAATGACGCATGCTCAGGACGGCAATCCGAACTTGCTGCGCATCGTCGACAATTTATGCGGCATCGCCGCCATGTTCGCGGATATGAAAGTGCAGGAACTGAAGGGCGACGTTCAAACTCCGGATCCGCAAGACTATATTCAGAAAAAACTGTCCCTGATCCGGAGCGAATTGGATACGTATTTCACGCACTCCAAAGTGTAGCCGCACGCCGATTTTACGGCACGCGGCCCGTTACGAACAAGACGAGAATTTGATTCGCGCCGGTACGCTTTAATACGAAATAGCCGGTTTGCGCCGCCGTCGCTATGCCTTCGTCGTTCGGCAGGCAATAACCGTGCGTCTCGCATGTGCCGTCGTCCCTCACCAATAGTTGTCCCAGCAAGCCGACCGCTTCCCATTCCGGCCGTTCGAACCGTGGAATATAAGGTTGTGCGGGATCCCATTCCGGATCGGTCTCCGCATGGAGAATCGTGCGTCTTGGAACGGCGACGTTTCCTTCCGGATCGTAGACTTCCTGCATCTCCGTTTCGATATACTGTTTCCTGCCCCATTCGTCCTTCTTATATCTTCGATGCCAACTGAGCCCTGCGCTATTGCCGACGACGCTGGGCGCCCCGCTGACGATGCCTAGGATAAAGCGGTCTTGCGAAGTCGCTTTGCGGATTTTGTCTTCATGCGCGGGCGTTACGAAATATCCGGGACCGATCGGTTGTCCGTCCGCCGTCTCGAACATTTCGGCATAATCCGCCGCGGGGCTTAAATAAGCGCCGTCCACGAACATATTGCCGGTCGAACCGCTGAATTTCGCCCCCAAACCGCGCGCGTTGGCCGCCGTCCCGTTGCCGACGAACCAGGAGTTCGCCTCGTTCGCATCGCCGAACCGGCCCATAATATGGGAATTGTCGAACGTTGCCGTGGACGTATCGAAACCTTCCGCATGCGAGAAGTTGCCTCCGGCTACCGTAGCCGCTCCTTCGGCATGCGCGGTTACGCCGATTGCAACCGTGCTTGCTCCTTCAGCATGCGATGCGAAGCCGCTTGCATTCGTGCTCGCCCCTTCCGCGTGCGCGGCAAACGCGGCGGTCACCGTAAGCGCCCCTTCGGCATGCGAACCTTCGCCGTTGGCCGTCGTTCCAATTCCTTCGGCGTGAGAGTTCGCCCCTGCGGCGGTGCTCCCCTCGCCTTCCGCATGCGACGACAGCCCGCTCGCCACGCATCGGGCGCCTTCCGCGTGGGACGCCGCCCCGCTCGCCACGGTAATATTGCCTTCCGCATGCGAAACGATACCGCTGGCAAGCGTGCCCGAGCCTTCCGCATGCGCCCCGATCTGCGTCGCTTGGGTAACATTGCCTTCCGCATGCGAAGCAATGCCCATCGCCATGCAGTTAAAGCCTTCCGCATGCGCGTGATCCGCGCCGGCGACCGACGCCGCTCCTTCGGCATGCGAATTGGCGCCGGCCGCTTGCGTGCCGCTGCCTTCCGTATGCGACGCCACGCCGCTCGCCGTCGTGTTCACCCCTTCCGCATGCGAGGATCCGCCGCCGGCGAGGGTGCCGGAGCCTTCCGCATGCGCGGCCGCCGCGCCTGCCCGCGTGCTGAACCCTTCCGCATGGGAGAAGTCGGCGTTCGCCTGCGTGACGACCCCTTCGGCATGCGAAGCCGTTCCTATCGCTACGGTGCCGCTGCCTTCCGCGTGAGAGGCAACTCCGCTCGCGGTCGTATTCGCCCCTTCCGCAAAGGAGCAAACGCCGGAATTCACCGCATTACATCCATTTGCCATTTCTTTGTCTCCTTCCTGTAACGAAAGCATATCTATTACTATTCCGATTACTGCAGATTGGCAAGGGACAATAGAAACGGAACATAAGAAAAACCGCCGGACAAATCGCTCCAGCGGTTTACGCGGCGGTCGGCGCAACGGACCATTGAAAAACGCGCAACAGCGCGTTTAATCCGGTACGTGAACCGTACGGCAGATAAATCCGTGCATGAAAACGTACATAAAACCGTCATTCAAACCAGTACATAGCACCATATTCACAACCTTGCAAGAACCAGTACATAACACCGTACTTACAACTGCACAAGAACCGGTTAATTGCACCGTGCTTACATTCGCACAAGAACCGGTTCATAACACCGACTTACACCCACACAAGAACCGGTTCATAGCGGCGATCATGAGACCAGCACACAGAACCGGGCTTAGAACCATGCACAAAACCAGTTTGTAGAACCGCTCGTTGAAGCATGAACGGCACTGGCGTTGCATTAACTTCTACCGCCCTGCTCTCCAAGTTCGCGGACACAGGAGACGCTAATTGTGACAAATGACCCGATTTCGGCCAGTTTGCGGACAGATGATCCTTTATTCATTGCAAAAGCGTAAAAATAAGCCCTGCGACGAACGAATAACGGAACCAATGCCCGCCGAAACAGCGAATAAGCGGTTTTGACGCAAAATAACGGTCGTACGGTCCGGATAACAATTTCTCAATGCAACGCCATTGCATGAACGGTAAAAACCGGCGTTATATCTCTACAATCCTCAGCTTGAATCTTACTAGCTCGAAAATTTGGCGTTAATTCCCGGGAAATCACCCAGTTTGATCGAACCGCTAGAATTTAGCTCCAGAAATTGGCGCAATTCTCAACCCTACCCGCCAATTCATGAAATTAGCGGTACAATTTACCGTTAATGAAGCGGAATTTGCCCCATCTTATACTTCGTATACTTCCACCGACTCCATCTTGTCGCGCCCTTGGAATGCGTCGACATGCTCCATCCCCTTGGCCACTTTGCCGAAAACGGTATGTTGTCCGTCCAAATGCGGCTGCGGCTGGTAGCAGATGTAGAATTGGCTTCCGCCCGTATTGCGTCCGGCATGCGCCATCGCCAGCGTGCCGCGTTCATGCTTGTTCGGGTTAATCTCGCAATTGATCGTATAACCCGGCCCGCCAGCGCCGGTGCCGTTCGGGCAACCCCCTTGCGCAACGAATCCTGGAATGACGCGGTGAAAATTCAAGCCGTTATAAAAGCCGGAATTCGCCAATTTCTCAAAATTGGCTACCGTATTGGGCGCATCTTTCTCGAAAAGGTCGATTACGATTTCCGCACCGTTCGCCATTTTGATTTTCGCTTGTTTTGCCATGAATAGAGCACTCCTTTAACAATGTGAATGCCTACATTTTACTATGAATCGGACGGTTATACAAATGCGACGGCGGCATCATCTTTACAAATACACGACGGAGTCGTCATGTTCGGTTCCGGTACCAACGAATCGTTTCCGCAATCGCTTCATCGTGCGGGGTTACATCGAGCCCGAATTCCCGCACATATTTGCTGTGATCGACCATAAACGGTTCGGTGAATTGATACATCATTTCTTTCATTTCGCGCATCATCGGATCGAACAGCGCCAAGCACGACACCAGCCCTTTGCCTGCGATGCGGTACTGCGGCGCTATCTCCAGTTGCTTGAAGATGCGTTCCGCAAGTTCATGCGTGCTTACCGTCTCGGCGGCGGGTATATGCCAGATTTGGCCTAACGCCTTGTCGTGCCGCCCCAAGACGGCCAGTCCGCGCGCGAAGTCGCGAATATACAGATGCGTATGCGGCAACTTCGGGTTGCCGAGAAGATCGGCCTTTTTGCCGGCAAGCGCGTTGCCGAACACTTGCGCTCCCAATGCAGCGGTGAGTACGCCCGGACCGTAGAAGTCCGATCCGCGCCCGATAGCGGCCCGAACGGCTCCATTTCGATGCGCTTCCATCAACATATCCGCCGCTTCGCCGCGAACCTTCGTTTTCCTCCCGACCGACCGGCGAGGCAGCCCCTCGTGAATTTTCCCCTGCACCGGGCCGTACGCGTATAAATTATCCGCGTAAATCAATTTGGCATTCGCCGACGCGGCGCCTTCGATCATTCCCCGCATCATGGCCGGCATCGCGTCTTGCCATTCCGAATACGGCAATCCCATGCAATGATAGACCACCGTAGCGTCCTTGCAAACTTCGCGAACCGCCGACTCGTCGCGCGCATCGCATTGCCGCCTTTCCGCCCCGTGCGGAATGTCGCGAAAGTTGCCGCTCCGATTGACGGCACGAACTTGTTTGCCTTGCGCTAGAAGCTCGCTTATCACCGCCTGGCCAAGCGCTCCTGCACCGAATACGACGTGCAATTCCTTATCCTGCATGCCTATTCTCCTCCTATCGTTTACATATGGCTTTTCAACATTCGATAAATCGCAGCATACGTTTTGTCCGCATCCGTCCGGACATAGCCGAGCCGATCCTCAAGAAGCAACCCTAACAAATAGGTGGCCAATGCGGAACTAACCTCCGCCGCATCAATCGACGCGGGTATCGCCGAAGCGGCTTGCCCGACTTGGATCCAACGTTCAATCGCGCCTAGCAACGCTTCATGGAATTTGGATAGTATGGGCGTGACTTCGGAAGCGTCCTGAAAACCGATCAAGTAGAGCAGAATATCCCGGCAAACCCTGTCTTCCCCGATCATAAAGCCGTAGAAGCCGTCGACGATCGTCCGCAGCGGGCCGTCAAGCTCGCCTAGTTCCGTCTCGCACACTTTGGTGTGAAACCGTTCGTCGATCTGTTGAATCTTCTCCTGCAAAATGAGGCCGTAAAGCTCCTCCTTGCTTTTGACGTAATGATAAATGCCCCCCATCGATATTCCGGAGGCCTGGATCAGATCGCGAATCGTCGTTTTTTTGCAGCCTTTCTCTACGATAAGCCTTTCCGTCTCGCGCATTAAAAGCGTCAAGGTTGAACGATCGGCAATACCTGCCATATCCCATCTCCTCCTTCATCACAAACCGAACAACGTTCGGTATCAATTGTAACAGAACAATGTTCGGTCGTCAACAAAAACGAAAAAGACTGCCTTACAGTCATTCGACTGCAGGCAGTCCCGCATAGGGCTTTTATTTCGCCACCGCTTGTTTCCGAAGCCGTTCCGGCACGACATCGTTGCCTACGATATCGTCGAACGATTCGCGTTTGACGACGATGTCGGCTTCGCCGTTATGGACGAACACGACGCCCGGACGGCGAATCCGGTTATAATTGCTCGCCATTGCGTAATTGTAAGCTCCCGTGCACGACACGGCAAGGAGATCGCCGCTGACTACTTTCGGCAGTTCCACATCCCAAATAAGCATGTCGCCGCTTTCGCAGCATTTGCCCGCGATCGAGACGACCTCCTCGTTCGGTTCGCCGGCGCGGTTCGCAAGCAGCGCTTCATAACGGGATTCGTAAAGAGCCGGACGCGGATTGTCCGTCATCCCGCCGTCTACGGCCACATATTTGCGCACGCCCGGAATATCTTTCATCGTTCCGACCGTATATAGCGTCGTTCCCGCGTCGCCTACAATACTGCGGCCGGGTTCGACCCAAATTTCCGGCAAAGCTTCGCCGACGCCTGCGAAATGCTGTTTAACGGCATCGGTAATCGCTTTGACATATTGCGCTACCGGCAAAGGCGTATCCCCGTCCACATAACGGATGCCGAAGCCTCCGCCCAAGTTGACGACCTTCATCGCGACATGCAATTCCGCGTATACATTGCGCGCAAAAGCAGCGACTTTCTCGACCGCCATCTGGAATCCCTCAACTTCGAAAATTTGCGATCCGATATGGGAATGAACCCCCAGCAACTCGATATGCGGGAGCTGCGACGCTTGGCGCACCGCTTCGAACGCGGAGCCGTTGCCGATATCGAAGCCGAATTTCGAGTCGGTTTGTCCTGTCGAAATATATTCATGCGTGTGGGCCTCAACCCCCGGCGTGACGCGCAATAAAACATTGACGCGGCGGCCTTTCCCGCCCGCAATCGCATTCAGCATTTCCAATTCCACAAAGTTATCGACGACAAAACAACCGATTTCGGCGTCGATTGCCATTTCTATTTCGTCCGGCGTCTTATTGTTGCCGTGGAAGTGAATCCGCCCGACCGGAAATCCCGCCTTCAATGCGGTATGCAATTCCCCATCCGATACGACATCGAGCGACAGGCCTTCTTCCTCGACCAGGCGGCACATAGCCATGACGCAGAACGCTTTGCTCGCATATGCGACTTGAAACTTCAAGCCGGACGCGCGGAACGCCTCGATATACTCGCGGCACCGCTTACGAACCAAAGCTTCGTCCACAATATATAACGGAGTGCCGAATTTCTCCTTCAAATCCGCAACATCGCATCCGCCGATTTCCAAATGTCCACTTGCGTTAATTTTGCTGGTTCCATGTAAATGCATATCGTTTCTCCTCTACTTTCTTTGGTCTATCCGTTCACCCGCGCTGCGGACGCATAAGTCTCATTGTGATCGGTTCATTACAACTCAGTATACCAAAAATAAGAAAGCAGAGAAATGGACTAAACGACAATTCGTTTGTACTTTTTGACCAAGCATTTTTATTTCCGGGCCCGCCGCGGCATTTTCGTGCTATCGTCCGTTTTATTAAAACTCGGCCGCAGCTTCACATTGAGCACCGGCTTGCGGAAAACCGTACTTGTCAGCGCCTTTGCATTAAATGGTATAAACGGCCATAGATAAGAGGAATTGTACGACCGATGCGTAGCGAGCAGCAGAATGAACAGCGTCACTCCCACCACGAAGCCGGGCACGCCGAATATCGCTACGGCCACCAGCAGCGCCAGCCGCACGATCCGGTTGGCGAGCGCCAATTCATAGCTGGGCGTGGCGAACATGCCGATGGCCGCGACAGCCATCATAAGTACGACTTCGTTGACAAACAATCCTGCTTTTATCGCAATATCGCCGATCATAATGGCGGCGACCAAGCCCATTGCCGTCGCAAGCGGGGTCGGCGTATGAACGGCGGCTATGCGCAACAAGTCCACGCCGATGTCGGCGATAAGAAATTGGCCGATGATCGGAATTTTCCCCGTTTTATTCGGTCCGATAAATTCCAGAAACGCCGGCCCGATTCCCGGTTTCGTGGCGAGAAGAAGCCATAACGGCAACAGAAACAAGGAGACCGCGATGCCGAGGAAACGAACCCACATCATGTATGTTCCCATGAAAGGCGTCTGCCGGTTCTCTTCCACGTGTTGGCATAAATCGAAAAACGTGGTGGGCAGGACCATAACGCTTGGGGAGGTATCGACCATAAGAACGACGCAACCGCTCAACAGATGCGAGGCTACGACATCCGGACGTTCCGAATATCTTACAAGGGGATACGGAAACCACCCTTTATTGATAATCGCTTCTTCCAATTGTTTATCCGCGAGCGGCAGGCCGTCGATATTCACGTTCTCGATTTTGCTTCGTACGGACTCAACCAATTTCCCATCCGCGATATCGTCGATATATGCGATGCATACGTCCGTTCTCGTTCGCCGGCCTACCTGAACCAATTCCAGCTTCAATCCGGGATCGCGGATGCGTCTCCGAACGAGCGCGACATTGGTCAGCAACGTTTCGGTAAAGCCGTCGCGGGCGCCCCGTACGACCCGTTCCAGCGAAGGCTCCTCCGGCCCTCTGCTCGGGAACACCTTCGCGTCGATAATGAGGGCGGCTTGCTCCTGGTCGACGAATAGCGCCGTTCCGCCGGCCAGGACGTAATTAATGGCCTCGCTCATTTTCGTCACTTTCTCCACTTGAATATGCGGAACGTAGCAATCCATGAAAGCTTTGATCGCATTGGCCGATATTTGCTCTTTATCCAAATAAGTAAGACGTTTCAATATTTCGGTCAACACGTCGTCCTTGGCAAACCCGTTGACGTAAAACAACCCGGTCCGCCTGCCGCCGAACGTCATTTCGCGAAAGACGAGGTCGAACGCATTGTCGAGCCCGACGACTTCTTTTAACGTACGTTTCGATTCGTCCAATTTTTTGGAAATCCGGTCCGTGTCTTGCCAGTAAACGACGGATTCCTCCAACGAATTCGAGATCTCCTCTTTCCTTTTGCGCTTCAATTCGCTGTTTTCGCCGTCCGGTCCGGCCTTCTCCGGATGCTCGCCCGATGCGAGGACGGCAATCGGATCGGTATCCCGGTATTGATCTTGCGATGTCGTATCTTTATCCATAAGATGCATGCTCCTTACTATTGATGATAAACGAACCAATCGAACAGCGATCCGGCAATTTTTCCAAGGACCATGGCCAGCAGCAGTCCAAACATGTACGGGATAAGATGAAGCCGTTTGGCCAAGATCGGCAGAACGTTCAACACTTCCGTCAACGCCGCGGCAAGCATGCCGATGAACACGCCGTGAAACAAACCAACCGCGATTGTTGCAAGCTGCCCGGAGGGCACGATCCAATTCCAGAAGTCGGCGAACGTCCAATATAGCGCCCCGCTGACCATCGCTCCTTCGAACCAATGCACTTTATGGTACGAGCGCGTCAATTGGGCCAACCGGGGAATAATATCGAGTACGACGAACAGCGCCACCATGCCTCCTCCCACAGCGATTCCGCCCGCGAAACCGACAAAGGAGCTGAAAGCCGTTTTCAGTAAATCAGTCAATCCGTTCACCTTTTTCATGCAAGCGGCAATATTCTTCCGTAATGACAAATTGATTCAAATTTTCTTGATACAGAAACATTTCCACTTCCAGGGGCGTCGGCTCTTCGTTGAATTTTTTCTTGAACACATGGTTGAAGAATACGATCATCCCGAAGCCGATTCCTAGCGAGTATGCGAGTTGAAATAAATATGGATGTTCGTCTTTTTTGCCGGTAATCAATTCGACGATGCGCTGCTGAACCGGCATCATGCTGACATCGGCGTGAAAATTCATGATCGCCAAACCGGAACCGAAAAAAAGCAGCAGCCAAACAAGCAGAAACAGAACGATATTGGGGCGATTCGGGGCATCGCCGATTTCGACCAAGGTATGCGGTTCGCCGAAGTATTCCACCGCCATCTCGGGGACAACGCCCTTTACAAGGCGGACGATCTGCAGCATATCGACAAGCACGATGTTGCCGTCTTGCCGCTTCGGTCTGAAAACCTCCAAATCTTTTATTTTCGCCTCATATTCCGGTTCCGTGAGCAACTCCGCAATTTGCCCCAATATAATCGCTTCCCCTTTTCGCACCCGCACCCGTTTTCGCAAGCGAATATATAATGTGGGAGTGAGTTTTTGATGCAACTCGAATCACTCCTTTGCAAATCTTTCGTAGATGTAGTATGAGAAAATCCGGGCGAATCTAATCATTGGATTGGGGGAGCCGTTAACATTTGCCAGACGGGAGCGGAAGCGCGAATAAAATCAATCGAAAAAATCGATTTTATAGGCATAAATGCTTTGCGTTATTTCGACAATTGAATTATAATATATGTATAGATAATCATATAATCATGTTAGGCGGTGCGTTTATGGAGCAAACAGGGGATACGAAACAACCGTGCGAAACATTGGATGACGAGACGTTGTTTATGGTTTCGCAAACGTTCAAGGCGTTGTCGGATACGACGCGAATCCGGATATTGCATTTGCTGTCGCAAAAGGAATGCTCGGTGAACGAAATTGCCGATGAGCTGTCGCTGCTGCAATCGACCGTTTCCCACCAGCTTCGGTTTTTGAAAAACTTGCGGCTGGTGAAATTCAGACGGGCCGGCACGACGTTGTATTATTCCCATGACGATCAACACGTCATGGATTTGTTGTCGCAGGCGATTCACCACGCTTGTCACGATTAGCTACCTACTATCAACTGAAATGAGGGACCGGCATGTTGGAATTCAGAGTGAAAGGTCTGTCCTGCGCCAACTGTTCCCGCGAACTGGAACAAAAAATTCAAAAACTGGAACACGGCGAAGGATCTACATTAAGTTACAACACCGGCAAATTGAAGGTCGACGAACATATTTCGCTCGCCGAGGTTGAACAAATTTTGCGCAGCGACGGCGCTTATATCGATCAATCTTACGCGGGCGGAGCTTCCCATCCGGAGCATGCCGGGCATCATCATCGGCACAGCCATGCCGGCGAAAACGGAGCGCATGACCATTCCGCCGGCGACGGTCACGATCATAGCCATGGATCGACGAATCGAATGAAAGTATTGCTTATCGCCGCTGCGGCCGTATTCGTTCTTGCGATCGGATTGCAGCAATTCATACCGGACGTTGCGGCGATTGCGATGTATTTATTTTCGATTGCAATCAGCGGATATGTTACTTTTATGAAAGGTTTGCGCAATCTGGCGCGGTTCAAGTTCAATATCGACACGCTGATGACGATCGCGCTCATCGGCGCCGTGCTTATCGGCGAATGGAAAGAAGCGACGCTGGTCGCCATATTGTTCGGCTTGAACGAATTGCTTGAAGGCATGGGCATGGAAAAGGCGCGCCGTTCGATGGAGTCGCTGCTGCAAGTGGCGCCGAAGGAAGCCGTTCTTATCGCCGGCGGCCGGGAACGGGTCGTCCCGATTTCCTCGCTGGAAATCAGGGATATCGTGCTCGTACGCGCAGGCGAGAAAATTCCTTCCGACGGGACGGTTATCGCGGGCAGCAGTTCCGTCAACGAAGCGGCGATTACCGGGGAATCGCTTCCGGTAGATAAAGCGGAAGGACAACCCGTATTCGGAGGCAGCATTAATAACGAAGGAGTGCTGCAAGTTCGCATCGACAAGGCGTACAAAGATTCTTCCCTGGCCAAAATATTGCATCTGGTCGAGGAAGCGCAAGAAACGAAAACGCCGACGGAATTATTCATCAATCGATTCGCCAAATATTATACTCCGCTTATTCTCGCCGTCGCCATATTGGTCGTGCTCGTGCCTCCTTTGCTGCTCGGGGGCGACTGGAAAACATGGCTCTATCAAGGCTTGGCGGTATTGATCGTCGGATGCCCGTGCGCGCTGATCTTATCTTCGCCGATCGCGCTCGTGTCGGGAATTACCCGCAATGCGCGCAACGGCATTCTCGTCAAAGGCGGCGTATTCCTGGAACAGCTCGGCAAAATCGATACGCTCGCCTTCGATAAAACGGGAACATTGACTTTGGGCGAGCCGCATGTCGAGCAAACGGCCGTTTACGACAAGGAGCGCTTCTACTCCATCGCTGCGGGCATCGAGAAAACGTCCTCTCATCCGCTTGCAAAGGCCGTCATGAAGCATGTGGAGAAGGTCGGGGCTGCCGCCGCCGAACCGGAAGACATTCGTACCTTGTCCGGCCAAGGGATAGAAGCGCGGATCGACGGCCGAACCTATTATCTCGGCAATGAAAAAAGCGTCGAATCCGTTCCGAAAAGCCAGGCGGCGCGGAAAGATATCGAAAGGTTGAAAGCGGAAGGTTTGACGCTCGTCATCGTCGCCGATGAACACGGCATACTGGGCGTGTTCGGAATCGCCGACGAAATCCGCCCGGAGAGCGCGGAAACGGTGGCCGCCCTTCATCGCAGCGGCATCCGCCGCACGGTCATGCTGACCGGCGACCATCAGCGCACCGCCGAGAAGGTTGCCGCAGCGGTAGGCGTTACTTCCTGCTACGGCGGACTGCTTCCGGAGCAAAAAGTGGAGAAAATCAAAGAGCTCGCTTCCGACGGCCAAGTGGCGATGATCGGCGACGGGATCAACGATGCGCCGGCTCTCGCTTCCGCCGGGCTTGGCATCGCGATGGGCAAAGGCACCGACAGCGCCATCGAAACGGCGGACATCGTATTGATGCAAGATCATCTCGGCAAACTTCCCGAAGCGATTTCGATCGGCAAAAAGGTGAACCGCATCATCAAGGCGAATATTGCGCTTGCGCTCGGCTTGAAGCTGATCGCCCTGCTGCTCACCATTCCGGGGCTGCTGACGCTTTGGATCGCGATCTTGTCCGATATGGGCGCGACCATCATCGTCACGCTGCTTAGCTTGACCGTGCTGCTGGATCGCAAGCGCAGAGCGGAAACGCGAATATAACGAAACAAGGGGCGCACCCGCGCCCCTTACTTCATCTGCAACATTATTTTGCATAACCGGCAAACGATAACTCAATCCCCCTGTTTCAGAAGTTCTTCCACCCGAATATCCCTGATCGATGTTACAATGACATCCGCATTCGATAAGTCTTGATTCCCGGAATTCGGATTGTCGAATCCGATACATTTCATTCCCGCCGCTTTGGCCGCCGCGACTCCATGCATGGAATCTTCAAGCACGACGCATTGGCCGGGACGTACTTCCAGCAGCTTGGCCGCTTCCAAATATACATCGGGCGCAGGTTTGCCTTTGTTCACTTCCTCGCCGCTCACAATGCGGGCAAACTCGCCTACGATACCGAACTTTTGCAGAACCGCCATAATAAATGCGCGCGGTGACGAGGAAGCGAGCGCCATCGGGATTCGGAATCTCTTCAACTCGGAGATTAAATTCGCAATTCCGTCGATCGGGCCAATATCAAGCGATCTCAACCTTTCAATTTTCAGCGATAATTGATATTCGATAATTTCCGAAACCGACTGCCGCATTTGATATTCCCGCGTAAGAATGTCCCACATCTCGGGATTCGTCATCCCTACGAATCTTTCAAGTTCGGTCTGGGTGATCTCAATCCCGAAATGTTTCATCGTATGGATATCGACTTCGAAATGAAGCGGCTCGCTGTCGATAATCACTCCGTCCATGTCAAAAATAAATGCTTCCATCAAGTATGCTCTCCTTCGTTATGCGATATTGTTATGGCGGTTCATCGAACCTTCGTTTGAGCGGCGCGGCAGAAACGTTCCAACGCTTCATGCAGCACGGAACGCGGACAGGCATAATTGATTCTGATATACCCCAGTCCCGTTTCACCGTATATCGATCCTTCCGTAAATGCGACTTTCGCTTGCTTGAACATCAGATCTTTGATCTCTTCGGCACTGCCAACCAAATTACGGTAATCGACCCATAACAGATAGGTTCCTTCCGGGCGAATGGCCTTCACTTGCGGCAAGTGGCGTTCCAAATAATCGATCGCGAATTGAACGTTCCCCTGCAGGTAGACGAGCAGTTCGTCAAGCCACTCCTCCCCATCGTTATATGCGGCAGTCACTGCGTCCACATTAAAGTATGGCATTGAATGGAGGCTTAACATCTTAAGGCGATCATCGAAACGCCGCTTCAATTCGCGGTTGGAGATCGCTACGAACGAACTTTGCAATCCGGGCAAGTTAAACGTTTTGGTCGGCGCCGTCGCAGTAACCGTTTGTGCCGCAATTTCTTCAGACAACGATGCAAACGGAATATGCTTATATCCCGGCAGCACCAAGTCGCAATGAATTTCATCGGAGATGATCAGCACATTGTATTTCAAGCACAACTCGCTCAATTTTTGCAGTTCCTCGCGCTCCCACACTCGTCCCACCGGATTATGCGGGCTGCACAACAGCATGGTTTTGGCCCCTTGTTTCATTAATTGTTCAAGATGCCCATAATCCATTTCATATCGGCCATTGTTGATGATCAACGGACTTTCGGCGATTTTCCGCCCGTTCAACCGAATAACGTCATAGAAAGGATTGTAAACCGGGGATTGCAAAATGACTTGTTCGCCGGGAGCGCTGCACAAATCGATCGCCAAACTAAGCGCGGTAACGACGCCAGGCACATCCGCAAGCCAAGCGGGTTCAAGCGACCATCCATGCCTTCTTGCAAACCAGTTGACGATCGCCGCTTCGTATTCCGAAGATCGTATCGTGTATCCGTAGGTTCCTTGCATCGCCCGCTTGATCAACGCCTCCTTGACGGCAGGCGGGCTTTCAAAATCCATATCGGCAACCCAGAGCGGAAGGATATCTGCATCCCCGAACAATTGCTTCGTCTGGTCCCATTTGTACGAGTTCGTATTTCTCCGGTTTACGACGAGATCAAAATTGTATTTCATTAAGCATCACCTCATGGTCTGTTCTGTTTATATCGTACATGATTCGCAAGCAAACCGCCAAACCTTCTACTTCATTACATTAAATTCATAAGGATCGGACGATATTTTAAAATGATAGCTCTTACCCTCGTATCGAATTGTAAATTGCGCATGAGCCACAACGGTATACTCCCCCGGTTCTTTGACGGTCAATTCGTTTAGCGGAATGCTGGTGTGCTCGCGGCCGTCATAGCTGTATGCCGCATCGGGCGATAATGTCGTCCCGATTCCGATACTCGTAACGGCGATCGTGTTCCATTCTTGGAGAACAGGCCTATCGTTCCCGTCGTAAATGGAGTAGGTAAACATATCGGCGCCATGTTCCATCTCCCATGCGGTTGGACTCTTATTGATCAAAGCCCCTTCTGCCTTAAACGGTTGCTCTGCCGTAATCCCGGGCGGAACGGTTACTTCGATACGAAACATCGATTCGTCCGGACCGGGGGCAGGTCGATTCTCGCCACTGCGAACGGCTTCCTGCCGAGCGGCCGGCGCCGCCTCCGGCGAACCGTTCCCTCCCGTACAACTCGTCAAAATAAAACAAGCAAAGGATAGGACGATCAGCAATTTGAAAGCGATGGCCAACACCTCCTTCCATATTTTACACATCTGCGACTATTATAACTAGGCTCGGATTTCTCAACAATGATGTCGGCCGGGCGGCGCTTTTCACTCCGTCCAGGTCGTCCTTATATAACCTATCTTCATTCCGGCCCGCTCCATATTACGATGGCTTTGCGACAAAAAAGCGCATTGGCTTACGGCAAGCTTGCAACCGTTCCGTTTGGCTTCGCGAATTCTTCTTTGCAATAGCGTTTGCTGCAATCCTTGATTTCGATACTCGGGCAAAGTCGCCGCGAACGTTAATGAAGCGATGCGGTCCTTTATATACATAACCCCTACCGCTGCCGGGTTTTCATCCATGTAGGCGATGTAAAATTTCCAGCCGGGCCGATTGTACAGGACTTTATTATTCTCCGCAACGTACGGAATTCCGTCGTCTGTTAATCCCGTTCCTCTGCAATGAATGGTCGCATAGAGATCAAATTGATCTTCCCTTAACTCATGAATTGCAATGCGGTCCCGGTTGTCGTCTGCATTTTCTGTCGGTTCGATATATAATGACGTATGAAACCCGGATTGATAAAAGCCGCGTTCGGACAATGCCTCCAGTAGATTCCGGTCTTCGCGGGAAGGAACAATTTCGAATTGGGCTTTCCGGTCTCTCGTCCGATAAAAATGAATAATCCGGTCCAGATATTCCAGGTCGCCGCCGCCGATTCCTTTGACAGTATTAAACGTTGGCCAGGGCATGGTTCTGCTGTATAAACAAAGCGCATTTCCGAAATATTGCATTTCTATCCCTTCGGGATTACCGCTTCGATCCCGGATTGCGGCCATACGGTCATACATATACGCTAATTCCGATAATTCGATTTCTCTAATCAACTGTTCAGATGGGAGTAAGGAAGTCATAACTCACCTCAATCCTATTTCTTCGAAATAAGTACCGCATTCTAATCGTTGCGATGTTCCATGTATGCGAAATTCCTCTACCTATTGTACCATCTTCCCCCAACATTAGCATGGAATACCCGGACTTTTTGCAGAAATCCCGCACCGATCGCGATCGGCTTCATGGCTAACATGGTATTGTTCAACTAGCATCGTTTCTATATTATAATAAGAGATAATCTCGCGGGACTATTTACGCCAATCTCTTAATCTCTCGCTATTAGGCCAGGAGACCAGCAAAACGATGAGTTCAAGCAATTGTCATATTTATCCGCCATTTCGGACACAATAAGGACACTTGACAAATGCAGTTTAATATAATTAATATTAGATTATAATAATTACAAATACCTTGAAGGAGGAAATATCAATCATGTCATTAATTGGAAAAGAAGTACTGCCATTCAAAGCTCAAGCCTACCATAACGGTGACTTTATCGAAGTAACGGAAGCGAATTTCAAAGGCAAATGGAGCATCGTTTGCTTCTACCCGGCTGACTTTACATTCGTTTGCCCAACCGAGTTGGAAGATCTGCAAAATCAATATGCAACATTGAAGGATCTTGGGGTTGAAGTTTACTCTGTTTCGACGGATACTCATTTTACACATAAAGCATGGCACGACACCTCAGAAACGATCGGCAAAATTACTTACATCATGATCGGCGACCCGTCGCACACGATTTCCCGCAACTTCGACGTGCTGAACGAAGAAGATGGCCTTGCGGATCGCGGTACGTTTATTATCGATCCGGACGGCGTCATCCAAGCCGTTGAAATTAACGCAGGCGGTATCGGCCGCGATGCGAGCACTCTCATTAACAAAATCAAGGCAGCCCAATACGTCCGCAACAACCCGGGCGAAGTTTGCCCGGCCAAGTGGCAAGAAGGTTCTGCGACGCTTAAGCCAAGCCTTGATCTAGTCGGAAAAATTTAAGGAGCGGGTGAAAAATGGCACTGGACGCGGATATAAAAGCACAATTAGCACAATATCTTCAACTGATGGAAAACGATGTAGTGCTAAAAGTCAGCGCTGAGTCCGATGCCGTATCTATTGACATGCTGGCGCTGGTGGATGAAATCGCCGGCATGTCATCTAAAATTACGGTAGAAAAAACCCGATTGCCTAGAACGCCAAGTTTTAGTGTGAATCGTACGGGCGAAGATACTGGCGTGACGTTTGCCGGAATTCCTTTGGGTCACGAGTTTACTTCATTGGTGCTTGCTCTGCTGCAAGTTAGCGGAAGAGCGCCGAAAGTGGAACAAGACGTCATTGACCAAATTAAAAACATTCGCGGCGAATATCACTTTGAATCCTACATCAGCTTGACCTGCCAAAACTGTCCTGACGTTGTGCAGGCGTTGAACTTGATGAGCATCCTCAATCCGGGCATCACGCATACCATGATTGACGGAGCTGCGTTCAAGGAAGAAGCCGAGAGCAAGAACATCATGGCGGTACCGACGGTGCTCCTCGACGGAGAGTTTTTCAGCAGCGGCCGTATGTCGCTGGAGGAAATTCTCGCCAAGTTGGGTGATGCTCCGGACGCTTCGGAATTTGACAATAAGGATCCATTCGACGTTCTTGTTGTCGGGGCGGGCCCAGCCGGCGCTAGCGCAGCGATCTATGCGGCGCGCAAAGGCATTCGCACAGGCATCGTAGCCGAACGCTTCGGCGGTCAAGTCTTGGATACGCTCGGCATCGAGAACTTTATCGGCGTCAAATATACGGAAGGTCCGAAACTTGTGGCGACGATTGAAGAACATGTGAAAGAGTACAACATTGACGTCATGAAACTGCAGCGTGCCAAACGTTTGGAGAAGAGAGACTTCATCGAAGTTGAACTTGAAAACGGCGCTGTTCTGAAGAGCAAGACCGTCATCATTTCGACAGGCGCCCGTTGGCGCAATATCGGCGTACCTGGCGAAGCAGAGTACAAGAATAAAGGCGTGGCCTACTGTCCTCATTGCGACGGTCCTTTATTCACCGGGAAAGACGTTGCGGTCATTGGCGGCGGCAACTCCGGTATTGAGGCGGCGATCGACCTCGCCGGCATTGTGAAGCATGTTACGGTGCTTGAATTCATGCCGGAACTGAAAGCCGACGCCGTATTGCAAGATCGTCTTTATAGCCTTCCTAACGTAACGGTCCTTAAAAACGTTCAAACGAAAGAAATTACCGGCACTGATAAAGTAAACGGCATTACCTACATTGAGCGTGACACGGGAGCGGAACGTCATATTGAATTGCAGGGCGTATTTGTTCAGATCGGTCTTGTACCTAATACGGATTGGTTAGAAGATACCGTGGAGCGTACTCGCTTCGGGGAAATCGTAGTCGACCGGCATGGCGCTACAAACGTACCGGGCGTATTTGCGGCAGGCGACTGCACCAATAGTCCCTACAAGCAGATCATTATATCGATGGGATCCGGCGCAAATGCTGCCTTGGGCGCATTCGATTATCTCATTCGAAATTAAGAAACGAAGTGGAACGAATAGAAAGTCGCTAGCTACTCACTGTAGTTTGGCGACTTTCTTGCTTTCGGCATAACAGAATAAGGTTTCCATACTAGGCGGCCGGGCTATTATTCTTGTTCGTCCCATTTCCTGGAGTAAGCCTTCTTCGTGACCCAGAAAGTGATATAACTGATAAGAAAAATGATGATGATCGAGCTAATCCATACGCCAATCGGCACATCCATTGAACTCCCCCCCAACGATGCACGATCCTTTATTCAATCATTATGAAACACCATTCTACTGTCTCTATCTACTTTAACATAGAGCCCGCCCTTTAACCATAAGCCGACCGAATTTGATATGGCTCATAACGACTCGCTTTATTCCTCTAGTCCGTCAAAAATGCTTTCTATGATGTCCGTTTCATCCTTATATATCATAAACATGAAATACATTAAGCATGTTAACGAGAACAGCATCCAATCTCCCGCAACTTCCTCGTCCATTACAATCGTTGCTTCAAGAGAAATGGTATTCGGTTTCATTAACGCTGCCTTCCGGCCGTCCACTTTCACTTCAATCTCTTCGTCCCAATTCTCTTCGATCCGCAGCTTCTTCCCGAAAGCCGTGCCGTCCACACAGAAATAAAGAAGGCTGTTGACAGCGTTATCCTTCAAAATAAATTCTTCTCCATCGATTTGAAACCTGTAATTTGCAAAGACGAGACGCCCTTTTTGTATCCCTAGAACAGCTTGATCTCCGTTTCGCTCTAAGACGAAGGTTTTGCCCGCCTCATTTCCCGAGTTTGATACTTTCATAACTTTGGCGATGGTACGATCCCCTTCGTCTAGAACGTTGACGTTCTTTTTTTCATGAAAGAAAAGGACATTTTTTATTTTAAATGTTGCCAAACTCCGCACCTCTTCCTGTAATGCATAAGATAATCCTACATTCTACACTACACGTTAGGAACAAGTGTTGCAACAAGTTATCATCCCGGCAGAATTGCTTTTTCATTCATCCTGGCATATGAGCAAGCCGTTTGTACCTCCGATCTTGTTCAAAAACATCTTCGCCCTGATCGCCGCATCGTGACTGCGCAATGGCTGACCAACCGGCAGTTCGGACAACCTCATACATTAAAATATTTAAAAATTATGCACAAAAAAACCGTCTTTTCCTGTAAAATGAAAGTTAACATTGGTACAAAAAAGCAGGGCGGAAAAACGTCTCATTTTTCCGCCCTGCTTTCGTTTTAGGGACTTATTGGGCAGCCCCAGTGCCTGAAATTTAGTAGCTGAATCTACATATTGAACAAGCAACAATGACAAGGAGAATGAAAAGGACAAGAATAACACCTGTGCTTGTGAACCCGAATCCTCCAACAACAGAAGACATTTTGTATGCTCCCTTCGTATTAAAGTCATTACCTTATATATGTATGTCCATGATGTTAGTCATGATTGGACGTATGTAATGCTTGATCCAGTTTGGCCTCCTGCCCATAACTCAACGAAGGGGCTGTCCAGAAAGCAGTGAAAGCTGACTTTCTGGAGGCCCCGTTTTTGTTGAATGTTAAAAAGGGCACAAAAAAACCGTCTTTTCCTGTAAAATGAAAATTACTCGTATGCGGAGGGGGAGGAAAAACAGCCACACTTTGATTTTCTCATTCCTTACGGCAGTTATATGAAAGAGAAAACACGCCGCTACAAGAAGGACATCCGGCACGTTTGCTGCGTTAAAATAAGCGGTCCGTCCTTCGTGATCGCTATCGTATGCTCGTATTGGGCCGAACGTTTCCCGTCAACGGTTCTTGCCGTCCATCCGTTCGCATCCATTCGGCTGTGCCACGTTCCTTCGTTCACCATCGGTTCGATCGTAATGACCATGCCTTCTTTCAATCGCAACCCTTTCCCCGGCAAACCGAAATGGGGAACTTGCGGTTCTTCATGGATGACAGGTCCAATGCCATGGCCCGTAAAATCTCTGACGACGGAAAACCCTTCCGCTTCGACATAAGATTGAATGACATGCCCGATATCCCCGATACGATTGCCGATGATCGCTTGTTCAATCCCTTTATAAAGACTATTGTATGTAACTTTCAACAACTTTTTCGTTTGATTCGAAATATCCCCAACCGCGTACGTCCATGCCGAATCCGCCAAACTGCCGTTAAGATTCACGACGAAATCGATCGTAACGATATCGCCGTTTTGAAGAGAGTCTCTCCGCGGATAACCGTGGCAAATTTCATCGTTAACGGAGGCGCAAGTCGCAAATTGGTAACCCTTGTATCCTTTCTGTTCCGGCGTGGCCCCATGCTTTTTCAAATATGTTTCTACAAATTGATCGATGGCGAACGTTGAAATGCCGGGCTCGATCATTTTCGCAATTTCTCGATGGCAAGCGGCCAACAATTTGCCCGCTTCGTGCATTTGTTGTATTTCTCTTTCCGATTTTAACGTTATCACTGTCATCTCTCCTCCTTATGGTCTAATTTGTTACACCAGTTTCCGCCAATCCGCTTTTCTACGCATATAATGGTAGTTTACGAAGTGGGCTCATTGGTGCCACGAATTATAGCCGTTTGATCATATGAATATCTTTGGGCTCTTTCAGAAATAGCTCTTCATCAATCTCATCCGCGATCTGACTCCCGTTCCTTTTGTAGAAGGATACCGCCGATCCGGTTTCCGTCGACGAAATGTACAAATATTTGGCCCCTCTTCCTTTCGCTTCCGCGGCCAACCGGTTTAAAATGTTGCTTCCAATGCCTTGTCTTCTGTAATTTTTGGATACGTACATAAGATCGATTTGGAGCCGGTCCCGATTCATCCCTCTAAATGTATGGGCAAGAACGCCGAATCCTGCTAGTCTGTTTCCGTCAAATGCGCCAATGGCGAGTCCGCCGTTTTGCAATTCATACAAATATCGTTGTTTGATTTCGGTTAATTCCGTCTCGTTCCAATTCGCACAATCATGTCCGGCTTTACGTTCCGTTACGATGCCGTCCCGCATTTCATATATTACATCAATATATTCCGACCGGTCGATTTCCTGCAACTTGTCGGCCTGTTCCTGGGTCATATAACGATATTCAATCATAATGAACCTCCCGTGAAAACATTATCGTATTTTATGGATTTTACGGAATGCTGTCGGTGTAATGCCTTCCATTTCTTTAAACAGTTTGATGAAATAGCTTGAATGATCGTAACCGACTTGGCGGGCCACCTCCTTGACATCCATATCCGGATCGTTGAGCAGCATTTCCTTCGCTTTGCTCATCCGGACTTGCGCGACATATTCGAAAGGGCGCAGCCCCATCGTTTTTTGAAACAACAGGCAGACGTATTGCGGAGACAGCTGCATGCAATCCGCCAGCATGGCAAGCGTAAGCGGCTCGCCGTACCGCTCTTCGACGAAGCGGAGCGCAGGGGCGAGCTGTTCGTAATGCTGTCTCTTCGAACGGACCTCCGCCGGGGAAGCATGGATAAACAAATCTACAATGATCTGGTACATCAGTGCCGAACATAGAAAGCCGCGCATCGGATCGGCCGAACGAAGCAGACGAACGACCGCGTGCATGTGCTGCAACAACCGGTCGGGATTGGATATGCGCATCACTTTCGATTCCTTCATATCCATCGCCGCAAGCAATGGATGCGCTTGTTCCCCATTGAACGCGACCCATCGGACTTCCCACGGTTTGTCGACCGGCACATATTCATGAGTTTCATTCGGTAACAGAAACATGCCCTCGCCTTGCGTTACGGCGAATTCCTTCCCCGAGACGCGCAAGAGTCCGGTTCCGTTCATCGTTTGGATCCATTGGAAGTCCGGATATCCTTCCTCGCGCCGCATCGGCTCCTGATTATCCCAACCTCCGGCGCTCGTAATGTAAAACGGCAGCCGTTGTTCTTCTTCCGTAATCGAAGGAAAAATGCATTCATTCACCGCCATCGCCCCTAAATGCGAAATTAGTTATATCGATGCGAAAATGTTCTGATTGAATAGATTATATCATCTAACTATGATATTCATATAGTATTATTTCAATGGGAGGATTTTATTATGGCATCCATGCGCATACCTTTTCCAGACAAAATATGTTACGGCGGCGATTACAATCCGGAGCAATGGCCCGAGGAGGTCTGGCGCGACGACATGCGTCTCATGAAAAAAGCGGGCGTCAATTTCGTAAGCGTCGGCATCTTCAGTTGGGCGCTGCTGCAACCGGACAAAGAGCGTTACGACTTTGCCTGGCTCGACCGGCTTATGGATTTGCTGGCGGACAACGGCATTTACGCCGATTTGGCGACGGCCACCGCTTCCCCGCCCGCCTGGATGGCGCGGGACTATCCCGAGACGCTGCCGGTCGACGAGAACGGGGCTCGCTATACGAACGGTTCGAGGCAACATTATTGCCCCAATAGCCCCGTCTATCGCGAATACGGGCAGAAGCTGGTACGGCGACTGGTGAACCGCTACAAATCGCATCCGGCGCTGGCGATGTGGCATATTAACAACGAGTACGGTTGCCATATTTCGCGATGCTATTGCAAGCAATGCGAAGCCGCATTCCGGGTTTGGCTCAAGGATCAATACGGATCGATCGAAACGTTGAACGACCGGTGGGGCACCAATTTCTGGAGCCAAACCTATTACGATTGGAGCGAGATTCACTTGCCGGGCAAAACGCCGACTTACGCGAATCCGGGACAGCTTCTGGATTATCAGCGGTTCATGTCGGACAGCTTGCTGGAATGCTATTTGGGCGAATACCGCGTTATTAAGGAAGGAACGCCCGACTTGCCCGTAATGACCAATTTCATGCCCCACTTCAAACCGCTCGATTACTTCAAATGGGCGAAGCATATGGACATCGTAACATGGGACAGCTATCCCGAACCGACGGCAGGCATACCGGTCGGAGCGGCGATGGATCACGATCTGATGCGCAGCTTGCGCGGCGGGCAACCGTTCATGCTGATGGAACAAGTGACGAGCCAAGTGAACTGGCGGCAGCATAATCCGTTGAAACGTCCCGGGGTGATGCGCTTATGGAGCTATCAAGCCTTGGCGCGCGGCGGGGATGGGATCATGTTCTTTCAATGGCGCGCTTCCCGGGCAGGGGCGGAGAAATTTCACGGGGCGATGGTGACGCACACGGGCGACGAGCACAGCCGTGTATATAAAGAGGTGGAACAGCTCGGAAACGAGCTGAAGATGTTGGACGAAATCGTAGGATCGCGCATTTCCGCCAAAGCGGCGATAGTATTCGATTACGACAACTGGTGGGCGCTCGAACTGCCGTCCAAGCCGAGCGCGGATGTTAAGTATATCGAACAAATCCGACATTATTACGATCATTTATTCCGGAAAAATATTGCCGTCGACTTCGTGCAACCCGCCGACGACCTCTCCCGTTACGACCTCGTCATCGCCCCCGCGCTGTACATGGTCGCCGAAGGCGTCGCCGACAATCTCGAACGGTTCGTAGGCAACGGCGGTACGCTGCTAACTACGTTTTTCAGCGGCATCGTCGATGAGCACGACCGCATTCATCTCGGCGGATATCCCGCGCCGCTGCGCAAACTGCTCGGCATTTGCGTCGAAGAGTTCGATCCGATGCTTCCCGGACAAACGAATCGGGTCGCCGTTACGGAAGCCACGCTGTATGGCGAATATTCGTGCAATCTGTGGGCCGACTTGATTCGACTGGAGGGCGCCCAATCGATCGCGGCATTTACAGACGATTTCTTCGCGGGCATGCCTGCCGCAACGGTGAACGCTTTCGGCAAAGGCAAAGCTTATTATGTCGGCACGCAAGCGGAACCGGCATTTATATCGCGCCTGCTCGATCGATTGCTCTCCGATTCGAACGTCGAAGCGCCGCTCGCCGCTCCGGAAGGAGTCGAGGTGACTTGCCGGGAACATGAAGATCGGCGTTATTGGTTCATCCTTAACCACCTGCCGGAAACGGTCACGATTCCGCTGCCGCCAGGGCAGTTTGACGACATGCTTGGCCGGACGACCGTTTCGGATAACATCGTTTTACAGAAAAATGAATTGAGTATTCTCCGGTCCTTGAACGTTTGATTTTTATAGTCACAAGAAAAATGAAGTCCTGGGCTGTTCCCGGGACTTCATTTTGGAATGACTAACTTGTCAAGATTTTTTCCCTGCCACCTCTTTCGTCCGTCCGTTGGATTATGTCCAATCCAATTCGCCTTATTATGGATCAAACCGCATTGCCATTGGAAATCATCCAACAGATTTCTCCTAATGGCCGTCTTTCAGCCTTATTTGATGAGATTTCAATTGGATGAATTCCAACGAAGAGCTGCCTTTTACCCTATGAAGGGTTGATCTGTTGGACGAAATCCAATGGGCGGGCATCAACGCCGCGCACTTACTCGTTCCAATAAGTCGTCAACCCGGTTCTGCCGAATGGGAAAGAGAAGAGTCCCCCTGCAGCAGGAATCTTCTCTTCTATGACATTTCGTTGCAATATGATAAACTTGGTTGCATACTGACTATACTTAAGGAGAGTGATGAAAATGGCCGAGAACGAACTTTTGACAAGGCAACGTGAATTGCAACTCGAGGCGAGTACGGTAGCGGTTGAATTGAACATCGATGAATTGCTGTCCTCGGCGGGCGAGCCGGTGCGAGTCGGCAGCGCCGCTCTCGGATTGATGGTATGGAGGGATCTGGATATCACCGTAGTCTGTTCGAAGCTCGACATCGCTGCGGTAACGAAAATCGCTTCCGAACTCATGATCCGCCAAGGCGTACGGGAGCTTCGGTTCTTGAATGACTCCGGCGACTGGAATACCGATCCTAACTACCCTGACGGATTTTACATTGGGTTAAAGTACAAGGCGCTGAACGGGATGGATTGGACGCTTGATATCTGGTTCGTCGACGAACCGGATAAACAGCCCGATCTTATGCATATTCGAACGATGCCCGATAGACTTACCCCGGACTTGCGGGAATCCATCCTAACAATCAAAGATTTCTGGGCATCCCGTTCAGAGTACGGAAAAGAAGTCAAAAGCTATGACATTTACAGGGCTGTTCTGGACGATAATGTAAGAACATTAATGCAATTTCAAGATTGGATCACCCAATCGCAAACGAAACAGCGATCAGAATCGCCATAACCGCCTGCGTACCGGTCCAGACCGCCAGCCTCCAGGGCCGGACTTTCCATTTCCGCTCGGATTCGGACAAGTAGACGCCTTGTGGAATCCGTTGCAAAAGTACATAAATGGTCGGCTTGAACTTGTCTACAATAATCGGAATGCCGGATTTGGCGTTTTTGATGCGGAATAGACTCCTGCTTTCGTGGAAAGTCTGTTTCTTTCCGTTCGGCGCCGAATAATATCCGATATAAACATGGTCGCCCTTCGACGTTTTGTAATAACGAGTGCATGTCGCGGTACGCGCAACGCCTCTCTTCATCGTCCCCAATCTTCTTATATTGATCGAGACAAATACGGTCACGGCAATGCCCGAAACGACGAGGCCGATCACGTATGACACGGTAGCCAGTTCGACCGGCGCCGTGCCGGGCAGTTTGGAGACGGCAGGAGACTCGGGATTGTATAGAACCGCCGTCGATTCCAATTCGTGAAGCGGGACCCTGTACGACGAAGAGATCGATTGATACGAGATGCCGGTATAGGGGGTTCCGTTGACTTCGTAAGTATACGTGAACGAATAATCGCGGTATCCCTTGCCTTGATTTTCAAGCTCCACCTTCGTGATCTGTCCTGTCGTCCGCCCTGTCAGCAATCGGTCCGCATGGGCAGCTTCCAGCTGGAGGTTTCGAACGATGCCAAGCGCGGCGAAGATGAACAACAGGGCGGCAATCCACATGCGCAGCGACAGCCAATGGACTAGGTTGACGGGTATAGACAGTTGATTATGCATAGAACCTCCTTTACCCTTTGTTTATTCGACATCTTTCGGCCCGATCCTCCCGCAAGGATGATTAACCGCCGCTTATGCAATATCGCGCCTCTTCTCCCGTCTCCATAACAGCAGCATAAACGCCGCGCCTGAGACAGCCGCCAAACTGTATAGCACCGGTGCCATCCATTTCGCCATCCGAATGTCAATAATATGATCCAGACAATAATATAACCCGAAAAAAAGCGCCCCGAAAACGAATGGGATTTGTACGCCGATTAATGCCACATAGTTCGACATCAAGCCGGAGAAGCACATCGCGAGCAGAGCAAACGCCAATCCGAGGACGACCACCGCCGCAATCGTTAATATAACGTACTGCAAGAACGTCGGATCATACCAATAATACGAACCGGTAAACGTATGGAGCGGCACCTGAAAAAATACGGACAGGTTGTCATGGCGCAATACCTTGTGGTTGATAATGAATGCGTACAGTCCCAAATAAACGATCAACAAAGACGCTATCGCGATACATGCCGAAACCAGCCCTGCCGCAGCTTTGGTCTTATATAAATTCCGTCCTTGCCGGGTCGTATACTGCAAATCCAGCATTCGTCCCAAACGATCTTTAATAAAAACCGGAGACAGTGCCATCACGACGCTTACGATCACGGCGACGGCCACACTTGAGATAAAATCCTTATAATTTTGAAGAACAATTCCCGGATACGTTTGAACATGCCCGGCTGCTCTTAATTCGCCCAAGCGCGCCTTTTGTTTGGCGTCCCCCGCGTTTTCCCAGGCGCGTTCCATCCATTGGGCCCGATTGTCGTGCCATTCTTCGATCAATATTCTTCTCGCCTGAAGCTCCCAGAACAGATCGACCTTTTCCTTGAACAAGACCTTATTGCGAAGGGCGTTCTGCTCGCTATCATCGGAATCAAAATGCATAAAATCCTCATAAGACCGAATGCCTGCCGCCGCAAACTCGGGCCTTGCCCGCAAATAGTTCCCGGCTTCCCCGATTTGCGCTTCGTAAGCTTTTTTGAAATGGGCAAAGTCCTCCTCCTCCATATCGCTTCCGTATTGGCGGGCCATCTCGGCGGCAATGCGGTATTCGTCAAGCGCCGGTCTTCCGCGTGTAATCGCCGTAGCGGGATTTTCTATAAACAAGAGGCACATTAACACATTCGCAATACAAAGCAGCAGGAGTATTTTCCAATTCCATATTTTCTTGATTTCATTCCATAACACTCGCATGACGGTTCTCCTCAATGAATTTCTTGTTTTTGAAACCTTCGCAAAGAAAACATACATAAAGCGGCTGTGATGATCGTCCAACTTCCCACCGTAACCGGTTCATAACTTTGGAACATTGTCAATCCGCCGTTGCCCATAAACCAGACATGAGGATTCATGAAAAGTACGGACAAGTTATGGACCGCGATGAACAGCAGAAGCGGAGACGGTACGAAGCTCGGCAGAAGCAACGCAGAAACGAAAAATGCCGCAAAGAGAAAAAAAGCAAAATAACTGTTCTTCACCCATACCGACAGGAAAAAGACAATGCCCGACAGGAGCAGCATGCATAGATATACCAGCAAGACGCTGCACAGCAAATAACCCGCAAACGATAGATTCCACCAGGAAACATACGGAAGATCGTCTAAACTATACTCCCAATTCAACGCGCTGCTGATCGAACTGCCCCACAAACGCGAGTAATCGAATACGGAGAAATAAAACCCTAACGTAACAGCCAACAGTACCGTCAACATACCGGTTGCCGTCAATAAGGAAGCCGCCAGTTTATCCTTCATCAATAATCGGCCTCTTCTTGTTGAGTAGGTAACAAGGTATGTTTTATTTTCGAATTCATAGTTTGCAATCAGAGCCGTAGCCAGAACGACCAAAATCAATGCTTCATAGAGGATCGGTCTGAATACCGACGCAAACAGAAAACCATGCATTCTGTATGGTTTCCCGGCGAAAAACCACGTTTTATGCTCATCCTGTTCTTTCATCGCTTCGAAACGTTGCGACAACTTGCCATACTCGCTCTTGAACATGTCCGCCACGCGGCCGCTCAGCCGATACTTTGCAATTTCGACATTCGCAATCTCGTTCCAGTCGATCTTCTCGTATTCGCTGTCAATGTTTCGGGCTATCTGCCAATACATTCCTTTCAGTTGCAACTCGGCAGGTACAGGTTTTCCATGCCGCTCGGCCATACCGGTTCTCAAATCTGCTTCCAGTTGGCGCAGCGACTCGTCCGTAATCCGGATTCCGTACGTTTCCGCCAATTGACCCGCAATTTTCAGCTCGTCGGTACGATAAGATTCATTCCAAATGACGTAAATATTAAATGCGCAGAACAATACAAGAAGGGCAATCAGTATCGGCGAACGGAACGCTTTTTTACATTCATAGATAATCACCCTCATACCGGCTGTGCTTCCGTTCGCATTTCGTCGCGGTATTCGTACAAGAAGACGTCCTCCAAATGAGGCGCGACAGCCTGCCACTCCGGTTCCCCTTCGCCATGATGGACAAAGCGTACGATCATGACGCCTCTCTCCTGTTTTTCCGCAAGAACGACATGCCGCTTGCGAAACGAATCCAGTTGCTCGTAACCGATGGACGCTTCATACACATGCCCTTCAAGCGAATCGCAAATGTTTTTCACCGTATCTTTATACAAAAGCCGTTTATTTTTGATCATAATCACTTCATTGGCGATCGACTCGATATCGGACACAATATGCGTGGATATAATCACGAGCCTGTTCCGGGCCAGTTCGGTAAGCAAGTGGCGGAAGCGTGCGCGTTCTTTCGGGTCCAATCCCGCCGTAGGCTCGTCGAGGATGAGAATTTGCGGATCGTTAAGAAGCGCCTGCGCAATGCCGACGCGCTGAATCATGCCGCCGGAGAATTTTTTCATCTTTTTGTCGGCCACATCGCTTAACGCGACTTTATCCAATAGTTCCGCAATGTTCCCCGCAGCCTTCTTTTTCCCGATTCCTTTCAAAGCGGCCAAATACGATAAATATCGCTTGGGAGAATCGTTTTTGTAAAACCCGAACTGCTGCGGCAAATAACCGAGCAAATCGCGGTATTGTTCGCCCATATCGAAGATGTTGCGTCCATGATACAAAATTTCTCCTTGGCTCGGCGCGATCAATGTGACCAACATTTTGATCAAAGTCGTTTTCCCGGCGCCGTTCGGAGCGAGCAAACCGTACACCCCGTTGGAAAATTCTAAATTAAGATCGGTTAAAGCGGAAAATGCGCCGTACTGTTTGCTTACATCTTTGACGACGATCATGTTATTAAGCTCCTTTCGCATGGTTTAAGCGGATCAATTTATTTATATACCGCAAGTAACAATAAAGGCTGATCGCGAGTACAATCGCATAAACGATGAGCGGCAAACCGAGAAGAATGTCGAAGTATAACATGTTCCCTGCAAAACGTAATATCACGTTGCCCGCAATCCAGGCCGCAACCGTTGCCAGCAGGGCCGGAACCGAACATCGTCTTATCATGACGTATAAAAACAGAATGGAGAATACGAACAGAGCCGTTATCGAAATCATAAACGCCCGCAAAAAATGAATTTCAGGATAGCCATTGACGATGAAGAGGATGCCGATGGTATTCACCAACACGGAGACGACGCTGAATGCCAGCATCCGAAAGGCAGTTGCCTGATATACGTTGAATTTGCATGCCATCTCCACTTCGTAAGTCCGGTGCATCATTTTATTGAAATAAGTAAAGATCGAACAAGCGAGAAATAAAATCGGCGAAATGACAAATAGAAACGAGTAAACGTCATGGGCCCGGTCCGGTTTCGGTCCGAAATGGGCGAAGCCCAGCAGGGTAAACGCGATCATCAGTATAAAGGCAAGCTCCGAGCGGTCGGAGAATATATGCCTGATGCCGATATGCCGGTATAAGGCCTGCAAATATTCCAGGAAAGACTCCTTCGCCTGACGCGTTGCGGCAGCGGACACAATGTTCTGAATTTCCGCCTTAATGGTTCGTTCGTCCGGCATAGGGACGCGAAATTTTTCTTTATCCATGGCCGTGGCGATCCTCCTCCAATTTTTTTCTGATCCATTTCAATGCCGCATAGTATCTCGTTTTCACCGTAGAGAGCGGAAGCGATTCGCTTGCGGCGATTTCCTGCAGCGTATATTCTCCGAACAGTTTCAACCGAATAATTTGCTGCGAACCGGCGTCCAGCCGATTGACAAGCGAAGCGATTCGTTCGAAATCTTCCCGGTACTCCAGCGAAACGGCCATATCGTGCCCGTCGCTCCAGTCGTAATTGTCGATCGGTTCCGAATATTTCGCATACTGGTAATACTTCGACCTGTAATAATCGACAAGGCGGTTGGAGGCCAGCTTATACAACCAAGTCCGAAACGACGCCTTGCCGGAATCGAAGCTTTTGATGGAACCGAGAACGCTTATGAAAATCTCTTGCGTGAGATCAAGCGACAACTCGGGGTCGAGCGTTTGTTTATAAATAAAGGCGTACATTTCTTTGTAATATTTCGCAACGAGCCGATTCGCCGCAGGATCTCTGATATTCCTCTTTAGCTTTCGAATCCAACGTTGTTCGCAGTCCATAGTTCACCTCACAGCGCTTTGTCCGTACGTAAATTGGCGGCTTGTTACTATATTCGTAAAAAGAACGCAAAAAGTTTGAATACGGAAAATCAAACTTACATCCTCGCGTAATGTTGAAGTTGTGTAAATGAAAAAGAGAAGTTCCCATCCTCTAGGAATCTTCTCTCGGAAATAGAATCGTGAACAGCACGCCCCGATCCGTGTTGGCGATGGAATACCGGGCGCCATGCTTGTCCAGCATTTGGTTTGACAATATACAAGCCGAGCCCGCTTCCGCCGGTATTGCGGTTTCTCGATGTCTCGATGCGGTGAAACGGTTGAAACATATCGGCCAACTGGTCTTCCGGAACCTCTTGCCCGTCGCGATTCATCCGATCCAATGCGGAATTCAGCGCGTTAATTTTATATTATGGTCGTTACGCTCCGGCAACCTTATACACCTTGGTATACAATATTTCTTGAAAAAGAGCAAATTCCTCTTCCGTAAGAAGCTGAGGATAGCTCATCATTTGAAGCGGCAATTCCGGCTGCCCCTTCTGAAGAGGGGGCTGTACATATTCGAAAGGATTAAGACGGAATCCCAACCGCTCGTAGAAGTGTATTCTCCGTTCCGCTACGTCCGTCGCGGGAGGCTCCACTTCCAATAGAATGGGTTTTGACGACTCTCGGATATACGCGGTCATAAGTTTTCCTCCTATCCCTCCTCCGCGTATGGCCGGATCGACGGCAATATGTTCCACAAAACGAAATGAGGAAAATTCCCACACGGCAAGAAAAGCGATGATATCGTCGCTGTCATCCGTTTCCGTAATGAGACGATAATGCGGATCGGACAGCAACTTCTTCTGCCCGGCATAGGTTCTCCGTTCAATCTCGGGAAATGAGGCGTTCATAATCGTAAACACTTGATCAAATCGTTTGTCGTTCATCATCGTGTGCTCCTTTATCTAAGCTGCTTTTATTTTTTTCGGCAATACATTAGTGCCTTCTGTTTCCATAGTTTGCGCTAACGAAACTCATAATCCTTATTGGGCTCAAAACGAAGGCGTTCCCATTATAACGAAAGTACGTGTCGTTATTCATTGGAAACGGGCCGTTTTACCGCCTTTTCCCCCTCATTAGCGTGTTACTGTTTCGTTACACGAGCAACAAGGTGATTTCAGGCTATCAGCGTGTATTCGTTTCGTTAGCCCGCCCGACGGCGCGTCAGCCGCCTGCGGATTTATGAAAATTAACCGTTCCTTTCGTCTGTATGACGGAAATAGGGCCGCGTATTTGCGCGGCCATGAGGACGGTATGCAATGACGTGCGAATTAAGTCAAATAACATTTAATAATATGGGCTGGAATTCCACACCATTTCTTGCCTGGACTTGTTTCGGGCGGTTTCCCCAGAAAGCAGATGTCCTGCACATGAAATATCGAACATATCGGGATATGAGTCCTTATCTCTATGACGCAATTCAATCATATACGACTTCCGTTCCTGCAATAAAATCGTGAAGCGCTCGTTTGTCTTCGCGCAAGGCAACCATGAAGATGCTTACAATCAGCGCGATTCCGAACGAAAATCCATATATAATGCCGGCAACGACATTGCGCAAGAGCATTGTTCCTATACTTGGCGGCAAATGATCGTATACTTTTCTGATTCGTATCCCGCAGATCCGTTTTCCAACCGTATATCCATTCCAAAAAACCGGCACCAGCAGTGAGTACAAACCCGTTAATACATTGGTCATCCATTCCTGGGCGTTCCCTCCGCCCGTCAAAATGAGAGCGACGATCGATAACGCAGGGAAACCATGAGCGCATCCAATAATATCGCCCCCAGCCTTATCCAAAAGCCTGCTTCGCGATTCATCCTAACTCCCCTCCTGCGCATTTTTTTCCTTTTGGCAATGGTCCCGTCCTGACATTACTTCTATTGTAGAGCAAGGAAAAAGGAAGTCAATCATACGGATTCATGAAACGTACGAACATTTTGTACAGCCCAGGTTACCGCATCGCCATGCAGCATGACGGGTCGGCCGTCCCTTTCAATTTGGATATTATAGGGCTTTACTGTATGTTTCAATAAACTCCACTCCTGATAGAACGTCCGAAATTTATGAATGATCTCATTCGTTTCGAACAGCAGCTCATACATCGGTTCTTTCGTCAAATAAATCCATAAGCTCCATTATCGTTTTTACCGGCTTATGCAACCAAGTACCTTCCTCAAATAATTGATGCCGATTATAGTAGGAGTCATGATATTGCTTTTCTTTCCTTCTTATCTCTTCCAATCGGTTCATAGAACATCACTCTTTCTTTCAACATACTCACCCGCCCATGGCCCGGACGATAATAAGAGCCTTCCCAAATAAAAAAGCATCCTAATACACTCTGTCATTAAGATGCCCCTTGGCGTTGATGAAGATATTTATTATTTACATCGGCTTATACCATCTCGGCACGATTTCGTCGAAATCGTTGTGATCATCCAATACTCTATTTATTTTCTCCATCATGCGAGTCAATTCCTCAGGCTTCACCTTGAGAATCCACACGACGGACGAAAAAATGGACATCGCCAAATAGAGCGAATATAAGGTCCAAAAATATTGGTCGGGATCGCGGCCGTTATGATAGCCCCGGATCTGTCCGATCGAAAACGGGATGCTGATTTCGGAACTGAACATTCCCGTTTTAAGAAACTCGTGAATCGGATCTCCCCAATCGTACCGGTTGAAGTCTATAATTCCGGATAGCCTCGTCTCTTTGACGATGATATTCGCTACATGGAAATCATCGTGTTGAAAAAGATTTGGACGATGTTTTATTAACGGGATATGTCGATCGATAAAAGACATCAACTTTGCATCGTTTCTCACCCTTACGCCGCAGGACGAATACTGCTCTAAGTAACGCGTATGCTTGTTTCGTTTCGTCTCGTGCCACGGCGGTATCGAATCCGGCGCCCGCCATTGATGCATCTTGAACAATTCCTTGCCGGCTTCGACGCCGACACGATACTGCTGATGCTCGGCGAGTCTCGGGAGCTCGTCGGCGGCATCATTGCCTTCTATATATGAAAGAATCATATATGCGATCCCCAAGCTTGCTACTTGCCCGAACTCGATGGGAACCGAACATTTCACGCCTAAGTTTTGCATGTTCGCAAGAACATCGAACTCACATTTTTTCGAATCCGAATGCTGCAAATCGAAAATCCGCAGCAACACACGTTGTCCGTGATGCAATACAACATCAAACTTCCGATCGCTGGAATAACCCTTATGAATTGAATGAATGCCTTTATTTCCAATCAAAATCGGAATATATCGATCCAGGCGGGAATAATCAAAATGAGGAAACACCATGAAAACTACTTTCGTCTTTTGAAAACGACAATAATATCTTTGGACTGCCCTTGATATATGCTTGTGTCGAAGCAAGAAACAAGCTCCCAACCTTCACGACCGTGGCGGTTTAATTCTTCCTCGAACTCATCCTCTCTTACTTTGCCGCCGAAAAATCCGCCTGTTTCATATTTAATCGTTCGATATTCCCATTGTTCCATCTCGATCTTCCTTTCTACATTCGATTTTTTCTATTATCTCATTGTTGGGTTGCACAGCCAAGTTCTGAAGACTTCAGTTTATTTCCTTGTATGAAAAAATCGGTTTCATACGCAAAATAACGAATGTTCATCGATTGAACCATTAATCATGAGGCGGTGAAACAGTATGCAATGGATGCGTTCCATCTTGCAAAGGGTAAATAACCGGAGAACGATCATGTCCTTAGTGGCTCTAGGGGCAGCAGGGGTTACAGCGCTTGGAATCGCCCAACGGCGCAGATTCAAAGGAAATGCTTTCCGTCCCATGTTGCAGCCGTTTCGCAAATGATTATTGCTTAGCAAAACAAACAGCCGGGCGGCGTAAGCTCCGGTTGTTTGCCAACTAACCCGGTAAACTCATGAAATGATACGAACAAGGAGATCGACTTTCGTATCCAGATTATCTTTCCACCACCGGACTTCCTCCGTCATGAAACCGGAAATAACCGCTAAATACACTTCCAGCAATTCCTCGGGGGCGCCTTGAATCAATTCGCCCGCCTTTTGTCCCTCGATAAACAAGGGCAAGAAATGGGCTGAATACCGGGTTGAAATATCTTCGATCAAATTCATCGTTCTTTCCGGAACGTCTTCGGATCGCAGCGCTTGCTTCATGACCATGAAGATATCGCCGTTTCCTTCCATTAGCGCCAATGGCTGATTCCGGCTTCCGCAGCGATCATTGATAATTTTCGTGCCTTCGATTCCTTTTCGGGCAAACACTTTTAAGCCTGCGGCAATTATCATTTCTTTGCGTTCATTCGCGAATTTGTGCGAATTGTTCGTTGGCGACTGCATGAAAGCCATCATGCTGCTTATCGTTATTGCCCCGCAATTTGCATTGAGGTTGTCGGAGAATGACTATAGTTTCTAAGCAGAAGACGAAGTCCATTGGATTTGATCCAATATTCTAACCGCTTAATCCTCGTTTTACAGCTTTTCATTGGAATTTATGCAGCGGATTTGGCCGAAAATGAAACTGAACAGCGATAAAACCAAGAATCCATTGGAGGTTTTCCAATGGAAGCACGTTTCGAACGGCAGATTAGCTGTTTCTATTGTATATTTTCCAATGACTTTCGCAGCAGAGCCTTGACGTTCAAGGAGATGATCGCCGCAATTGCGATACTGACGTTGGCAACAGTATTGAATCCGTTGACAAACGCTTCGCGCGGCTGCCGTCAGTTCGGTACCAAGCTCCGCGGGGATGTTCTTGGCTGCGGCAATTGCGCCGGCGAGGCTATCTCGGCAGGTACTTCCATTCCCCCGCGGTACACTGCTGTGCCGATGCTCCCCAACGCGGCGACGCCCAATGCGGCGCCCAGCTCGCCGCTGGTCTCCGATAGCGACGAAGCCGCTCCGGCCCTTTCCGGGGGGCGGACCCGACGATCAATGAGAAATCCGGCGGATACGACCAGCAGGCCGAGCACAATAGCATAGGCGGGACAAATTCTGCTCGCAACGATCGGAGCCGCCAAAGCGCCGAGAATGACTCTTTGATTGAATAATCCAGTCAAAACTAAGGCGAAGTGATCCGTTCCTTCTATTGGAGCCCGCTGTCTATATCCTATTATACCAGTAGAAACGCTGCTGGAAACGGTCTGCAGAAGGATACGAAATCCTCCTAGAGCTTAAATATTCGGTTAAAAATCTGCTTTAAATTCGTCTATTGGATCCCAAACGGACCATGCCGCTTCCAATAGGTTTCCTTCATTATCTCTGAAGTAAAAATATTTCGCCTCTCCGTTGCCTAGCGTATGCAGTTCCCCGACTTCCCATCCTTTGTCCTGCAGCTGGCGATGCGTAAATTCAATATCCGGGCAGTTGAGCGCCATAATCGGAAAGGGTTGTCCGTTTCTCGCAATTTCCAACGGTTTCTTATCTGTCGTCTCAATGAGCAATAAAGCAATCGAATGTTGATGCGGATGATGCAGCACCGCAATATACGAACCCCTGTCTTGAAATTTGTTTATCAATTTAAATTCCAGATTGGACGTATACCATGCAATGGATTCGTCGATTTGTGCTGTAGGAACGTAGACATAGCCGATACGCGAAAATGCAAACTTTCCGTTCATATAGAACACTCCCTTGTTCGAATTTTTGAAACCGCTTTTACCGAAGACAATTACGAATTTGCTCCCAGGACAACATACCAGTACATACCCGGTATAATGTGCAAGGTTCACACAGATGTCTCTTCCGGTTTAATCCAATACACGCAACGATTGTCGCCTTTTAAAATATGCTCGCCTCTTGCGATCTCGACACCGTCGCCGATGACTTGCCGGAACATCTCCATTTCCTTCTTGCAAAGATTGGAGCATGCTCTCGCCGCCTCGCAAATCGGGCAATGCTTTTCCACATAACAATAGGTTCCGTCGGGATTCTCTATAATTTCTGCCATATACCCTTCATCTGTCCGCGAAGTGGCAAGTGCGGCGCTTAGCTGGTGCATCATCGCCATTTTGCAAGCTCGTTGGGATGCTGCAGTCCAATCATCCCGGTCAAGCCGTCATGTTGGATAATACTCCGTCCGATCAATACGTGTAGATAAATAACGGTTTCTCTGAAAGATCATCGTAATCGCTAACATGAAGGGCTGCCTCCGAGCAGCCCTAAATACAAATTCCATCGGTCTTGTTAAACGCCTTGCTGCTCACCGCAGGAACGCACCAACGCTTACACATCCGTTTTGCCTGGTCTCCAGCCGATTTCCTGCGACCATCGATGAGCCTTTTGCAATATATTCCATACCATCGGTCCTTTTCCTTCAACATATTTCGGCCGTTCATTCTTATACATACTCATTAATCGATGTTTCTCCCGGGCATATCTTATCGCATCTGCCGGATGCGTTCTTAAGTAGTCACGAAAAAGCAACGTCATTTGTTCTCCAAAACTTCCCGCCCGCCGTACATGAACATGAGTTCTCCTGGCTCCCGGCATTTCTCGAAAATACTTTTTCGTTTTGTCCGGATTCATCTCCCGCAGAACAAACCCCACTTGTTCTATCTTGGTTTTATACACCGATACATCATCAAAATCGATAACGGAAACTTGAATGTCGATGATTGGTTTCGCATCCATTCCAACAACCGATGTCGATCCGATATGATCGATCCGGATCGCCAGTTCGCCCAACGACCGCCTTAAATGGGACCCTATCCGTTGAAATTCCGCTTTCCAATCTGAATTGTATTGCGATATGATCCACTGATCTTCCATTTATATCTCCTTCAAATGCGCAGTGTATTCGTTACTTCCATATTCGTTCCACACCGATTCGTTTCGTTAGATATGTGTATCCTTATCGTCTTTCAACATCCGTTGTCTTTCACGCAAGTTTGATCTAATCGATTTAATCAATGCAAAGATATAAAAAGATCCAAAAACAATATAACTCGCCATCTTTTCCTCAAATTCCGCATTATGATTCACGATCACTAAACCAATGATTGAGATGCAAGTGATAAGGAGAACGTCAATACTTAACAGCAAATTCCAACCATTTTTTCGTGTAATAAGTTTGCCACTCAACGGCTCGTAAATGAATCGATTCGCATACTTCAATACGAGGCCTATAATGACAATAATAATGATAGCTCCGGCAAAACCTTGAAAAGTCGAATTCCCGGACAGTACACTCGCAATGAAAAAAAATGCTAAAGTTGCAAAAAAGAAAACATTCTGAAAGTTCTTCAAACGATCGCTTCCTTGTTGATTTGATGAAAATTCGTCTAATGCCGGTCATAATCGGGGTCGTCTGACCATAAATCTTTCGGCGTCTTTTACAAATCCATACTGTTCGTATAGCCTACCGTATTAATGCTGTATTCCTCGAATTTCGCTTCCATGTGCATTCCCTCCGCCATATACGTACGCAACTCGGAACAACACCCCGTCCTCTTACGGTTTATTTTCGTCCCGCTTTATTTATTCTCGATCGTAAATACAAAACCCTTTCGGCGGCGCAAATCGCACCTGAGGAAATGCAAATGTTTCTGCAAAATCCTCTTTTCCAATCCGAAAAACAAGCGGGGATCGTTGCCGGACGATTATAGATTCAACATTAGTTTGGCCATTGTGAAGTAGATGATCAATCCGGTTCCGTCAACCAATGTTGTAATAAACGGACCTGAAACAACGGCCGGGTCGACTTTTAATTTGTGTAAAACGAGCGGCAAGATCGCCGAAACGAGGGATGACCAGATGACAACAAACACGGCGGTGACGGCAACTACCGAGCCGATGTCGAATCCCACCCCCAGAAACTCCGCCCGCACAAAGGCGGCAAGTCCCATACAAATCCCGAGAAAAATACCTGTGGCTACTTCTTTGCCCATTACTTTGAAAATATCCTTGAATCTGACTTCGCCGAGAGCCAGTGCGCGAACGAGCGTCGTTACCGTCTGCGTTCCCGAGTTGCCTCCCGTGCCGATCAGCAATGGTATAAAGAAGGTTAAGGCAATCACTTCGGACAGCGTATCTTCAAAGTGGCGCAGCACATTCCCCGTATAAGCCTCCGCGACAAACAAAATGAGCAGCCATCCGATACGTTTGCGGAACAATTTCCAAATGGAGTTTTTAAAATAAGGCTCTTCTAGCGGCTGACTTCCACCCAGTTTCTGAAAATCCTCGGTCGCTTCTTCATGAATGACATCGATCAAATCGTCTACGGTAACAATTCCAATCATCCGGTTGTCGTGAGTAACGACGGGGATCGCAACCAAATTATAATTGGTTAAAATATTCGCGACTTCTTGCTGATGCATATCGGCGGGAACGGAAATGACATCTTCTTTCATGATATCCCCTATTTTCGATTCGGTACCTGCCATGATCGTATCTTTCAGCGATACGATGCCGACTAGCTTTCCATAAGTGTCGAGAACATAGATATAGGAAACAATTTCGGCCTCATGTCCGACTTTTCGAACATGCCGCAAAGTCTGGTCTCCCGTCCAAGAATCCCGAACGGCAATGTATTCCACTGTAGCGAGACTCCCTGCCGTTTCCGGGGGATAGTTCATCAACGTGCTCAGTTTATCCCGATAATCGAGCGGCAATAACTCCATTAATTTATCCGCTTGATGAGGATGAATGGCTAAGAGCAAATCGACGACCTTATCGCTTGACATTTCATGAAGCAGCAAGGTGGTCGTTTCTTTGCTGCTCCGAACGAGAATGCGATATTGCAGTTCCGGCTCGATATATTCGAGAACTTCCGCACTTAACGGAATGGGAAACATGGATATAAGCGCGAGCTGTTCCTCACTGTCAAGATCTGTTGTTAACATTTCCGCTACATCAAAAGGTTGAAAACGGGATATGAAGTCGCGTATTTCGGACTCCTTATGATGGGCTAGCAATTTTTTGAGTTCTTGTACCATGAACATTGCCTCCTTCATGAACATTTTTTTCTCCACACAAAAAAACACGCCCATAACGAATGAAGGCGTGTTATACCCGAAAAATCGACACCTCCATTCGTTGAGTTTTAGCACTGTATGGCATAGGAGCGGAATCCAGCTACATTAAAAACCACCTTATGTCGATGGCTTCTGTTGACCCATTGGCGTCTTTGGACATTTCTGGGCAGCAGCATTTCTCCATACAGGAGCCTCACCTAACGAGGTTCGTATTTTATTTCCGTGGAAATCGACCGAAACCAAAAAAGCCCTCCCATAAAGAGAGAGCCTTCATCCGTTTCCTTACGCGCAAAGGTTGCTCGCATGTTACATAGGCCCGCACAAATCGAAGCACGCCTCGCACATATCGCGAAACATGCGCAAATCGCCGCATGGGGAACATGGGAGGGCCGTAGGGAAAGGACTCTTCCTCTTTACTGAATCTCGCCTTCGGTTATCGTTTCGACTCGGACTTCCTTCCATGATCCCACCCCTTTCTCAAAATGAAAATCCTCCGGAGTCTGAAGGTTTGTATAGGAGACTCGCCTAACGAGGACAGAACGACTACAAGTTTTATCGTACTCCCAACCGTTTATGCTGTCAATGACAATTGCTGATCGCCAGAAAAAGTAGCGAGTAACGGGAATCCGTTTTGACAAAATGTCAACATCGATATATATTATAAGCAAACCGGTTTTTAGAAAGGATCGTCAGTATGTCTGAACAGAAGAACAGCGGCACCCTTGGCTTATTGTTGAAGAGACTGTTACAGGAGCGCTCTTTATCCATAAGGAAATGCAGCGAACTCACCCAGATTGATCCGGCCACCGTCTCGCGGATCATAAACGGGAAGCGAAAAGCGACTCCGGAACATTTGCAACGATTTGCCGATTGTCTCGAGGTTCCCGTCTCGGAGTTGTTTGCCGCTGCCGGTTACTCTGTCAATCGGCGGGAATCGGATATTCATGCCTCGATCGACAATATTCAAGACATCCTCGAATCCTCCAATGTACATTATAATCAGTTCAGCGTAGAGAATGTCGAACGGGAATTGGCCAAATACGAACAGTATGCGCAAACGGAAGAAGGCAAAGAAACGATACTGCGGCAATTTGAGACAAAGCTTCAAAAAATAAGCGGTACCGGACCGTTTATTCATCAGCTAAAAGATATGTACGAGAAATTCCGCATAAACAAAGGCGCTCCATGGGAGATGGCATTAATCGGAAGCGCATTGATTTATTTTATTTCGCCAGTGGACGTTATTCCGGATTATATTTTTCCGATTGGTTATATAGACGATGCTATTGCCGTAAAACTGATTGCGAACGCTCTCCAGACACCGAAATTGTTCAAGCCGTCCGAATAACGGGACGTTCGTGAAAATCAAAAATAGATGTAATGGGTTGTTGAGACGGACTCGGCGACCCTTTTTTCTCGACATAAACGGTTATTCCGTTCTATTGACAAAATTCAATCAACTCGTTTCCCATTTGTCAACATTTCATGTAAATGGATATGCACACTGTTGCTAATCGCCAATATAATGTTCATTAAATAATCGTCAAAAGGAGTTTTTCATATGACATCATGGTTTATTATTGCTGCGTTAACCTTCTCGTCAAGCATTGACAATTTGGGAGTAGGCCTGTCTTATGGGATTCGCAATATCCGTATAAGTTTGCTTTCAAATTTGCTCATTGCGGCAATTTGTTTTCTTTTCAGTATGTCCGGCATATATTTCGGACTCTGGATTTCGGAAATATTGCCCGGGATCCTGCCTGTCTTGCTCGGTGCCTTTATTTTAGTTGTTATCGGCATTCGAATTATGTTGCTGGCCGTTCCGCGTAACAAGGACACATTATCCGGACAGAGCGAATCGAAGTCGGAAGGAATAAAAGGGATCTTCCGGAACCCTGCATCGATCGATTTCGATTACTCCAAAAGCATCGGTTTCTGGGAAGCAATCGTGCTCGGTATCGCCCTTTCGGCTAATGCTTTAACGAATGGTGTCGGGGCGGGCTTGTTAGGTTTCTCCCCTCTAGTCATATCGATCCTGGCGGCAGCCGGCAGTTTTGTGACCGTCTGGGCCGGCGTTACTTTCGGACGGAAACTAACGCATGTTCGAATCGGCAAGTTTACGATAGGACAGTTCGGAACGTTAATCAGCGGGTTTCTACTGCTATTAATTGCAGTTTCCGTTTTTTTTGATTAGGAGTTCGCTTCTTCGAACAATTGGCACACGTCAAAGCCCCTCAATACCGTTTCGATATTGAGGGGCTTGTTCACTGAGCGATTTGTTCTTTGATCAGCTGCAGTATTTTTTTCTCCAGCCGGGAGACTTGCACCTGGGAAATGCCGAGACGCGCCGCCACTTCGGACTGGGTCTGGTCGCGGTAATAACGCAAGTAGACGATGAGCCGTTCCCGTTCGGACAATCCTTCGATCGCTTCGTTCAAAGCCAGCTTGTCGAACCAACGCTCCTGGGAATCGTCCGCGATTTGATCCATAAGCGTGATCGGATCGCCGTCGTTCTCGAACACCGTCTCATGGATCGAAGTCGGCGGTTTATTCGCTTCCTGCGCGAACACGACTTCCTCCGGCGAAATGTCAAGCGCCTCCGCCACCTCTTTAATGGTTGGCAAGCGGTTTAGCGTTTTGGAGAGTTCGTCCTTCATTTTACGCACTTTATTCGCCATTTCCTTGAGCGACCGGCTTACCTTCAACGTGCCGTCATCCCGCAAGAAGCGCTGAATTTCGCCGATAATCATCGGAACCGCGTACGTCGAGAACTTGACATCATAGGATAGATCGAATTTATCGACCGATTTCAACAAGCCGATGCATCCGATCTGAAACAAATCCTCCGGCTCATACCCGCGGTTCATAAATCGTTGAACAACCGACCATACGAGCCGGATATTGCAATTGACAAGCGTATCTCTGGCCAACGTATCGCCGGATTGACTAAGCGCGATTAATCGCTTCACTTCCGTATCGTCAAGGTAATTTTGCGAGGTTCGCTTCATATCGACATCCATAGACCCAACCCCTAATTATACAACGCTTTTTTGGATTCAATCCGTTTTTTCATCCGGATTTTCGTACCGCTGCCCATTTCGCTGACGACTTCGAACTCATCCATAAAATTTTCCATGATCGTAAAACCCATGCCGGACCGGTCCAATTCCGGTTTCGACGTATAAAGCGGCTGTTTCGCCAGCTCCAAATCTTCGATGCCTCGCCCTTCATCTTCCACCGTTAGCGTTATCGATTCGCCTTCGATGCTCGCCGTAATCGTAACGATGCCGTCGGGATCGTTATCGTAGCCGTGAATGATCGAATTCGTCACCGCCTCCGATATAACGGTCTTAATATCCGTCAACTCCTCGATCGTCGGATCGAGCTGCGAGACGAACGCGGCAACGGCTACGCGGGCGAACGATTCATTTTCCGATTTGCTTGAAAATTGCAGTTTCATCGCATTGTTTCCGCTCATGATACGACCTCCAATCCCGAGAGCGCCATTCTCTCGTTATCATATTGGGCCAATATTTTGAACAGGCCTGACAGTTCCAGCAACCGATGTACGGAAGGGTTGACGTCGCAAACGGCCATCTTGCCGCCTTTGCTTTGGATCAGCTTGTAACGCCCCAGAATGACGCCGATCCCTGAACTGTCCATGAACAGCAAATCCTTCAAGCTCAAAACCAAATGATTCGTTTGTCCCCGATAGATCGACTCGTCGATTTTAGCGCGAACGGCATCGGCTGTATGGTGATCCAGTTCGCCCCTCAGACGTACAATCAATACGTCCCGTTGATGTTCCAATTCCACTTGCAGATTCATAATGTTCATTCCCTCCCCATGATGAACAATCGGTTTTCTCTCGTTCAATTCTACATCGGAAAATCCAATTCCTGCCTGCCGACAAAACTAGAAGAAAACTGCTATCAATCTACAAAAAAGAGCTTCGAACACGTACGCTTGAACAAAATCCACCATCCGGCTTTCTTAATTTCGAGCGGCGATTCCACCGCAAATTCCTTCAGCACTTTATCTCCTTGATATACGACCAGCTTCCCGAGCGGCTGTCCCGCCTGGATCGGCGCTGTAATATGCTGCGGAATGACAAGCTCATGCCGGATCGATTTCTGGTCCGCACCCTTCTTCATCAATACGCTGTATTGATGTTTGGCGGTTAACGTCAATTCCGGCACGGAACCCTTCTCGATCTTCACCGTTCCCATCTCGTCGCCCTGTTTGAATATTGGGAAATTCGTGTATTGAGCGAAAGCATAGTCGAACATCTTCGTTACTTCCTGATTGCGGGTCTTCACGTTCGGCTCGCCAAGCACGACGGAAATGACGCGAAGCGTGTCGCGTTTCGCCGTCGCCGACAAGCAGAACTTCGCTTCGGACGTGTACCCCGTCTTAATGCCGTCCGCACCGGTGTAGAATCGGACTAATTTGTTCGTATTGACGAGCCAAAACGGTTTAGGCGTTTGCTTGCGCAAATAGTCCTGGTACGCTCCCGTATATTTCGTAATTTGATCATACTTAAGTAATTCTTGAGACATAATGGCGATATCATGCGCGGAAGTGTAATGGTTCGAGACGGGCAACCCGTTGCAATTGACAAAATGGGTATCTTTCATCCCCAACTGCTTCGCTCGCTCGTTCATCAATTCCACGAACGCTTCTTCCGACCCCGATATTTTCTCTGCCATCGCGACGGAAGCGTCGTTCCCCGACGCCATGGCAATGCCCTTCAACATTTCGTCGACCGTCATCACCTCGCCCTGTTCGAGGAAAATCTGCGAACCGCCCATCGATGCCGCATATTCGCTCGTTTGCACCGGATCGTCCAATTTCAGCTTGCCTTGATCCAACGCTTCCATAATAAGCAGCATCGTCATAATTTTCGTAATGCTTGCCGGAGGCAGCCGATCGTGGCTGTTTTTTTCGAAAATGATCGTGCCCGAATCGGCGTCCATCAACACCGCAGACCTGGCGTTCGGCGCTAAATCCAATTTTTTCTCCGTTTTCTCGCTTGCCGTCGGCTGCTTCTCGTCGGCAAATGCCGCCGGAACGAAAATACCGTTGATTAGCGCCAAACTAAGCGATAGCAATAGCCATTTTTTCAAGCGTATTCCCTCCATCGATGAACTCTGTCGCTATGAATCGTACTTCTACTTATTGTTGTCCGAAAGAAAACAAATTATTCCATTGCATATTTTGCAATTTCGTAGTAAGATATAAAAATCACTGCTACGATTCATCCTCCGATTTGTTCCATTTCATTTTGGTTTGAATCCAACTTTCCAACAATTGTAAGACGTTTTACCGCAGGCAAGGATTGTATTTCACGGCGATCCGCGAGCCGAATATTTACTGATTCACACTGGCGCGGTCATCGGAGCCGCAAGGATGGAAGAGAGGCAGGGCTTTCATTGTTTTGGTATGTAAACGTTACTTTGTATGAAATATAGGAACAACAAAGAAGATCCGCCCTATGCAGGAAATTGCATAGGGCGGATCTTCTTGTCATTTCAACCGATTCACAGGCGCTTGACGCCGTCTTTGGTCACGATCGCGTATACTAACGGTTTGTTCCCGATCGGATCGGGCCCGATACGGTACGCCTCCAATACGCGCGCCGACGCTTCTTCGATTTTCCGTTCATCGTTTACATACAGTACGGCGAGCGTGTCCCCGGTTTGCACGGCATCGCCGATTTTGCGGCGCAATTCGATGCCGACCGCCAAATCGATGACCGATTCCTTCGTTTCCCGTCCTGCTCCGAGCACCATGGCCGCCGTGCCGATCTCTTCCGCTTGAATCGCTTGTACGATGCCCGCTTGCTTCGCCTTGACCTCCACCTGCTTGGCGGCGGCCGGCAATTTGTCGGTATGTTCGATTTGCGAGACGTCTCCGTCTTGCGCCGCGACAAGCTGCTTCAGCTTCTCAAACGCACTGCCGTCCGCGATATGCCGTTTCAGGATCGTGCGTGCCTCGTCTTCGTCCTTCGCCTGTCCGCCTAATACGAGCATATGCGCGCCGAGGAGCAAGCAGATCTCTTCCAGATCCCGCGGCCCCTTCCCGCGCAGCGTATCCACCGCTTCCTTCACTTCGAGAGCATTTCCGATCGTAAATCCTAACGGCTGATCCATATCGCTAATGACAGCTACCGTATTGCGGCCGACTTCGGTCCCGATATCGACCATCGCTTGGGCAAGCGCGATCGAATCGTCCAACGTTTTCATGAACGCCCCGCTTCCCGTCTTGACGTCCAGGACGATCGCATCGGCGCCCGCGGCAATTTTCTTGCTCATGACGGAACTGGCGATGAGCGGGATGGAATCGACGGTTGCCGTCACATCGCGCAATCCGTACAGCTTCTTGTCGGCCGGAGTCATATTGCCGCTCTGGCCGATGACGGCGACACCGATCTCGTTCACTTGCTCAAAAAACCGTTCCCGCGACAACTCGACCGAAAATCCGGCTATCGCCTCGAGCTTATCGATCGTGCCGCCGGTATGTCCGAGACCGCGGCCCGACATTTTGGCGACGGGAACGCCTGCGGCGGCCGCAAGCGGAGCGAGCACCAGCGTTACTTTGTCGCCGACGCCGCCGGTCGAATGCTTGTCCACTTTCACACCTTTGACCGGACTCAAATCGACCTGGTCGCCCGAACGCGCCATCTCCAGCGTCAAATCGGCCGTTTCGCGGGCTGTCATTCCTTTGAAATAAACCGCCATCGCCAACGCCGACATTTGATAGTCGGGAATACTGCCTTCGCTGTATCCGCGAACGAAAAACGCAATTTCTTCCGATGTCAATTCCCGTCCGTCTCTTTTCTTTTGAATAATTTCGACAGCTCTCATCTCGGTCACCTCATCGTATCGATTTTTGTCAGAAATATTATAACATTTTCCATTTAAGGATATACTTAGAATATCTTAGCGAAAGGGGTAAAAAGTCGATGGAGATTCAAATGAATGCTGAAGATGTATTAACCCGCATAAAGCAATTGCACGCTAACGGAGAAACATTGAGCAAAAAAAGCGTTAAAAAATCGTACCCGGATTTAATGCAAAACGCATTGTACTACTATCCGAGTTGGGAACATGCGTTACAGAAAACAGGCATTCGCTGACAGCGCAGCATATTATATTTCAAGCAACCGGCAGTCAAGAGCTGCCGGTTGTTTGCGTCATACGCGAGAAACGAGCGAACGGCCGAATATGCCGCTGCCGCCAAAGCAAACGCCTAATCCTAAAAGCCTTGACGCATCTTACATATGCGGAATCACGGCCAGCACCAGATTGAGGAACTTCTCCTTCACCAGCTCGGTCGTTTCCATCACTTCCTCATGCGACAACGGCTGGTCCAGTATGCCTGCCGCCATATTGCTGATGCATGAAATGCCCAGCACTTCGATGCCGGCATGTCTCGCCACGATGACTTCGGATACGGTGGACATGCCTACCGCATCCCCGCCCAATACGCGCAGCATGCGAATTTCCGCCGGCGTCTCATAGCTTGGCCCGAGCATTCCGGCATATACGCCTTCTTGCAGCGGGATTCCTTGCTCTTGGGCGATCCGCTTCGCCAATTCGCGCAATCGGCGGCTGTACGCTTCCGACATATCCGGGAAACGGACGCCGAGCGCATTATCGTTCGGGCCGATGAGCGGATTCCGTCCAGTCATATTCAAATGGTCCGCGATCAACATTAAATCGCCGGCGCGATAATCGGTGTTGACGCCTCCCGCCGCATTCGTCACCAGCAGCGACGAGATGCCGAGAGCTTTCATGACGCGAACCGGGAAAGCAGTCACTTCCGGGCCGTAGCCTTCGTACATATGGAATCGGCCTTTCATCATAACGACCGCACGGCCTTGAATCTGCCCGATCAGCAATTCGCCCGCATGCCCCTCTACCGTAGACTGCGGGAAATGCGGAATTTCGCCGTACGAAATCGTAACTCCTTGTTCGATCAAGTCGGCCAAGACGCCGAGTCCCGATCCGAGAATCAGTCCGACCTCGGGCTTAAGCGGCGTCTTGGCGCGTATATAGGCGGCGGCTTCTTCGATCATGTTATAATTCAATGCTTGTGTCATGGTTTCCCCTCCGTAAAATGATCATCCTTCGTCTTCGTTAACGCAATTGGGATAGAAAACTGGTCCCGTTCCCCGGCGGGGCCACCTGGAAGTTGTCCGCGATCGTCGCGGCGACATCGGCGTACGTCGCCCGAACGCCGAGCGATGCCGGCTGCTTCAGCGACGGGCTGTACACGAGCAGCGGCACGTATTCGCGCGTATGGTCGGTTCCGGCATGCGTCGGATCGTTTCCGTGGTCCGCCGTAATCATAAGCAAATCATCCGGCCCGATCCGCTTCGTCAATTCGGGAACGGCGCGGTCGAATTCCTCCAGCGCCGCCGCATAACCGGCCGGGTCGCGGCGATGTCCGTACAGCGAGTCGAAATCGACCAAGTTTACGAACGCCAATCCTTGGAACGGCGAATCGAGAACGGCGAGCGTTTGTTGAATGCCGTCCGCGTTGCTCTTCGTCGGATGCGACGCCGTGACGCCTTCCCCGGAGAAGATGTCGTTAATTTTGCCGACCGAGATTACGTCCTTGCCGGCGTCCTTCAACGTATTCATCACCGTCGGCTCCGGCGGTTTCACCGCATAGTCGTGCCGGTTCGGCGTTCGCGTGAACGCTCCGGGCTTGCCGACATAAGGGCGGGCGATGACGCGGCCGACGGAAAACTCGGGACGCAACGTCAGCTTCCGCGCGATTTCGCATCCGCGGTACAACTCGTCGAGCGGTATGACGTCTTCATGCGCGGCGATCTGGAATACGCTGTCCGCCGACGTATAGACGATCCATGCGCCGGTGCGCATTTGCTCTTCCCCGTACTCGACGATGATCTCCGTTCCGGAGGCCGGTTTATTGCCGATCACTTTCCGTCCCGTTTCCCGTTCGAATTCGTCGAGCAGTTCCTGCGGGAACCCGTCCGGATAGGTATTGAACGGGGTGTCGATTTTCAGTCCCATAATCTCCCAATGTCCGGTCATCGTATCTTTGCCGACCGATACTTCGGCCATTTTCCCGTAATAGGCCGAAGGCGATTCGGCGGGATTCACATGAGGCAGCGGCGCTATATTGCCAAGCCCCATTCGCTCCATATTCGGGAGCCGCGTAGCGGGGACGCTCTCCATAATATGGCCGAGCGTATGCGCTCCCGCATCGCCGAAGTGCGCGGCATCGGGCAATTCGCCGATGCCTACGCTGTCCAGAACGATTACGCAAATTCGTTTAAACAAAGCTGTTCATCTCCTTCGTCTGTATGTCGAGCTATCTCGCGCCTGCGCGCGGATGCGCTTGCTCGTATACTTCCTTCATGCTCTTCTTCGCCATCTGCGTATAAATTTGCGTTGTCGATATGTCCGCATGTCCGAGCATTTCCTGAACCGAACGCAAATCCGCGCCGCCCGCAAGCAAATGCACGGCGAAGGAATGGCGCAGCGTATGCGGAGTAATATCGTGGACGATATCCGCTTCCCGCGCATGCTTTTTAATAATTTTCCAAAATCCTTGCCGCGTCAGCCTTGTGCCCAATTGATTGATAAACAGCGCCCGCTCTCCGCTTCTTCCCTTCAAGAGACTTTCCCGCGCACGCTCCAAATAAACGGTCAAACAGCGCGAAGCGACCCGCCCCAGAGGAACGATTCGTTCTTTGCCCTGATTGCCGATGCACCGTATAAAGCCCAAATCGGGATAAATATGGTCGAGATCGAGCGAGATCAACTCCGAAACCCGAATGCCGGTCGCATATAACGTCTCGAGCATCGCCTTGTCGCGAATGCCTTGAACGGTATCGGGCTTTGGCGCTTCGAGCAGCCGTTCGATTTCTTCAACCGACAATACGACAGGCGCTTTCTTCACCAACTTCGGCGTTTCCAGATCAAACGCCGGATCCTGCTGGATAACTCTTTCTTTGATCAAATAATGAAAAAAAGAGCGGATCGATACAATGTTGCGGTTTAACGTCGCCGTAGCGCGTCCGCGCTGCTTCAATTCATACAAATATTGAACGATATCCGGTTTATGGATGTCGGACATCGACTCAACTTCTTTCTTTTCCTGCAAAAAATGCAGAAACTGCAGCAAATCGTTTTCATATGATTTCAAAGTGCTGCTGGACAGGCCTTTTTCCTCTTCGAGAAAATGCATGAAGGCTTGCAAATGTTCGTTCATCCGAAGAAAACTCCTAAACATTTTGTAGTTCTTGACATGCGTATTCCATCACGTCGACTTGGCATTTGAACAACCACATAATAGTAGTTCAACAACGATCGCCGATTTCCTGCCCGCAGCGCATTTTACTCTCCATACCAATAGAAAAGCCGCAGCCGGTCCGCCATCGTAGCGGCGGTTAAATCCTCCATCGGTACTTGCCGGAATACTTTGACCGCCTTGCCTTGAGGCTCGCGATAACGGTCGACAGGCGCAATCCAATCGCTCAGCAATCCGATTAAGTAAATCATCAAATAAGTCAATGCGACAAAAAGGATAAGAAACCGCAGCCGTTCCAACCATTTGCGCACGGAAACTACCATAACTCGCCCTCCGTAGCTTATTGAACCTAAATTTCGAAAGCCCGTAATATCAAACACTGAATATAGTGGATCTGCCTCGCGGACTGTAAAAAAGTGGAGGTTTCCCAGTTCGTTCGGTTCAAGTCAACATTATGTGGATACACT
>NZ_JAHLPR010000036.1 GCF_018918005.1 Paenibacillus sp. MSJ-34 | reverse complement strand
TTCATGAAAATCACCCAATTCATTAGAAATAAAAAAAGCCTTCTCGGCGATTATTGGGGTGATTTTGAAAAGTCAAGAGGAATGTTTGTTCGCACCCCATGTTTGGGGGTGAAACAATAGAAGACCCTAGCTAGGAAGCTAGAGTCTGCAACGGAATGTGAATTCCGAGAAGCTTAATAAACATTAGAGGAGGAATCTGAAATGAGCGAAGTTAGGGAAAAAGCGAGGTTGGCCAAAGAAACGGCAAGCGTCTTGAACCGGCTTGCCACCCCGCAAAAAAACGAGGCGCTCCGCCTGATGGCCGCCGCCCTGTTGGAAGAACAAGAGTCGATCATCGCCGCGAACCGCGAAGATTTGGAACGAGGCAAAGCGCAAGGAACGAGCGATTCGCTGCTCGATCGCATCGCATTGAACGGCCAGCGGATCGAGGGGATCGCGGAAGGCTTGAGACAAATCGCGGAGCTTCCCGATCCGGTCGGGGACATCTTGGAGCGGTTCGAGCGACCGAACGGGTTGCAAATCGAAAAAATCCGCGTTCCTCTCGGCGTGATCGGCATCATATACGAAGCGCGCCCGAACGTGACGGTCGACGCGGCCGGGCTTTGCCTTAAGACCGGCAATGCCGTCGTCTTGCGCGGCGGGTCCGCGGCGCTCAGTTCCAATAAACGCATCGTAGAAGTGCTCCATCAAGCGCTCGCGAAATCTGAAATCCCGGCAGACGCCCTGCAATTGATCGAGGATCCGAACCGCAGCTCGGTCGACGAAATGTTGAAGCTGAACGGCTTGCTTGACGTCATCATTCCGCGCGGCGGCGCTTCGCTGATCCGGAACGTCGTGGAGAACGCCACCGTTCCCGTCATCGAAACGGGCGCCGGCATTTGCCACACGTTCATCGACGCATCCGCGCAGCAAACGATGGCCGAGCAAATCGCCATCAACGCCAAAGTGCAGCGTCCTTCCGTCTGCAACGCCATGGAAACGCTGCTTGTGCATAGCCATTACGCCAACCGGCATCTCGAATCGCTAGCCGGCCAATTGCGGGAAGCGAACGTCGAATTGCTCGGATGCGCGAAAACAGCGGCGCTCATAAGCGTGGACAAGGCGGCGGAAGACCAAGATTACGCGACCGAATACAACGATTATGTATTAAACGTCAAAATCGTGGAATCGCTTGACGAAGCGCTCGATCATATACGCCGCTACGGAACGATGCATTCGGAATGCATCGTCACGGAGGATGCGGAACATGCGGCCCGGTTTATGCAGGAAGTCGACGCCGCGGCGGTATATCATAACGCGTCGACGCGGTTCACCGACGGATTCGAATTCGGCTTCGGGGCGGAGATCGGAATCAGTACGCAAAAGCTGCACGCCCGCGGCCCGATGGGCTTGCCCGCGTTAACGTCGGAGAAGTACCGCATCTACGGTACGGGGCAAATTCGGAAGTAGCGAAGGAGTGAAGGCAATGAACGAGACTGCATTGCAAGAACGGAAAATATGCTTTTACGGCGCGGGTTCGATGGCGGAAGCGATCGTGCGCGGCCTGCTGGAGCGGAAAACGGCCGAGGCGCGCGACATCTCGATGATCAACCGTTCCAATCAAGCCCGATTAGCGAAATTGCGCGCACGGTACGGCGTTGAAACCGCGAACGAATCGGACCGCAAGCGGCGCCTGCTTCAGGAAGCGGACGTCATCGTACTGGCGATGAAGCCGAAGGACGCCGCGGCCGCATTACGCGAATTGCAGCCGCTCCTGACGGAAGGCCATTTGCTCGTCTCCGTCATCGCCGGGATGTCGATCGGTACGATGGAACGGCTCGTTGCCGGCGTCTGCCCGATCGTCCGCGCCATGCCGAACACTTCGAGCACCATCGGGCTCGGCGCGACCGGCCTCAGCTTCTCCGCTTCGGCTCTGGACGAACAACGGCGGCTTGCTGTCGGCATGTTCGAAGCCGTCGGCACGGTTGCCGTCGTGCCGGAACGACAACTCGACATTTTGACCGGCGTTTCGGGCAGCGGCCCCGCCTACGTATATTTCATGATGGAAGCGATGATCGAAGCGGGGGTGCAAGGCGGCCTTTCCCACGAGCAGGCGCGGGAATTGACGGTGCAAACTTTCCTCGGCGCCGCTCATATGGTACGGTCGACCGGAGAACATCCGGCCGATTTGCGCCGCAAAGTAACGTCGCCGAACGGAACGACGCAGGCGGCGATCGAAGTGCTGCAACACCATCATTTCTCGGAAGCCGTCATACGCGCCGTACACCGTTCGGCGGAAAGGGCCGGCGAAATCGGAGCCGAGATCGGGAGGGAATCGATTTGAGTTCAGTATGCATTGCCACGTACCGTTGTTTCGATCCGAAAGCGGATTTTCAGAAAAAAGCGTTATCCATCGCCGTCGGATTGACGGTCGGCAGCTGGACGGAACTGCCGGAGACCAAAAAAGAACAGATGCGCCGCCATTTGGGCCAAGTCGTTTCGGTCGCGGAACATGAAGACGCGAATACGGGAGAACGTTACGCCGACATCCGGATCGCCTACCCGGACATTAATTTCAGCCGCGATATCCCCGCCCTGCTCGTCACCGTATTCGGCAAACTGTCGATGGACGGCAAAATCAAATTGCTCGACCTGGAATTTTCCGAATCGTTCCTCGCCGGATTCCCGGGGCCGAAATTCGGCATCGAAGGCGTCCGCGGCTTGCTCGGAATCAAGGAACGGCCTTTGCTCATGAGCATTTTCAAATCGGTCATCGGCTACGATTTGGACGGATTGCGGGAACAGTTCTACCAGCAGGCGCTCGGCGGCGTCGATCTCATTAAAGACGATGAAATATTGTTCGAGAACCCGCTGACTCCGATCGAGCAAAGGGTTCGGGTATGCATGGAAGCCGCCCGGCAGGCGGAATCGCAAACCGGCAAAAAGCTGCTGTACGCCGTCAATTTGACCGGCCCAACGTCGAAGCTGGCGTCGCAAGCGAAGAAAGCGATCGACGCGGGCGCGAACGCCCTGCTGTTCAATGTGCTTTCGTACGGATTCGACGCGCTCCATGAATTAAGCGCCGATCCGGAGATCAATATCCCGATCGCGGCCCATCCGGCCCTCGCCGGGGCGCTGTACCCGTCGCCGCATTACGGGATTGCCGCCTCGCTCCTGCTCGGCAAGCTAATGCGTCTCGCCGGGGCCGATCTTGCGCTGTTCCCTTCCCCTTACGGTTCGGTCGTAATGCCGAAGGAAGAGAACATCGCGGTCAAAGAGGCGCTTACGACGCCGGATTTGCCGCTGCGGTCCAGCTTCCCGGTTCCTTCCGCCGGCATCTATCCCGGACTTGTCCCGCTCATTATCCGGGATTTCGGAACCGATGTCGTCGTCAATGCCGGAGGCGGCATTCACGGCCACCCGCAAGGAACGGCGGCCGGTGGGCGGGCGTTTGCGCAAGCGATCGACGCCACGTTGAACGGGGTGCCGTTGCAGCAATACGCCGCCAATTATCCGGAGCTGCGCGCAGCGATCGATGCCTGGGGGGTTAAACAATGAATTCGCGCAAACAACCTGTCGTCTTCTGCGATTTTGACGGCACGATTACGGTTAACGACAATATTCTCGCGATTATTAAACATTTTAATCCCGAAGGCTGGGAACCGATCGTTCAAGATATTATGGGCGAACGGAAATCGATTCGCCGCGGCGTCGGCGAGTTGTTCGAGCTCCTTCCCTCCTCTTCCAAGAAGGAAGTAGTGGATTTCGCCTTAAGCCAGGCGCGCATCCGCGAAGGCTTCGGCGAGTTTCTCGCGTTTTGCCGGCAGCGCGGCATCGAGTTTTATGTCACGAGCGGCGGAATCGATTTTTTCGTCTATCCGATTCTTGCGCCTTTCGATATTCCGGAAGATCATATTTTTTGCAACGGCAGTGATTTCAGCGGGGAACGAATCCGCATCACTTGGCCGCATCAATGTCAGAAACCTTGTACTAACGATTGCGGAATGTGCAAAACGACGATTATACGCCGCTTTCCGGCAGAGCGTTACGACCGGATTCTGATCGGCGACAGCGTCACCGATTTTGCCGGCGCCAAGCTCGTCGATCACGTCTATGCCCGTTCGCATTTGACGGAGAAATGCGAGCAGCTTGGACTCCCCCATGTTCCGTACGAAAATTTTTACGACATTATAACAGCTTGGAAATGTCATTCCTAAAAAATTATAATAATTGTATAAGTAACAGTTCTTCATGATATAAAATCTTCACCGTGAGAGAGAAACCTTAAATAACAAATTGTAGAATTACGCATTATATTTAGGACCAAAGTCACTAAAAATCTCCGGAATAATATGTTATTATTTTACTAATATTATCAAAAGAGGTGATATTATGGTTTAGTTATAAAATATTCGTAAACGTTGTTGGTTTACATCAAAGATTTTACTTCTAAGTATAATGTATAAACTAAACTAATACTATGAAGGTAATAATCGATGAAAGTTATCATTAAACAATTGACGGCTCTTCTCTTTTCTGTAGTTATTTTTTCTTTTTCATTTAGTAGTGCTTTCGCAGAAACGTCAAAATCGATCTCCGATGAAAGTATCGCAAACATCAAATCTAATTTGGTCAAAATGGGGGTCAATAAGGAAACTCAAGATAAATTAATTGAAAAATTACTTAATGGTGAGGCTTGGGATTCTATGAATCCCGATAAAATAAATACTGGGGAGACTAAAAAATTTTATAAAGTTTATTCTGGTAATAAAGTTCTGATAGCCAAAACAACTTTCCCAGACGGGTCAGTAAGTCAAACTACTATTACATTTAATGATATTGTTAATAAAAATGGGAAAATTAACCCAATGGGTGGCTCTTCTTGTGGTAGTGGTTACTGTACCTACTATGGCTTGAAAGTTGAGGGGGGTAACGGTGTCGTCGATGCAAGTTTTTATGCTGACTACACCCTAGTAACAGGTGGATATGACTATATTAATGATGTTTATCAGCCACAAGTCAGAGCGCAAATTGGTACAATCGAAGATATAAACGGTCCCACCATTTTACGCAAATATGAAACTCAGTCTCAAAGTGCTAGAGCATATCTGCAGTGGACATATAAACCATATCACACTGGAAGTGCAACACAATATCTGAATTTTGACGTTCAAAACGACTCTGTTTCTTCTTATTTTACTACTAATAACAATTGATGCAAATTTAAAATATAATAATTCTTATTATTTCAGATAGATTCGATAATTCACATATTAATCCCCTTCTATATGTTGATTAAGTTTGGATATATTATTAATAAATAACCCTTCTACTAGGAGGGTTATTTATTAAATTTTTGGTATATTGGAGTCAAAACGGAGTATAATAGTATTAAAATTTATTATTAGGAGGAATATTATTTTGTCAGAAGATACAAAGAATCAAAATGTTAATGATCGCCTTTCAACAATAGAATCTAAGATTAATTTAATTTATACTAGACAAAAAAAAAGCAATGTAATTTATACCATACTTATTATATTATTTGTTATCTTTATAATTATACAACTCGTAAGTTTTTATGCGATTAATTTACCATAGAGCATATTTGTTTCTTTATAGGCTGTAATATTCTAAACTAAAAATACATCTATATGAAAGCTCTCCTATTCAACTAGTAAAGTAAACAATCAGAAGAAAGGGAAATAGAATGACCTTTGCGAATATACCTCTAGAAGCGAAGCAACGCGCGCTGGCCGAATTGCGCGACATCAAGACGACGTTCGCGGCTCGCAATTGGTTCGCCGGCACGAGCGGCAATTTATCGGTTCGCGTCGGCGACTATGAACCGGACCGGTTTCATTTCGCCATTACGGCCAGCGGCAAAGACAAATCGGCGAATACGCCGGAAGATTTCCTGTTCGTCGACGCGCAGGGCAAAGCATGCGAAACGACGCAATTGAAGCCAAGCGCGGAAACGGCGATCCATAGCGAAATTTACCGGCTAACCGGATGCGGCGCGATCTTCCACGTACATACGGTATTCAACAATATCGTATCCGAATGGTTCTGGGAACGCGGCTCGATTCCCGTGGACGGCGTGGAGCTGATTAAAGGCTTCAACATATGGGAAGAAGAAGCGCATATCGATATTCCGATCGTCCCCAATTATGCCGACATTTCGAAGATCGTGCCTTGCATCGGCCCGAAACTCGATCCGCGCATTCCGGGCATTATGATCCGCAAGCACGGCATTTGCGCTTGGGGCGCCAACGCCTTTGAAGCGAAACGGCATCTGGAATCTTTCGAATTTTTGTTCGAATACGTCTACCGCTGGGAACTGCTAAAATCGGCTCGAAGCGGCATGTGACGGCGCAAGGCTTTAATAGAATACATGCGAACGATCCGAACGCTAGGCTGCACTTCAGCTTAGCGTTTTTTTGCGCTCCGGCCAAATCCAAGCGGATGCCTGCCTGCTCCTGAATAAGACCTCTCCCCTCAGGGGAAAATAGCGGCATATTCCTTGCGTACCAAATAACGCTTAGGCATAGGGAGGGTATAACGATGCTGCGGTTCGAGCATGTCGGCAAAACGTATCCCGACGGATTTCAAGCCGTTTCCGATTTGAATTTTGAAATCAACCGCGGGGAATTTATCATTTTCATCGGGCCAAGCGGCTGCGGCAAAACGACGACGATGAAAATGATCAATCGCCTGATTCCTCACACGGAAGGCGTCATTACGATTAACGGCAAAGACATTACGAAGGAAGACCCGGTAAAGTTGCGGCGAAGTATCGGCTATGTCATCCAGCAAACCGGCCTGTTCCCTCATTACACGATCGAGCAAAATATCGGACTGCTGCCCGATTTGAAAGGCTGGGACGCCGCCAAAAAGAAACAGAGAGTCAAAGAAATGCTGGACTTGGTAGGATTGGACCCGGCCGTATTCGCCAAGAGGTATCCAAAGGAACTGTCGGGCGGTCAGCAGCAGCGTGTCGGCGTAGCTCGCGCTTTGGCCGCGGATCCCGAAATCGTGCTAATGGACGAACCGTTCGGCGCGCTCGATCCGATCACAAGAGAACAACTGCAGGATGAATTGCTGAAGCTGCAGCAAGAAATGAAAAAAACGATCATATTCGTTACGCATGATATGGACGAAGCGCTTAAGCTCGGCGATCGCATCGCGGTCATGAAAGACGGGTCGCTCGTGCAGATGGAAAGTCCGGAAACGCTGCTACGGGAACCAGCGCACGGGTTTGTGGAACAGTTTATCGGGCAGAAGCGGATTTATCAAAATCCGGAATATATCCCTGTTATCGATATTATTCGAACCGATCCGGCGCTTGTCCGGAAAGACCGGTCGCTGGAAAAAGCGATTGCTTATATGAGACAGCGCAGAACGTATACGCTGCTTGCCGTCGAAGAAGACGGAACGCTGCTCGGCATCGTTTCGGCATATGACGTGTTGCAAAATATCAATAAAGCGAAGACGATCGAGGAGCTTGTCCGTCCCGCCGAGCCTTCCTTGCTCGATACGGCATCCGCCAAAGACGCGCTGATGGCGATTTCGTCGGCCAAGCATGGCATTATTCCCGTCGTCGACGCAAATCGCAAAATCGTCGGCATCGTGACGCGCGGTACGCTGCTCACGACGTTTGCAAGCCATTGGGCCGGAGGTGAACATCAAGAATGAACGGAACGTTATGGCAGCAATTAGCCACTCAATTTACGCTTCGCTGGAACGAATTGATTGCGGCGATAGGACAGCATATTATTCTCGTCCTTCTCTCGATGCTGATCGCGATCGTGATCGGCATTCCCGCCGGCATTCTCATCTCCCGCGTTCCATCTTTGAAAGGCTGGGTGCTCGGCGTGGCCAGCATATTGCAGACGATCCCGAGCCTGGCGCTGCTCGGATTCATGATTCCGCTCTTCGGCATCGGCACGCGAACGGCGGTCGCCGCATTATTTCTCTATTCCCTGCTGCCGATTATCCGCAACACGTTTACCGGAATTAAAGACGTCAATCCTTCCGTCATCGAGGCGGCCCGCGGGATGGGGATGACGCAAAGCCAAATCTTATTCCGCATCGAATTGCCGCTCGCTCTATCCGTCATTATGGCCGGAATCCGCACGGCAACGGTTATCAATATCGGAACGGCGACGCTCGCGGCGTTCATCGGCGCCGGAGGTCTCGGGGAATTTATCTTCTTGGGCATTACCAGAAATATCGATGCGCTTATTTTTCTTGGAGCGCTGCCGGCGGCGTTGCTCGCTTTGCTGATCGATTATTTGCTCGGCATGGTGGAACGCGCAACGACGCCGCGCGGTTTAAAAATCTAACCCGGCGCTTTGGACGGAGGAACGACATGAATCGAACAGGTGCAATGCAGCGATGGTGTGCTGCGCTGCTGGCGGCGTTATTGGCCGTCTCGCTGCCGGCTTGCGGGAATACGGAAAATAAAACAGGCAGCGTCCGAAACGCGAATATTACGGTCGGCTCGAAAAATTTTACCGAAAACATTATTTTGGCGCATATGATGGCCGATCTCATTGAAAACCGAACCGGGCTGACCGTGAACCGCAAAATGAATTTAGGGGGATCGAATGTTGCCTGGACGGCGCTCAAAACCGGCGATATTCAAATCTACCCGGAGTATACCGGAACGATCGTGACCAACTATTATCAGGAGAAAACCGGTTCGTCGGAAGAAACGCTGGCGCGAACGAGGGAATTGCTGAAGCGGGATCGATTGCAATTTCTCGAACCGTTCGGCTTCAACAACACATATATTCTTGCGGTACGCCCCGAAACGGCGGAACAATATCAATTGAAGACATACAGCGATTTGGCGAAAGTGGCGGCCGAGCTCGACTTTGCCGTTCCTTTCGATTTTCTCGACCGTCCGGACGGCTACCCGGGATTGCAGGCAATGTACCAAATGAAGTTTAAACGGGTGAAAGGGATGGATCAAGGCATTATGTACCGATTGATCGGCCAGGGCGATACCGATGTCGTCAGCGCCTATTCGACCGACGGGCAGGTCGACATTCATCACTTGACGCTGCTTCAAGACGATAAACATTTTTTCCCTCCCTATGACGCCGGTCCGGTCGTACGGGAAGACTTATTGAATCGATATCCGGAGATTGCGGACGCCCTCGCGCCTTTGAAAGGCGCCATAACCGAAGAAAAAATGCGGGAAATGAACGTCAAAGTCGATATCGGCCATAAAGCCGACGTCGTCGCGCGGGAATTTCTCGTTGCGAACGGCCTCATTTCAGAAAAAACCGAATGAGATGCCCGCTCATCGATTGCCGAATAAATTGCGCTCCTCTCGCTTCGGCAAATACGAACGATTGGATTAGCGTCAACAAATAATAGGCGAGTTCGCGCGGATCGCCGTCGACAAACTGGCCCGAGGCTTGCCCTTCCCGGATGATCGTCGAAACGGCATGCACGTTTGCAAGCATTTTCGATTTCACGGAATGTTTCAACGCAGGGGACACGGTCTCGGATACGAGCAATTGGTCGATAAAAATATGCTGAAACATCGCCTCCTGAAACGGACGGCAATCCATCGTATCAAGCAGACGCGTTAATTTTTGCTGCGGGTCCATGCGAAGGGGCTGCACTTGCTCGATATTTCGCTTCAACCCGCTAAGGCTGTTGTCGACGATCGATATATAAATTTCTTCCTTGGATTGAAAATAGTTATAGATGAGGCCGTGGCTCATGCCGGCCTTATTGGCGATGTCCGAAATTTTGGTGGCGGCTATCCCCTTTTCGGAGAACAATTGGACAGCCGCTTCCAATATTTGATCGCATCGCTCTTTTCTGCATTCGCGGTCTCTCTCGACATTTCTCGGCACAACGATTCACTCCTAACGAACGTTCATAGGCATTATGAATTCGTCGAGTTCGGCACGTTCGCCGGCGCTCCGGAAACGGTCGCGGCAACGGCGGAACGGTTCCGTCTGTTCCAAGTTAGGGAAAGCGCCAAACTGCCCACAAGAATGAGCGCGCCGAACATATACGGGAAATTGACATGCGTGTCGAACAAAATGCCCGCCAGCGCAGGTCCGAAAATATTGCCCAAGCTCATATACGCATTGTTCATGCCTGCGACAAAGCCCTGTTCCTCCCCCGCCATCTTCGACAACAGCGTATTGATGGCAGGCCGCATAATCGAGGTGAACGTGAAGAAAAAGAGCGTCACGAGCATGACGTACCAGAATTGTCCCGACAGCAGCATGCCGACGAGCGCAATGGCGGATAAAATAAAGGTCAGGTTAATTAATGTTTTCTCGCCGAAGCGTTTAATTAATTTATCGATCAACAACGCTTGAATAACGACGCCGGCTAACGCTCCGCATGTGATCAGGATTGAAATTTCCCTTGCGCTGAATCCGTACTTGTGATCGACGAACAGCGGGAAGATCGCTTCAAAATTAGCGAGCCCGAATGTAAGTGTAAACACTAGGATGAGCAGTACGAAATAAGGCGCTTTAAAGGAACGCGCGAATTGACGGAACAGACTTTCCTTCGCAACCTGAATATTGCGATTTTCCAGTTGCTTCTCCTTCGGCAACGATTCCGGCAAAAACGCCAGCGACGACAACATCGCGAGTGCGCCCACGCAGGCGGACACGTAAAAAGGAGCGCGCAATCCCAGTTCGGCTAGAAATCCGCCGATGCCCGGACCGATGACGAATCCGAGCGACATGGCCGCTCCTAGCAGTCCCATGCCTTTTCCCCGCTTTTCCTCCGTCGTCGTGTCGGCCACATAAGCCATCATCGAAGGGATCATCGCCGCCGCCCCGATTCCGCCGAGCAACCTGGCAAAGTAAAGGAGCCATACATGCGAAGCGATCGCAAATAATAAATTGGAGATCGAGAATAAAGCCAGTCCGGCAATGATCAACTTTTTCCGCCCGTATTTATCCGACCATTCCCCGCCGATCGGCGAGAAAATAAACTGCGTTAACCCGAAGGCCGCCACCAAATATCCGGCCGTTTGGCCGCCTGCGTTGAATTCTTTCAAAAACTCCGGCAGTACCGGAATAATTAATCCGATGCCAAGCATGGCAATGAACATATTCACCATCAATAAAAACAATGGGGAATTGCGATTATCAGATCTACTCTTCATGGTCTCTCCCTCTTTCTGATCTATTGGAATAGTATATCTGACAGATTGAATGAAAGTCAATTTGTAAAATAAAAAAACCTTTCGAAAAGGTTGAAAGGTTTTTCCATGATGATGCAAAAATTTCTGCTAAACGCGATTGCTTACGGCCGAATGGCCCCGGTTGGAGTTTTTCTCGCATCCGCCGTTTTGGCATTGATGGAAATGGCCGAAAAAATCGAGCCGATGATCGGATACCGTAAATCCGAATTCCCGTTCGATGCGTTTCTCCATCGCAACCAGCCAATCGTCTTTAATTTCTTCCACCGCACCGCATTCGGTACAAATTAAATGATGATGCATATGTTCATGGTCGTCGCTGCGCAAGTCGAAGCGCGCCGCTCCGTCGCCGAAATTCATCTTCTCTACGATTCGCAGTTCGCTGAGCAATTCAAGCGTTCGATATACCGTAGCCAGCCCGATATCGGGGGATTTGTCTCTAACAAGCATGAACACTTCTTCTGCGCTTAAATGATCTTCTTCGTTCTCCAGCAGCACTTGCAGCGTCGAAGCGCGCTGCGGCGTCAATTTATAACCTTCGCCCGACAATTGCCGATTTATTTTATCAAGCCGTTCCGCTATCGTCATGGTTGAAACGTACCTCCCTGGTTTCCAGCGTTTGAAACAAGTTATTTAGAATAATTCTAATTTAATAATATCCTATTTCCTTGCCGGATGTAAAGCTTTTTTATGTCGCGGACGGCAAATGGCTTTCTCATTGGGACGAATACTTGACGACAGGCCATTTCTCTTTGCGGAGCGCATTCATTAGTTCCGGTCCGACGCGCAGCGTATCTTGAACCAGTTCGCGCGGGGTAAGCGCCATCCATTGATTCAGCGATATATCCGCGAAACGGTCGCTTTTGAACATTTCCAGAAACCACAATGTTTGTTCTCCGGTATTTTGAATATAGTGACCGAAAGCGAACGGAACATACCCGACGTCGCCTGCCCTGTAATCGAACGTACGGGCCGTGCCGTCCGCCGCAAAGGCGGTCATCCGCCCTTGGCCCGAAAGATAATATTGCCACTCGTCGTTATTCGGATGCCAATGCATCTCCCGCATCCCCCCAGGCTTAATCTCGACCAGCGCCGCAGCGATGGCCGTAGAGATGGGAAAGTTGGAGGAGTCGACAATACGGACCGAACCGCCGGGAGTGCGGCTCGGCTGCTGAGCAAGCAAACGATGCATAAAGCTCTTCGGCACCGTGCCGTAAGGGCTCATGATTTGCTGGGTTGCGATCGCCCCCGGCACCTTGGCCTGATACATGTACACCTGCTTGGAAGGAATATGCGCAAAGGCGCTTTCCCGCACGCCGAAATTGGCCGCCAGCACATCTTTCGGCGTATGCGCAAACCAGTCGGAAATTGTAAACGTGTCGTTCTCGGAAAATTTGCCGTCGTCGAATACGAGCAGAAACTCGCATCCTTCCTCCAGCCCTTGAATCGAATGCGGCACGCCGGGAGGAAAGTACCATAGATCGCCTACGCCCACATCGGCAATAAAGTTTCGCCCGTCTTGATCGACCGCCGTAATCCGGGCCCGTCCGTAAATCATAAACGACCATTCCGCCTGCTTGTGCCAGTGCAATTCCCGCACGCCGCCGGGCGTCAGGCGCATGTTCACGCCGGATAACGTAGTGGCGATCGGCAATTCTCTCTCCGTCACCTCGCGCGACCAGCCGCCGTGCTCTAACCGCATATGCGTATCGGAGAAGGAAAATTTCAAGTTGGGGACCGTGCCCGCATCCGTCGGCGGCGGAACCAATAAATCCGGATTTTGCATATCCCGCAGCACGTCGCGCGGACCGGGATCGGTCGCGCCCGCTCCGTCCTCCCGAATCGGTTGGGGAGCACCTACGAATTCCTGTCGATCTTGAGGAAGTTTCCTCATAACAGCACACTCCTTAGATAAGAAATTGTCTTCTTAGTCTATGAGGTATTCCGGCAATTATTGCCGATCGCGATAATAGGAAACGGCTACGTTCTGCCTCCGGAACGAAACTTTTGGGTATAGGCTTTCGCCTCTTCGACAGTGCGGACGCGATTGCGCATCCATTCGAGCAAAATGCGGTCTATGTAACGGAAATGAACTTTGCCGGCAAAAACCGCTTCCTTGAGCGCCAGCAAGATTAACGGTTCCGGATAACGGTCTTTATCGATCCAACCGGCAATCGTCTCGCATTCCATCGGCGATAGCGGCCGGCCGAATTCCTGTTCGAAAATCGTAAACAAATTGGCGCTTTCCGTTTCGCTTTCCGTTTGAAGCGCTGCCGCCTGCGGCACGGCTTCCTGCCGTCGCCGCTGCTTCCGCAGCCTTGCCTCCTCCGCAACGCTTTCTCCCAATTTGTCATATAAACCGGATAAATTATAGCTTTCATACTGAATGTTCGTATCGGGATCGATATCTTCATCTATCGTTAGAAATCCGAGTTTCATCAAGCGCTGCAGCGCCTGAATCGTCATTTCCGGATCGGCGCCCATTCGCTCCTGCAGTTCCTCGATCGTCGGAAAATCTTTCTGCTCCCGCTGTTTAAAGCCGGATAAATGGATGAGCAGCATCACTTCCGTATCGCTTAGCTTCCATTTGCGGTAATGACGCAAGAGCGCATACGGAATATTCACGCCGCCTTCTTCCATGCCGGATGAAATTCCTTTGGCATACGCCTTCCACATTTCTTCGCTCACTTCGATGCTCCTCCCCGAACCGATATATGAAACGGAAGGCCGAAATATCGGCCTCCCTTGCTGTTCTCTATATATGCACAACGCTCGTTACGGATACAACCGATACAGCATCCGCGGGAAAGGTATCGTTTCGCGGACGTGGTCCAAACCGCAAATCCAGGCGACCGTCCGTTCCAAGCCGAGGCCGAATCCCGAATGCGGCACCGTACCGTACTTGCGCAAATCCAAATACCATTGGTACGCTTCCGTCGAAAGCTCATGTTCTTGAAAACGTTCCGCGAGCAATTCCGGATCGTCGATCCGCTGCGATCCGCCGATGATTTCCCCGTATCCTTCCGGCGCGATCATATCGGCGCATAAGACGACTTCGGGGCGATTCGGATCCGGCTTCATATAGAACGCTTTAATTTGCGTAGGGTAGTGGGTGATGAATACCGGTTTGTCGTATTTTTCCGCAATCGCCGTTTCATGCGGCGCGCCAAAGTCTTCGCCCCAAGGAATATCGAATCCTTGTCCATGCAAAAACTCGATCGCCTCGTCATACGTAATGCGCGGAAAAGGCTCCTTGATGCTTTCCAGCTTCGAAATGTCGCGGCCAAGCGTTTCCAGTTCCTTGCGGCAATGCTGCAATACCGATTGTACGACATAGGAAACGAATTGTTCCTGTACCCGCAAATTTTCTTCGTGATCGACGAAAGCCATCTCCGGTTCGATCATCCAGAACTCGATTAGATGCCGGCGCGTCTTCGACTTCTCGGCGCGAAACGTCGGCCCGAAGGAATATACCTTCCCGAGCGCCATCGCCGCCGCTTCCATGTACAGCTGCCCGCTTTGGGTTAAGTACGCGTCTTCTTCGAAATATTTCGTATGGAACAGATTCGTCGTTCCTTCGCAAGACGAGGGCGTCAAGATCGGCGGATCGACGAGCGTAAATCCGCGTTCGTCGAAAAATTGCTGGATCGCCCGAATAATTTGCGCGCGAATGACGAGAATCGCCCGCTGCCGCGGGGCACGGATCCATAAATGGCGGCGGTCCATCAAATAATCGACGCCATGCTCTTTCGGCGTGATCGGATAATCCTCCGTCAAATGAATGATGTCCACCCCTGTTACCGTTAGTTCGTATCCAGATTGGCTGCGCGGCTCTTCGCGCACGATTCCGGTAACGTATAGCGAGCTTTCCTGCGTCAAGCTTTTGACCGATTCCCACAGTTCGTCCGATACTTCGCTGCGGACGACAACGCCTTGAATATAACCTGTTCCGTCACGCAGCTGCAGAAATTGGATTTTCCCGCTGGAACGCTTGTTATGCACCCAGCAGCCGATCGTAACCGTTTGGCCGACATGGCGGCCGCAATCGGATATTACGCTTTTATTCGTCATCGACATCGTACTCCCTTACGATTTGTTTTGTGCTTCCAGAACGAGCCGGTTCGTATCGCGCGCGATCATCAATTCTTCATTCGTCGGCACGACAAGCACTTCGACTTTCGAATTCGCCGTCGATATGCGGCGCGGCTCTTTCGAGCGAACCAGATTGGCCTCCGCGTCAAGTTCGACGCCGAGGAACGTCAACTGCTCGCAAATGCGCTGGCGAAGCACGACGGCATTCTCGCCCGCCCCGGCCGTGAAGACGATCGCGTCGACACCGTCCATCGCCGCCGTATAGGCGCCGATATATTTGCGGATGCGATATTCGTACATATCGAAAGCAAGCTTGGAGTTGGCGTCTCCTTCTTCCATGCCGTCGATTATTTCGCGCATATCGCTGCTGACTCCGGAAATCGCCAGCAGCCCGCTATGCTTGTTCAGCATCGAATTAACCTCGTTCAAGGTCAAATCTTCCTTGTTCATCGTAAACGGCACGATCGCCGGATCGAGATCGCCGCTGCGCGTCCCCATCATTAAACCTTCAAGCGGGGTCATTCCCATGCTCGTATCTACCGAATCCCCGTAGCGCACGGCCGTCAAGCTGGCCCCGTTCCCGATATGGCAAGTAATGATTTTCAGCTGATCGAGCGGGCGTCCGAGATATTCGGCCGCTTTCTTGCTGACGTAATCATGCGATGTCCCGTGAAAACCGTAACGGCGGATTTTATGCTTTTTATACAATACTCTCGGGATCGCGTAAAGATACGCCTTCGTCGGCATCGTTTGATGAAAGGCCGTGTCGAATACGACCGCCTGCGGAATGCCGGGCATATTCGATTCGGTCGCTTTAATGCCCATCATCGCCGGCGGATTGTGAAGCGGAGCCAAGTCGAACAAGCTGCGAATTTCCGACTTCACGGCGGAATCTACAAGCACAGAGCTTTTGAAAGCTTCCCCGCCGTGCACGACGCGATGTCCGACCGCTTCGATTTCGGATACGGAGGATAAGACGCCGTGCTCCTCATCCGTCAAAATGTCCAACACTTTGCGCACCGCCGTCGTATGGTCCAAAATTTCGCTTACTTCGCTTATTTCCGCGCGGCCCGCCGGTTCGTGCTTCAGTATCGAGGAATCCATGCCGATCCGCTCGACCAAACCTTTCGCCAAGACGCTTTCGTCTTTCATATCGTACAATTGATATTTTAGAGAAGAGCTGCCTGCGTTAATAACTAGTATTTTCATATTCTGTCCCCATCCTTATCGTATCTGAAAAATCCTTCGCCCGTTTTTACGCCTAAGTTGCCGGCACGCACCATCTTTTTCAACAATACGGCGGGACGATACTTAATGTCCCCGAATTCCCTGAACATCCGTTCCATTGCGGCCAATACGGAATCGAGCCCGAAACGGTCCGCCATTTCGAACGGGCCGTGCTGGAAGGCATAGCCGATCCGCATTGCGTCGTCGATATCTTGGGCGGAAGCTACGCCTTCTTGCAAAGCATGAAGCGCCTCGTTAATGAGCGTACAAATAATCCGCGTCGTAACAAAACCCGGAGATTCGTAAACCATGATGCCTTTTTTCGAGATCACTTCTTCCACGAACCGTTTCGCTTCCAGAAATGTGTCTTCCGACGTTTTCAAGCCGCGAACCAATTCCACCAAATCCACTTTCGAAACCGGATAAATAAAGTGAATGCCGATAACCCGTTCCGGATACTTCGTTGAGCTGGCAAGTTCCGTCAAGCTTAATGTGGACGTATTGCTCGCAAGTATAATATGGCTTGGGCAAACCGTGTCCAATTCGGCGAATACCCTCTTCTTCGCTTCCAGATCTTCCGATATCGATTCGATGACCATATCGCAAGAACCCAACTCGGCAAAATGATCGACTTTATGAATCCGTGACAGAATGAGCTTCTTCTCGGCGAGCGTAATCGCCCATTTCTCCAATTGCTTATCCAAACTCGTCTCGATCATTTGATACGCGTGATCTAATTTGTCGCGGGTCTGCTCGACCAAGAGCACATCCAGCCCTTTCACGGCCAGCATTTCCGCGATCCCTTGTCCCATCGTTCCGCCGCCGATAACGCCTATTTTTTTGAAGAACATCGTTTCTTTCTCCATCCTTTCGCTTTCCTATCCATTATCTTTTTCTCTCGTCTCTATCTTATCATGGATATGTTAATTATAACAAAAAACCAGCGCAAAATTAGGCTGGTAATTGTTTGTGTTCACAAAAAATTCGTCGAAATTGCTCGCCGGAAAGTATTTCTTCGTTCATCAGCAAATCGAGCGAGTGATGGAACACATCGATATGCTCCTCTAACTGCCGCTTTGTCTTATCCATCAACTCTTCCAATATTGCGGCGTTTTCTTTCATCAGCTCTTCCTTCGTGACCATTTGCACGTCGACGATGCCCAAATTCGTCAAACCCGACTTCATCATCGTTTGCACGATGTTCAACGCCTGCTCGAAATCGTTCGTCGAGCCGGTGCTTCGGCCGCCGTAGAAAATTTCCTCCGCCGCCGCGCCGCCGAGCGCAATCATGATTTGCTTCTCCAGGAAATCTTTCGTGTACAAATATTGATCCTGCTGCGGCTGGTGTCTGACAAAGCCGAGCGCCTGCCCGCGCGGACTGAGCGCGACTTGGGATACGCTGTTCGGGCGGACGATTTCGGCGACGACGGCGTGGCCAAGCTCATGCACCGCAACGCGCCGCTTCTCTTCGTAAGTCGCTTCCCGATCCGTTTTCTCTCCCAGCATCACTTTATCGATCGCAAGCGACAAATGGCGCTGCTCGACAAATTCTTTATCTTCGCGCATGGCGTAGATGGCGGCTTCGTTCATCACGCTTTCCAACTGCGCTCCGGAGAAGCCGAACGACTCTTCGGCCACTTTGTCCAAATTGACCTCGTGGTGAAGCGGTTTATTATCCGCATGCAGCTCCAATATATGCTTTCTCCCTTTTTTATCCGGCAAATCCACCTGAATATGGCGGTCGAACCGACCCGGACGGAGTAAGGCGCTGTCCAGCATTTCTTTGCGGTTCGTCGCGGCAATCAGCAAAATGCGCGGCGTATTCGCGGAGTATATGCCGTCCATTTCGGTCAGCAGCTGATTCAACGTTTGATCGTATTCCCGCTGCTGTCCGCCTTCGCGTTTGCCGCCGATCACATCGATCTCATCGATGAAAATGATCGCGTTCTCGCGTTTTTCTTTCAACGCTTGGGAACGCGCCTGTTTGAACAGGTCGCGGATGCGGCCCGCGCCGACGCCGACGTACATCTCGACGAATTCGCTGCCGGACGCGGCGACGAAGACGGAATTGGTGTAATGCGCCGCCGCTTTCGCCATCAGCGTCTTCCCCGTTCCCGGAGGCCCGGTCAGCAATATGCCTTTTAACGGGCGAATGCCGAATTTCCGAATTTCTTCATAACGAACGAGAAAATCAAGCGCTTCGATCAGTTCCTGCTTGGCCCGGTCTTGTCCGCCAATTTGCTCGAACGTAAGGAAGGTCGGCTTTTTGCTCGGATTGTTGCGTCCGTTCGACGCGCCTACCGTGATGCCGCCGCGCATATTCATAAAGAGAAACAGAGCGACGAGCAAGACGGCAACGATGGCGAACGGAGCCAAATTCACCCCGATAAAAGCGAGGAAGGATATGAAAACGAGTGCGAAGCCAATGGCGATTTCTTTGCCCCATTTACGCATTGGGCCACACTCCCATCCTCTCGCCTTGACGCGGCAAAATAACGAATTTGCTTGCATTTCCGTCGGTTAGCGATACATACACATTCATGTCGTCCATTTCGGTTGACGCCTTCAAATTCGAATGCCCTGCGCTTAATTGTTCCAGCGTTTCAGGAATTTGCGTATAATGCTTCGTCTCCATCGCTTCGGCGACAGGGAACAGCGCGCTCGACCACCATTGATCCAACGCAGCGGAAGAGCCGTTCGTGACTTCCACATGAAGCTTGCGGTCGCCGATGATGCCTTTGCCATCCTTCTCAATGCGCTGCACGATTTCGCGCAGGCTGGCTTCCGGCTCCAATTCCAACTTCACGCGAACTTGATCGCGGGTAAATTCGGCATCGGCATGCTTCACTGCGGATATTTGTCTCACTTTATTTACAAGCGGGTTTTGCACCGCCACATTTTGATATAAGAACCAGCCGCCGAACAGAACGAGTCCGGATACGGCAACCGTAATAACCAATGGCAACAGACGCAACTTCACGTAACGTCACCTCTCTCTATATAGAAAATAATATATACTAGAAATACATACTATAGTATATCATACTCTGTATATGCGTTACCTATGTAATGTGTGGAAGTTCCGCCAATAACAAAAAGCTCGGCCGGCCGGCCAAGCTTGGATTTTTTTTGTAAAACTATGCTTTGAGGTTGGTTTTCGTTGAATGACGAATGTCTGCGATGCGCACGTTGGAATACAGGTTAATGACAAAACATAACGCTCCAAGGATAATAAGAATTCCCCCGGCGCCGACGATCGGTCCCCATGGCATTCCCGAGCCTGTCGCCAGCAACGCAATCAATGCTCCCATCATAATAATCAAGCCGACATTCATAAGCCAAAATTGGGCTTTCGCCCACCCGTTATGATCCGCCTTCGGAAACAGTACGTACACGATGCCCGATACCGCGAGAGACAACCAGCCTATCAAGTTGACATGCACATGAACACCCGTGAGCGTATGATCGCCGGCTAAGGACATATAAAGACCAAGCCCCATCGCCAAAATGAAATAAATGACGCTCACTTTCAAAAAGCGCACACCCATCGCACCAACCGACCTCCCATAAAATTTGACAATTTTGTGTCGGATCTAGTATAACAATAAATGGTCGCATTGACAATCATTAATTTACAAAAAATAGTAATGGAGGTCAACGTTTAGGCAATGTATAAGTTGTTAAAAATTCCCCGCTCGCAAATCGGTAAAAATCGTAATAATACCGCTGTTCGCCGCTGTCGTCCTTGCGCTTGTAAAATACTTCCCATATATATTGCCCTTCCCAAACGCCGGGAACGATACGCACGATTTCCGCCCCCGGATAGCGGCTCTTCACGCTGCGCTCGACCTCTTCTTTGGCGACGCCGTCGCTTTGCAGTTCGGCATGAACCGTTGTCCCATCGCGATTGACCCATACGAACATAGTTTGCTTTTGTTCATTTTGTCCGGATACGACCCAATATACGTCTTCCCACACCGATTTTTGAACCGCGGTGACTTCGGCCAAGTCGCTTTCCCGCAACGCGATGCGGCTCGCTTCGTTCTCCTCGTTCCAAACCGGGGTTTGAATATAAACGTAATATTGATGCAGGCCGATCAAGAGCAGGACCGCGGCGCACAAGACGATGATAATCCATTTCCTTTTATTCATGCCGGCAAATATCCTTTCTACCGCTGCAGCAAGCCTTCGAAGCAAGCCTGCGCTTCGCGGCGCACTTTTTCTTCATCCAACGTCAGGCATTCGCCGTCCCGCACAATTGGCTTGCCGTCCACCCAGACATGAGCCACGTCTTTCGCCGACGCGGAATAGACGGCATGAGAAATGAGATCGGTGTGCGGCACAAAATGCGCTTGATCGATATCGATCGCGATGAAATCGGCCTTCATGCCGGCTTGCAGCAAGCCGACGTTGTTCAAAGCGATCGAACGCGCGCCATATACCGTCCCCATGCGGAGCGCTTCGGCGGCGGGAACCGCGGTCGGATCGCCGGAGACGCCTTTATGGATGAGAGCCGCCAATCGTATTTCTTCGAACATGTCGAGATTGTTGTTGCTGGCGGCGCCGTCGGTGCCGAGCGATACGGTAACGCCCGCTTTGAGCAGTTCGGGAACGCGCGCTACGCCGCTCGCCAGCTTCAGATTGCTGCCGGGATTATGCGACACGCTTACTTGATGGCGCGAAAGCACCTCGATTTCGTCGTCCGTTAAATGAACCGCATGGGCCACTAGCGAAGGACGCGAGAAAAAGCCAAGTCTCTCCAAATGAGCGACCGGCCGCAAACCGTAATCTTTCACATTCTGCTTGACTTCGGCGCGCGTTTCCGACATATGCGTATGCAGCGGCAAATCGAGATCGTGGGCCGCCTGCACGAATTGTTCGATAAAAGCGGGCGGGCAAGTATAAGGAGCGTGCGGAGACATCATCGCCGTAATACGCCCTTCCGCCTTGCCATGCCAATCCTGCGCGAACTGAATGGCTTCCGCCAATTTGGCTTTTTGGACCTCTTCCGGACATAACCCGATGGCGCCGCGCATCAAGCAGGCGCGAATGCCGGATTGTACCGTTACTTTCGCCACTTCGTCCATATGATCGTACATATCGAGGAACGTCGTCGTGCCGCCCTTGAGCATTTCGAGCACGGATAGGGCGGTGCCCCAGTATACGTCTTGCGACGTAAATTTGGCTTCCATCGGCCACATTTTGTCCTGCAGCCACACTTGCAGCGCAAGATCGTCCCCGTATCCGCGCAGCAAAGACATGGCGGCATGTCCGTGCGTGTTGATTAAGCCCGGCATGAAGAACAAGCCTTTGCCGTCCACCGTTTCGATCTCATCCGGCAAGTCGTCCGGAAGATCGCCGCCGACGTAACGGATCAAGTCGTCTTCGATGACCATATATCCGTATACAACCGGCCGATCCGCGTCCAGTGTGGCGAAGTACCCGTTTTTAATCATCCATTGCTTCGTCATGTTCTTCCGACTCCTTTTCGTTTTGCAAATAATAGGCCAGGCTTAATAGATCGGTCGTGAAATCGGCCGTATGGATTCGAATATGAGGCGGCACTTTCAAAATGACCGGAGCAAAATTCAAGATCGCCTTTACCCCCGCATCGATAAATTGATCGGCGACATGCTGCGCCTCCGCGGCCGGAACCGTAATAATGCCGATTCGTACGTTCAACCGTTGGACCGTCTCCTTCAGCTCGCTCATCGGTTGAATGGTCAAAGCGTTCAATTTCGAACCGATCTTCGGTTCGTACGCGTCGAAGACGGCAACGATTTTCATGTTGTCTTTTAAATAGGCATTATAATTGCTCAACGCATGACCCAAGTTCCCGGCACCGACGAGCGCTACATTAATAGGTTGATTCAGTTTCAATATTTGTCTGATTTTTTGAATTAAATAAGCGACATCGTAGCCGATGCCTTTGCGTCCGAATTCACCGAAATAGGCCAAATCTTTACGGATTTGCGCGGGGTTCAAATCCAATTTCAATCCTAAATCTTGCGACGATACGGTCAACACTTCCCGCTGTTGCAATTCGTTTAGATAACGCAAATAAATCGGAAGACGGCGCACGACCGCTTCAGATATTTTCTCCGCTTTCATCGGCAACCTCCATTTCTTCGTTTTGCGACAGCCATTCTTGTATTCTCGGAACGATTTGGTGGAGCGGCATATGCTCCATTTTCGGTCCAGGCAAGGAATATAAAAAATATTTGCCATAGTAAGATTCAATGACGCGCGTATCGTATATAATGACGATGCCCCGGTCCTGCGCGGTTCGAACGAGACGTCCGAATCCTTGCTTGAAACGGATGACCGCTTGCGGCACGGAAAGCTTCATGAACGGATTTTTTTTCTGTTTTTGCAAAAGATCCGATTTCGCTTCCATCAGCGGATGATTCGGCGGCTGAAACGGCAAGCGCACGATGGCGAGACAAGTTAACGCATCCCCCGGCAAATCGACGCCTTCCCAGAAACTGCTCGTTCCGAGCAATACGGATGCCGATTGATCCTGGAAACGGCGCGTCAGCTTGCTGCGGTTGCCGCTATCGATGCCCTGTCCCAGAACTTGAATATTGCTGGCGTTCAGTATTTCTTTCAAAGGTTCGTATACTTGCTTCATCATGCGGTACGATGTAAACAAGACAAGCATCCGTCCTTGCGTCGCTACCGCCGTTTCCGCAAGCGATTCCACCAGTTTTGCGATGAAATCGGCGTCTGCGAACGATCCTTTCAACGTCGGAAAATCGCGGGGAATGACGACGAGCGCCTGTTTGCGGTATTGGAACGGAGACGGAAGCTGAACGCTGCGGAGCTTCTCTTGTTCTTGCGCCTCGACGAGTCCCAATTGCTCGCAAAAGTACTGAAACGATTTATCCACCGTAAGCGTGGCGGAAGTCATAATAATGCTCTTCTTGGCGTCGAAGAAATATTCCTTCAGTTGCCGGCTGACATCGGCCGGAACGGCGAACATTTGCAGCGACTTGCTGCGGAAGTTAGCGTTCGCCTCGAGCCAATAAACCGTTGCGGGATCGTTCAATTTCATGAAAAGACGCAATTCGTCGCGATGTCTCGCCATGTCCTTGAACAGTCCCGCAAGATCCGTCACGATGCTTTGGATGCTGAATTCCTCTTGATTGTCCTTCAATTCGTTAATCAATTTATCCGCGGCGCGCAGCACTTCGTTTGATTCAATATAGATGTTGTTCTCCAGATCGGCAAGCGGCTCCCATTCTTGCTGCAGCTCTTGCCACTGCAGACGGTGCACGAACTGCCCCGCCTCGGTTGCGCCTCCGTCATTCGAACGTTGCGGCAGCAGCGCGAACAGCAGCTCGGTCAATTTGTCCCAATATTCTTTAATATTAATGAGGGAAGGATACATCCGATTGACCGTTTCGCTCCATGAAGCCGCTTTTTCGTTGCCGGACAGTTGCAGCTTGGCATGCAGGTTGGGGAGTTGTCCCGATTTGCTGTCTTTCAACAGCCTCGTCAACGTATGGACCATTGAAAAATACTTCAAATGCAAACCGAGATGCTTGCCCGCAACCTCCTCCAAATGATGCGCCTCGTCGATGACCAAATGATCGTAGCCTGGCAGCAAGCGATGCTCCGCGCGTATATCGGTAAAGAGCATCGAATGGTTGGTGATAACGACGTCGGCAAGGTTCGCATCGTTCTTCGCCCGGTGGTAGAAGCATTTGCGGAACCACGGACAGGCCCGGTTCAGGCATGAATCCGAATCGCTCGCCACCGTATCCCAAAATTCCATCCCTTTGCTTGCAAAGTGCAATTCCTCGTCGTCGCCGTGTTCCGTCATGCTGAGCCAGACGATCATTTGCGCCGCCGTAATGACATCGTCCTTCGGATGAAGGAATTCTTTCGTATTCAATTTATGTTCAAACTTACGCAAGCATAAATAGTGCCGGCGCCCTTTGAGCACCGAAACTTGAAAATCGACAGGCAGAACGCTTTCCAGCAAAGGAACGTCCCGCTGCCTGATCTGCTCCTGCAAATTGATCGTATGCGTGCTTACGACGACTTTCCGTTCGTTCTTCACGCTATAATAAATCGAAGGGATAAGATACCCCAACGATTTGCCCGTACCCGTGCCCGCTTCCACCATCAGATGGTTGTCCTGCTCGAACGCTTGCATCACTTCTTCAAACATCATATTTTGCGCCTTGCGCGGCTCGAACTGGGGCATTCGTTCTTTCAATCGCTCCATCGTCATTTCGCGAAACTGCTCGAACGTAACATCCGCCAGCGGATTATCGTCTTCTTCGCTGCGCGGGGGCGTTCTCTCCGTCCAATCGTCGACATTCAAAGCGATTTGGCGGAAATACGTATGCGCCTGTTCGTCGACGGCCATCCGCATTTCCCGCTCCTGCAGCGAATGGACGATAAACCAGCCGGTATCGCTGTCGTCATGCTCGAACAAGGACGCCAGACGTTGCAGCGTAAGCAGCGGCAGATCGTCCAGCTTCTCCATACATTTCAACCAAATATGCGCCGTAGCCAAGGCGTCGCTGTCCGCCTGGTGGGGACGGTCATGCGGAACGCCGAAATGCGACGAAACGTTTCCCAATTGATAGCTGGTCAAGGAAGGGAATAAAATGCGCAAAAAATCGATCGTATCCAAGATCCGGCCCGTAAACGGCAAATACCCCGTCAAATCGAGCGCTTGCCGCAAAAAATTATAGTCGAAAGCGACATGATGTCCGATCAGCACAACATCGTTCAGCAGCGGCACGAGCTCCATCATCATGTCGTCCAATGACGGCGCTTCCTCGACGTCTTTGTCGGTAATGCCCGTTAATTGGGTAATAAACGGAGGAATATTTGTGCTTGGTTTCACAAAGGATTGGTACACATGTTCAATTGTCAGATCGTGATTTATAATGGCAAGCCCGACCTGAATGATTTCATCGGCGGGCTGGTTTCCGGTCGTTTCAAAATCTAGAACTGCAAATTTCATCGGTTATTATTGTCCCTTCATTCCAATCTCCTATAAGCATAACAGAAGATTGGAATTTTGGAAATTGCCTTTACATGAAAGAAGTCAATTCGCTGCCGTATTGCAATGTACCGTCGTTGTATTGGCATACCTTCAAATTTGCGAGCGGTTCCTGCAATTGGGGGTCGGTTTGATGGGCGAGTTTAAAATATTCTTGCGCTTTTTCGAAATTTTTCCTTTGCGCTTGGATGCATCCGAGCGCATTGTAAGAAATCGCCTTTACCTTTTTGTTATCGGTCAGAGGAATAATGAGTTGAAAATGGCGGTACGCATCATTGCTTTCGCCAAGTTGCAAATAAGCCATGGCCAAATAAATGCGGGAGACGATGCTGTCGGGAAATTGGCTCACGACCGTTTCAAAGGCGTCAATCGCCTGTCTGAACATAAACAGGCGATAGTAGCCTTGTCCGCGCATAAAAGCTTCGCTGCGCGTTTCTGCGGAACTTTCCAGCCATTCCTTCTGTCCTGCCCCTTTGGCCCGAAACGCCCCCATCTTCTCCTCGAACAACAACCACTCTTCAATAATGCCGTCGCTTAGCGCCCGTAGCAGCGCCAATTTTTGGTTCAATTCCTGTTTCGATACGTCCTGCGCCTGAGGATAATGTAGAATGATTTCATCTAACATTTCGTTCATGGTTGCAAACAAATGTTGGAACATCACTGCATCCCACCCTTAACGAAAGTGTACAGCCCAAAAATCATATTGCCGTAACCTCATTTTTTGTTAAGGCGAGCTTTTTAATTCCCCGTTCCAGCCTTTACATAAAGCTGAACAGGCTTAACATTGCTTACAAAATCGTCGCATGAATCTCTTCGCGGTGAACGTCCGTTATTTGATTTCCTTCGCCAAGAATGACGACTTTCGGCTGGAACTTCTTCGCGTCTTCGTCCGACATGATCGCGTACGAAATAATAATGATTTTATCGCCGGGCTGCACCAGTCTGGCCGCCGCGCCGTTTAAACAAATAACGCCGGAGCCCCGCGGTCCCGGAATGACGTACGTTTCCAATCGCGCTCCGTTATTATTGTTTACAATCTGAACTTTTTCATTAACGAGCAGATCCGCTTCATCCATTAAATTTTCATCGATCGTGATGCTGCCGACATAATTCAAATCGGCTTCCGTTACGGTTGCGCGATGCAGCTTCGATTTCATCATCGTTCTAAACATGTGGCTCGTTCCTCCTTGTCGAATAGTTCAACCGCATATGATGCGCGTTGCGGCAGCAACCGGTTGTCGATCAGCCTGGTATGGCCGAATTTCACCGCCAGCGCGACGATGATCGTCTCGCGGCGCTCGCTGATGTCGGTACCCGGTTCAATCGGCTGCAGCGCCGGGAATGTCAATATGTCCACGTAATCGATGCGCGCCAGCGGCGCGCTCTCAATATGCCGCACAATTTGCGATCGCAAAGCTTCCGCCGAGTTCGCGCCTGCGCCGATCCAATCCTCGATGCGACCCAGAGCTTGCGACAAGACGAGCGCCTGCTCGCGCTCTTCCGGACTTAGATAGACGTTGCGCGAACTCATCGCGAGCCCGTCCTCTTCGCGAACGATCGGACACGCCACAATCTCTACGTCGATGTTCAAATCCTGTACCATTTGCTCGATGACCGCAATTTGCTGCGCGTCCTTCAAGCCGAAGAACGCCTTATCGGGCTTAACGATGTTGAATAACTTCGTGACGACCGTCGAAACGCCGTCGAAATGGCCGGGTCTCGAAGCCCCGCACAGCCGCTCCGTAAGCTCGGCGACCTTGACGTATGTTTTCGCGCCGTGTGGATACATCGTCTCCACTGTCGGCATAAACACGACATCTACCCCGGCTTTTCGCGCGATATCCAGATCCCGCTTCTCGTCGCGCGGATATTTGTCGAGATCTTCGCCCGGTCCGAATTGGATCGGATTGACGAAGATGCTCAAAACGACAATGTCGCATGTTGCTTTCGCTTGCCGCAATAAACTGACATGCCCCTCATGCAAATAGCCCATCGTCGGCACAAAGCCGACCTTGGCTTCCGCCGAAGCGAACGAACGGTTGCGGCGCAGCCGGGCAAGCTCGCTCCGTATATCTTCAATCGCGCCTAATACGATCATTTGGTTGTGTGCGCTCCTCTCTCGCCCGAATTGGCCGTCTCCTCATTCGCATGATTGCCTCCGCCGCCGTACAAGCTCTCGGCAACCGTGTCCGCCGCCGCAAATACGTGGTCCTCGGCCGGGAACGAGCGATCCTTCACTTCTTTGACATATTGCGAAATGCCTTGGCGAATGATGCCGCCGACATCGGCATACGTTTTAACGAATCTTTTCTCATAATATGGGGAAGCGTACCGCACCACGTCGTGGAATACGAGAACTTGCCCGTCGCAGCCGCGGCCGGCGCCGATTCCGATCGTCGGAATCGTAAGTTCCCGCGATATATATTCCGCCACCTGCTCCGTCACCAGCTCAAGCACGACGGCAAACGCGCCCGCGCGTTCCAACGCTTTGGCGTCTTCGAGCAAACGCTTGGCGTCTTGTTCGTCTTTCCCCTGAATCCGGTACCCGCCGATGCGATTGACCGACTGCGGAGTCAAGCCGATATGCCCAAGCACCGGAACGCCCGCCTTCACGCATGCGTCTACGGCGAGGCAAATATCGGCGCCGCCTTCCATCTTAACGGCGTTCGCATGGCCTTCCTGCATAATTCGCGCCGCATTGCGCAGCGTTTGATCGATGCTGCCGTGGTAGGTCAAGAACGGCAGGTCCGTCACGATAAACGTGTGCTGCGCGCCGCGCGCCACGGCCCGGGAGTGGTACACCATATCGTCAAGCGTCACCGGAACGGTCGTTTCATACCCGAGCACGACGTTGCCGAGGGAATCGCCTACCAGAATGATATCGACCCCCGCTTCTTCCGCAAGCTTGGCCGAAGGAAAATCGTATGCCGTTATCATCGTGACCGGAATTCGGTCTTGTTTCATTTTTTTCAATTTCGGTATCGTCAATCGTTGATTGTTCATCGGAAGTTCAACTCCTTTTCTCTTTTGTATTGTGCGCAAAACAAAAAAACCTTTTAGCATTTCCACTAAAAAGGTCCCAACACAAAAAAGAATCACTTGCGATCATCCTTCTGTCTCGGTCCCTGAGGCTCAGAGCAGAATCCATTTCCCACAACGTTATCGCCGGTCCGCACGAACTTTCACGCCGAACCGCCGAATGCGAATATGAAATTATGCGTATATAATTGCTGCCCGAGTGCAATTCGTTCGCACGATATCGCCTCTTGCATAAAAGTATAACATGCCGTACGGCGAAATTCACTATTTAATTTGGCATCTCGATTTCGCCCGAGAACAATTTCAATCGTTCCCCGTCTTTGTTCAACACGATCAAGGCCCCGGTTTCATCCAATTGCTTGGCTACGCAGTCGATCGAGCCGTTCGCCGTACGGACCGTTATCGGACGATTCAAAGTCACCGAATTGAGTTCCCATAGCGTGCGAATCGGCGCAAAGCCTTGTTCATGATACAGTTCGTACAACGTTTCGAATTCGCGCATAATGTCGAGGATGATTTCCGCGCGGTCGATCTTGCGCCCCGCTTCGATTCGCAGCGACGTCGCTTTGGCGCGCAGCTCTTCCGGATAATCCGCTTCCGTCAAATTGACGCTAATGCCGATGCCGGCGATGACATGACGGATCCGCTCGTCCTCCGCACTGGATTCGAGCAGTATGCCGCATATTTTGCGGCCGTTCACCAGCAAATCGTTTGGCCATTTAATGCCGACTTTTGCCGGGATGAATTTCTGCAAGCTGCGGCAAATCGCCACGGCGGCCAGCAGCGTCAATTGGGGCGTAAACTGCAGCGATATACGCGGCCTCAGCACGAGGCTCATCCAAATCCCTTTGCCTGACGGCGAGTGCCACGACCGCCCCATGCGGCCCCGCCCTGCCGTTTGCTCTTCGGCAATGACCAGCGCCCCCTCCGGGGCCCCTTGCGCCGCAAGCTGCTGCGCCAACGTTTGCGTCGAGGCCGCCGTTTCAACCAGTTGGATGCTTCGGCCCATCGTTTTCGTATTCATTCTCGCAAGCAAGGCATCCGGATCCAACCGCGCCGGCCTGCCGATATAACGGTAGCCCAGACGGGAGACGGCTTCGAATTCATATCCTTTTTTGCGCAGACGGTTAATTTGCTTCCATACGGCCGTCCGGCTTATTTGCAATTTGCGGCTAATTTCTTCGCCGGATACATATTCGCCCTGCTTATCCAAAAATATTTGCAGCAACGCATCATTCATGGTCATTCATCACTCGTTTCGCTTCGTTTAACAATGCTTCTTTCTCGTTCGGCAACGATTCGACCGCGACTTTCTTCAGCAGCAATTCCAACAACCGCCCAAGCCACGGACCGGGCGGACGCTCGAACAGCGACAGCAAATCTTGCCCGCGGACATCCAGTTCGCGCACACTCGCCGCCCCCATTTCGTTCAACCAACGGCGGCCGTTTGCCGCTGCCGCGCCAAGCTCCGCCACCATGTTCCCGCCGCCGGAAGAAACGGCTTGATCCGCATACGGCGCTTCTACTTCGCGCAGCGCCAGCCAATCCTCGGCCGCGCTTCGGCCGAATTCGAGGGCGGCGTACAACCATATGCGCCGTATTTCCGGCGCCGCAGCCGGGCGGGTCTCCGCCCGTGCGAACTCGGTCCGCAAGCGGGCGTCAAATCGCAGCGCCGCCGTAATCCGCGCGGTCTTGCTCCCTGCGAACGTCAACGTTTGCAGCAGTCCGCGGGCCGCATCGGCATCCGTTTCGCAGCATGCCAGCAGAGCGGCCCAACGCAGCGCCGGGTCGTCCGCGAACGCGGCCGGCCCTTGCAACGAACGCAGGCGCGAACTGCAGCCGTTCCCGTTTCCGCGCTTGGCATCCCAGGCAAGCGACGCGGCAACGGATTGCGGCAGCTTGATGCCGGTATGCTCCATTAACCGGCTGCGCCGCAGCAGTTCGATTGCCCTGAACGGATCGGGCCCCTCGATCATTTTCTCCAATTCGGCCCGGATGCGTTCGACCGCGATGAAGCGAAGCTTGTCCCGATGGCGCAGCAGCGCCGCCCACGTCTCCTTCGCGATCGCAAAACCGTATGTCGCGGCAAACCGGAGGCAGCGCATCATACGCAGCGCGTCTTCCTGAAACCGCGCATCCGCTTCGCCTACGCAACGCACGATTCGCTTGCGGATATCGGCTTGTCCGCCGAAGGGATCGATCAAGCGTCCGTTCCGGTCGAGGGCGATCGCATTCATCGTAAAATCGCGGCGAAGCAAATCATCGCGCAGCTCCGAGATGAATTCGACCTTCGCAGGCCGGCGGAATTTCTCATATGCGGATTCCCTGCGGAATGTCGTCACTTCGAAAGTATGCTCGTTCATGATGACGGTAACGGTCCCGTGCTTTACGCCGGTTGGAGCCGTACGGGGGAAAACGCGCATGACCTCAGCGGGCAACGCTGAGGTCGCAATATCGATATCGGCAATCGGGCGGTCGAGAAGCGCGTCCCGCACGCATCCCCCGACCAAATAGGCTGAATGCCCGTTATCCTGCAGCGCAGCCAGCACGATTCCGGCTTCTTCCCCCAATGAACCTTCGATACGAATTTGCATTATACGCAAACATCCTTGCTTACTCGCGCAGGCGCCGGTCGGCCCAGCACGCGATAATAAATTTGTTCGTATTCCGACATAATCAAATCATTGCAGAATTCGGTCCGCGCCCGATCCAAACAGTTTGCGGATATGCGGGCCGCCAATTGCGGATCGGACAGCAGCCGATAAGCGTAATCCGCCATCTGGTCCGTGTCGCCGATCGGCGCCAAAAATCCGGTTTCCCCATGCGTCACCAGTTCGGGAATGCCTCCCGCCTGGGAGCCTACCGTCGGCACGCCGCATGCCATCGCTTCCAGCGCGACAAGTCCGAAGCTTTCTTTTTCCGAAGGGAGCAGCATCAAGTCGGCGATCGATATCACCTGCGCGACATCGTCCTGCTTGCCAAGAAAGGTGACGCGGTCTTCGAGCCCGAGTTGCTGAATTTTGGATTGGATTTTCGGCAAATCCGGACCTTCGCCGACGAGAACGAGCCGAGTCGGCAGCCGTTCGCTAACTTTGGCGAATATGTCCACAACGTCGGATACCCGTTTCACCGGGCGGAAATTCGAAATATGCATCAAAATTTTCTCATGCGGCGCGGCGATTCCCGCACGCAGATCCGAACAATTCCGCGGATAATATACCCGCTTATCGACGAAATTGTATGTCAGGTCGATATGACGCGTAATTTCCAGCAATTCCTTCGTCTCGGCGATCAAATCTTTGGATACCGCCGTCACCGCATCGCTGTTGTTAATCCCGAAACGGATCATATCTTTCAACGTTTCGTCCTGCGCAAGCACGGTAATATCGGTGCCGTGAAGCGTCGTCACGATCTTCAGCGAATCGCCGAGCATTTGCTTTGCCAAATAAGCGCATATCGCATGCGGAACCGCATAATGGACATGCAAGATATCCAATCCGCGCATGCGCGCCACCTGAGCCATTTTGCTCGCCAGAGACAAATCGTAAGGAGGGTAGCGAAAGACGTAATAATCGCTTACCTCCACTTCATGATAAAATATATTTTTTTGAAACGTACCTAAACGGAACGGAACGCTGTGCGTTATAAAATGCACTTCATGGCCCTTCTCCGCTAGCAATTTTCCAAGCTCCGTCGCCACAACTCCCGAACCGCCAAGAGAAGGGTAACAAGTAATTCCGATTTTCAGCATTTCCCCCATCCGGCATGTTCCTCCTATCGTTATCTGTATTGACCCAGCGTTCATAAGCCGACTATAACATTTATATTATTCGGCGTTTGTTTAAAATAGGTTAATCAAATGAGGCTGCTTGGTCGTAAAGCTTTCCGCGTACCGGACGAGACGCTTCTGTCCCGTCACTCTGTCCCGCGCTTCCACTTGCTCGATATAACCTTGATTCAAAGGCGTCCGCACATATTCCGCTACCGTGCCCGGAGAAGTAAATTGCGAGCGATACGCCTTCAGCGCGTTCAACTTTGTCTCATAAACGGCCGTTACATCGACCGCAAGATCGGAAGGGCCCAAATCATTAATATAGTAGAAATAAAGCTGTTCCACCGTTACCGCCTCGAATTCCGGCATATACCGCCGCAATTTCGCGTTGAAGACGGCTTCCTGCACCATTCTGCTGCACATGACATGATCGGGATGACGATCTTCCCAATACGGCGCGAAGACGATTCGAGGCGCGAAACGGCGAATTTCGCGGACGATCGGATCGATCTGTTCTTTCTCCGCTCGCAGCCCGCGATCGGGCAAGCCCAAATTCGTGCGGGCCGTCAACCCCAGAATGCGCGAAGCTTCTTCGGCCTCGATCCTGCGCGTGTCCACATTGCCGTTGGACGACATTTCCGCATGCGTCAGATCGCAGATTCCTACCTTTATCCCCGCTTGCGTATGTTTGGCGACCGTACCGCCCATTCCGATCTCCGCGTCGTCCGGATGGGCGCCGAAAATAAGAATGTCCAGTCGATCCGTCATTCTTCAATACCCGGCTTATATTTATGGACAAGCTCCCGCCATGCGAAATCGCCGCGGTCCAGCGCCTTCACCAATATTTCCGCCGTCGCGATGTTCGTGGCGACCGGAATGCCCTGCACGTCGCATAGGCGAAGCAGAGCGATAATATCAGGCTCATGCGGCTGCGCCATCAAAGGATCGCGCAGAAAAATGATGAGATCCATCTCGTTCTGTGCGACGAGAGCGCCGATCTGCTGATCTCCTCCAAGCGGACCCGACATGAAACGGTGAATGTTCAGCCCTGTCTTCTCCATAATTCGCATTCCCGTCGTTCCGGTCGAATATAAACGATGCCCTTGAAACACTTTCTCATACGCGGTTACAAAATTAACCATCTCGTCTTTTTTACGATCATGCGCTATAAATGCAATGTCCATCATTTCAGAATCGCCCCATATCTTATTCTATAAAATGGTCAAATCCATAGATCAATCCGGTATATTCCATTACTTTTTTGACGGCAAGGTTTACGCCCGGCATATAACCGGCGCGCTCGTACGAATCGTGGCGGATTTTGAGCGTTTGGCCGAAACCGCCGAATATGACTTCCTGCTGCGCAAAAACGCCCGGCAGACGGACGCTATGTATGCGGAAACCGTTGTAATATCCGCCTCGCGCCCCTTCGATCGTTTCTTCCTCTTTCGGGTTGCCTTGACGCAATTCCTCCCGTACTTGCGAAATAAGCTCGGCCGTTTTCACCGCCGTACCCGACGGCGCATCCAGCTTCTGGTCGCCATGATATTCGATAATTTCCAGGTGGGGGAAATATTTCGCAGCCTGCGCCGCAAATTTCATCATGAGAATGGCCCCGATCGAAAAATTAGGGGCGATTAATCCGCCAATTTGGCGATCTTGGCAAAGCTTGTCCAGCTCTTCGATTTGTTCGGGCGTAAAGCCCGTCGTTCCGATGACAGGCCGCACGCCATGCTCGATCGCCGTCTTCGTATTATGGAATACCGTTTGCGGCGTCGTAAAGTCGACCATGACATCCGGCTTCGAATCGGCCAGCGTCGTTTCGAGATCGGTCGTCACGATGACTTCGGATGCCGGCAATCCGACCAAGGAAGCGGCATCTATCCCGCCGGAGTGAGGATCGACGGCTGCGACCAATTGCAATGCCTCGTCCTCCAGCACCATTTTTACGACTTCTTTGCCCATTCGCCCGCCTGCGCCTGTTACCGCAACTTTAATTTTTTGCATGATCGCCTGCAACTCCTTCTATTTCGAGATCTTTTGCCAATTTTTGTTTCCAGTCCTCGTATAATACTTTAACCGTTTCGTTGTCGGGATCAAGCTTGCGTGCTTCTCCCAAGCAACGAATCGCCTGATGATAATCTTGCAGCTTCGCGTAGGCTTCGGCCATCAGCACGTAAGCCCGCACCGCGAGCGGATCGAGCTCGACCGCTTGCCGCAGCAGATGAATGGCTGCGTGCGCGTCGATCGCATTGTCGCCCGTATAGTTCTCCGCTTCTTCGATTCGCTCTTTCGCCTGCAAATGCTGCAGATGAAGCCGATACTTCTCATGCTCAGGCTGTAAATCCGACGCGCGTTTCGCATGGACGATCGCTTGCTGCAACCGGCCGCTGCGAGCATACGTAATCGACAGCTTATAATGGTAATCCGGATGATTGCCGTCCAGCAATATCGCCTGTTCGAACCAATAGACGGCACGCCCGAAATCGCCTTGTAGAATGGAATGATAAGCTTGCTTAATCATTTCATCCGCATTCACCGGCCCTTCCTCCTCCCGGCTTCTATCCTGAAGCCACTATAGCATATGAGAAGGGCGGTTATTCGGTGTGTTTTTTCGTCCAACGATCCGCATCCCGCGTGTTGAACTTTTCGAGCACTTGATCATGCGCTTTCGTCAAATCGATTCCGAGCGAATTGGCGAAACATATCGTAATAAAGAGAATATCGCCTAATTCCAGCTCGACCGAGTTTTCGGCTTCGTCCGGCTTTTTCGGCTTTTCTCCGTAACGGTGATTGACTTCGCGGGCCAGTTCCCCGACCTCTTCGGCCATCCGCGCAACGAGCGCGAGCGGGCTGAAGTATCCCTCTTTAAATTGGGATATGTAACGATCCACTTCCCGCTGTATTTCCGCTAACGACTTCTCTTCTGCCATAGCCTCGTTCCCCTACCCCTTCTTTATGTTTTTATCAATATGTTATCCTAAAGCCGTATTGAACACAAACCCTTTTTTTGCGGGCCGTCCAAAAATGTTTTGCTCCAACATGAGAAAATCGCGCTTTTCTTCTTGGATAAAAAGAGATACTATATAGAACGGAAATAAAATCATCCGGTTCGGCTTTTGCGCAACCGGCTCTGGGAGGATCCGATGAGTAAACATTTTGCTCTAGCTCAAATCAAAACGATCGCGCCGATTATACTTGGTACGGCGATATACGCCCTGGGCCTTTTATACTTCATCATTCCAAACCAACTGATGGAAGGAGGCATTACAGGGGTAACCGTATTGCTGAAATACGCCTTTAACATACAGCCTTCCTTGTCGACGCTTGTCCTAAACATTCCGCTGTTCTTCGTCGGATGGAAGGTGCTCGGCAAGAAGCCGATGGCTTACACGATTCTCGGCACGCTGTCGCTTACTTTTTTCCTATGGCTGTTCGAATCGGGGATTCGCGCCGGCTGGATCGTCCCGTTTCAAACCGATCACGATTACATATTGGCGGCATTATATGCAGGGGTAACGCTGGGAGCGGGGCTCGGAATCGTCTTCCGCTTCGGAGGAACGACCGGAGGGGCGGATATAATCGCCAGGATATTGAACCGCCGGTTCGGTTGGAGCATGGGGCAAATCATTTTATCGCTCGATGTCATCATCATCGGCTCCTCCTTGTTTTTTATCCCGAAGGAAAAAATACTGTACACATTTATCGTCGTGTTCATCGCTTCGAAAATGATCGATTTTATTCAAGAAGGCGCATACGCGGCCAAAGCCTTTACGATTATCAGCGACCGCGCGCCTGAAATCGCGGACATCGTGACGCGCGATATGGAGCGCGGCGTGACGCTCATTCCTGCGGTAGGCGCCTATTCCAAGCAATCCAAATATATCGCGTACTGCATCGTCGGACGCCAGGAAATGCGCCGGCTTCATCAAATCGTAAGATCGGTCGATCCGCGCGCGTTTGTCATCATCAACGACGTGCATGACGTGCACGGGGAAGGGTTTAAGGAATCATAGCGTTTCGGCCGGGCGCCCCGGCTTTTTCTTTTTTCCCGCCGTTCGTCGAAATCCCGCTCGCTCAGGACCTATCAAATTTTCGACTAGTTCCAATTCGCTTAGTCTTATCACCATTCGCATTAGCTTCACCTCGCTAAGATGAGATCAGCCACGGATTAGCTCCTCCTCGCCAGGATCTATCAGCCTTCGCATTAGCTCCAGTTCGCTCGGAACAGACCTGCCTCTCGATAGCTCCAAAATGTGGAGTTCATTTTCGCGCTCCCCGCTATCTGCGTTCATTAACGGTAAAAACCGGCGCTAATGTGCGGCAGATCGCAAGATCGGGCCAATGTGGACGAGATTAACTGTAGAAAATGCCGCTAACTTTCTCTTTTCGCTTTCCGAGTACAAAATAGCTCCAGTTTTTACCGTTAGTTGCAGGCGTCGAGCGAGAGTGTGGTCGACCGCCCGCCGACATGCAGCGAAACACCGTGCGCTGGAAGCTGCGAGCGGTGCAAGAAGAGCGCAGAGACCGCGCTTCAGAAGCGGCTTAGATAGCCGAACGCTGTATTTTTCATTGCGCTCCAAACCAAACCAAACCATACATCATACACCACACACCATCCACTGAACGAAGGGGATATCGACAGAAGGGGAAAAAAAACAATACCGCGAAAATGAGAATGCAGCGCACGGCATGCCACTCATGAAAAAAGCCCGATTCCTCGGGCTATCGTTCAGGCTTGCGGCGGCGCCTCTCGGCTTCCGCCTTTTTCTCGTACCGGTATTTGCGCCAGGCGACGTAACCGAGTACGATGACGACGACGGTTCCAATCCACAGCGTCCATATCCATTGGTCGTTCGTGCCGACGATCGGCATAAAGGTAGGAACGTCTTTTTTGCCGAAAAACAGCTCGTTCACCCATTGCCTGCCAACGGGCAGTATCTTTCGCAAATCTTCCCGCTCTACCTTATCTTTCGTAATCCGCTGGCGCAAATAAGCCATCATCGAATCGAGCTTCTCGATTTCTTCAGACGCCCGCTGAATCGCCGCCGCCGGGCGAATGACATTGTAATGCTGCTGAAAAGCGGCAAACGCCGCCCGGATGGCGGCAGCTCCTCCCGTTTCCGCGGCCAGCCCCTGCTCCATCCGTTCGATATCGTCGTTCATGACTTTATAATACTGATGCCACATCGGCTGCTCGGGATGCGTTAACGCATCGGCGGCCAGCCGGACGGTAGCGGCCGCTTCCAGCCATCGTTCCGGTTGAATCGTCGCTTGATTGACGATCCGTTTCATATCGACAATGCATTCCGAAAGAGCCCCGACCCCTTCCACGGAAGCGGCTCCCTCAAAACGAATTTGCGCAAACAGCTTTTCCATTTGCGCGATCCGTTTGCGCACTTCCAATATATTACCATCGGACGTATAGCGGTATACGGAATCCGCCAACCGATCGAATTCCTCCAGCTTGTTTCGATCCACTGGCCGGTCGCCGGACGCATATGTCGCGTACCGATCATGCGAGTCGCTCGCCGAACCGTATATCGGATTGCCGAACCATATCGTTCCGATGCAAAGGATAAGCAGCAATTTGCGAAGCATGGATCATCCCTCCCACAGTACATACTATGAAAGGTTGTCCGGCGCTAGAACATCCGTCGCGGCGAAACAGCGAAGCGCCCAGGAATATGCCGCAGCCTTGCCTTATTTCCGTTGGCGTATCGCTCTGGCCGCCCGCAGCGCCGCGTAACCGCAAACGAAGCTGAAGATAGTCAAACCGAACGTAAAGTTGCGCACGGCCGCAAGATCGTCCATCAACACTCCAGGCAGCGTTGGAAACACATGAAACGTATAATCTACCGTATCGTTAAGCAATGTCCATAATAAACCGATTACGAGCGCGCCCGTTCCAAACGAGAAAAAGCGAACGAACAACAACGCTTCGACCGCCATTGCCGTATGCGACGCAACAAGCATCCAATCCTGCCATACGAGCATATTCCCTTGCGCGGCTCCCGCAAAAATAATTGCCACCGCCCAAATGCCGTATTTCACCGAAGTGATAACGGCGAGACCTTCGACGATCTTCCGCAATCCGATCATGAACTTCGACCTGACGGGCGGGTACAGCAGGAACAGCACCGCGATCGTAAAAAACAAGCTGGCTGTCGGGCTGTCCGGAACGAACACAAGCTGCCATACGGGGGAATTCTCGTACGTATATCGCAATTGCGGACCGTACCATATGTAGCCGTAAATCGTGCCGAGCAAGTTAAACCAAAATAAACACCATAAAATAATGCGGTTCGTCAAAAAATGTTTGCTCCAAAAGAAAGCGACGTTCAATCTTTTCCCCCCTTAATAAAGGAAACCTGATCGAATAAACGACCAGGTTCTGTTCCCTAACATATTACTATGCCTTTTTCTGTTTCGCAAGCCATTCGGCCAGATGATCGATTTGATCGTCCGTTAAACCGTTGCCGACGGCGATATCGTACATGGCAGGCATTTTGCCGTTCTCCGATCCTTCATGAATAATCTTCAGGATCTCTTCTTTCGAATGCTTATCCCCTACGCCGCGGAGCGCCGGCGCGCCGTTCGTGCCTTTCAAATCGTTTCCGTGGCACGCTAGGCAAGTAGCGGTTTTTAAGTATTCCATCGCCGGATCGTCAGGTTCGACGATCGCAACTTCCACCGGCTTCTTCGCGCTGCTCGTCGGAAGTCCGTTCTCGAAGTTCTCGCGGGCTTGTTCTTCGCGAGTGATATGTTCAGGTTTAATGCCTGTCGCCGAAAGTTCTTCCTGATATTCGCCCCATGCCGAACTTGTCAAGTAAACAAGCGAAATGAGCCCCAAGAACATCAAAGAGGAAGCGATCGGTCGGCGGTAGAAGCGCCGTTCTTTGCCTGTATCCAGGAACGGAGCCAGCACCAGCGCCCCGAATGCGACGCCCGGAACCAATACGGTACCGATTACGATGAAATCACCCGATGCGTACGGGAATTTCAAAAACTGATACAAGAACAAGAAATACCAGTCTGGAATCGGAATGAAAGCCGCGTTCGGATCCGCCGGAAATCCAAGCGGGGCCGGTTCGGAAATCGTCAATACGAGAAAGCCGACCAGCACGACAACGCCGACCATCCATTCTTTCAATAAGAAGTTAGGAATAAACGCTTCCGACTTCCCCGGAAAAGATCTGTAGTCCGGTTGTTCCGGCTTGTTGGTTCTAACGCGGACGCGAGAATCGCCCACGAATACAACTTTTTCATTTGATTTATGACCGTGTGCCATCGATATTCCTCCCTTCTTATAGCGGTCCCGAAATTCCTTGTCTGCGGATCATGAAGAAATGTCCTCCTAAAAGGGCAAGAAGACAGGCCGGCAAGAAAAAGACGTGAATTGCGAAAAAGCGCGATAACGTTTGAGCTCCGACGATGGTTCCGCCTTGCGCCAATTCTTTCAAGTACGGTCCGATCAATGGAACGGAATCCGCAATTTCCATCGTTACTTTCGTCGCAAAATACGCTTTGTTGTCCCAAGGCAATAAATAACCGGTCAAACCGAGACCGAGCATGACGAAGAAAATAAGCATGCCGACAACCCAGTTCATCTCGCGCGGCGCCTTGTAGGAACCGGTAAAAAATACGCGCATCGTATGCAAAAACATCATTACGATAACCAAACTCGCACCCCAGTGATGCATCCCGCGCACGATCTGGCCGAACGCGACTTTGGTTTGCAAATATTCGACGCTCGCATAAGCGTTAATAATATCCGGAACGTAATACATCGTAAGGAACATCCCGGATAAAATTTGAATTACAGTGATGAAAAACGTCAGCCCGCCAAAGCAATACACGAAGGCGGAAAAATGATGCGCCGGATTGACGTGTTCCGGAACTTCATGATCCGCAACGTCTCTCCACATCGGCGTGATATCAAGACGTTCGTCCATCCAATTGTAGACTTTCTTAAACATCCGACTCTACGCCTCCTATTTCACTCTCGTATTCTCGATAATATCCCCCAAGTAAACCCATCCGTTTTCAATCCTAATGTCGTACTGTTTCAACGGACCGCGCGCTACGGCAAGCTGCTTGCCGTCTTTCGTGTAGTGGGCTCCATGGCATGGGCAGTGGTACTCGTTCGGGAATTTTTTGTCGCTGTTCCAGCCGACCGTACAGCCTAGATGCTGACAAATCGGAGACAACGCAAAAATCTCTCCCTTGGAATCTCTCGCAATGTATGCGGAAAAAGTCGGATCGCTCTCATACCAGCCGTCAACCTGATGTTTCTGGAAAGTAAATTCAGTCGGCTCTTCCGTAATTTTGCTCTCTTCGGCAACTTTCACGAATGCGCCTGTATCTTTCTTCTGCAACAGCGGATCCACCGCGAATCGAATCATCGGAATAACCGCCCCGCCCGCCATGAACGCGGTAGCGCCGCCTAACGTATACGTCAAAAATTGGCGCCGGGAAATTTCTTTGCGCGTCAGACCGCCGTGGTTCGTCGTCTCTTCATGTTCGTTATGGTTACTCATTCTGTGCTCTACCCCCCTTGTCAACCATATCTTGCGTCATTTCAATGACCAAAATCACTTATTAACTTGGACATAATTATAATATCTTAGGCGCCCTATAGCGTCAAGAATTTCCAAGCTTATTTATAAAGCAGATGAAGCGCAGATGATTCAAATGTTGAGAATTTGTCACAATTCAATCACAATTATCGCCAAAGCTCCTGCACCATCCTGGAAATGTCCGCCGCTCTCGGTTTCCCGCCCGGCTCGCTCTCGGACGTCGGCGATATCGCCAGATCGGCTTCGGGAAACGATTCGCCGTTCAATTCGAGACGCGACGAAATCAAGATGACGTATCGAAACCCCGCATTCTTCAATTGACGGCAAACTTCGTTGACCCCGTCTTCTCCCCCGGCATAATGCATGGCCGGATATGTAACGACTCTCCCGCGGAACGGAATTTCGACCATATCCATCCAATCCCGCAAATCTTCCAAAGCTTCGGTCGTTTCCCAAGGTTGTTCCCGTCCGGTTAACCCGGTGACCGGCAGAAGGCAAGTATCGAGGTATGGTTGTAGTTCTTTCCATTCTTCCGCTGAAATATCACTAAATTTCATTTTTTCCACCCCTTCAGGTTTTCATTATATACGGAAGCGTATAAAATTGAAATCGTCTTGGCCGAACAAAAAAAGAAACGCGCGCGCGTTTCTTTAATTTAAAGTTTTCAGTTGATCGGTTAGCAAGCGGAACGTCGCTTCGTCCCCCGAAGCCAGCGCCTTGTCGATTTCCTCGTATATTCGTTCTGCTCGATATTTGCGGAGCGCCTCGTCCAATGCCATTTCCGCCGCCAAACTCAACATCGCTTCATAAGTAACTTTCATTTTATCCATAGGATGCACCTCCAAACCAACGTTTAAGAGATCCTATATTCCTTTCCTTTCACCACATAACTTTCCGCTGTTCGACGCATACGCAATAAGTCTTCTTCGGTTAACTCTCGGACGACCTTGGCGGGTGAACCTAGAGAAAGAGTATAGGCCGGAATTTTTTTGTTCTCGGTAACGATCGAACCTGCCCCTACTAAAGCATATTCACCGATTTCGGCTCCGTTTAGTACAATAGCCCCCATTCCGATTAATGTACCTGTGCCTATCGTACAGCCGTGTATGATGGAGCCGTGGCCTACAGACACGTCGTCCGCGACGATGAGGGGCTGATCGGTATTGACATGGCCGACGCATCCGTCTTGAATATTGGTGCGCTCTCCGATCCGGATCGGAGCCAGGTCTCCGCGCAATACCGCATTGAACCAAACGGACGATTCGTTGCCGATCGATACATCGCCGACAATCTTGACGCCGCTCGCTATATAAGCCGATGGCGCCACGTTCGGCATTATTCCCGAATAAGGTATGTACATTGGGCAACCACTCCTGTCTAAAATGCGTGTTCAAAAAGTGTGAACAACCTCTAAAATTGGAGTGATTTTACCAGTCATCGCTTTACTTGTCAACCGGGAGCTCGATTTTATCTTCATGCGAGACGTAGATGCCTTGAATCAACGCGGATCCCAGCTTCGTTACGACGACCGCCCTGCCTTCCTGCTCGTCTTCTCCGAAACGGAGCAAACCTAGATGAAGCATCATTTTCAAAATGCGTTCTTCCAAAATCGACTCCGCGTCGTCATAGTAATAAGGTTTAATGAACGGACAAATAATTGTGCGCAGAGAAGACACAGATACCCAATTCCGGGCGCATATGTCCACCCAATGAACGAGTGACGACAAATTCGGGATCGCTCCTTTGTACAACCGCAACCAGAAGCGATATAACTGTGTCAACTGCGGTTTCGTTCCTTCCGTTATGCACTGTTGTCCCAATTGGGTCAGCGCAAGCCGATTGTCGCGTTCTTCAATAAACCCTTGATAATAAGCGAAGTCGTAGAGAAGCGAGAAGCGGTTCGGATATTCTTTGAAACGGCGACCGTAACCGAATCTCCACCCTCCCTTTGCGACCAAATCTTCGTTGACGGCAAACCTTTCGAATAATTGCTGCTGATTTTTTCTGTACATCGCTCCTTCCATATTCAACGGAATGTCTTGCTCATACACATATCGTAGAAATTGATGAAAATCGTCCAATATCAACATCTGTTCGTCCCTGTATACCGACGGCTCTCCGGTAAAGGTCAGCTCGCTGCGGAATCTGTTCGACAACGCCTCGCGGAACCGTTCCCTTAAATCCAGCGGCACCTGAAACAAATAGCGGGAATGATGGGAGTAGCCGTTAAACAACCAGCCGAGATGTTTAAATTTCATAATCGTATCCCGCGGGCTGGAGGCCGCCTCTTCCGATTTCTCAAACCTCGTTTGTCCGACCCGGGCGACAAGCTCCTCGAGGCTGAACGAATTGCGCTGATCGAACAAAATCGAATTCAAAAACCGCAAGTCTTCCAAACTAAGCCGGTTAATATGTTGTTCGAAAATATCTCTGCGGCTGACGGTGGACAAGATCGATTGAATCAAATCGTTTTTGGAATTTGCGTTGCATTCGCAATTGTAATAGTGTGCGATGCGCGTCAATTGCTGGATGTCGGCAAAACTGAGCATATCTGCGAAATTCATAACTTCTACGCCCCTTTTACAAACCATTATTGGATTTTTGCCGGCTTTTATTCTTCGAAACAAAAAAAATAGCCCAAATATTCGGGCTATTCTATCGTTTGTAAATGACGAGTGCAATTGTAGAGAAGCGGAATCCATTCGGCGTCCTTTCTTTCCAGTATCGTAAAGGAAAGATTGCCGATATGCTCCTGGAACCGGTCTTGAAATAGGGCGGTATACAGTTGAGCCAAGAAACTGCCGTGCGTCACGACCAAAATATTGGATTGCGGATACCGGCCGTACAAATCTTCGATAAAGTCGAGCCCTCTCGCCTGCATCGATGCGTCGGTCTCTTGACCGAGATCGAGCCGCTTCCAGTCGGCGCCCCATCTGCGAACTCTCTCTTCTTGCGTCGTACCTTCGACCGAACCGTACGACCGTTCAATGAGCCGAGGGTCCGGAGGCAATATCGGCATATCCAAACGTTCGGCAATGATTCGCGCCGTTTCTAGCGCGCGGGATAAGTTGCTTGAAACGATATAATCCCATGGTCCGGCATCGTCGATAAGACGCGAAGCCATTGCTTCGGCTTGCTTCCTTCCGTCCGCATTCAGCGGAATATCCGTTTGTCCTTGAATTTTGCCAAGCGCATTCCAATCTGTCAATCCGTGGCGAATTAGTCCGATTTGCACGCGTGTCTAGTTCCTTTCAATGTCGTACTCTTGCGAGCCAGTTCAGCATCAGCAGCGTAAAGGCTACGCCCAATAGAGAAAGCGCGATCCAGTATTGCGGATATGTAGGCACGACTTTCAAAATCGGCGGATCGCCAATGCTGGCAACGGGTATTTCTCCGAGATTAAAATCGGTCGTAAAGTTCATCTCCGAAGCGACTGCGGTCGGAATCAATTCGTTATGTTTCGGTCCGAGACCGCCCGTCACGGCAAGATACATAAAACTGCACAGAAATACGGCCATAAAGCATGCTACCAGCGCGGCGATGTTCCGTCTGAGCTTTGCCGTGAAAGCGTAAGTGCGGTGGCTTACGGGAGCGAACCATGACGATTCGGCATAAATCCGATTCATCACATTGTCGCTGACGTCGCCCGATGCAATCGGAACGGTATCCTCCGAGAACGAAAGAATCAGTTCCTGGCTCTCTTCCCATATTTTAAATTGTTGGGCACAGCTTGCGCAATATTCGATATGGCGTTCCACCTTGATGCGGTTCGCATCCCCTTGCGGCAGATCCCAATAACTGCCTAGCAATTCTTGTACCTCAAGGCAATTCATCTCGATTTCATCCCTTCGTATTCCTCATAAACGGTCTCGACATAATATGGCTCCAGCTGCGTCTTGACGCTAGCTCGCGCTCGGAATAATAAAGATTTGACAGAACTGACCGTTTGCCCGAGAATATTGGCGATTTCCTGATAATCCAACTGGTCGTATTCGCGCAATATGAGCGCGGACCTTTGCTTTTCGGGCAAATTATTGATCGCTTCCCGGACCATGCTTACTTTCTCACTGCGCAATATCGCTTGCTCCGGTGCAATTTCGGGCGGAGCAACGGGAACGATCCCGCTTTCGTCGAGCGACACGTTGCCGGCCCTTTGCTTGCGAAGCTCGCTAAGCACCGTATTTCTAGCAATCGTGTACAACCAAGTGGAGAAAGAAGCGTCCACCTCGCGAAACGAATTCAAGCTGCGAAACGCTTTGTAAAACGTCTCCGAACATAAATCTTCCGCTAGCAACTCCAATTGCGCGCTCTTTAACATATGATATATAAATGCCAGAATTTTCCTTTGATAACGTCGCATTAACTCCGAGTACAACTGCACGTTCCCGTCTTTAATTTCACGAATTAGCTGGGAATCGGTCATCGATGAGATCCTCCTTGACCAACCATGTTCCTCCCAGTTCGAATTACATATTAATACCGAACAGGGCAGAAAAAGTTGCGGTATTCCGCAAAAATTTATCCTTTTCTTCGAATGAATCGTTCCGAATATATAGAAAGCAAGTTTTATCGCCAATAGGACGGCAAAGCATCCGTGTCAGAAATCTACCAAAACCTATGTAGGAAAGTCGATAACCTTCTATTAGCAAACTACACCATTTTTTTGAAAACATACCTCTCTTATTGTATCATATCTTGGCTCGTCCAAGGATAAATATTTTTTAAGAATAAAAAAAGAACCACCTGAAAATCAGGTGGCTGCACAAAAGTGCCATGTATTTGGATAGGAGTGGAGAGAAACCATACTGTAGTTTTATTATATGTATACGTTTTCATTTTGTCAACAGTTGTTTTTCACTTTTTCGGGGGCGCATGGATTTAGGGAACAAATGCCGCCTGGAACGCCTCCAAAATCGGTTCGTCAGGCGGCGGCATCGTCCCATATATTTCGTCATCCAACGGCTCTATACGTATACTTTAAAATCCATCGACTCGAGCAGAGCGTACGCCCGATCCTTATCCTCCTCGTTGCGGAAGGACAGGCGAAGCACGCCGGGAACGTCCTCCCTGCTCTCGATAATTTGCAGGTTGCTGAGATTGACGTGGCTGTTGCCGAGTTCTGTCGCGATTTTGCCGATAATTCCCGGATGGTCGGGCACGTCGACATACAGATCGTACAAGGACGTTATTATTCCTTTCCGCCGCTCCGGCAATCCGCTGCGGAACCGGCTCGCTTCGTTGAATGCTTGCTCGATCCCTTCCCCGTCCCCGCGTTTCAGCAAATCGATAAAATGAGCGACTTCGCCGTTCCAGTCCTCCAGCAACGCCAGCAGGACTTCCTTGTTGTTCAGCAATATATCGCGCCATATAACCGGATCGCTCGATGCGATCCGCGTAATGTCGCGGAAGCCTCCCGCAGCCAGGCTGCGGTAGAGCGCGTTCGTTTCGTTATACCCTTTAATCTGATTGACGAGCGCGACGGCGATAATATGCGGCAAATGGCTAATGGCGCCGACGATATCGTCATGCAGCTTCGGATCTACCCTGACGATTTGCGCTCTCGTATGCAGCAAGAGCCGGCGAAGGCTCTCATAGGCTTCTTCCGAACCGTCCGGCTCCGGCGTAAGCACATAGAAGGCGTTCTCGAACAGCAGCGAAGTCGCCGCTTCCACGCCGGACCGCTCCGATCCGGCCATCGGATGCCCTCCGATAAAATGGGCGTCCCGCAGATCGATCCGCCGCGCGCAAGCGGCGATCGACGCTTTCGTGCTGCCGACATCGGTAATGATGCATCCCGGTTTCAGCGGCAGCCTGCTTAGCTCTTCCAAATACGCTTCCAGCCTGCCTACGGGAACACATAAAAAAATAAAATCGGCGTCTTCCGCCGCTTCGCTCATGGACGTCGTCGCGAAATCGACTACATTCCGCGCCATATATTTGCGAACCGAGTCCGGGTTATTGGAATGTCCGACGACGGTCATCCCCGGCTTGCCTTTAAAGCAAAGAGCCAGGGATCCACCGATGAGTCCGACTCCAAAAATCGCGATTTTCGTTGTCATTGACTTCACTCATTTACAATAGATTAAGCTTCGACGGGAATTTCATTCATTACTTGTTCCAGCGCATGAACGAACTTATCGTTTTGCTCCGGCGATCCTACCGTCACGCGAATATAAGTAGGGTACATCTTGTGGCCGGCGCGCGTAATGATGCCTTTGCGCAGCAATCCGTCGAATACTTGAGAGGCGGGCCGCTTCACGTCCACCATAATAAAATTACCATGCGCCGGGAAGGAGGACAACCCTAAACGGGCAAATTCCTTTTGCAAATATTCGATGCCCGCAGCATTGCTGCTGCGGCATTGTTCGATGAACTGCCGGTCCTGAAGCGCCGCAAGCGCCGCCGCTTGGCCGAAACGTGTCGTATTAAACGGCTCGCGCACTTGATTGATCAATTTAATCACATCCGGATGGCCGACGCCGTATCCGATCCGGAGGCTGGCCAATCCGTAAATTTTGGAAAATGTGCGCAATAAAACGACGTTTTTGAAACGGCGAAGCAAAGCGAGACCGTCCGGATAGGAAGGATCGGTAACATATTCGCAATAAGCCTCGTCAAGCACGACCATAACCGTCTCGGGCACCTGTTCGATAAAACGAATAAGTTCGTCATGCGAAACGATCGTACCCGTTGGATTGTTCGGATTGCAAACCCAAATGATTTTCGTCTTGTCCGTCACTTTGCCGAGCATCGCTTGCAAGTCGTGCGTACCGTCCCGAAGGGGCACTTCGATCGCAAGCGCCCCTTCGATGTCGGTGTTATGTTTATATTGCGGGAACGTTTGATCCGCCATAATCGTTTCGTCGCCAGGCGTAACGAAAGCGCGCGCAATCATAAGAATCACTTCGTCGGAACCCGCTCCGAACACGATTTGATTCGTCCCGACGCCTAAATGTTCGGCGACGGCGGCCGTCAAATCGACGGCGAATCCGTCGGGGTAAATGCTGGTGTTACGGATTTCATCGGCAATCGCCTGTTTCGCCTTATCGGAACAACCGTACGGATTTTCGTTCGATGCGAGCTTGATCACTTCGCTTAATCCGAGTTCCCGCTTCACTTCTTCCATCGGTTTCCCAGGCTGGTATATCGGCAAATTCACTATATTCGGTTTCGGTTGCACCGGCAATCATCCTTTCTGTTTTCATGCTTTTAATTGTCGCACAAAATTTTGGATTTGCAAGAGTCCTTGATCTTTCGTAGACGGGGAGCCGAGCAGCGGCAGCGCCTGTTCGATTTCGCGCACGATTGCGCTTCCGACGACGACGCCGTCGCAAAGCTGCGAGAACATGCGGAATTGATCGTTATTGGAAATGCCGAATCCGACGGCAACCGGAACCGAGGCATGCTCTTTCACCGTAGCGATAAATTGCCCGATTCCTTCATGGAATGCGGCTCTAACCCCCGTTACGCCGAGCGAAGAAACGCAATATATAAATCCGCCGGCGCGGCTGACGATTTTGGCGATACGGTCATTGGACGTCGGCGCGACAAGCGGAATCAGATGAATGCCCGCCGCAGCCGCCCGTTCGCGGACTTCCGCGTCTTCTTCGAACGGCAAATCCGGAATAATCATTCCGCTTATATCGTTAGCCTGCAGCAGTTCGAAGAATGAATCCAGGCCGAGCTGCAGCACCGGATTATAATACGTAAACAAGATGAACGGGAGTTGCACGCCTTGATCTCTCGCTTCCTTCGCGACATGAATGCAATCGAGAATCGTAATCCGGCTTTCAAGCGCCCGTTCCGAAGCGCGCTGGATGACAGGGCCGTCCGCAAGCGGATCGGAATACGGAACGCCGAGCTCGACGATATCCGCTCCGGCAAGCTCCAGTTGTTTCAATATTTCGATCGTCATCGCGATCGACGGATCCCCGACCGTCAAGAACGGGATCAGCGCGGTCTTCCCTTCCTGAGCGAGCCGTTCGAACGTTTGATCAATGCGATTCGTAGCCATCCAAGCCACCTCCCAAATAGTTCATGATCGACTCAACGTCCTTATCTCCGCGGCCGGATAAACTAACGACGATAATATCATCCTTGCCCATGGTCGGAGCAATCTTGATCGTTTGCGCGACGGCATGCGCCGATTCGAGCGCCGGGATAATGCCTTCCGTCCGGCATAACAGCTGCAAGGCGTCGAGCGCTTCGCCGTCCGTGATCGGCACATATTGCGCCCGGCCGCTGTCTTTCAAATACGCGTGTTCCGGACCGATACCCGGATAATCGAGTCCGGCCGAAATGGAATGGGCCGGTTGAACCTGGCCGTATTCGTCCTGCAGCAAATAGCTGAAGGAGCCTTGAAATACGCCTTGGCTTCCTTTCGTCATCGTAGCCGCATGATAAGGCGTGTCGACGCCTCTCCCCGCCGCCTCCACGCCGACCAGCCGGACCGTTTCGTCCTGAACGAACGGATAGAAAATGCCCATCGCGTTGCTGCCGCCTCCCACGGCCGCGACCACAACGTCGGGAAGGCGCCCTTCCGTTTCAAGAATTTGCTTGCGGGCTTCGTCGCCGATAATGCGCTGGAAGTTGCGGACCATCATCGGATAAGGATGCGGCCCGGTAACGGAGCCGAGAATATAAAACGTATCCTGCACGTTGCTCACCCAGTAACGCAGCGTTTCGTTGCACGCGTCTTTCAGCGTCCGCGTTCCGGACAACACCGGCACCACTTCGGCTCCGAGCAGCTTCATGCGGAATACGTTCAATTGTTGCCTCTTCGTATCTTCCTCGCCCATGAAAACTTTGCATTCCAAACCGAGCAAAGCCGCTACCGTCGCCGTTGCTACGCCGTGTTGGCCCGCGCCCGTCTCGGCAATCACTTTCTTCTTGCCCATCCGCTTCGCCAGGACGGCCTGTCCGATCGTATTGTTAATTTTATGGGCTCCGGTATGATTCAAATCCTCGCGCTTCAAATATACTTTAGCGCCGCCGAGATGCTCCGTCAGCCGCTGCGCGTAATATAATGTCGTCGGCCGTCCGGAATATTGCTTCAACAAATAGTTGACCTCTGCCGTAAATTCGGAATCTTCGGCAAATCGGTTATATGCTTCCTCCAATTCAAACAATGCGTTCATCAACGTTTCGGGAACGTAACGTCCGCCAAACCCGCCGAACCGTCCGTTCTCATCCGGTACTCGATTCATCCGATTTTCACCCTTTCCACAAATGCCGTAATTTTCGCGATATCTTTCACGCCGTCCGTTTCCACGCCGCTCGAGACGTCGACGCCGTCCGGCCCATACGCTTCGATCAATCCGGCGACGTTATCCGCATCCAGGCCGCCGGCGACGAGCAATTTCACGCCTGCCTCGCGCGCCCAAGCTTGATAGCGCGGAATCCGATCCCATGCGAACGCTTTGCCCGATCCCCCCGCCTGCTCCGGATCGTACGTATCGAGCAAAATCGCGTCGACGGCTCCTGCATACGCCGCTATCCGCTCCATCGCTCCGTCCTTCAGGACCGCCACCCCCGCGGCGTTCTCAGCGCCGCTTGCGGCCGTACCGCCATCTTCGCGAGCGGTCGCAATGGAACAGCTTTTATATACTTGCACTCCGAACGTCTCTTTCACCCAACGGCAAAATTCCGGCGTTTCCTGCCCGTGCAGCTGCACGACGTCCAATTCGGCTTTGGACAAAACCGCCTGCAACTCTTCCTTGGCCGGATTGACAAACACGCCGACCGTCAAAGGGGCAAAGCCCTTCTGTGCGCGAATAAAGTCGATCATCGTCCGTGCCTTCTCCGCATCGACTTGCCGCTTGCTCTTGGCGAACACGAAGCCGACTTGATCGACCGGCAAGTTTATCATCGATTCTAGCAGTTCAACCGTTTGCAGTCCACATATTTTCACCGTCGCCGTCATGAGCGCACGCCCCCTTCGTTCCGTACCGGCCCGAGCAAATCCGTAACGCCTTGCGCGACGACCGGCTGCCGCATGAAATGTTCGCCGATCAGGACGGCATGCGCTCCGGCCGCTCGTACGAACTCGATATCTTCCGGTCCGGCGATGCCGCTCTCGCTTACAATGGTAACGCCGTCCGGCATCTGGCCGATCAAACGCTCGGTCGTGCGCAAATCCGTTTCGAACGTATGCAAATTGCGGTTGTTGATGCCGATCAACGTCGCTTTGTTCAACTCCAGCACCGCCTCCAATTCGGCGCTGTCATGCACTTCGACGAGCGCGTCCAGGCCGATCGATTTGGCCGTATCGATATATTCCGCGATTTGGGAAGGCGTTAATATCGCCGCGATCAACAAAATCGCGTCTGCGCCGATCAATCTCGCTTCGTAAATTTGCCGCGCGTCGATCGTAAAGTCTTTGCGCAGAATCGGAACGCCGACGGCTCGACGCACCGATGTCAAATAATCGTTGCTTCCTTGAAAATACGTTTCATCCGTCAATACGGAAATACAATCGGTACCCGCGGCTTCGTAAGAACGGGCGATCTCGACCGGATGAAAATCGGGGCGGATCAACCCTTTGGACGGCGAAGCTTTCTTCACTTCGGCGATCAAACCGACCTCGCGCTTGCGCTTCGCGGCAAGCGCTCGCTCGAACCCTAAACATGCCGGCATCTTCGCGATATTCCGTTCGGCTTCCTCCAGCCGAAACGTTTCCGCGAGCCTGTTCACTTCTTCTTTCTTCGTTGCTACAATACGGTCAAGAAACATAGCTCAGTTCTCCTGTCGTTTCAATTAATTGTTGCAATTTTGCGTAAGCTTTGCCCGTGTCGATCGCTTCCGCCGCCGCCCGCACGCCGTCCTGAATCGACGGAGCCAGCCCGGAGACGTAAATGCATGCGCCGGCGTTGGCCAATACGACGTCCCGGTATGCGCCTTGCTCCCCTTGCAGGACGCGGCGAATAATGTTCGCGTTCGTAGCGGCGTCTCCGCCCAATACTTCGTTGATCGGATAAGTCCGAAGCCCGATCGCCTCCGGATCGATATCGTACGTTCGAATATCGCCGCCGACCAGCTCCGATACTTGCGTTGGAGCGGAAATGCTGATTTCGTCCAATCCGTCGTGGCTCGATACGACCATCGCCCGTTTCAGGCCGAGCTGCTGCATGACCGAGGCGATCGTCGCTGTCTTGCCGCGGTCGTAAATGCCGAGCAATTGCCGGTCCGCTCCCGCCGGATTCGTCAACGGGCCGAGCATATTGAAAATCGTCCGTACGCCGAGTTCTTTGCGCGGCGCGGCCGCATGCTTCATCGAAGGATGGTAAAGCTGCGCGAACAGAAAGCAAATGCCGATCTCGTCCAAACATTTTGCCGCTTGATCGCTAGTTAAATTAATATTGACGCCCAGCGCTTCCAGCACATCCGCGCTGCCCGCCCTTCCGGATGCGGACCGGTTGCCGTGCTTGGCGACCCGGACCGATACCGAAGAGGCGATAATGGCCGAAGCCGTCGAAATATTGAATTTGTGAATGCCCGATCCGCCGGTGCCGCATGTATCGAGCAATCGATACTGTTCGGTTCGGAGCCGATTCGATTTGCTCCGCATCGATTCGGCGAAGCCGGTAATTTCGTCGATCGTCTCTCCTTTGATGCGAAGCGCCGTCAGAATGCTCCCGATTTGCGCCTGCGTCGCGCGGCCCTCCATAATTTCATCCATAACCGAACGCGCTTCCTCGCGCGACAAGTCCTCTCCGGCAATCAATTTCCCAATCGCTTGTTTCATCATGCCCGTCCGCCCCTTTCTATGCTTTTACGAAATAATCCAAGTTCGTGAACCGCTTCTCGTCCTCGGGAAGCTTCGTCACGAATATTTCTTCCGCCATCCGAATCGCTTTCAGCATCGCTTTCGCCTTATTCTGCGTCTCCAAATATTCGCTCTCCGGAATCGAATCCCATACGATCCCCGCTCCCGCCTGGACGTACGCTTTCCCTTGCTTGAAAATGATCGTCCGGATCGTAATGCAAGTATCCATATTTCCGCCGAATCCGAGGTATCCGATCGCGCCTCCGTACGCTCCGCGCGCTTCCTTCTCCAATTCCGCAATAATTTCCATTGCTCTTAACTTCGGCGCGCCGGATAACGTTCCCGCAGGCAAGCAGGAGATGAACGCATCGAAAAAGTCTTTGTCATGCCTAAGCTTGCCGGAAATATTCGAAACGATATGCATCACGTGCGAATACCGTTCGATCTCCATGTACGAGTCGCAGCGCACCGTACCGAATTCGGCCACGCGCCCGATATCGTTTCGCCCCAGATCGACGAGCATGACATGCTCGGCGCGCTCTTTCTCGTCGGCGAGCAATTCCCGCTCGAGCGCCTCATCCTCTTCCGTTGTCTTCCCTCGCGGTCTCGTGCCGGCGATCGGCTTCGTTTCCACCCGTTCCCCATCCACCTTCACCAACGCTTCCGGCGACGTTCCGACGATGATCTCGTCGTCCATCTTCAAATAATACATATACGGCGACGGATTCATCGTTCGCAATACGCGGTATACATGGAGCGGCGAAACGTCTGTCGCGATATGGAACCGCTGCGATAAGACGACTTGAAAGATGTCCCCGGCGCGAATATACTCCTTGGCCCGCTCGACATTGCTCAGGAACCGTTCCTTCGTCACATTGGAATGCACTTCCCCGAGATCGACGTCTTCCGGGATCGGTTTGCCGCTCATCACGGCATACGAGATCGGCTGCTTCAACTTTTCGACGGCGGCATCGATCTTGCGCGACGTCGTTTCGTACGCTTGTCTAATTTGCTCGTCGGTCGCTTTGTCCGGGATATGCACGTTGGCGATCACTTGAATTTGCTGCTTCATATGATCAAACACAATCACTTGGTCGCAAAACATAAATTGAATGTCGTTCATCTGCATATCGTCGAGCTCATGGGCGGGCAGCTGTTCGTAATACTGAAGCAGATCGTAACCGAAAAATCCGATCGCTCCGCCCGTAAACGGCGGCAGTTCCGCAAGCGAAGGGCTGCGGAAGGAGCGCAAATACGACTTCAACGTTTCGATCGGCTTCCCTTCCATCTTGCGGACGCCGTCTTTCGTCTCGATCTCCATCATGCCCATCTTGCCCTTGATCATCAAGAACGGATCGGTCCCGATAAAGGAGTAGCGGGCCCATTTCACGCCACCCTCGACACTTTCCAGTAAAAATGCCCGCCGGTCTTGGTAAAAGTGTTGAAAGATGCGAATCGGCGTTTCCGTATCCGCCATTAACGTCCGTACCAGCGGAATCAAGTTGTACTCTTGCGCAAGCCGAATCACTTTATCCACATCAGGGGTCGCCATGAACATCACTCCTCGTTTCGCTTGATCGAGTTGGCCGAAAATAAAAAAACCTCTACCGAAGTAGAGGTTGTTTCGAAATGGTTATAGTCCGGCGAAGACAAGAAACAAGGCACTTTATAGTCCATGCCTGCAACAAACTGCGGCAAGAAATATAAAGACCGCTCCCGGCCTTCTCGATATATTGCTGTATAAGCACCGCTCTCATACTGCTCTGCTCAGGCTCATCTCTACGGACTAACTACTCTTCTCAACTAAGCTCAACTCTCGTTACAACCACTATACACGATAAGGGTAGGTACGTCAACGATCGTTTTGCGAAGAGGGGTTCCCATTAGAGCCTGTATGGCATGCATAGGCGTCACTTCGAGCTTTCCGCCAAATCCGGTCGCAGCGCTTTCGCCTCGTTCAAATAAACGTGGCGGATTTCATCCTGCCTCTTGTCCGTATTCACTTGCACCATCAATCGGATGCAGCGCTGCAAGCTGCCTTTCACCGGAATTTCAACGGAGCACATTAAAGGCACCAGCTCCCAGCCCGCCATTTGCCGAATCGCTCGGGCCGGAAAGGTCGCGTCCAAATCGGTCGTCATCGTCACCCATACGCTGCATATGTCTTCCGGTTTGAAATCGTTCTCCCGCACGATTTCATTCAGCAGAACGATCGTTTCCGCCAAAATTTCATGTTCTTCATTTTGCTTGACCGTCGTCGCTCCGCGGATTCCTCTAACGTACATGCCTAAGCTTCCTCCTTCAATTCAGCCACAATTTGCCGCACCAGTTCGGTTGATACGTCTTGCTTGATTTCCACCTTGCCGATGGCGACCGGCACGATAAAGACCGTACGGCCTTCCTTGAATTTTTTGTCATGCATCATGGCATTCATGATGTCATCGACGTTCATCTGTTGCGGCACCCGGATCGGCAAACCGAATTTCCGCAAAATCCGCTTCGTCTCGGTATAGATCGATTCGTCGTAACCGAGCCGGACGGCCAGCTTCGCGGCTCCGACCATCCCGATGGAGATCGCTTCCCCGTGCAGCAGCGTATCATAGTTCGCCACCGCTTCCAGCGCATGCCCGATCGTATGTCCCAAATTCAGGATAGCGCGCAAGCCGTTCTCCTTCTCGTCCTGGGAAACGACGATCGATTTCACTTTGCAGCCTTGATACAATCCGTAGCTCAACGTTTCGGCTTCCAAGCCGATCAGCCGTTCCGCGTTCTCGTCGCACCATGCGACGAATTCGGCGTCCCAAATCAACCCGTGCTTAATCATTTCCGCCAAGCCCGATTTCACGTCGCGTTCCGGCAGCGATCGCAGCGTCGCCGTATCGTACAATACCATTTCCGGCTGGTGGAACGCGCCGATAATGTTCTTGGCGAGACGATGATTGACGCCGACTTTGCCGCCGACGCTGCTGTCATGCGCCAATATGGTCGTCGGAATTTGCACGAATTTCACGCCCCGCATATAAGAGGCCGCTGCAAAACCCGCCAAATCTCCGACCACGCCACCGCCCAACGCGACTACGGTGGAATGGCGGTCCAGTCCCGCATCGAGCGCAATCGTCACGATCTCTTCCAAAACGGCGAGCGACTTCGACTTCTCCCCCGCCTCGACGATCGCGTGTACGACCGAATACCCTCCGGCTTGCAAATTGGACTCCACGCTCTCCAAATAAAGAGGCGCAATATGTTCATCCGTTACGATTAATATCGGACTTTTCTTCGTAATTTCATGCTTGACGAACATGGAGGAGACGTCGCCAAGCAGCCCTTCGCCGATATAGATCGGGTAGGAACGGTCGGGAAGTTCGACCCGCAGTTCGCGCATCTTAATACTGCTCCAGTTGCTTCAAGTAATTATTATAATTCGCGCGGATTTCCTCCATCGAATCCCCGCCGAATTTTTCCAAAAACGCTTTGGCCACTTCCCATGCCACCACATGCTCCATGACGACGCTTGCGGCGGGAACGGCGCAGCTGTCGGAACGTTCCACTTGCGCGGTGAACGGTTCTTTCGTATCGATATCTACGCTGCGCAGCGGCTTGTATAACGTCGGAATCGGCTTCATTACGCCGCGCACGACGATCGGCATTCCGTTCGTCATCCCGCCTTCAAATCCGCCAAGCCGATTCGTAGCGCGGTAATAGCCGCGTTCCGCCGAATACAGGATTTCATCGTGAACTTGCGAGCCGCGCATCGTTCCGGCTTCAAAGCCGATGCCGATTTCGCATCCTTTGAAGGCGTTGATCGACATAACCGCTTGCGCAATTCGCCCGTCCAGCTTGCGGTCGTACTGCACATGGCTCCCGAGTCCGACCGGCACGCCCTCGACGATGCATTCGACGATGCCGCCGATGGAATCGCCTTCGGCCTTAATCTGGTCGATATACGCTTCCATCTTCTTCTCGGTCTCCGGATCGACGACGCGGACCGACGATTCCTCCGTGCGTTGGATCAATTCATCGATCGGCAAGTCATGCGGCGGCGCTTCGATTTCGCCGATGCGAATAACTTGCCCGGCCACTTTGATGCCGAATGCCGCCAACAGCTGCCGCGCCACCGCGCCGCATGCGACGCGCGCCGCCGTTTCGCGCGCGCTGGAACGTTCAAGCACGTTGCGCAAATCTTTCAAATTGTATTTCAAACCGCCGTTTAAATCGGCATGGCCCGGGCGCGGACGGTTCACGCGGCGTTTCGCCTCGTCTCCGCCTTCGATCGGCTCGATATTCATAATTTGCATCCAATGCTTCCAGTCGTTGTTAGCGACGACAAGCGCCACCGGCGCTCCCGTCGTTTTGCCGTGGCGAACCCCGCCGACGATATTCGCCGTATCTTTTTCGATTTGCATCCGGCGCCCCCGTCCGTACCCTTTCTGGCGACGGTGCAATTGAAAGTTCAATTGTTCGAAATCCAGCTCCAAATTGCTCGGAAGACCTTCAATAATGGCAGTTAATTGCGGACCGTGAGTTTCACCCGCTGTTAAATAACGTAAAGTCACGCTGCGTTCCCCCTTTAAACTTTTTAAGCTGTAAACGACTAAAACCCGATTCTTGTCTTTGCTCATTATAGTATACGTTCAAACGGTTTGACAACCGCTGACTAGGCGCAAAACGCAAAAAAGCGCCGCACGGCTCTTGCAAGCCGAACAGCGCATTCATCTCGATTAACCGTTTGCTGAGTGCTTCTTGATTACGATCGGCACTTCCGCATATTGCGGGTCGTTGACCAATCCTTTAATTTGTGCGGATTCAATGCCCAAAATTTGCGCACACTCTTGTATGGAAATAAACCCACGGCGATATGCGGCAATGACTTTCCGCTTGTCCATTCCATTGACCTCCACTTAGTCTGACTGTTAGTTTTAGTATTGGAAGGAAAGGGAAGCAATATACATCGGCCGCGCATACCGGCGCATTTATTTTTTACGGTAAAAAAACGTTTCCAACGGTTCGAGCTCGTATTGTCCCGGCGAAAATATTTGTTCCGTACTGCCGACAAACAGTACGCCGCCGCTTTTTAACGATTTTGCGAATTTATGATATAATTTCGATTTGGCTTCTTCCGTAAAATATATCATAACGTTGCGGCAAATAATTAAATCGTAATGATTATCGAACGAGTCCAACAGCAAGTTTTGTTTGCGGAATTGAATCGCCGCTTTCAATTCGTCGACAATGCGGTATAATAATTGCTCCTGCTTAAAATAACGCTTGATGTATGCGGGCGGAACGTCTTTGAGCGAGCGCTCCATATAAACCGCTTGCTTCGCCCGACCCAATGCGCCGTCGTCGATATCGGTTGCATGAATTTGCGATTGCCGCAGCAAATTCATTTCCGACAAAATCATGGCGAGCGAATAAGGTTCTTCCCCTGTCGAGCAAGCCGCGCTCCAGCATTTCAAGCGCGGGCTTCTCCGCGCGAGCTCCGGCAAAATCGCTTGCCGCAGCGTCTCCCATCGATTCGGATTGCGCCAAAACTCGGAGACGTTGATCGTCATCCGATCGAGAAATTCGTAGAACAGGCTTTCATTCTCCATCATAGCTTTGAAAAACGAAGCGAAGGTTTGATAACCGTTTTTCATACGGAGCGTCGTCAGCCGGCGCTTCATCTGAGCTTCTTTGTACTGCGCCAGATCGATCCCCGTCTTCCCCTTCACTTGTTCGATAAATTGCGAATAATCCCTATCTTCCAGTGGAATCACGCTCCGGCATTAAATCCAAGGTTGGATCTCTTTGTTATATGTAATCAACTCATGAGGCTCGAAGAAATTGGCGATTTCGCGCGCCGCGCTTTCGGGAGAATCCGATCCGTGAATCAGGTTGAAGTTCGTATGAACCGCAAAATCGCCGCGGATCGTTCCGGGCTGGGCTTCGAGCGAATTCGTTTTGCCGATCATCGTCCGGGACAGCGCGATCACTTGGTCCGCTTCCCATACCATCGCAAATACCGGGCCCGAAGTAATGAAGCTGACCAATTCCTCGAAGAACGGTTTCCCTTGATGCTCGGCGTAATGCCTGACGGCTTGTTCGCGCGAGACGACGATCATTTTGGCCGCGGCCAGCTTAAACCCTTTTTTCTCGAAACGACCTACAATTTCACCGATCAATCCGCGTTGTACTCCGTCCGGTTTGACCATCAAAAACGTTCTTTCCATAACTGTCACTCCTCAAAGTTTTGTGAATTTCACAGAAAGTTAATAAGATCGTTTTGCTACAAAGTGCGCGATTTCCGTAAGATTTTTCTTCGCTTTGATGTCAGGGAGCCCTTCGAGCGCATGAAGCGATTTGGCAATGTAGCGGTTCGCCAATCGGTCCGCAATGTCGATACCGTTGCTGCTGCGGATCATGTCGAGCGCCGCCGCTACGCCCGCAGCGCCGTCGCTCTCATGGATGATTGCAATTTGATCCAGCAGCGGCCCGCGCAATTCGGGCTGCTGGAGCGCGAGCAGTACGGGCAGCGTGATATTGCCTTGCTTCATATCGCTGCCGGGCGGTTTGCCAAGCTGCTTCTCCGTTCCGCATATATCGAGCAAATCGTCGCGAATCTGAAAGGCCATGCCTACATTATAACCGAATCGATACAGTTTGTTGCTGACTTCGGCGGGCGCGTCCGACGCGATCGCGCCGAGTTGGCAGCTCACCGCGATCAGCAATGCCGTTTTGCGGCGGATGCGGAGCAAATAGTTGCGGATCGTTTGCTCTGTGTTGAAAAAATCGCGGATTTGCTCCATTTCGCCGATGGACATTTGGACGATCGCCTTGGATAATATTTGGTGAACCAACGGGTTCTGCAGCTGCGTCGCGATGATGAGCGCTTTCGCGAATATATAGTCGCCCGTATACATCGCGATTCTGTTGTCCCATTTCGATTTTACCGTAGGCTTGCCTCTGCGCGTTTCCGCGTTATCGATCACGTCGTCGTGAACGAGCGAAGCGCTATGAATCAATTCGAGCGGAACGGCGACATGCTGCAATTTGTGCAAGTCATAGGTCCCGAATTTGCCGGCCAGCAGAACAAAAACGGGACGAAGCCGCTTTCCCCCCGCTTTTAATAAATGCAATGACGTTTCGCTGAGCAGTTCGTGATCGCTGAGCACGCTTTTCTCCAACTGCTTTTCCATGAATTGAACGTCGTTTTTCAAGGCTGAGTAAATATCCAATAGTTTCATTATTTCACCTATACGACCGAATTCTCTGACCAAATGCGAATTTCTACATCTTTATCGATTAAACCGAGTTCCTTGGCATACCGGAAATACAATTTTAACCCATCTTGCTGTTTTTGTCCAAAATCGTGGCATAATCCGTTAAAATACCTGCGCCAATAATCGGCCGTGCCGCCGATGTTGGCGCAGGCGGCGCGAACGAGCGGCTCGGGATCGCGAATGCTGCGCTGCTTGCTCTCTTCGAACGCGTCCACGATTTGCCGGATTTGCTTCGGATGGCGGGCTGCCGCATCGCTGGATACGGTCCAGACGGCAAATGTCATCCAATGGCCCGTCCAGCGGCGCCAACATTCGCCCAAATCGAGAATTTCATACTCCGTGTTCGTCCACGAGGAGCGAATGGCATGGTCTCCGATGAGGAGCGCGGCGTCTGCGTCCTTCATCATATCTTCCAACACCGGTTCGGCGTCGAAGTAAGTCGGGCGGCCTCCGTAGAAGCGGTCGATAATAATTTTCAATAAATTGACCGATGTGGCCGATGTCGTCGTTAATGCGATCCGGCCGTTTACGACCTGCTCGAGCGGTTTTTTCATAAACAATAAAATCGATTTGACAGGTCCGAAAGCGCTGACGGATAGATCCGGGAACAGCATGTAACGTTCATAAGAAGCGCCGTAAGCGAAAGACGAAATCGGTCCCATATCAATCGTACCATTCAACATGGCGCGGTTCAACTGGGTTGGAAACTGTTGAATCATTTCCACATCGATTTGCAAAGCTTGCGGCGTAAAATAAAAATACATCGGCCATACGTTGGCGTAATTAATTTCCCCTATGCGAATCGGGTCTCTCAGATTCGTGTTCATCCGAATTCCCCCATCTAGTGTACAATTGATGTTCCATATCGACTTGGTCAAGCACTTTCCCGACCAGGAACGAGACGATATCGTCGAGCGATTCGGGCCGGTAATAGAAGGCCGGCATCGCGGGCACGATGCGCACTCCCATGCGGGAAAGCTTCAGCATATTCTCAAGGTGGATCGCATGCAGCGGCGTTTCGCGCGGCACGATGACGAGCGGCCTGCCTTCCTTCATCATGACGTCCGCGGCCCGCGCCATTAAATTATCCGAAGCGCCGTGCGCAATGGAGGACAGCGTCCCCATCGAACAAGGCATAATAAACATGCCGCTCACCCGGAAAGATCCGCTCGCGATGCTGGCGCCGATGTCCCGGATCGGATGATATTCGAGCGATCCGGAGTGCGATCCGAACCGGCGCTCAAGTTCGGCCTGGCGCTGCGTCGCGTCCCAGCCCAGCTCCTCCTTCAGCACTCTCCAGCCTGCTTCGGTTACGATAAGATGGACAGAGCAGCCGGACGCAAGAAGCGTCTCCGTCAATTTCACGCCGTACACCGCGCCGCTCGCTCCCGTAATTCCTACAATCCACCTTCCGTTCCGGCTTGCTTGCGCCTTCATTTCAACACCACCAGGTCAATGAGCGTAAACGCGAAAACGACAATGCTTAGCACGCCGTTCATCGTAAAGAACGCCGTTTGCAATTTGCTCAGGTCATGCGGTTTGACAATATGATGCTCGTAATACAAGATCGCGTTGGCGATAATCGTGCCGGCCAAATACCACCAGCTTAAATCGGTAAATATCATTAACGAAATAAAGCCCAATGCCGTAATGATATGAAACGCTTTGGCAATATGCAGCGCTTTGGCGATGCCGAACCGAACGGGAATCGAATGCAACCCTTCTTCGCGGTCGAACTCGTAGTCCTGGCATGCGTAGATGATGTCGAAGCCGGCCGTCCAAAAGGCGCAAGCGACATAAAAAATGAGCGCCCTCCAATCCGCTTGATTGGTAACGGCCACCCAGCCTCCCAGCGGCGCTAGCGCAATCGTCATGCCGAGCACAATATGGCACAGCCATGTAAATCGTTTCGTGTAGGAATAAAAGACGAGAAGGAACACGGCAATCGGCAACAGTTTCAACGCTAACGGGGCCAGTTCCGCGGCAGCCCAGAACAATAATGCAAAAGATACGATAACGAATATGATGACTTCTTTCGATTGGAGCAACCCCGCGGGGATGGCGCGCATGGCCGTGCGCGGATTTTTCTTGTCGATGACCCTGTCGATCAACCGATTCAGTCCCATCGCGGCGCTGCGCGCCCCGATCATCGCGAGCAACACCCAGCCGATTTGGCCCCATGACGGGAGATGGTCGTTGACGACGACCGATCCGAGTACCGCCCCCATAAACGCAAAGGGCAGCGCGAATAACGTATGTTCGATTTTAATCATTTCTAGAAAAATTCGAATTTTCCTAATCATGTCCATGCTCCTTGATTCCGATATGAAGAGCGGCGATGCCGCTCATCAACGGATAAGCTTGTACGTCGCCAAGCCCGACCTCACGGAATATGCGCGCAAGTTCCTTATGGTCCGGGAAAGCGGCAAGCGAATCGGGCAGCCACTTATACTGCTCGTATCGTTTGGCGATCAGCTTTCCAAGTATCGGTAAAATCCGTTGAAAATAAAAATAATAAATGCTTTTGAACGGCTGCCAGGTCGGCTTCGACAACTCGAGGCAAACGACCATGCCGCCGGGTTTAACAACGCGCCTCATTTCTTTCAGCACTTGAACGAGGTCCGGAACGTTGCGCAGGCCGAAGCCGATCGTCGCGTAATCGAAGCGGTCATCTTCGAAAGGCAATTGCATCGCATTTCCTTGAACGAGCGATATTTGCTTGTTCAATTCCAGGCGGTCGACTTTCGCCTGGCCGACGTCGAGCATGTTTTTGCTGAAATCGAGCCCCACGACTTCGCCGCTTCCGCTCGCCTGCGCCAATGCGATTGTCCAATCGCATGTGCCGCAGCATAAGTCGATCGCCGTGTCGCCGGGACCGACGTTCATTTTGTTCATCGTGAACTTGCGCCACGACTTATGCCTTCGAAAACTCAGTATATCGTTCATCACGTCATATTTGGTTGCAATGCTTTCAAACACCGAATGGACGAATTGTTCCTTCGTGCCGGAAGATTTCGTTTCCAATCCGTTCACCTAACCTTCCCTGAGCGCTGGCGCCGAATGCCGGACAAGCCGCACAAACGGCTCCCCGATCAGCATCAGTTCGTTCAACAGTTTCTCGGAGTCAAGCTCGCGCAACACCGTTTGAATGTGCTCGACCGTCTGGCTCAGCTTGTCCACTAATTTATTGCGGATATCGTATTTCAGCAGCATCGCCCGTAAAGCGGCTGCGTCCAATCCGTTCGCTCGCAGCGATTTCAGTTCTTCGTCCGTGCCTTGATGCCAAATATGCCAGTACGCCCACGATCCGGCGAACGTGTCCACTTGCTCGTTTTTGCCGAGCTCGCCTTGGAGCACCTCGCAATGGGTAAACGCTCGCAGCAATTCGGACCACGACTTGGCGTCCTTGTCGTCGAACAGCTTGGAGAAGGCAACGAACAGTTGCATTTTCAACTGCACTAATTGTTGCAAATATTCTTCAGCGGTCACGATGCATTGTTTCATTTTGACGTATAAATTCACTTTCAAACGGTTGACTTCGCAGATTGCGCCGCTTAGCGTGCGGATCGTATCGATTTGCCCCGCTTGGGACAGCAAGTGATAAAACCGGCTGCTGTAATAATCCCCCGCAAGCACTTTGAACTGGCGGGAGCGCATCTCGCGCTCGGCTTGCTGGATATTGGCGGGCTCGATTAAATCATGCGTATCCAGCCCCATCTGCACGAGCGAAGTGACAAGCGCAAACAATTCGCTGTTCGCGGATGAAACCGGGCTTTTATTCAAAAAAGCAAACAAGAGCCGCACGCGCGAATCGGGAAACTCCGGCAGCTTGGTATGCTTCTGAATCAGATCGTATTCTACGTATTTGCGGGCAATTTCTGGGATTCGATATCGTTTCATACAGGCCTCCGAACCTACGGCTAGTTCTAACTTGACGATTTCAGTCAGCAATCTAAATAATTATATCACAAGATGCTTACATGCGCACTTGATCTGACCATGCAAAATTGAAGTTTTTCAATCGGACGAGAACTGGCGTTGCCAATGCGAAGTGTATGTAAAATGCAGCTTTTGCGTTACGACGCCGGACTCTCCGCGAAAATGGCGGAGCGCTTCAAGCACGTCCGAATCGATTTCGCTTCGGCGCGCGTCCACCGCGAGCAGCAAACGTTTCGCCTTCGTACGCTCGTCGGCAATGACGAAACGAAGCAGCAGCTGCTTAACGTTCGAAGTTTGCGTAAAGCTGAAGCGGATCATTTCCGCCATATTTTCATAGATGACGGCGGGATTGACGCCCGCGCTGGCATATTTCAAATCTACGGCTAGAATGGAGTCGTCCCATTCGACTTTGCTGATCGGCAAAGTTAGCGGCAACTGCGTCATCGTATCCACCAGATTGTTCTGATCCAAATGCGTTTCGGGCATATTCGTGAACACGGGGACGTTCTGCCTGCCGTAGGCCAACCGCGATTCGAGGCGCGGAAGGGCGGCAACCGCCAGAACGATGGCGACAGATACGATAAAAACGAGCGCGAACCGCGCGACGCTGCGCTGTTGCATTGGCAAAGCCTCCTCAGAAACGTACGGACTTTTCGATTTATACGCTACTATATCATTGTACAACGTAAAAAAGCAGGCTATGCCTGCAATTTTACGCGTCCGTTTCGATCGTCCCGTATTTGGTCATAACGACCGCATTGCCGCGGATTTTAATGGCCGACGTATGGTCGGTAAATTGGCAGATCAGAACTTCGCCCTTATCCAGTTTCTCGGTATGATGAAACCTCGTATCATGTCCTCTGGTCAGTCCGATCACATGCACTCCTTGCTCCTTCGCCTTCACGACGATGTAATCCGCATTCGCCATTTCCATGATCCCACCCCCTGCACGTTGTTTTATTTTTACGATCAGGCAATACTAACGGGGAACGTTATTTGAAATAACTTCTTGAAAGGAGTTCAAGCATGCGTCCCGCACAATTAGAGGATAACCAAATTACGCGATTAAAGCAATGGGAAGAAGAGCTGCGGCAATCTTCCGGCGAACATATCGTATTGATCGCATATACCGATATCGGCGCCCCGGAGCCCGAGCAACGCCGGCGTTCGGAAAGGTAGAACGCGCCTTTAGAAAAGAAAAGGCCGTGAACAAGCTTCACGGTCTTTTTTCAGGTCAAAATATGTAGAATCGCTTATTTAATTCCGTCTTTAAGAGCTTTACCAGGTTTGAAAGCTGGAATTTTGCTAGCTGGAATTTCGATCTCTTCGCCCGTTTGCGGGTTGCGGCCTTTGCGCGCGGAACGCTCGCGAACTTCGAAGTTTCCGAAACCGACCAGTTGAACTTTATCTCCGTTCTGCAACGCCGCGGAAATCGCTTCGAAGACGGCGTCAACCGCTTTCGTGGCGTCCTTCTTGGATAATTCGGTCGATTCAGCCACTTGTGCAATCAATTCGGATTTGTTCATGCTATTCACCTCCCCAAAGGAATATGCTCCATTATCATACTTTCTTTACCGTTTCGCGAAAAAATATACATTCATCTGCGAAAATTCCTGTATTGGCGTGATCCCATGCGTTGCATCGCAGGGCTAGGAACAAACTTATAGTAATACACTGCGTTTATAATTTCAAGTGCTTACGCCAAAAAGAGTGAAAAAAGCTATCCGGAAAGACCGTTAGGAAGGGGATTTTGGCATCGTTTATGCTCCACTAGTCGGCAATCGGCCACTGGAGAATGTCCAATGATTTTGGGAATATATGGTAAAATAAAGAGGCTCAGTTGGAAATGATCCAATGAATCCAAGGCATTTTTCGTTATTAGCCGAATTTGGAACGATTTGATTGGACAAATTCCAATGAATCGACGTGCAATAGAGTCTGAACCGATGATTGGTTGGATGAATTCCAATAAGTGTCAAAAATAAGGTGCTACCGGACGCGATCGGGAGCTGCTGTTGCGAACAACCGGAAACAACCGTTCGCAAATGTACAGCATCTGCAATAAAAAAAGAAGCACGATTCATGCGCTTCTTTTTCCGTAATATGATATGGGCCTTACAAAATGATGGCGATGAGCCCGCCCGATCCTTCGTTGATGATTCGTCCCAGCGTCTCCTGCAATTTGTAGCGTGCATTGTCCGGCATCATGGCGATTTTGCCTTGAATGCCTTCTCTGACGATGGAATGCAGCGATCGTCCGAATATGTCGGATTCCCATATTTTGATCGGATCGTTCTCGAAATCTTGCATTAAGTAGCGGACCAGTTCCTCGCTTTGTTTTTCCGTTCCGATAATCGGAGCGAATTCCGATTCGACATCGACGCGAATCATATGAATCGACGGCGCGGTCGCTTTCAAGCGGACGCCGAATCGGGAGCCTTGACGGATCAATTCCGGCTCGTCAAGCGCCATTTCGGCAAGCGTCGGAGCCGCGATGCCGTAGCCCGTCGTCTTGACCATCTCGAGCGATTCCGCAAAACGGTCGTATTCGCGCTTCGCGTGGCTGAATTCCTGCATCAACTGCAGCAAATGGTCTTTGCCGCGAATTTCCACGCCGACGACTTCCATCAAAATTTTATCGTATAGTTCATCCGGCGCATACAGGTCGATCTCAGCCACGCCCTGCCCCATATTCATGCCGCTTAGCCCGGCCCGGTCGATAAAGTCGTACTCCATGAATTGGGAAACGACGCGATCGACATCGCGCAGGCGGCGAATATCTTTCACCGTATCGCGCACGGAATTTTCGTAATTGCTGCGCAGCCAGTGGGATTCGTTCAGCACCATGACCCAGCTCGGCAAATTCACGTTGACTTCATGAACCGGGAATTCGTACAATACTTCGCGGAGAACGCCCATGACATCGTCCTCGCCCATATTCGCCACGCTCATCGACATGACCGGAATATCGTACTTTTCCGCCAACTCGCTTCGCAATTGCAGCGTTTCTTCGCTGCGCGGCTTGGTCGAGTTAATAATGAGTACGAACGGTTTGCCGACTTCTTTCAACTCGGCGATGACCCGTTCTTCCGATTCGATATAGGAGCTGCGCGGAATTTCCGCGATCGATCCGTCCGTCGTCACGACAACGCCGAGCGTCGAATGTTCCTGAATGACTTTGCGGGTTCCGATTTCCGCCGCTTCCTGAAACGGGATCGGTTCTTCAAACCAAGGCGTCGAAATCATCCGCGGGCCGTTCTCGTCCTCGTATCCTTTTGCGCCTTCCACGGCATAGCCTACGCAATCTACGAGACGGACGTTGACTTCCAGCCCTTCCGCCACTTTAATTTGAACGGCGTTGTTCGGAACGAATTTCGGTTCGGTCGTCATAATCGTCTTGCCGGCCGCGCTTTGCGGCAGTTCGTCGACAGCCCGCAAACGGTCGGCATCGTTCGTGATGTTAGGCAAAACAACCGTTTCCATGAAACGTTTAATGAAGGTTGATTTCCCCGTGCGGACCGCACCAACGACCCCGAGGTAAATATCCCCGCCGGTACGCTCAGCAATGTCCTTAAAAATGTCCACTTTTTCCAATGATATCCCCTCCTAAATTTTTTCTGATCCATTGCCCATCAGAAAAGGTTCGCAACAATTGCAGCGTATGAGCTTTTGCCGTTGTCGCCAGTGTTCGCCGCCACGAGCGATTTCCTTTTGCGCGCCAAAGCGACGTGACTCGTACATACATTTGGACTAGTAACAGCATATGTTCCATATGCGCAAATATGACGTCCTTGTGCAAAAAACTTCTCATAAATAGAAATGCGTTAGACGAATATGTATTAAGCTTGCGCTGCGCCGTTCACTAGGCCTCCAAATATGTTATATGAACCTCTAGGAGAGGATATGCCCAATTTATGCAATTATACCGGAATGAACATCATAGAAAAAAGATCGCCCTCCTCCTGAACGAACAGGCGGGAAAGCGATCTTCGATCGAGCGGCTACTCGGAATCGCCCGCTTTGCGGACTATAATGAGGAGCGCGGTAATGAGAATAAAGGCGATCAGCGCCAATAACGGAATCGTGATGAATCCGAACCAATTCAAATAATCGAAATTGCACGGTATGCCTACGGTGCACGGCGTGAACTCCGCCAAAGCCGGGACGTTCAATTCCAGGACGTGCCACAGCGAGATGCAGCCTCCGATGACGCTGAACGGAAGCGCGTACTTGACGATCGACCGGTTGTTCTCGTATGCCGCGATGCCTAATAGGATCACAAGCGGATACATCATAATGCGCTGCAGCCAACAGAGCTTGCATGGCTCGAATCGGGCAATTTCGCTGAAATACAAGCTGCCCGCCGTTGCGATGATCGCGACGAAACATGCAGCGTACAACCCGTAATCGCTTATCCGGCGTCTCATTTCTCCAATTCCTCTTCAATAGCTTTGGCGATGTTCTCGTACGTCGGCGTCTCGATCCGTTTCCCGTTGACGAGAATGGTCGGCGTAACCGTCACTTCAGCTTCGCGGACCAACTGCAAATCTTTCTCGATTTCGGCGTTGTACGTTCCTTTGTCCGCATCTTCTTCCAATTTTGCCAAATCGATGCCTTCAATTTCAGCGGCCAATCCCATAATTTTCTCTTTGGTCGCCCAAACTTCGCTCTCGCTTCCTTGATTTTCGAACACAAGCTTGTAATAATCCCAGAACGCTTCGCGGTTTTGTTGGAAGATCGACTCTCCGACCAAAGCGGCATAACGAGAATCGTCCTCTGGCAGCTTGAAATTTTGGCTCATAAACGGAAAATTGACAAAATGAAAGCTTACTTTGTCCGTATCGATATAATTTTGTTTCAGTTCCGGAAATACTTGCATGCTCCAGTTGCGGCATGCGGGGCATTTGTAATCGGCGAATTCGACGACGGACACTTTCGCGTCCGCATTGCCAAGCGTCGGCTGGCCTTCGGTCGAAATATCGTAAACGGTATTGGCGCCGCTCCCCGGCCGGTCATCCACCGGAGCCGTTTTCGTTAGCAAATAGATAAGTCCCGCAACCGCGACGACGGCGATAATAATAAAAATAATGAACGATTTGCCGGATTCGGGCTTTTTATTGGCTTTATACGTATTGTTATGCTGAGGCTGCTTTTTTTTCTTTTTTTTCTGCGGCAAACGAATCACCTCTCCATGAAAAATAGTAGATAAACGCTATTTCCGTGCGGCTTGTCTTATAGTGAACTCTTTGAACAACCTATTATAGTTTGGCAGGTCTCGGTTCTCCGTCGACCCAAAAGTAAGGGACCGATTTGACGGGGACGAAGTAGGAGGCTTCCGTTAGCAGCGTCCGCAAGTCGAACGTCGGATCGGTCGGATGCTGCCCCGACTTCTCGATGGCTTGCATAATGTCCGGCGCGTAATCGACATATACGTTGCCGCTTACGCCAAGCATGAACCGGACGGCTTCTCCGGAGAACACGCTGTTCAGCGCCCGTTTCGACAGCCCGATCTTGTCCAGATCGAGCCAATAATAACCGGGATACGCCTCCTCTCCTCGCGGCAAATCCCCTTTATTGTCCGCGGCATATTTATCCACGGCCTTCTGCAAATCGTTAACCAATTGCGCTGTGACCAAATCCATAATTCTGACGGTAGGATTGGTTTCCTCGTCGATAATAATAAAGTAGCCGTGCCCCCCTTTTTCGAACGCGGCCGACGGGATGGCGCTTAAATATTGCTTGCCCACGAGATCTTCGAAGTTAATGCGAAATTTTTCGTATTTCGGCGTTTCTTGCGTGCTGTTGAAGATGGGCAGCAAGCCCTCGTTCTTCAGGTATTCGTCTACCGCATTTTGAACGAGCAGCACGCTGTCGCGGTACGAAGCCTTATTCTCGCCGCGCAGTTCGTCCGGATACAAGCACCCCGTCGCAGCGACCGCAAGCGCAGCGAATAGCGCCGTAAGCCGCAGCAAACGGGTATGTACTCGCAGCCGTTGTACTAATGCATTCACTTACAAGTCATCCTCCTCTTTCTGTCTTGCCAATTGTTTGCGCACGGCCTCCTTTAACGGGTCTTCCGGCACGGTGACGGCAACGTTGCCGGTCACGCAGGCCTGGCATGCCAGCCGATAGCCTTGTTCGATCAAACGGCCCAATTTCAGCGATTCCTGCTTCAACGGAGGCGTCAATCCTTCGCCGCTGCCTACCCGAACTTTGCACATCAAGCAGGAAGCGTTGCCGCCGCATCGGGTGCGAACATTCACCCGGGCCCTTCTCGCCGCAGCGAGCAATGTCGTTCCGGGCCGCACTTGCACCGTCTTGCGGTCGGGCAAAAACGTAACTTGGATGGGCATGCTTCTCTTTCCTTCCGTCAAACTAGAAATAAGGCTTGTTGACCGCTACGATGCGACCCGGTCGTTTAATGACCGCTTGACAGCCAAGCCGGTATCCTTCCTCCAATTCTTCCGGCTCCAGCCGCCTCCATTCGGCATCCGAAGGTTCTTCCAGGCAGTCCGCGCCCTCTTCGATGTAGCACCGGCATCGCGCGCATGTCCCGCGCGTGCATGAAAATCCCCAGTCGACTTTATGCTTTAACGCAAGCTCGAGAATGGAGTACCCCGTCTCGCTATCGACGGTTTTGGAGACGGTTCTTCCTTTAAGTTCTATCATGTCTGTCACGATTCATCCTCCGCTATCATAGTTCGTCATTTTGTTGAAATAAACTAAGCTATATTATACCATTGCCCCAAAAAGAACAAAAGACGGACATTGCTTGCGCGCTGTCCGTCTATTATTTGCGAAGAGAGAGTTCATAAAAATGTTAGATTTGAATGATTATCTTTTCGAAATCATTTTCATTAACGATTCGATGCTGGAAGCATTTCCGCCGCCTTTTTTGACCGCCTGAATAATATCGTTGATGGTCGCTTCCGAAACCGGAACGTTCGCGACGGCAGACACTTGCTTGATCAATTGGCGCAGCTGCGTTTCGCTTTGCAATGTGCTCGGTTTGACGGTGCTGGCCAATTTTTTGATCGCATTTTCCGAAATCGGCTTGCCGGTTTTTTTGCTTACCGCATTCAATACGTCTTTCGCATTGTTTTTGCTCATTCTTCCCCTCCTAACAATGTGCTTCTTTATCATATGAAAGGAGAAGAAGCTTGGTGCAGGCCTCCCGCATAGGCCAATATTGGAAAGCGTCAAGCGGTCAAGCGAAGGCGCTACAGCAATTTGAAGTTCGTTTCGTTTACGACCTCTTCGATTTCATGCCGCTTGACACGGCCCATTAAATCTTCCACCGCCGCTTTCGGCTCTTTATTCTCGAACAGCACGTGGTACAGCTGATCCGTGATCGGCATTTGCACGTCGTATTGGCGCGCCAATGCGTAAGCCGCTTCCGTCGTGCGGATGCCTTCGACGACCATCCCCATCCGATCCAACACTTCCTGCAGCGGCTTTCCTTGCGCCAGCAGCGATCCCGCCCGCCAATTGCGGCTATGGCGGCTCGTGCAAGTCACGACCAAATCGCCTACTCCCGCCAGCCCGGCAAACGTCAACGTGCTGGCTCCCATAGCCGTGCCCAGGCGGGCAATCTCGGCGAGACCGCGCGTGAGCAGCGCCGCCTTCGCGTTATCGCCGTACCCCAAGCCGTCGGATAGGCCGACTCCGATCGCAATAATGTTCTTGAGAGCTCCGGACAATTCCGCGCCAAGCGCGTCCGGATTCGTATAAACGCGGAAATAAGCGTTCATGAACAAATCCTGGGCGATCTCGGCATGTTTCAGTTGTTGCGAAGCGACGACAACCGTTGTCGGGCAGCAGCGGACGACTTCCTCCGCGTGGCTCGGCCCGGACAGGACGACGATATCCGATTCGTCGCAGCCCAATTCCTCGGCGATGACGGTCGACATCCGCTTCATCGTACCGACTTCGAATCCTTTCGTCGCATGAATGCATATCATATCTTCCCGGAAGAAGGGCCGAATCCCGCGGGCAACTTCGCGCATCGCCGACGAAGGGGCCACGATGACGACGGCGACGGCATCGTCCATCGCTTCCCGCAAATCGGTCGTAGCCCGGATCCGCCGCGGCAAATCCACGCCCGGCATATACTTTTCATTCTGATGCGTATCGTTGATTTGCCGTACTTGCTCCTCGTTCCGCGACCAGAGAGCCACATCGATCTCATTGTCGGCAAGTACTTTCGCCAGCGCCGTCCCCCAACTTCCTGCGACGAGCACAGCCACTTTTTTAGACAACTCGACGTTCCCCTTTCTGCTTGGATCCGATTTTGTTTTCTTTGCCTTGCACAATTTTTACAATATTCGAACGATGTCTTACAAAAGCGAATAAACAGAGCAGCAAACTGGCCCAGAACACTTCCCAAGGTCTGCCGAGCAATACGATAAAAATCGGTAATAGTCCGGTAAAAAGCAGCGAACCGAGCGAAACGTATCTTGTAAACACAATCGAAAGAATCGCAATAATGCCGGCAAAAAGAGCCGGCAAAAAGCTTAAGGTCGCCATGACGCCAATCGTCGTCGCGATCCCTTTGCCGCCTTTGAAACGGAAGTAGATCGGCCAATTATGGCCTACGATAGCCGCAATGCCGCACAACACAGGGATCCAGCCGTTATCCGCGCCAAGCCATTTGCCGAGCCAGACCGCTCCCATCCCTTTCAGCACGTCCAACGCCAGAACTCCGATCGCCGGGCCTTTGCCGAGCACGCGCAGCGTGTTGGTCGCGCCCGCATTGCCGCTTCCGTGCTGCCGAATGTCGATGCCTTTCATCCATTTCGCAATAACAACGCTAAAACTGACCGAACCGAGCAAATAACTGATTACAATAGCGATAATCGGTAAAACCACAGTTTTCCCCCTCTTTACGAATTATCATCCGATTTGCGCCGTGTCAACAATCGAATCGGCGTTCCTTCAAAATCGAACGCGGCTCGAATTTTATTATCCAAATAGCGTTCATACGAAAAATGCATCAATTCCGGATCGTTCACGAAAATGACAATGGTCGGCGGCTTCACCGCAACTTGTGTGACATAATTAATGCGCAATCTTCGTCCCTTGTCGGTCGGCGGGGGATTCATGGCCACCGCGTCGGATACGACGTCGTTAAGCAGATGCGTTTGCACGCGCAGCGCATGCTGCTGCGACACATGCTGAACGACAGGCAGCAGCTTATGAAGCCGCTGTTTCGTTTTGGCGGATAGGAAGACGATCGGACTGTAAGTCATGAACAGAAAATGATCGCGTATTTTCTGCGTAAATTGATGCATCGTCTTATCGTCCTTCTCGACCGCATCCCATTTATTGACCACGAAGATGGACGCCTTACCCGCTTCATGGGCATATCCGGCAATATGCTTATCCTGTTCGATAATCCCTTCTTCGCCGTTAATGACGACCAATACAACGTCCGCTCGTTCAATCGCTTTCAAAGAGCGCATGACGCTGTATTTTTCGGTCGTTTCGTACACTTTGCCCCGTTTGCGCATCCCGGCCGTATCGATCAGCACATAACGCTGACCGTCCTGCTCGAACGGCGTATCGACCGCGTCGCGCGTCGTTCCCGCAACATCGCTGACGATGACGCGTTCTTCGCCCAGAATGGCGTTAACCAGCGAAGATTTGCCCACATTCGGGCGCCCGATCAACGCCACTCTAATGACGTCTTCGTCATATTCTTCTTCCGTCTGCTCGGGCAGCCGTTTCGCGGCCTCGTCGAGCAAATCGCCGATGCCGGTTCCATGCGCGCCCGATAAGGCGATCGGATCGCCGAATCCTAAGGAATAAAACTCGTATATATCCTCCATCCGATTCAGATTGTCAACCTTATTGACCGCAACGATAATCGGTTTGCCCGAGCGGTAGAGCAATTCGGCCACTTCTTCGTCGGCATTCGTTACGCCCGCCTTCGCATCGCACATAAAGACGATGACGTCCGCTTCCTCGATGGCCAATTCGGCCTGCGCGCGGATCGATTTCAGCATGGCGTCTTCGCCGTCGATTTCGATGCCGCCGGTATCGATGATGCTGAAAGGCTTGCCGTTCCATTCTCCGCTGCCGTATATGCGGTCGCGCGTAATTCCGGGTTTATCTTCAACTATTGCCAGCCGGTCGCCGATAATACGGTTAAAAATCGTCGATTTTCCTACGTTCGGCCTGCCGACGATAGCAATAACGGGTCTTGCCATAGTCATCCTCCTAAAATGTCTTTGGGTCAAATAATACAATAAGTTTGAAAACTTATCGTTTCGCATTTCTCAATCATAGCAAAAAACGGCGCTCTTTGCTAACCGTTTGCGTTATTTATTTTTGCGTCGAAACAAGGCGGAACGAGCCATTCTCCAGCCTTCCAGCACCTTCTCCGCCGTCCATGCCGACACCCTGACCGCCAGCAGCGTCAACCACCACGTATCGTGCCAGCCCGGCGTTCCGATTTGTATCGCATGCATGCCGCCGTTTAGCGCTTGCAGCAGCAGATCTCCGCCCAGAAGCCCGATCGAGACGGTCGCCACTTGCTCCTCGAAAGTATGTACGGTCATGAAGATGCACAATCCGATGACGATGACGGGATCCCATTCGGGGGAAACCCAGATCAGCACCGGATCAAGCGCATGCAAATGGCTGAAAAGCCCATACAGCATCGCGATCAAAATAGCGACGAGGGAAACGTAGACGCGCCGGTACGCGCTGCGCATACGCATATACATAACGGGAATCGCCGCCGCAATAAGCGCAGCTCCCAAATTAACGGATACGCCGGCCCCCGGACGAATCGTAAAGAAATGAAGAAACAGCCATCCGGCCATAAACAGCAAGATCGCTTTCTCGGAAAAAGCGTTTCCGGCCACAAGCCGGTTCCATCCGCTCGCCGTCAAAATGGCAGCAATCAATAAGAGCAACAGCGAAATAATGCCCGGATTCAATCCTATCACCTCTGCTGCCACTATTATTTGTCTTTTGACGGCAATTTAATCTGTTCTGCATCCGTACCCGCGAATGTCGATATTCCGGGCGGCGCACCATTCGGCCGTCGCTCCGCCGATCACGAGCGGAACGCGCGCCAATCCCGCCACATCCGGAGCGCCGAGCGCCGTCATCAATAACGACAAATGATCGTTCATTTCGCGAATGCGTCCGATCAGCGCGCCAACCCCTTCCTGGCGCAACGTCCGCAAGAACGCTCCCGCCACGCCGACGGCCGCCGCTCCGACGGCCAACGCTTTGCACGCATCCATCGGCTCCGCGATGCCGCCCGATGCGATAATCTGTTCGGGACGATAGACGGATTGCACTTCGAGCAAAGCGCAACTGGTCGTCAGCCCCCAATCGTTCAACCAATCGAGAGGCGCCGTGCGGCGCATATTCTCGATCGCCGCAAAATTCGTTCCCCCCGCGCCCCCGACATCGATCAGTTTCACGCCCGCTTCACGCAAACGGCGCGCAACGTCCCTCGTCAATCCGAATCCGACTTCCTTGACGATGACCGGCACCGGCACCGTTTCGGCGATTCGCCCGATCCGCTCCGCCATCCCTCTGAAATCCCGGTCTCCCTCCGGCATAATCAGCTCTTGCATCGGATTCAGATGAATTTGCAGCGCGTTCGCCTCCAGCATTTCCACAGCCGCAAGCGCTTGCTCCGGAGTCGCCTCGCCGCCCAAATTGGCAAGCACGATGCCGTCCGGATTCGTCTTCCGCACAACCGTGTAGCTCGAACGCACCTCGGGATGCTTCAAAGCCGCCATTTGCGAGCCGACCGCCATCGCGATTCCGGTTTCCTTGGCCGCCTCGGCAAACCCCCGGTTGATCGCCTCCGTCTCTTCCGCTCCGCCGGTCATCGCATTAATAATAATCGGCGAACTCAATACGAGCTCGCCGATCGATGTCGATAATGTGACGGAGGAGAGGGATTGTTCCGGCAAAGCGTTGTGCACGAAACGAATATCAGATAAACCGTTATTTCCGCTCTGGCCAAGCTGCAACGCATGGCGTACATGCTCCATTTTGCGTGAAACGCGCATGTGTACCTCCTAATCGCCCGCGCGAAGCGATCCGGGTCGGTTCGCTTCGCACTATTTCGCAATACGATATTATTTCAATTTGCTCAGTTTATCTCCGAATTTTTCGCCAAGCGTAAAGCTTAAGCCTTGGTTATTAAGCGAAACGTTAGGATTGTTCAATTCTTCCTTCAGCGCTTTTTCCGCCTTCGGCGCCGGAGCCGGAGCTTCTTCCGTCTCTTTGATGCTTAAGCTAACGCGTTTGTCGGCAACGTTCAAGTCCAGAATTTTCACTTGAACGGTTTCGCCCTCTTTCAACACTTCGAACGGCGTTGCGATATGGCGATGGGCGATTTGCGAAATATGAACCAAACCTTCCACGCCCGGCGCGATTTCAACGAATGCCCCGAAGTTGACAAGGCGCTTCACTTGGCCGGATACAATATCGCCTACTTTGAATTGCGTTGCCGCCGTATCCCAAGGACCCGGTTGCGCCGCTTTCATGCTTAGGCTGATTTTTCCGTTCGCAGGATCTACTTTGAGCACTTTCACCTTGACGGTTTGGCCTTCTTGTACAACATCCGAAGGTTTGTCGACATGCGTCCAAGCGAGCTCGGAAACGTGCACCAAGCCGTCTACCCCGCCGATATCGACGAATGCGCCGAATTGCGTCAACCGTTGCACCGTGCCTTCGATTTCTTGGCCTTCCTTCAAGCTTGCCATTACTTTTTGCTTATTCGCTTCGAATTCCTCATCGAGCACATCTTTTTGCGATAAAATGACTTTATTGTTCTCGCGATCCAATTCTTTCACTTTCACGCGAAGAGTACGTCCTTTGTAATCGCTGAAATCTTCTACAAAATGACGCTCTACCATAGAAGCAGGAATAAATCCGCGCACGCCTACGTCAACGACGATTCCGCCTTTGACGACATCAGCGACGACAACCTCGAACACTTCTTGATTGTCGAAACGCGCTTGCAGCGCTTCCCATGCGTTCTCGCTATCGATTTGACGTTTGGACAGAATAAGCTTTTCTCTCTCGTCGTCGATGCTTACGACGCGGCATTCGACTTCTTGCCCTACCTGTACCGCATCAGCCGCATTGTCCACTTGAACCGCAGAGAGTTCGCGGATCGGAATCACACCGTCATATTTATATCCAAAGCTTACATACGCTTGGTTGTCGTCGATTTTGACGATCGTTCCTTTCACGGTGTCCCCTTTTTTCAAGGCAACCATATGATCCATTGCCTCTTGATTTTCAGTTTCAACCGTCTCTTGCATTTTCATTTCTTCCGTCATCAGAAATAACCTCCTCAATTGAAAACCCCATTTATTTAAACCCGCCCGTTGACGAGCGGCGTTCAAAACAAACGTAAAAATAAGTCATAATGAAAAATAATACCTGTAGTATCTTTCCAAAATTGTATTTCATGCGTCTGGCGCAAAAATAAATTAGCGATGCGTTCGAATCAATTCGTTGATGTCCTTCATAATTTTGTCGGTCGCTTGCTCAAGCGAAGCGGAAGGATTGTCTTGAAATTCCGATAAATCCACCGGAGGGCCATAAACGATCTTCATTCTACGAAACCATTTGTATTCCCCGCATATCGCCGCCGGAATGACGGCTGCGCCGCTCCGTAACGCAAAGCTTGCCGCGCCTTTCTTACCCATTCCGCCGCCGCGGGTTCCTTCGGGAAAGATGCCCATGACTTTGCCTTCCTTCAATATGCCGAGCGCAGTTCGAATCGATTCCTTGCTTACGCCGCCCCGTTTGACGGGAAATGCGCCTAGCCCCCGGATCAGTTGTCCGAACAGCGGAATTTTGAACAGTTCGGCCTTGGCCATAAAGTGAATGCGCCGTTCCAGAAACACGCCGAGCGTCGGCGGATCCAAGACGCTGATATGGTTTGCGCACAGCAGGACCGGTCCTTCCTTCGGTATATGTTCTACGCCTACCGCCTGAAGCCGAAAGACGAACCTGTAGAATAATCTTAGCAAGGACCTGCAAAAGGAGTATAACATAGTTTACTTCGCTCCATCCGTTTTGGTTCTGCAGTAAGAGACAATATGCGCTACGACGTCGTCGATGCTCATCGAAGTCGTATCCAATCGAATTGCGTCGCTTGCGCAAACTAACGGCGAAACGGTTCGCTGTTCATCCAGACGATCGCGTTCGGCGATGTCGCGCTGCAACTGCTCGAGCGAGACGCGATCGCGATCTTCCATTTCCTTGTACCGCCGCAATGCGCGCTCCTCCACACTCGCCGTAAGGAAAAATTTCGCTTCCGCATCCGGCAGCACTTGCGTACCGATGTCCCGTCCGTCCATGACGACTCCTTTGCCGGCTGCCAGCCGGCGCTGCATGTCCACCAGCATTTGTCTCAGCCGCTCGATCTTGGCGTAATGCGACACTTGCCGGTTCACTTCCAAAGAACGAATAAGCTCCGTAACGTCTTCCCCATCCAGCAGCACCTTTTGTTTGTTTCGTTCGGGAACGAGACGGATATCGATTTCGGCCGCTTTCCTTGTGACAAGCTCCGTTTCATCCGGACGAACGCCGTGCCGAATCATATGCAAGGCGACGGCCCGATACATCGCTCCGGTGTCCACGTACACATATTCAAGCGCCAAGGCGACCAGACGCGCTACCGTACTTTTCCCCGCTCCGGCGGGGCCGTCGATGGCAACATTAATTTTACGTTGTTTGGTCACATCTGGCTGTGAGATAGCCAATGGGGTACTCCTCCTTAGCTGTCGTTGCGCCGCAAACTTGCCCTCAATAAAAAAGCAGGCGTTGCCTGCGGACGTGAAAATTATACCACACTGCAGCTAAGGATGCAAAAACTGTTGCGATTCCGGCGAAGGATTGTTGTTCTCGCGCGCGGAACGATACATGACCGGCTTGCCTTCCAGACGGTCGACGGCGGAAATCAATTCCCGCAATGCGGGAATGCGCAGCAGCGCTTGGGCCGCAATCAAGAAACAAACGAAAACGATAACCAAGCGCAGCAGCATCCGCTCGACGCGTCTCGAGAAACGAAGGAACAGGCGAACATAGCGCTCGGAAGCTTTATCCCTCATCATGAGACACCTCCAAGTTTTCCTGTTATTGTAACCGATTTCCTCCGTTTTATGCGCAGCATAAGGCGATCAGTGTTTGCGCATTTGAAATTGCCGCTCGAAGCAGAAGCGTATCAACGTTTGCCGGTCGGTATCCGCAATGTCGGTATATTGCAGCATCACCATCTGCTCGCCGGTCATAAGCCGTTTCAGCCGAACGATTTCCCCCGTAAACGGAATATGGCCGATCGAGCCGTTCTTAAACGTTAGCAACAGCCAGCAAAATAGCGGTTGTTCATTGCGCAGCGACCATTGGCCGTCGCATACGAAAGAGAGGCCTCCTCCGCTTACATCTTTCGTGACGGCGACAAAACGCAGCTGGCCGCTTACTTTGACAGCCACCTCAAGCTCGGCGCCCACGCGCAAATATTTGCGCCTTTGCGCCTTTGCGATCTGTTCCGGAACGGGCTTCCGAATCGAAACCATTCGGATGCCGTCATCTTTGAAACCGATAACGAAGGTGCGAAAAGAATGCTTTACGCCGCTCTCATTCACATAATAAGCCGACAGCTTGTCTCCCAAATTCAATTTTTTCAGCTTTCCCGTTTTTTCTTCCAATGGGATTTCGATATAAAGACAATCCTCTTCGGCTTCGGCAATGCGCGCTTTGAATTGTTTCGAAGCTTCTTCGCGATCTCCCGAATCGACTTGAATATATAATATGTCACTTACTTTCGGCAACAATCGCCCCACCTGCCAACCTCTTAGTTCTCTCTTGCGACGAATTTGCCCTGATGGCAAATCCCTCCACATTATAACATTAAGCTTCTCGGAATTCACATTCCGTTGCAGACTCTAGCTTCCTAGCTAGGGTCTTCTATTGTTTCACCCCCAAACATGGGGTGCGAACAAACATTCCTCTTGACTTTTCAAAATCACCCCAATAATCGCCGAGAAGGCTTTTTTTATTTCTAATGAATTGGGTGATTTTCATGAA
>NZ_JAHLPR010000035.1 GCF_018918005.1 Paenibacillus sp. MSJ-34 | reverse complement strand
CAAATGGGTTATGAAGTAGAGCTACGTGAGATAGTCCCAGCATAACTGTAACTTTATGGATATTAATGTTGCTTAGGAAACCTTTTCGGTCCAAGGGACTTTAGCGCTTTAATGTTAAATAGTTTATTTTCGTACAAATCTTTGCGGTACATCAAAAAATTGCTCTCGCCGTATACCGGCAAACCATAGCTTTGACCGTTCACTTTCATCACGTCCAAATATTTGGGCACGAAATCTTGCGCGTCGTAATAAGCGGTCAACGACTCATTCTGCATGAACGAATCGAGCGGCTCGACATAACCTGCGTTGACATACCCGATACCGTGCACCATATCGTCCATGACGACATCATAGCGCCCGGAACTGCTCGAGAAGTTCATTAACGCCTTGGATGTCAAATCGCTGTAAGGAACGATTTCCAAATTGACCTTAATGCCGGTTTTCTCCTCGAATTCGGGCAGCATTTTTTGCATCGCGTTGCTCGTCGGATGCCCTTCGAGCAGCACGCTGATTTGCTGTCCCTTATATGGCTGGTCCGCAGCGGCATTTCCTTCGCCTTCGCTACCGCCCCCCGCGTTTCCGCCCGATTGGCCGCAGCCGGCCGCGGCAAGCGATAAAGCGAGCAGAAGCAATGTAATCCATTTCGTCGATCTTGTCATCATAACCCCTCCTGGCAAACGTTTCGAGATAGGCACATCCGTTATGATCTTACTTCAACCGGGCGTCCGGTTCGCAAAGACTCTTCCATGCAATGCGCAATATATACCGCGCGATAAGCTTCTTCAACCGAAATCGGCAACGGCTCGTCATGGAGTACGGACATCGCGAATGACGTCAGCTCTTCCTTCATAATGCCGGTCATTCTTCCGTACATTTCCACTCCGTATGCCGTATCTGGATACGTAAATCGCGTATTCGAATGAATTGAAATGTTCTGTTTGACGATATCGACATTCAGAGCGCCTTCCGTTCCCGTAATATCCAATTTGGCGTCCAGTTCCAAATGATGCTCCGGCAGCACCCAGCTCGTCTCATAATTGCCTACCGTCCCCGATGCGAATCGAAGCGTCGTTAGCGTAGCGTCCGATACGCCGAATGAGGCCAGTCTTTCCTTCACGCTTACGGCATATACCTCCACGATTTGATCTCCGGTAATCCACTCGATCGCATCGATATCGTGAACGCCCAGAAACATAAGCACGGAGGTGCGTCCTTTCAGGCGCTGTCCGTTGGCGAATGAATTGTTCCGTCTGGCGTACAGATGGAGCGGCTTGCCGATTTTGCCCCCGCGGACGGCCTCGTATGCCCGGTAATAGCGCGGGTCCCAGCGCAGCGTATGTCCGACCATCATCTTAATGCCGGATTGCCGGACTCGCTCGACAATTTCCTGCGCTTCGCGAATATCGGACGCAAGCGGCTTCTCCATCAATACATGCTTGCCGGATTTGCAAGCGAGCATAGCAAGTTCGTAATGTTGATCGTCCGCCGTGCATATGCTGACCGCGTCCAGGTCCGGCATTTCGAAAACCGCCTCGACCCGATCCGCGGCAACCGTTCCGTACTGCGCCGCAATCCGTTCGGTCAATTCCCGGTTAATATCGTAAACGGCCGCCAGTTCCACATTCGGCATTTCGGCATAAAGGCGCGTATGCGATTGGCCCATGACGCCGAGTCCGATCACGGCAACTTTCATTGTGTGCATCATGCTTTATCCCCCTCAGTAGTCGTCTTGGCGCCCGATAACAGCTGTTATCAAGCGCTTACATTTGCATTATAAAATTGGCGCGGCGGATAAGAAATGCACAAAACCTATGACTTCATTCACATATTTTCAATTCGACGTCGCGTTATATCGCCATCGTTCACTTTTTTTGGATGCGTTTTCATTATTTTAAGAAAAAAGAGATCCCCAAATTAATGTTTGGGGATGGCATGTTCGTTCCCTTTCAGTTGGAACTGCATTCGATATTGTTGCGGGCTAAGGCCGATCAACTTTTTGAACACTCTGCCGAAGTAATTGATGTTGTCGTAACCCACTTTTTCGCCGATCACATAAGCCGGCCAATTCGTTTCGCGCAAATATTCGACCGCCTTCTCGACGCGAATGTTGTTTATATATGCGGCAAAGCCGACTCCCGTCTCCTTTTTGAACAAATAGCTTAAATAGCTCTCGCTCATATTCGCCATGCGCGCGGCTTGCTTCAACGACCAGTCTTCCGCGTAGTTTTGTTTCATCTGCAAAATGAGTTGTTGAATTTCTTCCCGGTATGTCTTCTTTAACGCCTCTCTGGCACGGTCCGCGGCATCGTCGATCAACCGGTCGAACCAGCGCTCGGCTTCGTGCAGTTCCTGAAAAGCGATCACTTGTTTATATAGCGGCTCCCCTTCGCCTTCGGCGAATAAAGCTTCATCGAATTTCTTGAGTCCGGCTTGCAAATGATGCAGCAGCGCAAGGCAAATTTGAATACTAAGATCGATCTGGCGCCTGTTCTCCCGCATGCTGCCAAGTACCCGGCCGACGATCCGTTTCATGCCCGTCTCGTCCAACAATTCGATCCGGTTCCGCAATTCGCGTTCGTCTTCTTTCGTGAATAACGGTTCGCCGTTCTTTGTTGATAACTCCGTTTCCGCCGCGTACCGGTACACCTTCTCCGTCCCTTCGTAAAAATACCTCTCCAACGCTTGGCGCGCCTGCCAATATGCTTTCTTCAATCCCGTTCGATCCGCAAAAGGTTCGCTGACGCCGATCGAGACGGATGCGGCCAGAAACCGTTTCAAAGCGCTCACGATGTCGCCGCATAGGCCTTCGACAATGCCGTCCTGTTCAGGGAGCGGCTCCTTGATCGGAATGAGCAGCAATACGGTATGGTCGTTATAAGGCAAGGCGTACCCGTGCAGCCATTTGCGCATCTCCAGCTCGGCCAGATCGATCAAGGTATGAAGCTCCAACGGTTCGCCGGCGGAATTCGGCGGCTGCGGGTGCACGCGCAGCAACAGCAGCATATTGTTGGCGGCTAGCGGTATTTCCTCTTCGTCCTCAGCGATATCCCGGTCGCTTCCCGCAACGCCCTGCGGCGTATCTTGCGAATCTTCCCCGATCCAGCGGTGGATCGTCTGGGCGAGCCGGTCGCGTCCCTCCGATTCCTTGCGCTGCTGGCTGCGGATCGGGCCGGCATCCGCTTCCTCCCGTTCCGCCGCGATTTTATCCGCCGTCTCGAGCAGCAGCGCCAGCAGTTCCTCCGGCTTCATCGACGCTTTCAAAATATAGTCATCCACGCCCAGCTTCATCGCTTGACGCAAATAATCGTATTCGTTATGGCTGCTCAGCACGATAATTCGAATGCCCGGGTCGCTCCGCTTGATCGCTTGTATCAATTCCAAGCCGTTCATATTCGGCATGACGATGTCCGTCAGCACAATATCCGGTTTCGTTCGGCGGATCAGGTCGAGCGCCTCGGCGCCGTCGGGCGCATCGCCCGCATATTCGAACCCGTGCCGGTTCCAATCGATCACCGATCGAATTCCGAGGCGAACGAGAATTTCATCGTCCGCCAAAATCACTTTCATTGGCCTCATATTCGCCGCTCCTTTCCTTCGTCGCTTTGCAAGGCAGCTTCAACGTTACGGTCGTTCCCACCCCCGGGGCGCTTTCAACGCTTAATCCGTACGGAGCGCCGTACTGGAGCCTGATCCGGTCGTGGACGTTTTTCAAGCCGATTCGATCCGTTGCCCCGCCTTCCGGGCCGAAAGATAAGGAAGCCCGAATGCGATTCAGCTTCTCTTCATCCATTCCGACACCGTTATCGCTAATTTGTATCGCCATATGTCCTTCCCGCTTTTCCGCGCGGATCGCAATTTCGCCCATCCCTTGCAACCGCTCGATCCCATGCCCGATGCTGTTCTCGATGATCGGCTGCAGCATAAATTTTATCGCCTGCATTGAGAGGAGTTCATCCGGAACGTCGATCGTAACCGATAATTTTTCATTATATTTCATTTTCATGAGCGAAGTATAATTGCGAATATAATCGAGTTCCCGCCGCAAAGGAATCAAGTTCTCTCCCCTGCCGAGCGCCGACTCCATAATTCCGCCGAGATTTGACAGCATGTCTCCCACTTCGCGGTCGCCCCGGATATAAGCCATCCATTTGATATTATTGAGCGTATTCAGTATAAAATGCGGGTTGATTTGCGCTTGCAGCGCTTGAAACCGCAGTTCCTCCTTTTGCTGGTACTGTTCTTTCAATCGTTGAAGCAGTTCCTTGATATGCCGCAGCATTTTATGGTACGTGCCGGCGAGCAGCGCGATTTCCTTCGGACCTTTGACGAACGCGATCCCGTCAGGATCCTGATTTTCAAAATCGAGCATTTTTTTGCCGAGCAGCTTGAGCGGTTTCGAGATATTATACGATATCGTAAGCGTAATCAAAATAAAAATGACGAAAATAACGACCGTAATCATAATGTTCGCTCTGCGTATATCGAAGATTTGTTTAAACACTTTATCGTAAGGGATCACTTGAACGATTTTCCAACCGGTTTGCTGAATCGTGCTGTAATTGACGATCCATTTCTCCCCGTCCCTCTCCATAATCGTTTGCCCTTTCGCATCCGTCCAATCCGCGGCGCTTGCCATCTCCCGCGAAGCCGGCGTTCCGATCTTCGATTCATCCGGTCCGGAAATGACGATGCCGTCTTGATCGAGCATATAGGCCGCCCCGTCCAGCTTCGTTAAATATTTGGCGATATCTTCCTCGCTGACGCTGAACAGCAGAACGCCGATCGGCTTTTTGGTATAAGGGTCGAAGACGCTTTTGGCAAGCGAGATTACCGGGCTGGCGTCGGCAAACGTATAGTTGTCCCCATACAACCAAATCAGCTTCCCGGGCTCATTGACGAGTTCGGCGTACCAAGCGGATTGCGTCAACTCTTGAAATTTCGCCTGTTCCGTATAGCGGCTGCTGAAAAAATGACCCTTTCCGTCCAACACCGCCACATATGCCGTAAAATTATAATACGTTAATTTCTGGAGTATATTTTGTTTGATTTGCAGCCATTCGTATTCGTTCATTTGCTGCGGGCGATTCAGCATCTCGACGATCTCGCGGCTTGCCGCCAACTCCGTTGCCATCTTGAACATGTCTTGCATCACGACATCCGCGTTCATATTGACCAGAGACAAGGCGTCCTGCGAAGAACTGCCGATCTTGCCTTCGATGACAGCCTCCAACGGCCTGTCGATATAATAGAACGAGATCAGGAACGGAACGACCAGAAAGAATATGATCGAGAAAAAGATGTTGCTGCGAATGGACCGCCTTTGCCCCAAAACGCTTATAATACGGTTCATGCTCTGCTCCCCTTTGTTGTGAAAGCGTTTTTAACCCATTATAGCATTCGGTTGCACGAAACCAATTGGAAAAATTTCCGGGCGAAATCGGGAGCATAACGAAAAACACGCAATCGGGATCCATTCTTTCCCTCGAATTGCGTGTTTCCTTGCAAGATCATATACTGGACCGGCAAACTCAACTCGTTTCACTCGACCGCAAGGCGGACAGGACAAACCGAATGATGTCTTCCGCCAAATGCTCGGGATCCAATTCGTACATCGGGCTCCAAAACGATTCGTCATAATGAAACAGGATCGAGTTCAACACGAACATCGTCGTATGGGACAATGACCGGTACTCGAATACGCCTTGTCCCTTGCCCTGAATAAGAAAATCCTTAAGCTTGCCCCATATCGGGAAAACATAGCTGCTCGGCACTTTTGCGCGCGGCGAACGCATCAATATTTCATGTTGAATAATACGTATGATTTCCGGATTATCGAGCCGGAAGCGGATGACCTCCCGCATAATGGTACGAAGTCCGTTCACCGGATCGTTCGCGAATTCATCCAATTCTTTCAATCGATCTACAGGTAAAAAAGCGTCGAATACGGCGGAGAACAAATTTTCCTTCCCTCCGAAATGATACGACACAAGCGCCACGTTGGCCCCCGCCTCCTCGCAAATTTGCCGGACGGTCGTGCCGTCGTATCCGTTCTGGGCAAACATGTTGCGGGCCGCATACAATATGCGGGTCTTGATGTCCAAATCCGTCTGCGCCATAAGACGCCTCCTTCATTCCATAATCGATTCCGAACCTTACACCGCGGCGGAAGGTTCGGCTTGTATTGTCGTTCGCCGGCCGCGAATCGCAACGCCGAGCAAGCCAATGACGGCGCTTACGAGCAAAATGAGTCCGAGATAGCCAGCCGCCGATTGAACGCCGGGACCGCCGAACAGCAAATTCATTTGTCCTTCCACCGCATAGGTAGCGGGCAAAAACCCGCTTATCGAACGGTAAAACCCGGATAACAGTTCTGTGGGGACTAATCCGCCGGAAGCGACAAGCTGGACCGACAACGCCAAAATATTGAACAGCATGCCTCCCATGCCAAATAACAGCAAAAACATCTGAGCCACAAACAAAAACGTGACCATGACAAGCGATTGAAACGCCCAAACGGAGACGAATCCGTGCTCCATCTGTCCTCCAAAGGCCCAAAATAACGTGCAGCCGACCAAAGAGGCAAGCACTGCCACAATCGTATTTATCATACCACGTACGGCAAATCGTTGCCAACGGCCGATATGCGGCAAAGACCTCGAAGATTGCTCCATGTTCATGCCCATGATCATAGCCCCGACGAACGAGGCGAGCACCAGCATAAGCGGAGCCATCTGGTTGTTCATGCCGCGTACGGGATGATCCGCCTGAAGCTTGGAGGCGACGCGCTCGGACAATTGCCGCCCGATGATCTGCGCTTGGTCTGCCGGCATGTTCCCTGCGGTGCCGGCCCATTGCGCGATCGCCATCGATACGGCCTCCCGGTTGGCGTTCTTCGTCAGGCCGTCGGCCATGCCATGCATCATGCTGCGGATAAGCGAAGAATTTGAATCGTTCGTGTAATAACGTATCTCCGCCAGTTGATCCGGGGTTTGAAGCTGCGCCGAAAAGGACGAAAGTATGTGCACAACCATGTGCACCCGCCGCTCGTTCAAGTCCCGCCGCGCATCGTCAAGGCTTGAATAAGAAACGGCCTGCGCAGGCAATGCCTCCCGCATCCGCTCTGTCAGCACCATGCCAAATCCTTGATCCTCATTGACAATCGCCACCCGCAACTGCCCAATGTTATCCGTTATTCCGTCGTAACCTGTCGTCCATACCACACTGAAAATGATTTGAAACATAAATGCCGACAATATTCCCGCCCACGTTGCAGGACGCCGCAAAAATTGTTTGATTGCCGCTGCCATCAATTTTCACCCTTTCTTTTTAAATTAAACAATTGTTTTAAACATTTGTTTAATTATAGGCGCAGCAAAATTTCTTGTCAATCGTATCAAGCAAGATTCGCAGATTTGCTACATATACTCTGTAGGATTTGGGTGAATTTCCGTAGCGCTTATCGCCGAAAGAAGCCAGCTTGCTGAACAAAGGGGATATCGACAGAAGAGGTGGAGGAGTGACAGGGCGCACGGCGCGACAACTGCGCATCCTCTTCGAAATAACTCCACCATTTAACGCTAAATGAAAAAGAGCTTCCGGAGCCAGTAGCAGCGCGTCTGGCAATCTCTGCATAGAAAAAGAGAGCCGAAGCCCTCTTTGGTTGCTGCGTATTCGTTTCCCGCCCCGCAGTAGCGGCATCTGCGGAGTGGCCCTAGCCTTTCAAGCTGCCCTCCGCCACGCCTTCGATAAACCTTCTTTGCAGGAACATGTAAATGATCGTAAACGGCAAGATCGAGATGACGCCCGCGGCGGAAATTTTGCTCCAGTCCGAGCTGAAATTGCCCGCAAACGTCAAATATTTCGTGGAAACCGGCTTGAGCGCTTCCGCTTGGATGAACGCGTTGGCGAAGAAAAATTCGTTCCACGTATACAAGCCCGCAAGCAGCGCAACGGTCAGAAACGCCGGTTTGGCGATCGGCACGATAATTTTCATCAAGATCATCCACTCGTTGCAGCCGTCGATCCGCGCGCTCTCGCTCAGCTCTTTCGGAATGCCGATAAAGAACGTGCGCAGAATGAAAATGTTCAGCGGCAGAAAAATGGCGCTGTATATAATAATCAAGCCAATCATCGTATTCATCAAATGCAGCTTCTGCCATACGAAGAACAGCGGCACAAGAAACATGCCGAGCGGCACGGAGACGCAAAGAAAAAGGTAGGCGAGAATCGCGCCTTTTCCTCGAAACTCCATCTTCGCCAGCGCGTAAGCGCACAGTCCGCCGGCGACGCAAATGACGGCGACGGCCGCGCAGCCGATTACAATGCTGTTCAAATACGCTTTGCCGTATTCCCCCATCGTCCAGGCAGCCGTTATATTTTCCATCGTCAAATGCGAAGGGAAAGAGAAAGGGCTCACCTGAAACTCTTCCGGCGGCTTGACCGCGTTAATGAACAGCAGCGCGATCGGCCCGATCGCAAACAGGAGTACGAGTATCAGAAAAAAATGACGGGATAACGTTGTAAACCAGCGCTCTGCCATTATACTTCCCAGCCCCTTTTTCTTAAATATCCGAACGCCGCGATAATGATTCCGCTAAACAAGGCCAATGCCAGCGCGATGGAACTCGCGTATCCCGGGGCCTGGTTTTGCAAGGCTTCCTTGTACATGTACGTCGCGATCAATTCCGTCGCATTCCCCGGTCCGCCGCCTGTCATGACGTATACGTAGTCGAATGCGGCAAACGACCAAATCATCGTCATCATCATAATGAGCAGCAGCGTCGGCCGCAGTTGCGGAATAATGACGCTCCGGAAAATTCTGAATTTCCCCGCTCCGTCGATCATGGCCGCTTCCTCCAGACTGCGGTCGGTTTGGTGGAAACCGGTCAAAAATAAAATAAGCAAAAATCCCCAATACCGCCAACCGTCGACGAAAGCTACGGAAAAGAGCGCCTTGTCCGGATCGCCCAGCCATAGCGGAAGATTCGTAAACCCCCACCCTTCCAACACTTTGTTGATACCGAAGAAAGGATTATAGATCCAGCTCCAAATTTTCGCCGTTACGACCGTCGAACAGATATAGGGCAGAAAGAACGTCACCCGGTAAAACATCTGCCCCCGCCGCACGCGCGTAAGCAGCACGGCGACAATCAAGCTGAACGCGACCGGGATCGTACAGAACAACAACAACCACATGAAGTTGTTTCCCAGCGCTTTATAAAACGTAACGTCCTGGATTAAGTTGGCGAAGTTTTTCAGCCCGATAAATTCCGGCGGACGAATGCCGTCCCAATTGGTCAGGGATAGATAGAACGTCCCGATCGTCGGAACCGCAATGACAAAACCGGTCAACAGCAGAGCGGGCAAAACGAACAGCCAAGGCAGCAGCGATTTTCGTTTCGGCCGGTGTCCGGATGTCGGCTTCGAGGACATTGAAACCATATCAGCCATATGCACGCACCCCGTTAAATGAAAGTAAAGGGGAGATGAGCTCCCCTTTGAAAAGCCGGGAGCGTACGCCCCCAACCCGTTTATTCCGTAAATTCGTAAACTTTGCCGCTTGCTTTATCTTCTTGATACGTCGATTCCATCTTATCCATGTAAGATTTCAAATCCATGCCGTCCAAGAAAACCGCTTCGATATTGTCGTAGGAGTACACTCTTGTCTGCGCAGGCCAGAATGTCCAGGACAAATAGCCGGTTGCATCGCGTTTGCCGTAGTCGTCAAGCAATTCGGACACTTCGATGTAATGCTTGTCCAGATCCGGGATCGATTTCAAATCGAGATTTTTAATCGGCTGCAGCCCCATCGCCACAACGCCTTTGGCTGCAACTTCCGGTTGCGTTACATAATCGAGAAACTCGGCGACGGCATCCGGATGCTTGGAGTTTTTGTTAATGCCGTAGGCGATACCCAAAGCCAGAGGCAGGTTCGTTTCCACGCCTTCCTTCCAGGACGGCATCGGGAAGATGCCCCAATCGAGGTCGCCCGCTTTCGTGCTAAGCGTATTGAGCAGCCAGCTTCCTTCCATCTTCATGGCCGCTTGGCCGGACAGGAACAATGTGGTTGCATCCTCGCCGGTAATCGCATGCGATTTCTTGTCATTAATATACCCGTTTTTCCAAAGATCGACCAGTTTTTGCACCGCTTCCGTCGATTCTGGCCCGTTCCAAGGAAGTTCGCCCGACAGCACCTTCTTCAACGTTTCCGGTCCCAGCGTAGCGTTATAAGCCATCGACAGCCACCATTCATTGGCGCCGCGGTAATCCGATGCGCCGAACGCAAACGGAATGATGCCTTTTTCGGTCATTTTTTTGCAAAGCTCAACGAGTTCTTCGTAGCTTTTCGGGATTTCCCATCCGTTTTGTTCAAACAGCGTTTTGTTGTAATACACGAATTCCGTTTCGTATTTGCCCGGCAAGCCGATCATGCTGCCTTCCACCGTAACGGGCGGATAGGCCCAAGGAATGAAACGCTCGTCCCAACCGTATTGTTTGCTGTATTCGTCCAACGGCACGAGATAGCCCGCTTTGGCGAACTGACGCAGCGTCGTCGTTCCGTCCGTCGTAATAATATCCGGACCTGCTCCCGCAGCCAGTTGGGATTTCGTAATTTGTTCCGGATCGGCGTTGTAAGTAACATTGATTTTAATATCCGGATGCTGATCTTCGAACGGTTTGATAACGTCGTTCTCGAAATACTCTTTCCCGTATTGGTTATGAAGGTACCAAGTGATCTCCTTCACTTCTTGCTTGCCTCCGGTTTGACCGTCGGCGTTCCCCGCTTCTTTGCCCGCGTTGCCGCATGCGGTCGCCGCGATCAAACTGCAGCTAACCAGCAATGTGGCGAATACTTTTGTCGCTTTTTTCATCATGAGCCTCCCCTTTGCTTCTATACGTTGTTGATTTTTTGAAACACCTTGTAACTGCGCTCGGCGCACTCGGAGATCGAAATCGGATGGAAGCCGGTTATTTCCGCGTACAGCGTATCGTTCAGCTTCGCCGTCCAATGCTCAGGCAATTTCTTCGCCCCGAGAATGGCGCCCATAATGGAACCGACGGTCGCTCCGTTGCAATCCGTATCCCAGCCCAGTACCGCGGTCGTGATCGCACGCTCGAAATCGCCTTGGGCAAATACGAGCGAGGCGGCGCATAAAGCCGCATTATTGATCGTATGAACCGGATTGTACTGTTTGTAGGATTCCCAAATTCGCTCCACCATCTCGAGCTGGCCGGTAGAGTTCTTCGCAATGTCCACCGCATGCCGCACCGCGCTCGCCAACCGGCAGTTGGCCGGAATTTCGCTAAGCCCGATTTCGACAATCCGCTCGGGATCGGTTTCAACAAACGACGCGGCGATCATCGCTCCGACGAACATCTCGCCGTAAATGCCGTTTTTCACATGGGAGAACGATGCGTCTCGCCAAGCGAGCTCGGCTGCAAGCTCCGGATTGCCGGCCGCGCCGTACGCGAATCCGTCTACGCGAATTTGCGCTCCGATCCATTCGCGGTAAGGGTTCAAATAATGGCGGACCCACTCCAGTTTCGTCTGCCAATCGCTTGGCCGTTCCGTTTCCAGATGATGCGTTACTTTGGCGAAATTGAGATAGGATTGCGTCTCGGCCGTACACATTTGCGCATACGTTAACTTTTGGTGCCATAGCTTGCCGATATCCCAGCTATCCCAATCCGTCCCCTTTTCCTCGAGCAGCGAAAGAGCGAGCACGGTATAACGGATATCGTCATCGCTTTCCATATAACGGATATTTTCAAGCTGGCTTTTTTCGCCGTAAGGCGCCAGTTCCAGTCCAAGCTCCTGTTGCGCTCTTGAACGCCCTGGCGTATAATCGCGAATCGGCCATGCATCGGCGCCTTCAAACCAGAGTTTTACGTTTTTCCATCCAGGATTCCCGCCATGACCTTCCAGAAAATGCATGCTTTCAAGCGGTTTGCCGAGCGCGCAGCCTACCGAACGCCCGAGCCATGCGCCGTAAAACTTATCCCGCAATTGCTCCTCGCTTGCATTCAAGAGCAGCTTGCGCGGCCCTTCAGGCCGTGCGGCTCGGATGGCCTGCAAATCATTCGGCTCGGAATAAGGAAAATCGGGGGATACCGGTAAATCCCTCAACTCCTCGTAGATGGACATCAGCTTCATCTCGTCCTGGCCGGAGGCTTGCAACTTTTCCGCAAATCCGGAAGTGTCGGCACCTTCTTCTTCTCGCTGTTTGATCTCTTCACGCACTAACGCGTAAAGCGAATCCCATCCTGCCATGATGTGCCCCCCGTTCATTTATGTTGCAGTAGTATAATCCGACTTCTTAAAAATAAATCCATTCCCATTGTAAGTGATTTCCATGGGCCTTTCTTCACATTATTCGATTATTCATTCTTAAAAAGGGCTAATTTTGAGGATTGTTCTCTGTAAACCTGCGGAGGCATCCCGACAATTTGTTTAAATGCGCGGTAAAAAGGGGCATGGCTTTGGAAGCCGCTTTGATGCATGACATCGACGATCGGCAATTCCGTGCTGACGAGCAGCCTTTTCGCTTCATTGATTCTAAGCTGCAGCAAATATTGTTTGAAACCGCCTCCGAGCTTTTCGGCGAACAAATGACGCGCGCGCGACGGGCTCAATCCGAGCATGGCAGCGACGCTATTGAGCGTAATCGGTTCTCGAAATTGCTCCTTCATATAATCCAGAATCGGCTTCAAACGATAGTAGGACATTAAGGCCTGGTTCCAGTCTTTAAGCGATATGGCGGTGTCGTAATGGCGAAGCAGCAGGGCGCAAATCTCCAAAATTTTGCTATGCATCATCCCTTGGTACCCGCGGCCCTTATTCCGATACTCTTTCCATAAATCTTGAAACAGGCTTCCGATTTGACCAGCGACAGGCAGTTCGCCGGCAATTTTATTCTCGAAATGTTTCGGCCAATAAACGAAAGGCAGCAGCAAATCAGGGTCTACCTGTTCGATAATCATCGCATCGAAATAGAGGAATAAATAATTGCTCGGATTATCCGGATGCGAAGACGCCGCATGCCACTCCAAATTGTTGACGACGAACACGTCGCCCTGACGAACCGAATACGACTTATTCCCGAAATAAAACGTCCCGGTTCCCGACAGGCAGTATCCGATCTCCAAATGATCATGCGTATGAAACGGGTCGATATGCGTCGTCGGAGACCATTCGAATATGTCGATTAGCAGCTTTCTTACCATGGCAGAAACCTCTTCTTCCATTGATATGCGAGTTCAAAAAGTCAACTTCCCAGCGCCGAGAAGGTTACGAGAACCCGAAGCCCATGCTTCCGAAGCGAGTTTTGCTACGCAAAACTTTCAGGAGGAGCGGAATGTGTGCAAAATCTACATGAGCACCTGAAATGTTTCCGGAGGAAACATACTTCGTAATTAGAAGCTCTTCGAGGGTGAACGCAAGATTCGATGTCGAGTTTACTCTCATATTGGCTTTGCGATCAAAAGAGGACCTTTTGAACTACCTCTTGAAATAAGTTTTATTATACAACAAAACCGAACAGGCCCGTCATGAGGCGAATGGCCCGAATGGACCGGGAAACGTTAGAGAGGCCGCAGAAAGCCTGGGATTATGCATCCTTTCGCTTTTGGGTTGCTCTGCCGAGGAAAAGGCTGCAGTATGAGTCAATTTCAAAACACCGCTGGCGGCTGGACCACCCGTCGAGCGCTTTAACGAAACGTTAACACGCTAATGCCTGCTAAATCAACTTGTTGCTGTCGTAACGAAACTGAAACACGCTAATGAGGGGAAAAAGGCGATAAACCCGCCGATTTCCGAGGAATAAGGATAGCTATTTTCGTTAGGATTGGAACGTCGTCATTTTGAGCCCAATAAGGATTGTTAGTTTCGTTAGTTCCCAAACAAGAAGCGTAGGTCCGCGCGGATCTCCTTCGAAATATAGGAAGGTATCCCCTTATATGCGCAATCAAGCCAGTTACATCAACGGCGGCGAATGATGAAATTGACTCAATCAAAATTTTTTATCTATAAATTCAAGTATGAACAGTTATCGGTATAACATTCATGCACTTTTGCAAGTTTTTCCTCCGAGCCGGCAGTTTCGGTCGAGAAAACCTGCACTTTCGCAGGTTGCCGTTCTGCGAGGCGTTTGCTTACTCGCTAGCGCTGCATCGAATGCATTCCTGCGTCTTCGGCGGACGGTTCCAAAGAGAGGGTCATAGGTAGCGGATTTGGAAGGCCTTATTTTGCCCATAAGCGCTGTTTAGGCGGAGTTAGCGGATTTTTGAGGCAATGGCGTTGCTTTAATTTTAAAACGGGTTGCGATGATGAATCAGCATAGGCATGACAAAATGTAGCCGAAATATCATACAAAACGAGCGGGGCATACATCGGATCCGTCTATTTTGTTCGAAATTTCATACACAGATCGCGATTTGAGCCCCGATCCTTGCAGAGGTGGGCGAAAAATCATACAAAACTAGCGGGGCATGAGTTGAGTCCGCCGGTTCTGTTTGAAATTTCATACTAAAAGTCGCGGTTTGTGTGCAATAGGGTTGCATCAAGAGATTGCTATCCGGACCGTACGGCCATTATTATGCGTCCAAATTGCTTATTCGCTGTTTAGGCGGGCATTGGTTTCGTTATCCGTTCGTCGGAAGGTTTGTTCTTGCACTTTTGCCGCGAATATAGGATCGTCTGTCCGCAAACGGTCCGAAATCGGGCCGTTTGTTACAATTAACTGATCCTGAATCTGCGAATTTGTAGAGCAGGGCGGTAGAATGAATGTGAAGAAGCACGGTAATCCATACAGCTGTTTTAATATTGCTAAGAAAAGTTAGCACTGATAGGCGCTAACAAAAAAACGACCGGCAACCTTAGGCAGTTGCCGGTCGTACTTATTTACGTAGCCGATCGTAAAGGAAATCGACGATATGGACGGCCTGCATTCGCTCCCCGAGCTTGGCCCGCTCGATGCCGAGCTTCATTTGCAACAGGCAGCCCGGATTGCTTGTAAGCAAATAGTGCGCCCCGGTGTCGGCGACATGCTCCATCTTATGATCCAGTATTTGCGTCGACATTTGCGGCTGCAGCAAATTATAGATGCCGGCCGAACCGCAGCACGTATCGGCGCCGGCAAGTTCCACAAAACGAATTCCCTCGACCCGGCTCATCAGATCGCGCGGCGCGTTGCCTACTCGCATGACGTTGCGCAAATGGCATGAATCCTGATACGTGACGATCGTCGGCGACGGGGGAGCGGCGGCCGGAGGAGCGGTTGCCGCGGCCGCTTCGTTCGATGCTGCCGCCCGCCCTTCCACTGCCGACTCCCCAGCGGCATCCGCGAACTTCGGAATTCGCCCTTTCTCCATAATGATCTGCGACACATCCTTGACGCGGGCGGCGAACCATGCGCCGAGTTCGGCCCACTCCGGGTCGTCCCGCAGCAAATGATCGTACTCGATCAGCAATGCCCCGCAGCCGCCGGCGTTCGACACGATATAATCGACGCCCGCGTCGCGGAAAGCCCGAATATTCCGCTTTGCGAGTTCCTTCGCTTGCTCCATCTCGCCGCTATGCGCATGGAGCGCGCCGCAGCAGTTCTGCGTATCCGGGATGACGACGTCAAACCCGGCTTCGGTCAGCAGCTTGACGGTATTGACGTTCGTTTCCGCGAACAGCACGTCCATGATGCAGCCCCGGAACATTCCGGCCTTGCCCGCGGGACGCCCGCCGGTTGCAGGAACTTGCGTGCCGAGCCGCTCCACGACGCCTTGGGACGAGGCGTCGGGCAAGATTGACTCCATCTCGCGCATCGATGGCGGGAACATGCGCAGCGCGCCCGATTTGCGCGCGAACCGGCGCAGACCGGAGCGCTGGTAGAAAGCGAGCACGCCGCCTACCTTGCGCATGCGGCGCTGCTGCGGGAACAATTGGCGAAACGCCGTGCGGCGCAGCGCCCGAACCCACCAACGGCGCGGCTCGTGCCGCTCGATCGCATCGCGGGTTTGCTCCAGCAGATGCCCGTATTGGACATCGGCCGGGCAGACCGGCTCACAAGCGCGGCAGCCCAAGCATAAGTCCATCTGCGCTTGAAACGACTCGTCCGGGTCCATCATTCCGTCGACGACCGCTTTCATGAGCGCGATACGGCCGCGCGGCGACGCCGCTTCGATGCCGGTCTCCTGAAACGTCGGACAAGCCGGCTGGCAAAATCCGCAGCGCATGCAATTCGTCAACTCGTCGTAGCTCAACGTCAGCTTCATACGCTCCGCCAATTCCTTGTTCTTCCCCGTTGCGACGGAATTCGGCCTCGTCGTCGTATTCATCGCTGCACCACCACTCTTTTGCGGGTTTCTTTGGCGAATATTTTGCCCGGATTCATAATATTGTTCGGATCGAACGCGTTCTTAATATTTTTCATTAATGCAATGCCCGCTTCGCCGACCTTCCATTCCAAATAAGGGGCTTTCACCGCGCCGACCCCGTGCTCCCCGGTGATCGTTCCCCCCATCTCGATCGCCGCCTCGAAGATTTCGGCGAAAGCGAGCTCCACCCGTGCGATTTCTTCCGGATCGCGGGCGTCGGTCGTACAGGTCGGATGCAAGTTGCCGTCGCCGGCATGGCCAAACGTGCAAATATGCACATTGTGCTTGCGCGCGATCTCGTTAATGCGCACGACCATGTCGGCAATCCGGGAACGGGGTACGGTCGCATCCTCCAAAATGGTCGTCGGGCGGATTCGCGCCAATGTAGACAAGGCGCTGCGCCTTGCCTTCATCAGCTTCTCCGCTTCCTCCGCCGTCTCGGCGATCTGCACGTCCGCCGCCCCGTCTTCCCGGCAAATGTCCACAATCCGCTCGATGTCTTGAAGCACGGCCGCCTGGTCGCCTCCGTCCTGTTCGATCAGCAATACCGCCTCCATCTCGACGGGCAGGCCGATGCGGTTGAACTCCTCCACGACCCGCAGCGTCGGATTGTCGATAAACTCCAGCGTGGACGGAATGATACCGCTGCCGACGATGCGCGAAACCGTGCGCGCCGCCGCATAGATATCCTGATAGAGCGCGAGCATCGTCCGCTTATATTTCGGCTCCGGAATCAATTTGACCGTCGCTTCCGTCACGATGGCCAGCGTTCCTTCCGATCCGACCAGCAGCTTCGTCAAATCGTAGCCGGCCACATCTTTGTACAGCTTCCCTCCCGTACGAATGATTTCGCCCGAAGGAAGCACCGCCTCCAATCCGATTACGTAATCTTTGGTCGTGCCGTATTTCAAGCCGCGCAGTCCTCCAGCGCATTCCATAATGTTGCCGCCTAATGTCGATATCGTCATCGAGCTCGGATCGGGCGGGTAGAACAAACCGAGCCTTTCGACCGCTTCGTGGAACCGTTTCGTGTTCAGCCCCGGCTGAAACGTTGCGGTCAAATTGTCGCGGTCGATTTCGAGCAGCTTGTTCATTCTGCTCATCGCCATGACGATTCCGCCTTCCACCGGAACCGTGCCGGCGCATAAATTGCTGCCCGCTCCCCGCCCGACGACCGGAATCCGATGCTCGTTCGCCGTCCGCAATATCGCGGCGACCTCCGCCGTCGTGCCGGGGTAGATCACCCCGTCCGGCAAGCTTTGATACATGGGCGTCGCATCGTACGAATGCGTAATCAAACTTTCCGCATCGTCCTTGAAATGCGCTTCCCCCACAATATCGCGCAGCCTCCGTTTGACGTCTTCGCTCAACATACCGTTTCCCTCCCCGTCTCATCCAGCCTTCTTCTTCGCTGCGGTTTATTTCCCGCTTCTTCCGGTCAAATCGTTGATCGCGGCCCTGCTCTTCTCCAAATATTGCACCGAATGGTCGTAATCTCTGCTAGCCACGCCGAGATACAATATATCGACGACATTCAGTTGCGTAATCCGGGACGAGGTCGCACCGCTGCGAATTTCGTTTTCCGTGGAGGACGTGTACAGCGGGATGTCGGCGACCGTACTAAGCGGGGTCGTGCCGTACTTGGAAATGCCGATCGTTACGGCTCCCGCCCGCTTCGCGTTCTGCAAGCTCGCGATCACATGCTCGGTTTCTCCCGAATAGGAGATGCCTACCGCAACGTCCTTGTTCGTAAGGGCAACCGAGGAACCGAGCTGCAAATGCGGATCCGCAAAACAAAGGCTTGTCTTATTAATCCGCATAAATTTATGCTGCGCGTCCATGGCGATTAAATTGGACGCGCCCAATCCGTAGAAATAAATCCGCTCCGCGGCGCAAATCGCATCCACCGCTTTCGTAATCATACAGGCATCCAAAATTTTGACCGTATCGCGTATCGATTGAATGTTATTGTTGGACACATGCTGAATAATCGTTTCCATCGAATCGTGGGGGCGAATTTCCTGATAGGAATAGACCTGTTCGCCCCCTTGCAGATCTCCGGCCACTTTCAGCATTAAATCTTTATAGCCTTTCAAGCCCATCGACTTGCACAGCCGAATGATCGCCGCCTGGCTCCCCCCGCTGTAGCGCGCCAATTCGGCAACCGACAATCCGACCATCTTCTCGGGGTAATCCAAAATATATTGCGCCACTTTTTTCTCCGACGGTGTAAGATCCTCTACAATTTCCCTTAGTCTGACGAGTCCCCCATTCATTCGATTCTCCATTCCTCCTTCAATCGGCACAATCGTTTCGCTTATTCGAAAAATTGCACCCGCTTCGTCAATGCGCCCCGCGGAACGGCAAACGCTTGCGCCCGTTTGAATCCGGCCGGCGCCCCGCGCACGACGGTCAGCGCTTTATAATATTCGATGAACGGGAAGCCCGACGTCTCGCCGCGCGCATAAGCGTAGACGTTCATCGCCTTGACCCACGCCTCGTACGCTTCTTCCGGAATGTCGACGAACACTTCGGGATGGAAATCGTACGGATCTTCCCAGTTGTCGGCATAATACAATTTGCCCGCAAAATGGGCCGGAAGCTCGCGCTGAATCGTCTTGAGCGCCGCGTAGAAGCGCGCGTCTTCCACGATGTAATGCGTATTCGCGTGATCTTTATGAATGCTGCCTTTCCAATGGGTAATGATGATGTCGGGCTTCACTTCGCGGATGACGTCCGCTACTTCGTATTTCACTTCATCGTTCACCGGCAGCTCGGCATCCTTATAGGCCAGAAACCGCACATCCGCTCCGACGATCTCCGCAAACTGATGCGCTTCTTCGACCTTCTGCTTGGCGTAATCCTCCGGCGACAGGCGAGGATGGCCTTTCTCCCCAGGCGTCAAATGCAGGAAGGTCGCCCGATGTCCGGCTTGCGTATATTTCGCGATAACCGCTCCCGCCGTCAAGTCCATATCCCCGGCATGGCCGCCGATAGCCAAAATATGCATTCTTTTTTCGTTACTCATCGCAAAAACTCCTTTATTATGAAATGGTTTATTTACTTCATTCCGGAATTCATCATGCCGCGCACGTAATACTTTTGCAGAAACACGAATACGATCAAAATCGGCACCGTGCTGATGACAAGCGCCGCCATCACGAGCGGCTGCGTTAACGCAGGGTCCAGATGGCTTTTCAGCATTTGAACGCCGACCGGCAACGTCGCAAGGTCTTGATTAACCGAATACATAAGCAAGGACCAAATAAATTCGTTCCACGATCCGATAAATTCGAAGATCGCGAGCGTCGCCAGCGCCGGTCCCGTCATCGGCAGCACCAGTTGAAAGAAAATGCGCAGTTCCGACGCTCCGTCCAGCCTTGCCGCTTCGATATACGCGTCATTAATGCCCATAATGAATTGCCGCATCAGGAATATGCCGAACGCGCTCACCGCGAACGGCAAAATGAGCGCCAAAGGCGTGGCGGCCAGCCCGCCGTACCCGCCTTCGCCGAATAAATCATTGCCGCCCGCCAGCGGAAAATGCACCATAATATAAAAATTCGGAATTAAAAACAGAAAAGCGGGAAACATCATCGTCGATAAGACAAAGCGGAAAATCAAATTCCTGCCCTTGAATCTGAGCTTCGTCAGCGCGTAACCGCCCATGGCGCTCGTCAGCAGCACCAGCACGGTCGTCGAAACGGATTTGACGATGCTGTTCTTGAACAGCAGGCCGAGATTCAGCTTGTCGATCGCATTCGCATAATTATCCCATTGAAATTGTTCCGGCAGCAGCGTGTAATGAATGTTGTTGTACTCCGCCGCCCCTTTAAAGGAAGAGAAGAGCATATCGAGAAAAGGGAACACCATCACGATGCTTCCGACGATAATGAACGTGTACGAGAACCATGGAAAAGTTCGCGGTTTCATCAGTAGCTCTCCACTCCCCCCTGTTTGAAAAACGCTAGCTGAACCACCGTAATCGCAAATATGCAGACGAACAGGACGAACGCCATCGCGCTGGCCGTTCCCCAATTGCCGAAGGAGAAGGCTTGCAAATACATTTCGAGGCCGCCTACATTCGTCGCATTGCCGGGCCCTCCGTTCTTCGTCATCACCATCGTTAGCGTATAGGATTGCAATCCGCCGATAAACGACGTAATCAGAACGAACAAGATGGAAGGCTTAAGCAGCGGCAGCGTAATGCGGCGAAAGATCGGCCAGACTCCCGCTCCTTCCAATGTGGCCGCTTCGTAGAAATCGTCGGGTATCCCCTTCAGTCCGGCGGTCAGAATCAGCATGGAGCTGCCGATGCCGAGCCAGCCGCCCACGACGATAATCGAACCGAGCGCAATGTCGGGATTGTCGAGGAAATTGACTGTCGCAATGCCGAACCAGGATAAAATTTCGTTAATGAGGCCGTTCGTAGGATTGTACATATACAGCCAAATGTTCCCGATCGCAACGACCGTCGTCACCGTGGGCAAAAAATACAGGGTGCGCCAAAAGCCTTCGAAGCGCAGCCTCGTAATGGTATAAGAAACGAATAATGCGCAAAAAAACGAAATGGCCACCGTGCCGAATGCAAACAAAAACGTATTCGTTAAAATCGGGTGCAAAAAAGTCGAATCGCCTGTCAAAATATCCTTGTAGTTGTGCAAACCGACCCACTTCATTTCCGCCAAATCGAAGCCGCCCCACTTGTTGAAGCTCAAGTACAATGAAAATGCCAGCGGCAGCAGCAAAAAGATCGCGTAAAAAACGAGGATGGGAGACAAAAACGCATATCCGACAACGCCTTCCTTATTTCGCCTTTTGCTTGCCATGCCGTACCCCCCTCCCCGCGGCCGGACGGTTGATCGCCGTCGCCCGGCCGCATATGTCATTCGCCTAACTTCGCTTGAATGTCTCGGTTGGCATTTTCCGCTGCTTCTTCGTGCAATACTTTGCCTGCCCACATATTCTCGATTTCCCGATACAAAATGTTCTGGATCTCCGAGCCTGTCGGCGGATTTTGCTCATGCACCGCATAGTCGAGCGCATCGGTAAACACCTTCATGATCGGATCGGTTTTCAGCTTTTCCTGAATCGGAGCCGATTCCAAATCGCTTTTGCGCGTGGAGATCGAGTTGAAGGCGTCGAGCAAAAAGTTTCCTTCCGCCGTCATGCCGTCCTTAAACGCTTCCGTATTGAACCATTTCAGAAATTTCCAAGCTTCCTCCGGATGTTTCGACTTGCTATTGACGCCCCACGCCCACGTGTAGGCAAGAGAGCCTTGCGTCGCACCGTCGGGCGAAGGAAGCGGCGCCGCGCCCACATTGGCGAAGCTGTCCTTCATTAGCGTCTTTAACGATCCGGCCCACCAGCCCGCGCCTACGGTCATCGCCACTTGCTCGGTTCCGAACGCCTTCGTCGGATTGATGCCGATATCGGATATGCCGTTATTGCCGTATATTTTGGAGTATAATTCCAGCGTTTTTTTTGCAGCATCCGAGTTCGCCTGCGCCGTTGTCAAATCTTCGGAGAGCAGCGTTCCGCCCGCCGTCGCCATAAGGGCCATAAACGGTTGATCGACAATTCCCGCGTAACTCCGTTGGAAGCCGAATCCTTGAACCAGCGTTTTGCCGGATCCGTCCTTCCGGTTGATCTTCTCCGCCATAGCCAGAAGCTCATCCCATGTTGCAGGCGGATTATCGAATCCGGCTTCTTTCAACAGCTTCTTGTTGTAAAATAAACCGTATGTCTGCACTTCCGTCGGATAGCCGAACACTTTGCCGTTCAAGGAAGCGCCGCGGACGGCGGCGTCCGGATAATTCGCCTTGACATCCGCGACGACATCGTCGGGCGCGTCGGCGAGCACTTTATTTTTGATCAATTGCCCTCCCCACAGCGCGTAGACGTGAACGATGTCCGCCACTTGTCCGGCCGTTTGCTTGGACATGATCGTCGGCAGCAATTGTTCGAATTCCACCGGAGTCAGCTTTACTTGAATATCGGGGTTGGCCTTATTCCATTCGTCGATATAAGGCTTCAGTTTCTCCTCGTTCGATCCGGCATAATGCGAGAGCAGCGCAAGCGTAACTTTGCCCTTCTTGGCCCCCGTCTCCTTGTTGCCGCCGCAAGCGGCCGTGGCGATCATCAGTATAAGCGCCAGCACAGCGATAAACGTCTTTTTCATTGAGGCATTCCTCCGTTCCTCGATTAGGAAAATGAAAACGAGACGATCAAATCGGCTTCCATACAATATCGAAGCGACGGGTCGTACGAAAGCCGACCTTCTTGTAAAGGCGGCCGGCGGCGCTTTCTTCGCCGGTCCATAGAAACCAGGCGCCGTGCAAAGCTTGCGCCCGCATATTCGCCAAACAGTCGTACAGCAGAATTTTGCCGAGTCCTTTGCCTTGTTCTTGCGGATCGACGCCGAACGGCCCGAATCGTTCGCGGACCAATTCGTATCCCCCATGCATACAGAAGCCGACAAGCGTTTGTTGCCGCCTTGCGATCAAAATTTGTTCCAACGGCAAACCTTGCAAAATGCCTTCGCGAATCGCTCTCCCCCAATCCGGATTAAAGACGTCCGAGGCGAACCGGATCAATTCGTACAGGTCGCGGTCCTCCGCCTGCCGGAACGTATAGCCTTCCGCTATGCGAGTTCGCTTCAGTTCCGCCGCTTCGTCCGGAATTTCGAAATCCACGAGCGACATATCCATGGCGACGGCGGAATATTGCCGGGCAAATCCGTTCTTTTCCAAAAAAAGCTTGCCTTCGGGATAATGCTCGGCATCGATCCCGGGAACGACGTAATTGGGAGCGTAAGAGGAGAAGAATACTTTGGTTCGGCCGCATTCCCGTAAAAATTCAATAGCCTCCTGCAGCAGCCTGCCGGCAATCCCCTGTCTTTCGCGATGTTTCGCCGTGAAAAAGAACGGGATCCACCCGTGAGCCGGCTCGAGCTCCGTGCCGACCATCGGCAGCAATCGGCGGACGGCATAAAGGCAGCCGACCAGTTCCTCTCCCTCAAATGCAAGCCGCAGCCCTTGCGGATCGAAGTTCGGATCGAGCAGAACAAGGTTGCGGAATCTTCGGCGCGTCATCAAATCTTTCGTCAAACGCCGGTTCCATAAGGCGACAATCGCCGGCTCGTCGCCCGGTTGATACGTTCTAAAGCTTATTGCCTGCATGATGATTCCTCCTCGTAGTTACGCTTCCATCGCGGCTGCGATGGAGGCCGCCGCGTCGTGGAAATTTTGGCGAAGCTCGGCAATGGAGACATGCCTGCCGAAATGAACGCGGTTCGTTAACAATACGGCGGTAAACCGCTTGGCGGGATCGATCCATAGGCTCGTTCCCGTAAATCCGGTATGCCCGTAGCAGCTATCCGACATCGAACCGCCAGAGGCGTCCCACCGGTCGCCTTTGAGCACCCATCCGAGCCCGCGGTTGGCGCCCTCGATCGCTTGCGTCCACGATGCGGTTGCCAGCTTCACGGTTTCGCCCGAGAGAAGGCGCCCGCCTTCGCCTACTCCGCCGTTCAGCCACATGTCGGCATAGCGGCTCAGATCGAACGCCGTGGAGAACAGCCCGGCGTGCCCGCTGACGCCGCCGAGCGCCGCGGCATTGTCGTCGTGCACAACCCCTTGACGGTACGCGCCAGCCCGCTCGTCGAATTCGGTTGCGGCAACGTCTCCCCATCGCTCCGCCGCAGGGCAGTAGCAACTGTCCTTCATGCCGAGCGGTTCGAATATATACCGACTTGCCGCTTCCCGCAGCGGCAAGTCGAATAGGCGGGACGCGATTTCCCCGAGCAGAATGAAGCCGAGATCGCTGTAAATCATTGAGCGGTCAGGCTCTTCGTCCGGCGGCAAACCGCAAATATAAGCGATCGTTTCGTCCCGTGAAAGGCCGAGCGAATGGAGATCGCGGTGCGCTGGCAGTCCGGACGTATGGGTGAGCAGTTGCCGGATCGTAATTCGCCCTTTGCCGTGCGCCGCCAACTCGGGGATATAATCCGCCGCAGGTTGCTCCAGGCGGGCCATCCCCCGCTCGATCGCAATGAGAATAAGCGGCAGCGTCACGACGACTTTCGTTAATGAGGCGCAATCGTACAACGTATGATGCTGTGCGGGCACCGCCCCGGCTCCCGTCCGGGCATATCCGGCCGCGAATTCGACCCGGCCGCCGCGGCAGGATACCGCTGCGGTCGCGCCGGGAATGTGGCCGGATTCGATCGCCAGCTTGAGGACGTTCCATGCTTCCCGCAGCTTGCCAGAGTTCGTCGCTTTCGTCCCGTTTGCTTCGTATGGCGGATTCGTCATAGCATTCGATCCTTCCTTAATAGATAAGGAACGGTTTGCGCAGCTCGCTCCACCCGGCGCAATCCCGCTTCCAGCTTTCGACGATTTGCGCAAGTCCTGCTGCGGTATGCACTGTCGTGCGGACCGCATCGCTGCCTGACAATAAATCGATGAAGTATCGCGCGGCCGAGCGATCCGCCGGTTGGTTCGGCGCAAGCCATTCGAAACGATCTCCATGCAAATTGATCGTATGATGCAATAAGTGCAGCGCGGTAACGGCGGATTCATACGTTCCGGGATCGGTAACGAACGTCATCACTCCGTTGCACAGGTCTCCCTGATGTTTCGAGAACATCGGGGTGAACGTAACCGGGTGGAAACGTACGCCCGGCAACTCGAGCCCGTTCATCGTGCGGCATAGCTGCACGCTGTCCAGCCATGGCGCGCCGATCATCTCGAACGGCTTCGTCGTTCCGCGCCCTTCCGACAAATTCGTGCCTTCGAACAGGCAGTTGCCCGTATAGACCCGAACCGTCTCCATTGTCGGAATGTTGGGGGACGGCATCAGCCACGGAAGCCCCGTATCGGGATATTCCATATCCCGGTTCCAGTTTTGCAGCGGCACGATGTGCAAGTCGCAAGGAGTATCGGATTGACCGTTCACAAGCCGCGCGAATTCGCCAATCGTCAGCCCCGTGCTCGCCGGAATACGCCATGCGCCTACCATGGAACGGTATCCGTCCTCCAACAATCCTCCTTCGATGCGGTTGCCGCCGAGCGGATTGGGACGGTCAAGCACAATGAAGCTTTTGCCGTATTGCGCGCAGGCCTCCATCGTATAGACCAACGTCGAGAGATATGTATAGAAGCGGACGCCCAAGTCCTGTATATCGAATACGATGGCGTCGATATCCGCAAGCATCTCCTCCGTCGGTTTGCGATGTTTGCCGTACAGGCTGTACACCTTGATTCCGGTCTGCGGATCAATTTCGTCCTCGAACAACAAACCGGCCTGCCTCTCGCCGCGGATGCCGTGCTCGCAAGCGAACATCGCGGCAAATTCGGCTTGCTTCAAATGGGAACAAACGTCGATCGTCGACTCGAACCGGGAATTGAAACCCGTCGGACTGGTCAACAGCCCGAACCGCTTGCCTGCAAGCAGTTGTTCCCCGATATCTTGCCACTGATCCGCCCCGGTCAGAACGGTCCTTGTCACGGCGATCCCCTCCAAAATCGTAGTAGTCAAGCTATTTGTTTGCGCTTTCACCAAGATTATAATCGCTATAAAATAATATTTCAATAATTAATTTTGTTTTGAAATTTTATTTAATTATAAATATTTATTTTACAATTACTTATATTAGCGGGAACAGGCTATTATTACACGAAATTTTATTTCATAGATTTATTGAATATATAAAATTTTCATTTTACATCTTGGCGGAGTTTCGCGTATACTCAAGTCAACACATTGCGTTTACGGGGGGAAATCAATGCGGTATGTGATCGGAATCGACGGCGGAGGGACGAAAACGGAAGCCGTCATCATGAATTTGTCCGGAGAAATCGCCGGCAGCTTCGAAGTCGGCGCCACGAATCCGAACGCGGTTTCTTATGACGTTGCCAGAGACAATTTATATCGTCTGCTAGATTGCTGCTTCAACGACGCAGGCATGGCCGCGGCCGACTGTTTGGCGGTAAGTCTCGGCCTTTCCGGCGTCGACCGCGCGGAAGAACGGGAGAAGATAGCGGCAAGCTTGCGCGAATACGGCGATCGGCATGGATGCTCCTGCGACATCCTGATTCATAACGATGCGGAAATCGCGTTAATGGCCGCTTTGGGCCATGCTCGGGGAATTATTGCCATCAGCGGAACCGGCGCGATCGTCTTCGGCGTTGCACCGGACGGCATGCGCTACCGCACGGGCGGCTGGGGTCATATTCTCGGGGACCAGGGGAGCGGTTACGATATCGGCCTTTCCGTGCTGCAGGCGGTGATGCGAAGCTATGACGGCGTATGCCCCGAGACGGCGTTAACCGGACTCGTGCTCGAGAAGCACGGATTCTCCAGTCCGGAACAACTGCGCACCTATATTTACCAACCGCATATTCAAAAAGCGAATATCGCCGAATACGCCCATCTATGCATTCGAGCGGCAGAGACGATGCAGGACGCCGCCGCCCGGCAAATCGTCGAGAAGGCGGCCCGGGAATTGGCGGCGTTAACCAACGCTTTGCGCGGCAAGCATCCGTACTTCGCAGACGCTCCGGTCGCGGCGACGGGTTCGATTTTCAAGCATTCCGAACTGTTCCGCGACACATATCGGCGCTGCTTGAACGAATGGAACGAGCAGCGCCGGCTCGACCGCCGCACCGACGTCGCGATCTCCGAGCGCAAACCCGCGCACGGCGCCGCCTTGCTGGCCTTGCAAGCGGCCGCGCGCTAGGGCTGGCGGCGGTGACGCTTGGCTGGCCCCGCAGGCGGGCGAGCCCTAGGGCGGCAGGCGCCACCGCTTGGACGGCCCCGCAGGCGGGCGAGCCCTAGGGCGGCAGGCGCCACCGCTTGGACGGCCCCGCAGGCGGGCGAGCGCTAGGGCTGGCGGCGCCACCGCTTGGACGGTCCCGCAGGCGGGTGCGCGCTGGGGCGGCCGCTGTCGCTCTGCCGTCTTGCACGTTGGCCGCACGCTAATGCCAGCCAGTGCCGAACGAGGCATGTTGTACGGAATACAACATACTAGAGCGAACGGCGCCGGATCCGCCCTCTATGTTGTATAAAGTGCAGCATAACCACGAATTTTCCGCCATTTTCCCTAAACGAAGCTTATTATGCTGTATTTTGTGCAACATGATCGCCGATCCGTTCGAAAAGAGCAGCTTATGTTGTACAAAGTACAACATAAGCCACCGCAATCGCATAATTCGGCCCTGTTCGATTCGGCATGCAAGTCGTTTGTTTCGGCAAGCACCTATATTTCTATATCATTCCTTCTCCTCCTCGCTTCCATTCTCGCTCCACTTTGGCTTCATTGCTTCATCTTCACACCCTAATCGCCATTTCCCCTCTCCACTTCCGCTACTTTCATCACCCATTTTTTTACACTAACTTCAACTTCGCTTCATCTTCGGTTCTGTTTCGGCCCCTTTTCCGTTCCACTTCCGCTCCATTCCCTTTCTTATATCACTTCTTTTCTACTCCTTATCCACTTATTATCGCGCAAGCGTCAAAGTGCCCCCATCTTGAATTCAAGATGAGAGCTAAAATAAACTTCGACTATGATTTGAACACGCGGCAGGTCTGTGGAATGGAAGGCGACTATGACAAGAACCTCCAGCGCCCCCAGATATTTCAGATCCTCAAGTTGCGTCACCTGCTCGAGCAGGTCGCCAACTATGTTTCGGAAGACTTCCCCGGCTCGCGCAGCACCTGCAGCATCGTCTCGCCAGCATACAGGAAGTCATGATTCAACAGCTATTCAGCGCGTGCGATCGGTTATCGGCGACAGCAAACGTGTTCGTTTCGTACATCATCCAGTTCGCCAATGTTTGACGCGAGATCGCCAGTCCCATGTGGGCGAAATGCTCCTCTTGCCGGTAAAGCGGCTAGATAATCCTAACATAACGTAGATATAATGCCGGCTTAAAAACGACCGATCGCAACGAATACTGTTAACGCGAAGAAGACAAGATTCACGCCGATCTCCCGGTATTCCTTACGTCTAACATGGAACAAGGCGCCGAATAGAACGACTGCGGCAAGTCCGGTTGCGGCAATTGGCGTCAACACAGGCGCGATATTCACCGCTTGGGGCAGAATGATTCCGAGTGCCCCCAACAATTCCGCTAACCCGATAAAGACGACGAACGCTTTTGAAACATCTTTTACCCATCCCCAAGACTCCTTGGCTTTTTCATGCCGAAACGCCTTCATCCAACCTGAGTAGAGAAAACCTAGTGCTACAAGCCCTTGAACGATCCAAATTGCGATATTCATGAACGGTGCCAACCTCCTGACTGTTTTTTCGACATTCCCTAAAGGTATAATAGTCTGTAGCATTTGATTTAAGGAAGTAGGCACTTTATTTAAACCTGGTAAACAAAAAGTTACCTAACAGAGCAATGGGATGCAGGAGGTCTCAATGAAAGAATATTGTAAATTTGAATCGGCACTGGATATTCTAATTGGAAAATGGAAGCCTGTCATTCTGCTTCAGCTTATTTCAAACGGTACAATGAGATTCAACGAGCTTCAAAAGGCAATACCGAATATAAACAAAAGGATGCTCACCCAACAATTAAGAGAACTTGAGCATCACGATATCGTACATCGCGAGGTTTATAAACAAATCCCTCCGAAAGTAGAATATTCGATTTCGGATTACGGCAAAGGTTTAAGCACGGTGTTGCAGGCATTGAACGATTGGGGAGCGGCTCATGCGGAGCATATGAATGCGCTATACGGGGCAGATCGGCCGGCGCTCTCCAAGTCATCCGAGGAAAAATAAACTAATAGTCTAATTTCCTATAGACTGCCATTACAAAGTCGCCTATAATGTGAGTATACTGGTGTGAAGGAGCGTGAACGCTTGAGCAAGCCGATGCGAAAAGCAACGCTGAAAAAGCGGGAATTCGTGACCGAAATCGCTTTGAACCTGTTCATCGAGAAAGGTTATGAAAACGTATCCGTCGACGAAATCATCGCTGCCACGAACACATCAAAAGGTACATTTTACCACTATTTTGACAGCAAAGAAGACATATTGCGGGAGGTATTCCGTAAGCAGAATGCCGTAGTCGAAGCATGGCTGCATGAACCGCCGTCCAAAGTTCAGTCGCTGGAAAGCCATATTAACCGGCTATTCCTCAACTTGGCGCATAACATCGGCCAGTATCCGAAGTTAATTCGCAGCATGACGACGCTGACGTTGCAGCATCCTGAAAGCGATTCCGGCGAGCGGGATCCTTACCGCTACTTGTACAACAGCATTTTGCACTGGCTCCCCGATCCGCGCAAAGCCAATTTGCTCGTTGCCGCCTATGTGGGAACGCTAACGTTATGGTGTACCCGGAACGGCGCCGACTTAACGTCGCTGATCCGCGACAACTTGGCGATCGTTTGGGCAGGGCTAAGGTCGGAAGAACCGGTAGCGCCAATTTACATCGAGGAGAACGCGAAGGGAGATTGTAAAATGAAAGTTGCAATCATCGGCGGAGGATTGGCTGGATTAACGGCTGCCGCTTATTTATCAGACTGCGAGTCTATTGAAGGTGTATTATTCGAGCGCAGCCCTCATCTAGGCGGGCGCGCCTTTACTTACGAAAAATCCGGATTTACGTTAAACTACGGCGCCCATGCCATTTACGGCATCGACCGGCATACGATTTCCGCGCTGGAAAAGGAATTGGGCTTATCCTTCAGCAGCAAGCAAGTCGACAAACGGAAAGTCATGTATGCGAAAATGAACAAAATTACGCCGGCGCCGCTCGATTTCGTCAACATCATGAAGACCGAAATTTTAAATCCGATGGAAAAAATGCGTTTCGTCGGCGAAATTGCGGCGATTATCGGACATATCCATCAATTGAAAAATTACGAGACGCTCGGCGATTACTTGGCGGAATCGAATGCCAGCGAAGAAGTGAAGGAACTGTGGGAACATCTTGTTTGTTCGAATTTTTTCATTGCGCCGGAAGACGCCCGCAAAGTGCCGGGCCCGGTGATTAGCGAATACTACCATAACCTGTTTCTATCGCAGCGTCCCGTCAACTACATTCTCGGAAGCTGGGCCGTCATTACGAACCAGTTAAAGCAAAAAATCGAAAGCTCCGGGCGCTTCGAAATCGCCCTGCAGGAAAGCGTCGACAATATTCGCTACGAGAACAAGCAATATATTTTGAAGACGAAAAACCGGGAGCTTACATTCGATCGCGTCATCTTCGCCATGCCGGTGCAGCAAGTTACGAAATTGTTGAAAAACACGCCGTGGGAACCGTTCCTCGCGCCATACGAGAACAATACGGCAACCGAAGTCATGGTGTACGATATCGGGCTGTCGCGCGTCGTCGCCAAGCCGTTCCATTATATTAGCGACATGAACAACAAAATGTTCATCAGCGACGTGTCGGCTACCGACCATACGCTCGTTCCGGAAAACGGCCAATTGCTGCAAGGCATCGCGTATTTGAACGATAACTTCGAAGATGAGAACGAACGCAAAGCGTATTTGGAAGAAAAAGTCCAGTTGATGGAAAGTTTATTCGACCAGCATTATCCGGGCTGGCGCGAAGCGATCGCCGTCAAACGGATGTCGAAAAAGGCGATGGTTGCCAGCGTCAAAAATATCGCGACAAACCGGCTGCTGCCTACTCGTCTCGAGAGCGTTCCTTTCTACTTCTGCGGCGACGGCTGCAACGGGAAAGGCGAACTGGCCGAACGCGCGTTTTTCACCGCCCGCGAAGTCGGCCGGACGCTCGTCAAGGAAGCCGAGCAGATGAATCAAGAACCTGTACTATCGCGATAAAATGGATTCAAGAAGAGCCTTTCGGGGCTCTTCTTTTGCGTCGTCCGGGCAACAGTCCCACTGACCTTTCGAATCCTCCTTATGCCCCCTTCTGTCGATATCCCGGTCATTCAGAACGAGTCGGACGCGCGTAATCCGACGGCTTCGGCACGCTCCATCGCTGTATCTGCAAGTTCAAAATGAAGGTTTAAAGGTCCGGAGCATCCGTCTTCTGATCAAAGGGGATATCGACAAAAGGGAAGAATGAGAAGAATTTCTCGAAACCGTGGGCCAATCTTGCAAGCCTCGGTAGCCGCTTATTGGAAAACGTACAGTAGAAATTGGAAATCTGTTGCGTAAATCAAGCTTTGGTTGGAAAATATCCAATGAAATTCGCGCAGTTTTCCGATTTTCGCCTTTGTTCTATAGATTTCGTTGGATCATTTCCAATGAAAGGCGAATTCCTCGTCCCAAACGAAGAAAACATTGGATAAATTCCAACACAGGCACTATTTCATGACCGATTGAGATCGCTCAAAGAAACCAAGCGACCCCCTCGTTTTTCCCGAAGGGGCCGCATACCCGTTATTTCAAACTCTCCCAAGTTTTCTGGAATTCGTCCAGCATTTGATCTTTCGTTAGTTGTTTGCCGATATAGCCTTGCATAATATCCCCGAATTTTTTGCTCGACGCTTCGCCGCCCGGGAATTTGAACCAGTTCCAGGTCAACGTTTTATCCTCGGCCACATATTTCATAATATCCGCGGCGAGCGGCCCTACTACGTTCGCATCGACCGGAATCGATTTGAATGCCGGAATAAATTTGAATTCGTCGGTGATGAACTTTTTGCCGGTTTCGGATGTGACCATCCAGTTCAGGAACGCTTTCGCTTCTTCCTTGACCGGCGAATCTTTGTAAATGACCCAGTTGTTCGGCACGCCGACTTGAAGCTTATCGGAAGCCGCCGCATCGTCATTGATCGGCATCGGCAGGAAACCGATGTTAATATCCGGATTCGTGTTGGAGATTTGCACTTGCGTCCAGTTTCCTTGCTGCGTCATCGCCGTTTTGCCTGTGGCGAAATCGGTCACCTGCGTGTTGTAATCCGTTTGCAGCGGGTTTTTATTGCCGAATTTCAACGTCAAATCGAACAGCTTCACCCAATTTTCGAATACCGGATTGCCCGGAATTTTTTCCGTACCGTCATACAAGCCTTGTATAAATTTATCCGGGTCCGGCTGGTTGGAGAACGGAACGTTCACGAAATGGTTCCCGAGCACCCACCACTCGCCGTATCCGTTTTCGAACGGCGTAATTCCATTGTCCTGCAGCTTTTGCGCAACCGCTTCAAGCTCGCTGAACGTCTTCGGAAGCTCTGTAATGCCGGCTTTGGCGAATAAATCTTTATTGTAAATATAGCCGTATCCTTCCAAGCCGACAGGCATGCCGTACAGTTTGCCGTCCTTCGTCATGCCGTCTCCCGAGCCTTGCGCCAAGTCGCCGATCCACGGCTGGTCGGACAAATCTTCCAAATGCTCGAGCCACAAATCGAGATCGGAAAATCCTCCGTTATTGAAAATATCCGGCCGGTCCCCAGAGTTAAACTTCGCTTTCAACGCCGCGCCGTAATCCGCGCCTCCGCCGACCGTTTCGACTTCAATTTTGACGCCGGTTTCTTTCTCGTATTCGGCCACTAAGCGGGATAACTGTTCGGCAATTTCCACCTTGAATTGGAACATTCTAATTTTGACGTCTTTTTTCTCGCCGCCGCCTTCCGTCCCAACGGTTTCAGGTTCCTTGGCACCGCCGCCGGTCTCGGGCGCGCCTCCGTTGCTCGCGCCTTTGCCGCCGCAAGCCGCAAGCAAAGCAACCACCATCGTCAAAACGAGCAGCATCAACGATGTCTTTTTCACTGATGAAAACCTCCCTTTATTCTTGACTATATTATATCGTTAACCCCAAAACGACTGGAGGATTAACCCAAACCTTAATCTTAATCTTAACCTTATCCTTTCACCGAACCGGCCGTAATGCCGGCGATAATATGCTTTTGCAAGGACAGAAAGAACACGATGATCGGTAAAATACCGAGCGTTAACGCCGCCATAGCCAAATCCCATTGCTTCGTATATTGGCCGAAGAATGCGTATGTCGCCAGCGGGATCGTCCGCAGGCTCGGACTATGCATCATCAGCGACGGGAGCAGATAGTCGTTCCAAATCCAAAGCGTGTTCAAAATAATGACCGTAATCGTAATCGGCTTCAGCAGCGGGAAGACGATTTTCCAGTACAAGCCGTATTTGCTGCATCCGTCCACGACGGCCGCCTCCTCGACTTCCAGCGGAATGCTTTTCATAAATCCGTGGTATAGGAACAGATTGAGCGAGACCCCGAATCCAAAATAACAAATGATCAGTCCGTACATGCTATCCATCAGTCCGGCGATGTTTGCCACGCGCACAAGCGGGATCATAATCGATTGAAACGGGATGACCATGGCGGCTACGAACAGCAGAAATGCGATACGGTTGAACCGCGACGGATAGCGCAATATCCGGTAAGCGGCCATCGAGCTAATTACCGCCAGGCCAATGTTGCTAAGTACGGTAATAAGCAAGGAGTTGGTAAATACTTTCGGAAAGTCGATAATGCTCCAAACTCGCGTATAGTTATCCAATGTGAAGTTGGTCGGCAAACTGGCCGTATTGACCTGCAAATCCGCAAACGTCTTAAACGAGTTGACGATCAGAAAGTAGAACGGAACCAAAAAAATGAGAGCCAGCAATACGCCCGCGATTTCTAGAATGAACTTGTTTACCGTATATTTGCCTTCCCCCAGCATTACACCTCAACCTCCTTTTTCTTCGTGTACGCGACTTGGATCAAGCTGATCAGCGCCACGGCGACGAAGAAAATTAAGGATTTGGCGGTGCCCAAACCGTACTTGTCGTTGCGGAACGCTTCCTGGTAAATATTAAGCGCCACCGACTCGGTCGAATTGAACGGGCCGCCTTTCGTGAGCGAGAGGTTCAGGTCGAACATTTTGAACGCCCACGAAATCGTTAGAAACAAGCAAATGGTAAACGCCGGCATAATGAGCGGAATCGTTATGCGCCGCAATACTTGCCAGCGGTTCGCCCCGTCGATCGTGGCCGCTTCCAGCATATCTTTCGGAACGTTGCCGAGCGCCGCGATATAGATGATCATCAAATACCCGGCTCCTTGCCATACGGCTACGATGACAATGCCCCAGAACGCCGTCGGCGCGTCGCCCAACCAAGGCAGTTCGAAGAATCCCCAACCCGTCGCTTCGCCGATCGCCGAGAATCCTTTGACGAAAATAAATTGCCAAATAAATCCGAGCAGCAAGCCGCCGATGACATTCGGCATAAAGAAGACGGTGCGCAGCACATTTTTCGATTTCAACGCTTGCGTCAGCAGCAGCGCCAGGGCGAAGCCGACGACGTTGGTCAGCACGATCTCCGCGACGGAGAACCGGATCGTAAACCAGAAGGCGTTGCGGAAATCGGTATCGTTCATAATGATGTGCTTGTAATTGTCGAATCCGATGAAGTTCATATTCGAGCTGATGCCGTTCCACTCCGTAAACGAATAGTAAATATTCATCAGGAAGGGGATGATGACGATGACCGCAAAAAACAACAACGCCGGACCGACAAACACCCATTGATGCATAAGATTTCCTATTCCAGGCTTCCCTCTATTCATTAGAAGCGCCTCCTTATCGAGAATTGGGAGGTATCGAGTATGTTCATTGTAAAATGTTTCTTGCCGGTAAAACACCTCCTCCTTTGCGCATATGGTGCACTATTTTGTTATAATGTAAGCGATTGCTATACATGGAGGAGCCTGTAGTGTTTAATAGAGGTTGCATTAATAAGAAATAAGGCGAACTTAGACGGAGGGGATCCCATGTTTACGGGTAGTCTGCGCAACAAATTGATGCTCTTGATGCTGATCGCCACCGTAGTGCCGCTTGCCACCTCGATCCTCATTACCCACTTGTTTACGCAGGAGCGACTGTCGGAGAAAGCGGTGAAAGACAACTCCAACTTGCTCTATCAAGGTAAAACGAATCTGGTCAATTATTTGCAAACGATGCAGCTCATGCCCAAATCCATATACAACAACGAGCCTTTAATGGAAATTTTGAAAAACCGCACCAAAAATTTTTTCTCCGAACTGGAATTGTATAATACGGAACGCGAAATCTTGATGGCGCTGCATGCGATCGAGTTTTCGCTTGCGGACGTAAGGCAAATCTATCTCTATTCGGCTCAGGCGGACCGTTCGTATCTATATAACAAGCGATTGATTATTCCCGATGCCAATGGTTCTCCTTACCGGCAGCCCTTTGTGACCGAGCGGCAAAGCGAAGTAATTCCGCCGCATCCGATGCATACGTATGGCAAAAGCTATCTGCAAACGAGCAAGCCGCAAGTCATTACGTTTCATCACGCCTTGTACGATCTGTTTCCGAAGACGGCGCTCGGCACGCTGTCGATCGATATTAGCACCGATACGATCAAACGAATCTCCGAGGAACTGTATACCCGCGGCGAAGAGGAACTGTACATTATCGACGCGGCCGGTTCCGTCATTTACGCCCCCGATGCGGGCATCTTCGGCCGGCAGTTGACCGATCCATGGGTTCGGCGGCTGCAGCAGGAAACGAAAGCGGGCGTCAGCAATTCGTTCCGCATGGAGGACGGCTCTTATGCCGGCATCTATATTTTCGAGAATATCCATCTTCCCTACTTGGATTGGACGATCGTCAAGCGCATACCCGACTCGATACTGTATAAAACGGAGCGGCAGCTCTCCAGCATCAACCTCGTCATCGGCCTGATCTTTCTCATCGTCGCCATGATCGTGACGGTCTTCATTTCGATTAAAATGACGGCTCCGATCGGGCAATTGATCGGCTATATTAATAAAATCAAGCTTGGGAATATGAATGTGGACATTCAGATGAACCGCAACGACGAACTGGGCACGCTCGCCTTGCGCTTCAAATCGATGATGCATACAATCAACGAGTTGGTGCTGAAAGAATATAAATTGGAAGTCGCCAACAAAACAAATGAACTAAAGGCGCTGCAGGCGCAAATTAACCCGCATTTTTTGAACAATGCGCTGCAATCGATCGGCGCGCTCGCTTTACAGCAGCAAAACCGCGAGGTGTATTCCCTCATCTCCTCGCTCGGCAGAATGATGCGGTACAGCATGAATACCGACGAGACGATGGTGCCGCTCAAGAGCGAGATCGATTACGTGAAAGCGTACTTGAAATTGCAAAAGCAAAGGTTCCGCGATCAATTCGCCGAACAGCTCGAGGTCGAACCGGAGACGGAACAGCTTCTTATTCCGAAGATGATTATCCAGCCGCTCGCCGAAAATTATTTTAAACACGGTTTTATGGGCGGCAATGAAGAAAACCGCATAAGAATTCGTTGCTTTATTTCACCCGAGACCGGCAGGCTGCATATTGAAGTTTGCGACAACGGCTTCGGCATCGGCGAAGAGGAATTGAAGGCGATGCGGCGGCGATTGGAGGACTTCAAACGGGAAGCATCCGATCCGTCCGAACATATCGGGCTAGTCAACGTATTGTCGCGGCTCAATCTCTATTACCGTGAATACGCGCAGATGACGGTCGAGCGCGCGGAGCCGCAAGGATTCCGCGTCGTGCTTATCATTCCCGTCTCGCATACGGAAGGAGGAGTCTAACCTATGAAAATTTTGATCATCGACGACGAGCCTCCCGTTCGGGAGTCCATCCGGCTTCTGATACCGTGGGATCGGTATGGAGTGCAGGAAGTCATGGAAGCTTGCAGCGGCATGGAAGCGATTGAAATCATGCAAAGGGAAAAACCGCAAATCGTCTTCACCGATATCCGCATGCCGGGGATGGACGGCATTGAAGTGTTGAAGTGGATTCACGAACACGACGAACGGATGAAAGTCGTCATTATTAGCGGCTACAACGATTTTCATTATGTACGCAGCGCGCTGAAATTCGGCAGTTTCGATTATATTCTGAAACCGATTGACGAAGAGGAGTTAACGGAAGTATTCGAGAAGGCGCTCGCCTGCTGGAACCGGGAAGAGCAGACGAGAACGAAGACCCAGGAGATCCATATGCGGGCGAATCAATATAAGCCCGTATTAGCCGACAATTTGTTCTCGCGGCTCATTCAAGATCCCGACCAGTATAGCGCGGTCTCCCGCACGCTGCAGGAAGAATACAATATCGGGCGCGAGACGCGCCAATGCCGCGCGGCCGTCATTACGCTCGATGTGCTCGATTTCGGGTTGCGCCGCAAATTCGCCTTTGCGCTTGATCTGCTCATCTTTTCGATTGCGAATATTTGCAATGAACTGATGCAGAAAGACAATACGGGGCTCGCTTTTCAAAATTGGAACGACAAAAACGAAATCGTGCTGCTGTTTTTCAAACGTTTACCCGATGTGCCGCAGTTCGTCGCGCAAATTCAGGAAGCGTTGTATACGGCGCTGCGCGGCCGTTTCTATATCGGCATCGGACGAACGTCGCCATTTCCGCAAGGCTTGCCCAGAGCGTATTCCGATGCGCGAACCGCATTGAAACAGCGCAATTTGCTGGAACGGTTCCAGTACGAGCATTATTACAACGACCAGCAGTTCGTTCCGCATCAGGTTCCTTTATCCGATTATGCCGATCGGCTGCTGTTCGCAATCCGGCGCAACGACGCCGATTCCGTCCGGGCATTGCTAATGGAGTGGGCGCGGAAAGCGGGCGAACTGCCTTCGATCACCGTGCGGCAGCTCGAATTGTGGTGGCAGGAGTTCGTATTGCTGCAGTCGAAATGGGCCAAAGAGATCGATACGATGCCGGATCCGACGGACCCGTCGGTCGGGTCGGACCTGCCGATGCTGATTGAGGCCGATCTGTCCTTTGCCCTTCCGTTAAACGAATGGGAGGAGCTGTCGCTGGAAGTATGGGTCGACAAAATGGCAGAGATGTTAAGCGAAACGGGCCGTCTCTTCGAACGGCGCCAGCAGGCGAATACGATCCACGAAATTAAACAATATATTCGCGCGCACTACTGCGAGGAATTGAATTTGCAAAAGTTGGCGGAACAATTTTATTTAAGCCCAAGCCATATTTCGCGCACGTTCAAGCAACAATTCGGCGAAAATTTGACTGATTTCGTCTCCCGCCTGCGGATCGACCGCGCCAAGGTGCTGCTCGCCGATTCGGAACTGAAAATATCGTCGATCGCCAGCAGCGTCGGCTACCAGGACGAGAAATATTTCAGCAAGGCGTTCAAACGTTTCGAGGGGATGTCGCCGAAGCAATTCCGCAAGCTGCATTTGAAGTAGCGGCGCGCGTGGGGGGCGAGAGCGCGTGGCTCGCGCGGGGCTGCTGCGCAGAGCGCACGGGGCGCTGCGCGGTAGGGGCGCTGGGCCGGCGGGGGGCGCATGAGGCACTGCAAGCCCACGCGATGCGGACGCCGGGCGGCTCGAGCGCGCAGGGCGAGCGTGTGCCGCGCTCGGGCGGCGACGGGCGCACGAGGCGCGGCGCGCGTGGGGGGCGAGAGCGCGTGGCTCGTGCGGGGCTGCTGCGCAGAGCGCACGGGGCGCGGCAGGAGCGCTGGGCCGGCGGGGGGCGCACGAGGCGCGGCACGGCAGGGGCGCTGGGCCGGCGGGGGCGCGGGGCGAGCGTTTGAACTTGCGCCGGCAACGGGCGACGCCATGCGCCCTGCCCGCGAGCCCAGAATCGCCGGTCGAGCAATGTGAACGGAAGCGAGCGCCCTTATTTTCGTTTTTTTAGCACAATTGAAATTTTAACGGAAGCAGGAGACGCTATTTGCTTGTAAATGGGTCAAAAAGACGTTCTATCCGCACAATAACGTCCCCTAGATCCGTTACATGTTGCAAACCCCCTATTGAGCTGAAATAACGGCTGTGAGTTCCGCTAGAAGTTCAACGACATCGAACAAGCCGTGCGAAAAGCGAAACGGGCCCAAGCGCCGTTGGATTTGATCCAACGGTTTTTCCGTCTGAATTGAAATGTCCGTCCTTTCGTTGGATTTTGTCCAACGAAAACCGCATAATCGCACCCAAATAGCAAAACTAAGCCTCATACGTTGGACATTTTCCAACAGAGACCCGCTTCAATCGAAAAATCCGCGTTTTTGACTGGACGATTTCCAACAGACGATAAACACTCGGTGCAAAATCCCCATGTGGAAAATCCCCAGTTGACAATCGTATCGAATGGGCATATACTGGAACAACACATTAGTTGTGTTATATGAAATGAATACAAAAACGCCGTAATCACTGCGAATAAAACTTACAACACATTAGTTAAGTTATATCAAATTCATTTCGTTCACACAGCTACTATTTTCTACAGGGGGGAATCACAAATGGACACGACTTTCGTCGCGGACCCAACCAGACTGGTCATTGTTGCATTACTGGGGCTTGCATTGCTTTTGTTTCTAATTATCAAGCTCAAACTTCACTCTTTAATTTCCATCTTGATCGCCGCGGCATTTATCGGTTTCGGCTCCGGCATGCCAATCGGCACGGTTTTGAAAGCGTTCTCAACCGGAATCAGCAACACGCTCGGCTCCATCGCGCTGATCGTCGGGCTCGGTTCCATGTTTGGCGGATTGCTTGCGGCTACGGGAGCCGCCGAGGTGCTGGCCAACACCTTGATCGGCAAATTCGGCGACAAAAGAGCGGTTTTCGCCATCGGCATTACTTCGCTGCTCGTCGGTATCCCGGTCTTTTACGACGCCGCATTCATCATCCTGCTGCCTCTTGTCTTTCAAGTCGCCAAGCAAACGGGCAAATCGGTCTTGGCATTCACCATACCGATGATTGCCGGCATCGGCTTGTCCCAGATGATCGCCCCGACTCCCGGCCCCATTCTTATTTCCGGGCAGCTCGGCGCGAACCTCGGCATTATGACGCTTATCGCCGTTATTGTCGTTATCCCTTCCTGGGTAGTATCGGGTTATTTTTTGGGGAAAATCGTCGGCAATAAAATGTTCGTCCCGGTACCGGAGACGTTCCTTTCCAGCGAGAAAGACAGCAACGTCAAAGAGGTTTCGTTCGGCACCGTACTGTTTATTATTATCGCTCCGATTTTGCTCATTTTGCTTAATACAGGTTCGGCCATGATTCAATCCGAATCGGACGCCATCGTTGCTATCAAAGCGATTTGCAAATTTATCGGGCAGCCTTTCGCAGCGTTGACGATCGCCAACATTCTCGCCATTTACTTCTTGGGGATTCGGCGCGGTTTCAAAGCCGAGCAGATCGAGAAGATGATGACAAAAGCGCTGAACCCCGTTGCGGTCATTATTCTCGTTACGGCCGGCGGCGGCGTCCTCAGATATATGCTCGAATATTCCGGAACGGGAAAGTTGATCGGCGACTTCGTCTCAGGCTTGAACATGCCGATGATCGTCGTGGCGTTCGTCATCGCGGTTGCGCTGCGAATCTCCGTCGGCTCCGCAATCGTGTCCATGACGATGACTGCGGGCATTTTGGCGGCTATGCCGCAAACGGCGGCGCTTTCCCCGACATATCTTGCGCTCGTAGGCCTGGTTATCGCCAATGGCGCTTCGTCGTTCTCGATCGTCAACGATTCCGGGTTCTGGATGTTCAAGGAATATTTAAATCTCGATATTAAATCTACCTTTAAATCCTGGACCGTCTTTACAGGCGTTTCGGCCCTTGTTACTTTTTTCATTCTACTGATTATCAGCTTCTTCGTTTCATAATTTCATTTTCATAAAAATAAAAGGATGGTTTTAAGCATGGCACTTATCAATTGCAACTTTTTTTCGTACACATTAGGAATGGACAGCTCCATGACAGTGCTTCTTCCGGAGAAGAGACAGCAGCCTCATGTCCCGAACCCGGACAAAAAATATCCCGTGCTCTATCTGCTGCACGGCCATTCCGACGACCATACTTCCTGGCTCCGCAAAAGTCTGATCGAACTGCTGGTGAGAGATTACGATATTATCGTCGTAATGCCGAACGCTCATCGAAGCTTTTATACGGATAGCAAACACGGCCACCGCTATTTCGAGTTTTTCTCGCAGGAACTGCCGATCGTGGTAAGCAATTTCTTCCCGGCCTCCGATAAGCGGGAAGACAACTATGTCGCCGGCCTGTCCATGGGAGGTTACGGAGCTTTGAAATTGGCGCTGAATTGTCCCGATCGTTTCGTCGCGGCCGGCTGCCTTTCCGGCGCAATCTCTCCATCGGAAGCTTTGGAGGCGGCAAGTCGGAGCTCGATGTTTACCGTTTCGGATTTTGAGGATAATTTCTATAACGTTTTCGGCGGAAAAGAAGAATTGGCCCATACGGTAAACGACCTGTTCCACATCGCCGGCGAACTGGATACAAAGGACGTTCCCAAACCTATCATTTATCATAGCTGCGGAAAAAGCGACCCGCTATATCAAACGAATATCGCCTTCCGCGATTTTATGCTGAAACGCACTTCCTTCGACTATACTTTCGAGGAAAGCGACGGCGGGCATGATTGGGCATTTTGGAATCGCGAACTGCCGGTAATGCTTCGAAAATTCGGCATCGTTAACGACGCTAAGGGGTTGGAGGATCCCTCTTTCCTATAGCCTTCCCTTTCATTGACTAGCTCCGGCTTTAATAGTATACTTCGGGTAAAGTTTCGGGGCGAGTCAGGTGAATGCAAGTTGGAAAATAAACGTCAAAGCATCGTTGACAAAGTCTACCATTATTGTTTGAATAAAATCGAAACGGGCGAATGGAAAGCCGGAACCAAAATTCCGTCGGAAAGCGAATTGCATGCCGAGCTTGGCATCAGCAAAGTCAGCATTCGCGCGGCTCTACAAATGCTCCGCACCATGGGACTGATTACGACGCATCAAGGGAAAGGCTCTTTTGTATCCAATTATATCAACCAAGCCGATTCGACGCCCAATCGCATTATTGTCAATTTTACCGACAAGGAACTGCTCGACATGACCGAGTTTCGGGAAGCGATCGAGGTCAAAGCTGTGGAGCTTTGCATTCGCAACGCTACAAGGGAGGATATGGAAGAAATTGAAGCCGCCCTCGCCGACATGGAGAAAAATACCCATGATTATAAAAAGTACTCCAAAGCGGACGTGCGATTCCATCTGGCTATTTTAAAAGGAGCCCACAATAAGGTCTTGTCTCATTCCGTCATGTCCATCCAAAGCGATTACGTCCATTATCTCGACGAGTTGAACAGGGTGTTCGCGGAGCATAATTTGAAAGACAGCTATAAACTGCATAAACAAATTTACGAATCGATCCGGATGAAGGACGAAAAACTTGCGGTTAGTCTGGTCATGTTAAACTTGAGACGAAACGTTCTGCGAATAAAAAGGAAATTATCCGGGGAAGATCTGAACGATTATCTCCATCTTTAAAAGAAAAGGAAGATGCTTGCCGGCCAGCAAACATCTTCCTCTTTGACCTTTCACGCACATCGCGCCGCCCCGCCCGCGCTTACATCGCCTTCACGACTCCGCCGTCAATCAAGAGCGCTTGCCCGGTCATATAGCTGTTGGCCGGGGAGGCGAGAAACGCCGCCAGCCGCCCGAATTCCTCCGGCTCGCCGTAACGGCCGAGCGGGATGCGGGCCGCTTCTTGCGCCTGAATCTGCGCGAGCGGCATGCCGGCCGCCTCGGCTTGAATGCCGTCCAAGTGCAATACCCGATCCGTCGCAAACCGGCCCGGACCGAGCGTATTAATCAAGATGCCGCTCGGCGCCAGCTCGGACGCGAGCGATTTGGCCAGGCCCATGACGCCGACGCGAAACGTTGTGGACAGCAGCAAATTGTCGATCGGCTGCTTCATGGACGTCGACGTGAAATTGACGATGCGCCCGAAACGCTGCTTGCGCATATAAGGCAGCGCCTCGCGAATCGAACGAACGAAACTGAGCAGCGTCAATTCGAAGCCTTGCTGCCACTGTTCGTCCGTCAACCGGTCGAACGTGCCCGGCGCCGGGCCGCCCGCATTGTTGATCAGAATGTCCACGGCGCCGAAACGTTCCGCCGTCTCCCGCACGATCCGCGCGATATCGTCCGCCTTCGTTACGTCGGCTTGTACCGCAAGCGGTTTCCGCCCGCCGGCCGCCGCTTCCAGCTCCTCCGCCGCCAGCCGCAGCGTCTCCTCGCTCCTGCCCGATAGCGTCACATTCGCGCCTTCCTTGGCCAATTGCAGCGCCGTCGCCTTGCCCAATCCTTTCGACGAAGCGAGCACGATCGCCGTCCGGCCTTGCAACTGCAAATCCATCGCTTTCACTCCTTGTCTGCTGAGTCGTTCATACATGTATTGTACTACGATTCCCGGAGCGCCGGAAATATATCTAATCCGAACCGGCATCCTTACGGAAACCGTCTCAAGGATGCCGTTTGCGAACGAGACAGTTTCGGCATCCACAACACGACGGCCATAATCGTCCATAACAGCAGCGAGACGAGACCCGCTTCGCCCGCCACATAGTTCCACCCTTCCTGTTTCTCGTAAAAGACGCTCTCCCAAAACGTACGTTGATGATTGATGACCGCGTGAAACAGCACTAACGGCCAAATGCTGCCGCTCCGGATTCGAATCCAGCCCATAACGGCGGACAAAGGCAGCAGCGTCAACGTAAACAGGGCCATGTTGATTCCGACGTCGCCCGCATCGTTATACCCCGCGGCATAGAAGGGATAATGGTAGAACGCCCAGATCGCACCGGTAACAAAAACGGCCCCTCGCTCCCCGAAGATATCCGTTAGCCGCGGCTGCAAATATCCCCGCCATCCAACCTCTTCGGTCAAAGCGAATACTAGCGGCATGAGCAGGAACAACGGCGCGCTCGTCGCACGCAAAATCATCATAAAACGGTCCCCTTGCGTGATGCCTTCCGGCAACGAAGCGAGGGCGGGCAAATCCGCCAAGCCAAGCAGCCATGCCGTCAAAAAGCTGAACATAACGGGGATGCCGGCCAATAGAGCAAAAAGATGCCAGCGAATTCCCCCCAATTTCTTCAAGCCTAACGGCTGCGGCTTTTCTTCCCGCATGCGGAACAGCAGCCGCACCAGAACGACTCCGAGCAACGGCGTAGCCTGGCCGATCGCCTGAATCAACTCGATGCCGGAGAAAATGCACACTGTCGTCGCAATATATACAAAAGCGATAAAGACATACAAATCGCTGTACGATTTTTTGAACATATCCAACTTCCCCCGATTCCGAAACGGATTGTCTTCCTTCATCATAGCCGCCGTTCGCCGCTTCATGTATCGATTTCCCTTACATTCGAACATTCGAAGCTTACATTATTGAAAGACGGCCTTTGTCTCCCCGTTGATTTTACGCCTTCCATAATGTTACAATCACGTTAACCGACCGACGGTCGGTCTATAGAGTGGGAGGAATACGAATGAGAATTACGAAAAAACCTGACGAACGAAGAAACGAAATATTGGACGCGGCCGAGTCGCTTTTTACCGCAAAAGGATATTCCGCCACGACCATTCAAGATATTTTGCAAAAGGTGGGAATTGCCAAAGGGACGTTCTATTACTATTTCCAATCCAAGGAGGAAGTGATGGATGCCATCGTCATGCGTTTCATCGACATGGGGGTCCACGCAGCCAAATCGATCGCCTCCGATCCCGAATGGAATGCGCCCGAGAAACTGTTCCGGATTCTAATGGCGCAGAAACCGGATACCGGACGGAAGGAACCGATGATCGAGCAATTGCACCGGATTAATAATGCGGAAATGCACCAGAAAAGCTTGGTGGAAACGATTCTTCAACTGACTCCGGTATTGACGGAGGTGATCGAGCAAGGCGTCGCGGAAGGCGCGTTTCAGACTCCTTATCCGAAAGAGACGGTGGAATTTTTGCTCGTATCTTCCCAGTTTTTATTTGATGAAGGAATTTTCAAGTGGGAGCCTCATGAGTTGATGCAAAAAGCAACGGCCTTTGCGTATCTGGTTGAAACGACATTGGGGGCAAAGAAAGGCAGCTTTCTTTATTTGCTTGACATGCTGGCGCAAGGTCCGAAGAATCCTACGGAAAGCGGGTAATCGGAATGGATCCTATGATTGTGGTCAAGGATTTTGTGAAACGGTACGGCGATTTCACGGCGGTCGACCGGGTTTCCTTCGAAGTGGAGCGCGGGAGCGTCTTTGCTTTTCTGGGACCGAACGGCGCGGGCAAAAGCACTACTATCAACGCCTTATGCACGATGATCGACAAAACTTCCGGCACATTGCTGATCGACGGCAAAGATGTCGGCCGGGAGCAAGACGCGGTCCGAAGCGTCATCGGCGTGGTGTTTCAAGACTCCACCCTGGACAACAAAATGACGGTGGAAGAAAATTTAAACATGCATGGCCATTTTTACGGCATACCCAAATCGATCATGCGCGAGCGGATTCATTCCGTCCTGCGAATCGTCGACTTGACGGAACGGAAGAAAGCGATGGTCGGCAACTTGTCGGGGGGCATGAAGAGACGGGTCGAAATTGCCAGAAGCTTGCTGCATTCGCCAAAAGTATTGTTTCTGGACGAACCTACGACGGGGCTCGATCCCCAGACGAGAGCGAATATTTGGGAGTATATTCTCAAGCTGCAGCAGAAAAACAATGTCACGATTTTTCTCACGACTCACTACATGGATGAAGCCGAAATTTGCGATAAGGTCGCGGTGATGGATCATGGCCGAATCATTGCGTTTGACGAGCCGCAAGTTTTAAAAAAGCGATACACCAAAGATAAAGCGCATATCGTCACTGGAGATGAGCAAGCCTTAGAAGCCTTGCTGCGGGACTACCGGTTCGCCTTCCATCGCAATTCCGCCGCTTATGAAGTCGAGTTGAGCGATTTGTCGGATTTCATGGACATCATCGAACGGCATCGGCCGGCGCTTCAAGACTTGGAGATTCGCAAAGGAACCTTAAACGATGTGTTCCTGGAATTGACGGGCAAGGATATAAGGGGGTAGGAGCATGCGCGTTATTGCGGCATTATGGTTGCGAAACGTGAAGCTGTTTGTCAGAAATCGGGTACAGCTTGTGTTGATTTTGATCATGCCTTTTTTCTATTTATATTTGTTGAGCAATATCTTTCAAAGCACCGCGATTGACAACCCCGTTCCTTATGTGTTGGCCGGCATTGTCATCATCGTCGTGTTTCAGACGTCGCTCAATATCGCCTCTTCAACGATCGACGATATCGTTTCCGGTTATATGAAAGAAGTGTTGGTCAGCCCTGTCAAGAGAATCCAGATCGCGGTCGGCCAGATGCTGTCCTCGACAACGATCGCCACATTCCAAGGGATTATGATTTTGATCGCAGGTTATTTTATCGGCTTGAAATATTCGTCCGTCCTTACCCCATTGGCCGCCGTCGGCTTCATGATCGTCGCGGGGCTTGTCTTTTCGGCATTCGGATTGTTTCTCGCAGCATCCGTGAAACAATCGCAAACGTTCCAGATCGTGTCGATGGCCGTGACGACGCCGATTACGTTTCTATGCGGCGTGTATGTCCCCTTAAGCCTGCTGCCTCAAGGCCTGCAAATTCTCGCCCTATTGAATCCGATGACCTATGCGGCGGCCTTTTTCAGAGCGCTTAGTTTGGAAAAGATGTCATTGCCCGCAGACGACTTAATCGCGGAACAGTTGGCGTTCCAGATCGACCGTTTCGTCATTACGCCGCAGGTAAGCGCCGTCATCGTATTGACATTCGGCATATTATTCGTGCTGCTCTCGACGATTGCCTTCTCCAGGGCGGACTTCACCAGCATCAACCGCACCAAAGGGAGCAAAGATATTTTCCAGCAGTAGGAAGGAGCCAAGATCGCCGCATGCTAATCAACCTATTGAGAAAAGACACGCTCAGACAAAAAGGCGTCACTTTCGCCTTGCTTGTCTTTATTTCGTTATCCGCTTGTCTCGTTGCGAGCGGCTCGACCATGATTGCGGAATTATCCCGTTCGTTGAACGCGTTGTTCGCGAAGGCCGACGCCCCGCATTTTGTCCAGATGCATGCCGGAACCATCGATGAGGCCGATTTCGACGATTTCGCCTCCGGCAACCCCCTTGTAAAAAAGAAACAGATCGCGGAGATGCTCCTCGTCGACGGATCGAATATAACGATCGGCAGCGGCGCCGCGACGGAAAAAACGAGCGTTATGGACCATTACTTTGTCAAACAGAATCGTTCCTTCGATCTTTTGCTCAATCTGGACAACGAACCCGTCCGGGTTTCGCCGGGAAGCATTGCGGTTCCGGTCTACTACATGCAGCGGAAAAACTTGAATGTCGGCGATAAAGTCGCCCTCGCGGGCGCTTCGTTTCGCATGGATCTCACCGTTTCCGACTTCGTCCGGGACGTTCAGATGAACCCTTCGATCGTTCATTCCAAACGCTTTGTCGTCCATGAAGCCGACTTGGATACGCTCGCAAAGAATCTGGGCGAAACGGAATACTTGATTGAGTTCCAGCTTACGGATCCAGGCAAATTAAGCGAATTCAGGCAGGCGTACGAATCGTCCGGGTTACCCGGAAAGGGGCCGAATGTCGATGATCGATTGTTCAAAATGCTGCATGCGATTACCGACGGTATGGTCGCTGCCGTAATCATATTGGTCAGCTTGCTGCTGAATATCATCGCGCTTCTCTGTATCCGGTTTACGATTCTCGCGGTCGTTGAAGAAGATTATCGGGAAATCGGGGTCATGAAAGCGATCGGAATCGGGCAACGCGACATCAAGAAGATGTATCTGCTGAAATATGTCGCGCTCGCCGCTTTCGGTTGTGCGATCGGCTATGCGGCATCCTTGTTTCTAAAGCCGTTATTTACATCCAATATGATGCTGTACCTCGGCACCGCTCCGGGCAGCTTTCTCCCGCAACTCATTCCATTCGTTGCCGCGGCCGTGATCTTCTTCATTGTCGTATCGTTCTGCAGATTTATCTTGAGGAAGTTCGATCGCATCTCGGCCGTCGAAGCGTTGCGGTCGGGAAACGTCGGCGAGAGCCGGATTCATGCCGCATTCCTGCCTTTGCATCGAACGAAACGGGTGCATGTCCCTCTTTTTCTCGGGATAAGGGATGTTCTTCAGCGCTTCAAAATGTACCGACTATTGCTCCTTATTTTTTGCATATGTTCCTTTATGGCGATCGTTCCGCTCCATTTCCTGAATACGGTTCAATCCCCCGATTTTATCAAGTATATGGGAATCGAACGAAGCGATCTGCGAATCGATATGCAGCAAGCGGACATTGGAGCGTTTCACAGCATTGTCGACTATATAAAGAACGATCCGGATATCGAGCGTTTCTCGCCGAAAGTCACCAGCCGGTTCGAGGTCGTCCGCGAGGACGGCATCCGGGAAAATATGACGGTGGAGACCGGAGATTTCTCGATGTTCCCGCTGGAATATGTGCAAGGGGGCCCTCCCCTCCGCGACGAAGAAATCGCGCTCTCCTACCTGAACGGCAAGGAATTGGGGAAACAGGTGGGCGATCGCCTCCGGCTCGTTGTTCATGGGCAAGAGAAGGAAGCGGTCGTGAGCGGGATTTATCAGGATGTGACGCACGGCGGACGAACGGCCAAAGCGATATGGCCTTTCCGGCCCGAAACGGCGCTTCGATGTGAAATCAGCTTGGATGTGAAACCGCATATCAATGTCGGCGCCAAAACGGACGAATACGCCAAAGCCTTCTACCCGGCCAGAGTAACGGATTTGAAAGGATATTTAACGCAAACTTTCGGCGGTACGATACGACAGCTCAAACTGTTTACGATGATCGCTTTTGCGGTCGCCCTGTTCGTCGCCATTCTCATTACCTCCTTGTTTCTAAGGATGATACTGGCCAAGGACGAGACCCAAATCGCGATTATGCGAAGCATCGGCTTTTCGTTCAACCATATTCGGAAACAGTATTTGGCCAGGACGATGCTGCCGCTCGGGATCGGGATCATTCTCGGAACCGTCGTCGCCAATACGCTCGGGGAACGAATGGCTAGCGCACTCATGTCGTTCATGGGCGCCGCCCGAATCGAGTTTGCTATCGATCCGGTTCAAGCTTATCTTGTTTGCCCGCTCATTTTCACGCTGGTTGTGGCCATTGCCGCGTTACTGAGCCTATTATCGATCGAAAAAACCAGCATCGCGAGAATCATTGCAAGTTAGGAGAGGGATTGTATGGGGATTGTATTGGAGGCGAGAGCGTTGCATAAAACGTATGCCGTCGGCAAGCAGAACGAACAGCATATCCTGAAAAACGTGAACTTGCAGATGAAGAAAGGAGAGTTTGTCGCGGTCATGGGGCCGTCCGGGTCCGGAAAGTCGACGTTGCTGTACAACGTCGGCGGCATGGATCGAATGACCTCGGGAAGCGTTGCGTTGAACGGGCAAGAAATTGCCGGGCTGTCCGAACGGGAGTTGTCCGAACTTCGTTTGCATTCCATGGGATTTATTTTTCAACATCATTATCTATTAAAAAACTTAACTCTTCTCGACAATATCATTCTGTCCGCGTATATGGCGAAAAAAGGCGGCCGACGCCAAATCAACCAACGAGCGATGGAGCTCATGCGCAAGACCGGCATTGCCGAGCTGGCCGATCGCGATATCACGCAAGCTTCCGGCGGTCAGCTTCAGCGGGCGGCCATCTGTCGGGCGCTGATCAATCAACCTGATATCGTCTTCGGCGACGAGCCTACGGGCGCACTCAATTCCAAAGCCGCCGGCGAAGTCATGGACATATTGGCCGATTTGAACCGAACCGGAACGGCGATTCTATTGGTGACTCATGACGTCAAAGTCGCAGCCAGAACGGAACGGGTTCTTTATATGCTGGACGGAAGCCTTGTCGGCGAACTGCCGCTGGGGAAATGCGGCGCAGGAAACCGCGATTTGAAGGCGCGGGAAGAGAAGCTGTCGCGCTGGTTGATGAAGATGGACGAGTAGAGTCGTATACCACACGTATGTGAATCATAACGCTGGTGCAAAAAATGGGAACCGCAAGCGAGAGGCTAATCTCGTTTGCGGTCCTGTTTCGTTCCATCAAACCGGCTGCATCGCCTGCATAAACTTTCCCATCCGCTCCAGCGCCTTCTCCAAATCGACGAGCGAGGTCGCATAGGAGCAGCGAATAAATCCCTCTCCGCCCGATCCGAATACATGTCCCGGCACGACCGCCACCTTCGCTTCCTTAAGCAGCCCAAGAGCGAACTGCTCGGATGACATGCCGGTAGAAGCAATGGAGGGAAAGGCATAGAAAGCCCCTTCAGGCTCATGGCAAGCCAGCCCGATTGCATTCAAGCCGGCCACAAACAGCTTGCGGCGTTCATTGTAGCTCGCCATCATCTCATCTTTGGCAGCCAAGCCATAACGCAACGATTCCAGCGCGGCGATCTGTGCAATAGTAGGGGCGCACATGATCGTGTACTGGTGAATTTTCAGCATGCCGGCGATCAACTCGTGCGGGCCGCAAGCATAGCCTACCCGCCAGCCTGTCATCGCAAACGCTTTGGAAAAACCGCTTATAACGATCGTACGCTCTTTCATGCCCGGCAAGGAGGCGATGCTGACATGCTTCCTCCCATAAGTCAGTTCGGCATAAACTTCATCCGAAATGACAACCAAATTATGTTTGATAATGACGTCGACAATCGGCAGCCAATCCTGCTCTGTCATCACTGTTCCGGTCGGATTACACGGATAATTGACCATCAAAGCCTTCGAATAGGGAGTAATCGCCGCTTCCAGCGCTTGCGGAGTCAGCTTGAACCGGTCCGCTGCCGTTGCCGCCACTTCCACGATTTTACCGCCATGCAGATGGGCAATCGGTTCATAGGCAATATAGCCCGGCGCCGGAATCAGCACCTCATCGCCCGGATCGATCACCGCCCGCAGCGCCAGGTCGACGGCTTCGCTGCTCCCCACCGTCACGATGATTTCCTGCTCAGGATCGTAGGAAAGCGCGAAGCTGCCGGCATAATAAGCCGAAAGCTCCTCCCGCAGCTCCATCAAGCCGGCATTTGAAGTATATTTCGTGCGCCCTTCGCGCAATGCCTGAATGCAAGCTTCGCGCACCTTTTCCGGGGTAACGAAATCCGGCTCTCCGACTCCAAGGGCGATTGTATCTCCGCCTGCCGCATTCAGATCGAAAAACGCGCGAATGCCCGATGGCCGAATATCCTGTACACGCGAGGATAAAAACCGCCCTGAACCCTCTTCGTTACGCATATTGCACCATCCCCCATTCCTGTGTCCGCTCATGGAGCGAGGCGGCGATAATGCGGTCCAGCAGTTGTGCAAAGGTCATACCCGCTGCGGCTGCGCTCTTCGGAAGCAGGCTGCCTGCGGTCATTCCCGGCAAGGTGTTTACTTCCAGCACGTAAGGAACATCCTGATACAAAATCATATCGACCCTTGCGTAGACCTTGCACTGCAACAACCGGAAGCTGACAAGCGCTGTCTCGCGCACGCGCCGCTCTATAACGGGAGGAAGCTGGATTACCTTCTCCTCGGCGCCGTCGATTTCATATTTCGCTTTGTAGTCGAACCACTCCGAATGCGCGGGGCGAATGCCGATCATCGGCAATACCTCGCCATCCACAATCGAGCAGGTCAGCTCCGTACCTTTCATATAGGGCTCAATCAAGATCGCCTGATCCAAACTGCAAGCCTCCCGAACAGCCGGCAGCAGTTCCATCTCATGATGCACAAGCCGGATGCCGATGCTGGATCCCCCCGCATTCGGCTTCACAATAACCGGGTAACCCAGTTGCTCCACCGCCTGCGGATCATAATCGTCCATCCCCTGCCAGCAAAGTCCTGCAGGCGTATGCACGCCCGCTGCTCTCAGCAACATCTTGGATAGCTGCTTATTCATGCATAAGCTGCTTGCAAGAACACCGCTTCCTGTATACGGAATGCCCAGCGTCTCCAGCGCTCCCTGCACCGTACCGTCCTCGCCATATCGTCCATGCAGCGCCAATAGCGCAAGATCGATGCCTGCCTGTTGAACTTGCGCGATGAGTTCCGCTCGCCGATCGATCACAATGGGAATCGCCTCATAACGGCTGCGATCCAAATGATTGATCATCTCTTGGCCTGTCTTCAGCGAAACCTCGCGCTCGGAGGAAATACCGCCCATAATCACGCCAACTTTCATCACGACACCTCTTCTTCTTTAAAAATCGTTACACGCTTACGGATTGTTCTTCCGACTGCTGTTATGCCTTAAGTAAATGACGCGCCTGTTCGCCGATGATTCGAATGCCCCGCTCGATATTTTCATCCGATACTCGTGAAAAACCAAGCCGCAAAGTATTCGTCCCTTCGCCTTCTTGAATAAAAAACTTGTCTCCCGGCGTAAAAATAACGCCCTGTTCTACGCAAGCTTCCAGCAGTTGGCGTGTACTTACGCCTGACGGGAAGGTAAGGAACAAATGCAAGCCCCCGTCGCCGGACAGCTTCGCCTCAGAGAGATACGTTTCGCAGCATGCCTTCGTAAGCTCATATTTGCGTTTATATTCCATGCGGGCTTTTTTTACATATTTATCGAAATTCCCATTGAGCAAATATTGATATAATATCGATTGATCGATTGTTGACGTATGAATGGTGCGAGCACGCTTAATGCTTTCCAGAGAGTCGATCAACGCCCGGTCTCCAAGCACCCAGCCCACTCGCAAGCCAGGAAACAGCACCTTGGAGAGGCTGCCGATATAGATGACTCCGTTCCCTCGCCCTGCTGTCGCGATTAACGGCGCAACATGCGCTCCCGAGTAGCGCAGTTCCTCGTTGAATCCGTCCTCGATCACCGGAATCCGATAGCGCGTCATTAATTTCATAACGGCGCTGCGCTTCGCCGGCGACATGACGATGCCCGTAGGATTGTGATAGGAAGGGGTCAAATAGGCCAGATCGAAGCTGTTTGTCTGTTTCCGCAATACCGCCTCAAGATGCTCTACATCAATACCGTCAGGCTCCATCGGAATGCCGGTAACCGCGAATCCTTGCAGCTTCAAATTTTTGATCGCCGTATGGTGGGTCGGATTTTCACAAATTGCCGCTCCGCGGCGCGCAGAAGGGCGCAGCGCCGACAGCACAATGTCAAAGCCTTCCGTAAACCCGCTTGTAATCAGCATATCCTTGCCGCTTATATCGACGCCCTTATTCTCCATGTAACGCATCAAGTAATCGATCAGCGGCTTGTAGCCTTTGGCGTAGCCGTAGTTAAGCAGCACCTGCCCTTCGATAGCCATCCGATCCATAAAGGCTCGCCTTACAGCCCCCAGATCAAACAGTCGCTCATCCGGAGCGATGCTTGTGAACGAGATCGTTCCTTTTGGGGCGCGAATGCCCTGCTTCATCATATCCAACTCTACGGCCGATACGGCATACTCGTTCATTCTCGCCTTCCAGTCGATCTGCCAGGCGGCGGAGCCGTTAGCTCCTCCGTTATCTGTTGCCAAATGGCCCGCCATCGCGGCCACATAGCTGCCTTTGCCGGGAATCGCATACGCGAATCCGTCATCCTCCAACCCTTCATAGGCGGCAATGACCGTATTGCGGCTCACCTTAAGCAAACCGCTCATTTCTCGTGTAGAGGGCAGCTTCTGATCCGCCTGAAGCGCCCCTTTTATAATTAAACGTTTGACGTATTCTTTCACTTGTATCGCAACCGGACGGTCGCCGCCGAGCTTAAAATCCTGGAACATTCTTCATCGCCCCCATTTATAATGATGGCATAGGAAATGAGAGAAAAAAAGAACCACCGTACTGGATTTTTCATCCTTTGGCGGTTCTTCCGCATAAAAAACCACAAGCGATAGTTAGCCGCCTGTGGTTTCATTCTATTACTTTGATAAACTAATTGCAGACCTGATTGCTCGGGCTAAATCCCCCGCATGGAGTTTTTTTCCGATGCTTATGGCCTCTTCCTCTAAATGAACAAATCCCTTCTTGCCAGAGTTGATAGTTGGGACAATATTGTAGCCTTCATCAATACCCCATTCAATACTAACATATCTCATTTGTTTGACTGCTTTTAAATATCCCTTAATTTTAAAGATTTTTTCTATTGCTGTAGGTTTTTAATGCAACTCGAGATCGATTACTGCCCCACCCCACTTTTTAGATACACCTCTTGGAAGTATAAATAAATCATCATTAGTTGTTACATAAATGCTTACTGATTTAAAATCTATATTCATATGTCCTCCGGTAGTATTTACTGAACAATTTTCACAACAATTGTGAGGTATTTCCCGTCTGCCTGAGTATTCTCCGTTCTCTTTGAGATATTGTAGAATATCATCTACGCCCATCCTTTGATTTGTTGGCGTCGATACTTTTTTTGTTTTTATTTCAACTTATTTGAGATTAAAGATAAATAAAGGGCAACATCCCTTATTTTTTCGTCTGTTTCTGCTTCGATTAACTCTCGTTCTTTTGTATAAGAGTAAAGCGTATCTCCTACCATTAAATGGTCTGATAGATTTAACAAGCCAATCGCCTTTTTACCAAACCTTTTCGCTACTGCCAATGTTGTTGCTGTTTCCATATCCACTCCCAAATGGCCGTTCAAACCCCATTCGCTAATCAATTCTTGTGTTTCAAGCAGTATTGCACTTGTAGAAAGAACACTTCCTACCGCATATGAGTATCCCTTTTTTTCTCAATAATCTATGGTTGCATTTAGTAATTGTTCGTCTGATTTCACTGTCTTACGATTTGGAAGATACCAATGTGATGCTCCATCTTTCATTTCCGCTTCTGAAACAATAAGAATATCGCCATATGTAACATCAAAAGACAAACCTCCAAAATATCCGGTTTGGATAAATTGATTGGTGCCCGCCGAAGCAAATTGATGTGTAATCATAGCTGCAATAGGGCTGCCATATACATTCGCAAAACCAATATTCTTTCCTTCGTATTTCCCGATTACAGTGTTCCATTTTGGCAGCCACAATTCTTCTTTCAGGGTATCTTTCCATAGGTTTAGATTTTCTTCGTGGTTCCACTCGCCATGAATGATACACGATAATGGAATTTGATTTTCTTCTACACCAAAAACATCCAACCAATCTTTCTTTGTAAAATCACCATAAAGTTTCAACTTGCCCACTCCCTTCGCCAATACAACTTATAAAAAATATATTAATTTACTATATTGTAGTAATTATTTAAGAAATAGGTTATATCTTGATGTCAAAACCCTTCACTAATAATGTCGAGTAATGCCGAGTCGTTGGATCGGGTTAGTTTCTTTCCATCGGCAGACTTGTAAGGTAAGCAAAATTCGCCGTACGCGAATCAAATCGCGGCACGGCATAAAAAAGAACCGCAAGCAAGAAATCTGTCTCGTCTGCGGTCCTCCATCTCGTATAATTATTCCTCTATCACCTTTCCATTTAAGGCTTTATATGTTATAAACCTATCTTTCCGAAAGAAAATTCTGCCCGAAACGAGAACTCCCGGATTCAGTTGGCTAAGTTCAAGCACTTGTCCATTCTTCAGATTGGAGATATGAAGTTCCTTCAATTTGGGGAAATGGCGTTTCAGTTCTGTTGTATCGACTTGAACCTTGGAATGAATCAGCGAAAGACTTTCCAATTGCTTGAATGTTCCCATTTCGGTCAGACCAATTTCGTTAGGAATACTATTTACGATTAATGTTTCAAGTCCTTGAAATGTTTGAACAGTACGCAAATCGAGTTTTTTACAATCATCAATCAATAATCTAATTATTTTACTATTGTCTCCTGTGAACCGTTCTAGGCTGCGGCAACCTAACACCCACAACCATTTTAGACTTCTGACATCCGCAGTGTTCCCCAGTTCTATGAATTTGCCTTGTTTAAGTCTAAGCGATTCCAGAGGAACCCGACTCCACTTCGAAAATTCCAGATCGCTGCTGCGAAACAGTTCAAGTTCGTTCAACGTTAAGCATTCGCCAACAGCGTCTAAATCTTCCGGCTGAGCAAATTGAAGAGACATTTGCTTGATGGGGGCCCGTGATATTTGAGCAATCTTCCGACGACGATTTTTCGATTCCGTACTGATCTTAATAGACTCGCCACGTTGAAACCATTCCAGTCCGTCCAGCGAATCGATCCGATATCCGTATACAGCGATGTAACGTAAATTAGGAAACGCTCTAACGACCTGGAGATCTTTTAATTGAGAATTGAAGCTTATGCTAAGTTTTTCTATTTTTCCTCTTCCTTCAAGCTTGCTCATAAAATCCACAAGCTCAGACGAATCGACTTCCATCCCCACACTATTCATGAATGCAATGGAGTCATAATCCGACTCTATTCGTCGCAAATCACGAAAATTAGGTTCTTCTAAGATTAGTTCCAGTCCCATACGATATCTTGATTCCTCCGGATTCGTTGTTTATTGAATACCATTCAATCTATATTTCGAGTTTGGCCGTAGGTAATTCTGGATTAAGCAATCCCGGCACGAAGTTCCCCCAAAAATCGAGCCTTCCCCATAGAGCTTCTGCCTCTTTTTTCCAAAAATTGAATTCATCTTTCTCTATATATACTTTCTGCCCCTCATTTGGACCTGATTGATAAGTTTTCCAATATTTCATACTAGAAAACCAGCCGTTTTTTCCATAACCTATTGTAAATATACCGTCTAGATCCTGCAAAATATAAGGTGCCCACTCATATTGGGATTCCTTTAAGTCTCGGTACAAGATAAACGCATCCAATAAAGCGAAACCGGCAAAACTATTCACTCGAAGACCACCTTTTAAAGACAGTTTGGGGGAATTCACGTCAATTTCGACATTGTGTCTTTTAGTCCAATTTATCCTCTTTGCTTCTATCGCCGCATTCCTTTTATTTAGAAGTTTATCTTTACCACCAAATTTATCAATAATTAATTGTTCGGCTGCACGAAGAGCTTCATTAATTGCACTTCTTAGTGTTCCTTTCCCAGATCCCGCTACATCCAACTCAGCCTTCACTTCGTATGTCGTCACTATAGTAGATTTAGCTGTAATAAATTCGTTCCATTTGTGTTTTCCCATACGTTCGAGGAGTTCCTGTGCAGTGGATCCCACATATCTTTCAAATTTCCCCTTATAAGTTCCTTCAACTACATAAACATGTCCAATCGGCACAGGGGCAAATCCGTCAGGATCAATCCATAAGAGCGGAGTAATCTATTTTTAACGAGGTAAGAACCTCTGTTGTTTACGAAATTAAGCCGACGAATCGGTAGTAAATATCAATACGCTGCACTCGCTTGCCGTTTACCTTCTCGGCATCAAACACAACAACCTTGTCAATCAATTCATTCAATATCGGTTTCGTTAGTTCCTTCATATCAGTGTACGCTCGTACCAGTTCCAAAAATCGGGTCGTGTTCTCCCGTTTGCTTTCTACCTGGTTAAGCTGTTCTTCCAGCAGCTTCAACCGTTCTTTCAATTGTGCTTGCTCTGCTGTAAAATCTCGTGATAGCGCCACATATTGCTCATCCGTAATTCGTCCTAATGCATTGTCTTCATAGAGCTTCCGCTGAATGGTTTGCAGTTCGTCCTCCCGTTTCTTCAGCTTGTCTCGCTCTTTCATTGCGGCTCCCCATTGCTTCCTCTGTTGGCTGTGGCTCATCGCGGCAACCATCTCGACAAAGGCGCTTTCCTGCTCCTTGGCCGTCCTCGCATGACGCTGAATATCCGCCAATATAATCTCGTACACATCCACATAGCTGATATAATGAAAACTGCAATAGGCTTTGCCGCGTGTCCGCGACTGATTGCATGCGAAGCTGCCACGCCCTCCTTTGCCGCCGCTGGTCTTGCTGCTGCCGCCGCGAGCGAAGGATAATCCTTGTCCGCAGGTGGAGCATTTCAAAAGTCCCGCAAAGATTTGATGCTCGCCTGTCTTGGTCGGGCGTTTTTTCACGCGAACCACCTTTTGCGCCAAGGCAAAGGTTTCCTCGTCAACCAGCGGCTCGTGTGTATTTGGAACCTCAATCCATTCGTCCTCTGGGACTGCAACCAATCCTTTTCTCTTGAAGGAAGGCTTGGTCGTCTTGTGACTCACCATATGTCCCAGATGCACCTTGTTCTGGAGTATGACCTTGACTGTCGTTGCTCCCCAATCATACGGATGCCTGGCATTGACTACTTTCAGGTAACGTTGATGCTGCTCGGCCAGGTAAGCGCGCGGGGTCAGAATGCGATCTGCTCGGAGCAATCTGCCGATTTTGTAGGGGCTATGCCCTTCGACCGCCAATCGAAAAATACGCTGTACGACAGGGGCGGTGTTCTCATCCGGAATCAGCTTATGCTTGTTCTGCTCATCCTTGCGGTAGCCGTAGGGAGCAAAGGCTCCGGTGTAATCGCCGTTCAACGCCCGTTGGCGGTAGCCGCTCTTTACCTTCCGGCTTGTATCGCGGACGAACCATTCATTGAACAGATTGCGCAGTTCCATGAAGTCGTCTTCGCCTTTGGCGGTGTCAATGTTTTCGCTGACGGCAATAAAACGCACCTGGTATTCGGGAAAGAACACCTGAATGCACAGGCTTGTTTCAATCTGGTTGCGCCCTAATCGGCTCAAGTCCTTTACCAATACGATATCAATGCCGCCGCTCTCAATATCGCGTTTCATCCGCTGAAAATCGGGGCGATCAAAGTTCGTACCGCTCCAGCCATCGTCAATGTAGACGTCCGTCACTTCAAAGCCGTTGTCTTTCGCATAACGCTGGAGCAAAATTCGCTGATTTTCAATACTCATGCTTTCGCCGCTCTGCTCATCGTCCCGACTCAGACGACAGTAAATAGCGGTTCGGGTCCGCTGCTGTTTTTTCATCCTCCATCCTTTCCCAGCAACATGTCGGCTGATTTCAGTATAATGGATCTTTGAACGATGTTCCTGTTCATTCCATGAAATAGCGTAGCGAGGGAGGCGGTCTACGGTTCCACACAGGGGCTTGTTCATTGTACAGCTTTTTTCTGAACGGGAATGATATCTCTTCATGAAGCGGCATAACCGAAAAAAGCTGGGAATCTTGTGGATTCCCGGTATTGGTCCTCATTCGCTCCGATGCTGCTCGTCTTCCCATTTTCTCAGAACAAGCCGCCTGATTTTGTCGCTGAGCGTGTCTTTGCCGATGTAGCAGCTTTGCACTATGTATATCGTTTTACCGATTTGCACTTCGCGTCGATGCAAACTTTCTGCCGAATGATTGCGATAGCCCGTCACCTGCTTGCCTGCCCCTTTTGGAACAGACAGGGTAGGTGACGGAAATCGCTGTTGATCGTCATTCATACACGCTCCTCCTCGCTACAGCTATTCAATTATCAAGGAACAGATTTCTTGCCTGCTTCTCCTTCCCTCGTTACTACATAGATAACCATAAATAATATATTACAATTGTCTATGTAATTTATATGCTACACTTCACTTGACCTATTGTCAACAAAAATATATAATCACTTTAATTAACATTCGATTGTCTATTCGAGGTGCGACATGAGCTATACCTTTCAGTCTTATATTGCCGATGGGCAGGAACACTTTCTGCACGGACCTTCCGGACATGTTCAGCATACGCAATATCCTTTCTCCCAAACTGTTCTGGAATGGATGGAACTGGACGCAGAACCGATTCGGGATGTAACAGAGCGCTTGCAAACCGATCTTCATCAGCTAATAACCGGGAAAGAGGAGCGACTGGAAAAGCCGATTGCGGAGGGGCTGGCCTTACTCAACAGCTATCATATGTATTTCGCCTGCTTGCGTTTACAATGGCTGGAACGCCTGAAACAAGCGCGGCAGCAGTCGTACAAGGACGTAGACAGACTGTTGCCTGTCGAAGAACTGGTACGGATTCCCGCTATGCTCGAAACGACACAGCAACAGCTTCGGGTGCTTTGGCATGACGTTCTGGACGTGGATGTATCCGAAGCGCCGATTCAAGCCAAGCTTATAAATCTCTATACAGAGAGCCCCAACAGCTCTCGATGCTTTACGTTTCAGCCGCTGCAACTCCGGTATGAATTCGTTAAAGAAGGCATTTTTACAGATATACTTGAGGCACAGAGCGTATTCGACATACCTGACTTTTTCGTGCGCGAATGTATTCGTCGTGAACTGCGTTTTCGAATATGTAAAAATTGCGGTCGCTACTTTGCGCTGAGCCGAAACAAAAATGCCGAATATTGTGAACGACCGTTTGCCACTCCCTCCAAAACCTGCAAGGAGATCGGAGCACTCAACCAATGGGAGCGCAAGAAAGCCGATTCGCCTGCGCTTAAAGCCTACACTCGGGAATACAAAAGACGCTTTGCATGGATTCGGTACGGGAAGACAACGGAAGAAACGTTCTATCAATGGGCAGAGCTGGCCAAGCTAAATCGGGACGCTTGTTTGCGCGGGGAAATCACCCTTGAAGCTTTTTTGGATTGGCTGAAACTGGACATGTAATCGAAGAAAAAGTCGGTGGAAACGTAAGGGGAATCAGGGGAGCGCCCCTGCCAAGCGAATTTGGGAGACCAAATTCAGTGCTTGCTGCAACGTAAGACAGCATTTCCATGTTGTATAAACCTGCCGGGAAAAAGAATGAAGGAAGCGTCGGGGGCGGCAATGCTTTCAAGCGTCATCCGTCCTTTCGGTTAGGTGATCTGAAAGCTACCTCTGCCTTATGCGCTTCCCTCGATAAAACGAAGTTAATCTCCATGCATCATGATTTCTCTCGCAATAGCTTGCGCATATGCCTTATCTTGATAGTGATCGGCAAGCTGCTCTGCCAGTTCGTTCTGCTGCTTCATGTATTCCCGGCTGTATTCCTCGGCATAGCGCTTCAAATCGTGTTGAAGAACCAACTCAGCATAGGCAAACGGCTCTTTTTCCTTTAGCCAGATCAGACGGAAACGCGCCGCTGTATGCGTATCCAGAGTTGCTTCGATCTCGCAGCAATTAAGGCGGCATGTTGTCCCATCCGCAAATACAACCGTCATGACGTCGTGATCTTTATCATAATGACACGCCCGAAGTTGCATTCGGAACCAACTCCTCGCGTTTGCTCATAACCTCAATGATCATGTTGGCACCGAGCCTGAATCCATGGATAAAGGCGGCTTCGACATGCAAGCTGTTCACGCTCACACAAAGATCAGAATACTCCTCAAGCTCACGAAACATCTCGTCGCTCAGTTCTTTTCTCCATTTTTCCGTCATAGCGCCGATTTGTCGGCTTAACGGCCGATATTCAGGATGAGACGGTACAATTATCTCTTCGGGATGAAGCTGCCCACGGTACAGGGCTTCAAGAATCGATTCCATATTCATCCTCCCACAAATGTCATCGCATCGCTTGAATGAGATTCCTGCACATGGTAGGATATTTATGCAGTCTGCTCACGTAGCGATTGCGGGATAGGAAGTGGCTGTGTTCTTCGTCGGACGCGCCGCTTCCTTCTTTATTTCTGGAGCTCGTCATACACCTTCTCAATCCCTTTGCGAACGACGTCTGAACGTGTCGTATTCAGCTTCTCGGCGGAAGCGTCGAGCTTGTTCATAATTTCCTGATCGACACGTATCTCAATCGTTTTGCTTTTGGGTTTGTCTGATGGAGGACGCCCCATCTTTTTGGAGGACATCGCTTCACCTCGCTTTTTGTCCTGACAATAATATATTATTGTCTGGACAAAAAGTCAAACCCAATGTAAATAAGCTCTTTCTTTTTCTCGGCAGGTTGAAGACTAACAACACAAGAGATACGGGAATGTGCGTTTCCCTCCTAACATTTTATGTGCAGGTAAAAGGTGATTTTGCTTTCAAAACCGGATATAATGACAACAGGCAGGAGGGATACGAAATGAAACCATTTTCGGATAAATATGTGCTAACCAAACAACAGAGTTTGTTTCTAGCCAAGAAAAAATGGGACGAAAATATATACTGCGGAATGAAGATGGAGAATCGGAATATTACCTTTCCGCAAACCCAAACGATACTGAACGGCGTCAATGTTCCCGGTGTCGCGCTGGACGACATACAAGCCGTCCTTAATATGAGGGATGCCTGGCGTTATTTGCTGAACGCGATTGATGAGCCGATTACGCTTTCCCTTATTTGCAAGCTCAATGAATACGTCGCGAGGAATGAAGCGCTGGAATGGGGTGTTTTTAGAACCGGGCGTGTCGGAATTTCAGGCACGGATTATGTACCGCCGCTCCCGGTACAGAGCGAGATCGAACAGGAATTGGCGGACTTGCTGGCCGCGGACATAACCACAACGGAGAAAGCCATTACGGCTTTTCTATGGGGAGCGCGGCGGCAAATGTTTTGGGATGGAAACAAGCGTACCTCCCTTCTACTTGCAAACAAACTTCTTGTCGAGAGCGGACATGGCATGCTGACCATTACAGAGAAAAATATGGAACGATTTAACGAATTATTATCTGCCTACTATACCTCGAACGATATGAGCGAGATCAAGCTGTTTTTGTATGAACATGCGATCAGCGGCATTGACTTCGAGCCGGAAAAACGCCGTGAATCGGAACAATCACGATAAAGTGAATACGGTATGCAAGCCTGTGTCCTAAATTGGTACCAGGCTTTTTATTTTGTGACAGGAGCGAGAAATTTACTTTGAACTGTGAATGACCTTGATGGGCAACACGAGACAATTGTCTCGTGTTGCAGCAAGCACTGAATATGGATAGCCATATTCTCTTGTTAGGGGCTTTGCCCCTAAGACCCCTCATTAGCCGCGCCGCATCCATTCAGTTCCCAGTGCTTAAATCGGTTTCAAATATCACCAACCACAGTGCAATAAGAACAATTCGTGAAAAGCAAAATGAATACGGCCCCCCTTTGGTTTACCAGCTTAAAACGTGCTCTTACTGTAATTTATAGGATATGATACAATGTACTATAGTTATTTATAAATGGTCCTTCACGGAATAATTAAGACTGCGCGTTTGGATTTAGGTTTTTCTCAAGAGATATTTGCTCGCGAACTTCATGTTGTATCTATACCGGTGAATTGATGGGAGAATAACCTTACAAAACCAAATCGGATTGTTCTTCATGCTTTAATTGAGCTTTGAAAAATATGTTCTTAACACAGATTGAGTTGATTTTTGAACAAAATAGACATGCAGTCCTTGAGAAATATGAGGAGATTAAATATGAAATCTGAAAAGCAAATTGAAGTAGACTTCATTCAAAAACTACAAGATTTAAAGTACACATATCGAGAAGACATTCGAGATAAAGTGTCTCTTGAGGCTAATTTCAGAGAACATTTTGAGAGATTGAATCGTGTTAAGTTAAGCGATTCTGAATTTGCACGTCTCAAGGACAGCATTATCACTGCAGATGTATTTGTGGCCGCTAAAACGTTACGAGAAATTAATACTTTCAAACGCGATGATGGCATACCTCTACAATACACTCTAGTAAACATCAAAGATTGGTGCAAAAATGAATTTGAAGTGATAAATCAGTTGCGTATCAATACAGACAACAGTAACCACCGTTATGATGTTATTATTCTCATTAACGGTATTCCTGTTGTTCAAATTGAATTAAAGTCTCTACAAATTACACCCAAAAAAGCAATGGAGCAGATTGTAGATTATAAAAATGATCAAGGCAATGGGTACACCAATTCGCTTCTTTGTTTTATGCAGTTATTTATCGTAAGCAATGAAACCAAAACATACTATTTTGCCAATAACCATAATGAACACTTTTGCTTTGATGCAGATGAAAGATTTTTGCCAATTTATGAGTTTGCAGATGAGAAAAATAAAAAGATAACGAACCTATATGACTTTGCGGATAGATTTTTACCCAAATGCACCCTTGGGCAATTAATTAACCGATATATGGTTCTTGTTGTAAGTGAACAAAAACTGATGATTATGCGTCCTTATCAGATTTATGCTGTTAAGGCGATTATGGATTGCATTGAACAAAATCGTGGCAACGGCTACATTTGGCATACTACTGGGAGTGGAAAAACGCTCACTTCTTTTAAAGCATCTACACTTTTGAAAGACAATCCTGAAATTGAAAAATGTTTATTTGTTGTGGACAGAAAAGATCTTGATAGACAAACGCGCTTAGAATTTAATAAGTTTCAAGAGGGCTGCGTTGAGGAAAACACAAATACCGAAAGTTTGGTTAGGCGCCTTACTTCTGACGACTATAAAGACAAGGTGATTGTTACCACCATCCAAAAGCTTGGATTAGCCCTTGATGAGGACAGCAGACGTAACCAAGAGAAAAAGAAAAAAGGTGAACTCACCTTTAAAGAAAGATTAGAGAAACTCAGGGATAAGCGAATGGCGATTATTTTTGATGAATGCCACCGTTCCCAGTTTGGAGAAAATCACGATGCAATAAAGACTTTTTTTCCAAAAGCACAGCTTTTCGGCTTTACCGGAACACCAATTTTTGAAGAAAACTCCACATATAAGAAAATTGATGGCACCGTGGGCTCTTACAGAACAACAAAAGATGTTTTTCAGCAGGAACTTCATGCCTACACCATAACAAATGCAATTGACGATGGTAATGTATTGCGTTTTCATATCGATTATTTCAAACCAGAAGATGATAAGAAGGCTGCAAAAGTTTCCTCTAAGGAATATAAGCAAGCAGTTGTCGAAGCAATCTTATCAAAGCATGATGCAGCAACATATAACAGACGGTATAATGCACTCTTTGCAACATCTTCGATTAATGACGCAATCGAGTACTTTGAACTGTTTAAAACACTGCAAGAGGAACTAAAAAATAGTGGAGATGAGAAATTTTATCCACTAAATATTGCTTGCGTCTTTTCTCCACCAGCTGAGGGCAATAAAGATGTGAAACAGCTTCAAGAAGACCTTGTACAAGAAAAAGCCGACAATGAGCAGGAGCCCGATAAGAAAAAAGCAGCTCTTAAAGCTATTATTGATGATTACAACGCCCAATTTGGCACGAACCACAGCATAAGCGAATTTGATTTGTATTATCAGGACGTGCAAAAACGTATTAAAGACCAACAATATCCGAATGCAGATTATCCGCACAAAAACAAAATTGATATCACTATTGTTGTGGACATGCTGTTAACTGGCTTTGATTCTAAGTATTTAAATACTCTGTATGTTGATAAAAACTTGAAGCAGCACGGCTTAATTCAGGCTTTCTCAAGAACAAATCGTGTTCTAAATCCCACAAAGCCATATGGTAACATTATTGACTTTAGAGGGCTCGAAAATGAGGTCGATGATGCGATCAAACTCTTTTCCGGCACGGAAAGCAGCGAGAAGGTAAAAGAAATTTGGCTTGTTGATCCGGCTCCTGCCGTGGTTAAAAAGTTGGATAATGCTGTTGCCGAGCTGGAAAAATTCATGATATCACATGGGTTGGAGTGTAAACCGGAAGAAGTAAGCAACCTGAAGGGTGATATAGCACGCGCGGAGTTTATTGATAAATTCAAAGAGATACAGCGCCTTAAAACGCAGCTAGACCAATATACAGATATAAAAGAAGATCAGACAGCAATTATTGAGAAGTTGCTGCCTGAGGACACCTTGCGTGCATTCCGTGGAGCATATATTGAAACGGCTCAAAGGTTAAAGGCGCAGCAGGGCAAGGATATTGCGAATAAAGCGCCGGAAATCGAACAAGTCGACTTTGAGTTTGTTTTGTTCTCCTCTGCCATTATTGACTATGATTATATCATGTCGCTGATTTCAAAATTCACACAGCCTGATGTTCCCAAAAAAGAAAAAATGACCAAGAAAGAGTTGATTGACCTTATATCATCAACCTCCAATTTGATGGATGAACGAGAAGATATAGGAGAATATATCAACACTTTGGAAGCTGGAAAGGGATTGGATGAAAAATCCATAAGGGCAGGCTATCAAAAATTCAAGGCAGAAAAATCGGCTAAAGAATTGGATGCAGTTGCAAATAAACATGACATAGAGTCAGCCTCATTGCAAGAATTTGTTGATAAAATTATGGAGCGTATGATTTTTGATGGTGAGAAGTTAAGCGACCTTTTAGAGCCTCTTGGCCTTGGCTGGAGAGACAGAACAAAGAAAGAATTGGAACTGATGGAAGATTTAATTCCGCTACTGAAAAAGTTGGCAGATGGACGTGAGATTGTGGGGTTAAAGGCATATGAGTAAGAAAGAAAAGACGGTTTTAGTGCCAAAATTGAGGTTTCCGGAGTTTAACTCAAGTGGGGAATGGAAAGTATCTACTCTCAATTCACTTGCTATCAAAATAACAAATAAAAATAAAGATCGTTCTTTAACTCGAATTCTAACAAATTCCGCCACTGATGGCGTTGTAGATCAAAGTGAGTATTTTGAAAGAGAAATTGTAACACAAAGCAATATCGACAACTATTTTATAGTTGATGAGGGGGATTATGTTTATAACCCTCGCATTTCAACTTCTGCACCGGTAGGCCCTATTTCCAAAAATAAATTAGGAAAAGGTATAATGTCTCCGTTGTATACAGTATTTCGATTCAATAACCCTCGAAATGAATTTTACGAGCAATATTTTAAAACCAATCTTTGGAATAGTTATTTAAAAACCGTTTCAAATACTGGAGCGAGGCACGATAGAATCAGTATATCAACAGAAAACTTTATGAAGATGCCGCTTCCTTATCCTTCTGACGAAGAACAACAAAAAATTGCCGACTGCCTATCTTCCCTTGACGACCTCATCACCGCCGAGGATAAAAAGCTGTCAGCTCTTAGGGCACACAAAAAGGGGTTAATGCAGAAGCTGTTCCCTTCTGAGGGAAAAACTCTACCCGAGTGGAGATTCCCAGAGTTTAAAGATAGTGGAGAATGGACTAAGAAGACTCTTGGTCAATTGGGTAAACTTGTCTCAGGGTTAACTTATAGTCCAGATGATGTAAGAGAAACAGGGTTGCTAGTATTGAGATCTTCGAATATTAAAAATAGTGTAATTATATTGGATGACAATGTTTATGTAAGGACAGATATTAGTGGTGCAAATCTGTCTTTAGAAGGCGATATATTAATTTGCGTACGTAATGGTTCAAAAACTTTGATAGGAAAAAATGCGATTATACCAAAGGATATGCCTTTGTGTACACATGGTGCGTTTATGACAGTCTTAAGAGCACAAAACCCACAATTTGTCTTTCAACTTCTTCAAACAACAGCCTATGAAAGGCAAGTAAAGGCTGATTTGGGTGCGACTATAAATTCAATTAATGGAACCCAATTGGAAAAATATGTTTTTTTTATTCCGAAAGAACAAAAAGAACAACAAAAAATTGCTGACTGCCTCTCTACCTTAGATGAACTTATTACCGCACAGGCAAAGAAAATTGAAGCTTTGAACACTCATAAAAAAGGATTAATGCAAGGACTGTTCCCTTCCATTAAGGAGGTGGGAGAATGAGTATTATCTCAGATGAAAATGTACAGACTTTGGCAAAGCAACTTGTTGAATCGAGAAAAAACATTATTTTAGTGTTTGCCTTTAATGGAACCGGCAAAACACGACTTTCTGTTGAATACAAAAATATTACCAAAGAATTGAACGGCGGTAATCATTCCGGTGTTTATTATAATGCTTATAGTGAAGATTTGTTTGTTTGGGATAATGATACGGAAAACACTGGTTCTCCAATAAAGCTGAATGTCATGCATTCCAGCCTGAATCAATATCATTCGTCAATGGATGAAGAAAAGCTTCGTGAAAAGCTAACTGCATACAAGCCAAAGTTTGATTTTAAGTTTAATTATCATACTGATACATCGCTTGGAATTAGCTCCATTAGTTTTTATCCGCAATCAGAAAGCGAAGAACAACCTGAAGCTATAAAAATTTCTCGTGGTGAGCAACAAATTTTTATTTGGTGCCTGTTTCTCACAATGTTTGATGTTCAAGGCTGGACAGGTGAACAAAATAGTCATTTCTTTATTGATGATCCTGTTTCAAGCTTAGATGACCATAACATCTTTATTACTGCATCAACAATAATGGATTTGATTGATGATCATTATGAGAATAGGAAGATCATTATTACAACTCACCACGTTGGACTTTTTTCTATTCTTTCAGACTGGCTGACAAAAGGCGAAAAAGCATCTTCGTATAAGAGATTTACCCAAATGCATACCTTAAAAAACTCGTCCAATGAATTATTTTTGTTGGATTGTAAAAAAGATGTTTTTCTTTATCATCTTGAGTTACTGCAAATGTTACAGCATGCGATAAACGACAATCTGTTATATGCTTATCATTTCGCAATACTAAGACAAGTATTAGAAAACGTTTCCTCCTTTCTCGGCGTTGGACGAATATCGTATGTGCTTGAACAAATCGGAGTGGATGACACTGATGATGTAGCTCGAATAGTAAATACATTGTCGCATAAAACTGTTTTCCGGTACGAGGCAAAAGAATTAGTTCCTGATAACGCAGAACTTTTATCAAATGTATTTAACAAGCTTCAAAATAAATATAATTTTGTATTACACATAGGTGGTGGTAACGATGCATGATTTACAACAAAAACAATTAGGTGCAACCCTGTGGGCCATAGCAGATAAACTTCGCGGAGCGATGAATGCCGACGACTTTCGTGATTACATGTTGTCTTTTCTCTTCTTGCGCTATCTTTCAGATAACTATGAACAGGCAGCAAAAAAAGAACTTGGTAGCGATTATCTTTATTGTGAGAATGAAATTAAAAATATCTATGCTGCGAGTAAGCAGGATGAGACTATTAGTGTGATGAAAGAGCAGGCAGCAGATTATTTTAGCAAACAAAAATTAGAAGAAAATGAAAAAAAGATGGTGCTCGATGATCATTTCACATTGTTTGAAAGTAAAAAGTTGACCCCGCTTATTATGTGGTATAATAACAACTTGGATCAAGTAGCCATGTTTGAAAAGCAAATGCGACGTAAGCTTCATTACGTAATCAAGCCGCAGTATCTCTGGAGTAATATATACGAATTAGCTCGCACGCAAAACAAATACCTCTTGAAGACATTACAAGCTGGTTTTAAATTTATAGAAAATGAGTCTTTCGACAGTACGTTTCGTGGGTTGTTCTCAGAGGTGAATCTTGACTCTGATAAGCTTGGAAGAAATTACAACTCTCGCAATGCAATGCTGTGTTCGATTATAACCGAAATTTCTGAGGGGCTAGATGAATTTTCTAACGAAAGTGATCTACTGGGCAATGCCTACGAATACTTAATAAGTCAATTTGCTGCAGGATCAGGTAAAAAAGCTGGAGAGTTTTATACCCCCCAGCAGATTTCGACCATCCTTTCTCGAATCGTTATACTTGATAGCCAAAAACCAAGTGAAGGGAAAAAAAAGTATATTAATAACCTGCTGGACTTTGCTTGCGGCTCTGGTTCTCTTCTAATTAACGTTAAAAAGCAACTTGAGCCAAACAGCATTGGGCAGATATATGGACAAGAAAAGAATATCACGACTTACAATCTTGCGCGTATGAACATGCTCCTTCATGGATTCAAAGACTCTGAATTTCAAATATTTCACGGAGATTCATTATTGAATGATTGGGACATTTTCAATGAAATGAACCCAGCCAAGAAATTGGAGTGTGACGCAGTTGTAGCAAATCCACCTTTCAGTTACCGTTGGGAGCCGAACGATACACTTGCTGAAGATTTTCGTTTTAAAAACTATGGATTGGCACCGAAATCAGCAGCAGATTTTGCTTTTCTACTTCATGGTTTCCACTTTTTAAGCGATAGTGGCACAATGGCAATCATTCTGCCACATGGTGTTTTATTCCGTGGTGGTGCAGAAGAAAAAATAAGGACTAAATTGCTTAAGGACAATAATATCGACACGATAATAGGATTACCCGCAAACCTCTTTTTCTCTACTGGTATTCCGGTCTGTATTCTTGTGCTAAAAAAGTGCAAGAAATTTGATGATGTGCTGTTTATTAACGCAAGTGAGTACTACGAAAAGGGGAAACGTCAAAATATCTTATTGCCAGAGCATATTGACAGAATAGTTGACACATATCAATATCGAAAAGAAGATGACAAAAAATATTCTCGCCGTGTCTCCATGGAAGAAATTGAAAAGAACGGCTACAACCTGAATATATCAAGGTATGTAAGCACAGCTCCGGAAGAAGAAATTATTAATCTTGCGAAAGTAAAAGAGGACTTAGACTGCATTGAAAAAGATATAAATGAAGCCAAGGAAAAACACAATCGGTTTTTAAGAGAGCTTGGGTTGCCGGAGTTGAAGTAAGCTAGATTTCGCTATTAGGTGTTTGTCGGTCCAATAAATCATCCAAAGGTGATCTACAATAATAATTTAGAGATGCCACCTTCACTTTGAAGAAACACTTTCATTTCTGCGTCTTAATACTTTTCAAGAAATTTATTAATTCTTCTAACTATATTGGCTGAATGCGAAAGACCACCTTCAACGAATGCGAAGGTGGCTTCTCATGCCAATTTATTGCTGACTCCCTGTTTTTTAATCCACCTCGTAAAAAACAGAATACCGGATTGTTCCAAACATACCCATAAAGGTTATGACTCTGCGGAACCCATATGCTTCCCTCATACGCATCCTCGCTCACAAACCGCCCGATCTCCGCCTTATAATACCGCGCTTGCGCAAAATAGAGACCATTGCCCTCGTACGGATACCCCGTATAGGCAAAGTTCACGGCGCGGTCGCGCTGGGGCGGGTTTTGCAGAACGCCGAACTCGTCATAGCGGTAGGTCTCGGTCAGGTTGCCTTGGCTGTCCTGCAAGCCGACGATGCTGCCCAGATGGTCGTAGGAATACGTCTCGCTTTCGCCGTCCGGGAGCAGGGCATGCAGCCGATTGATCCCGTAGCTGTAGCTGGCTTGCAGCGATTCCCCTTCGTACACCGCCAGCAGGTCGTTATAGGCCGAGGTCAGGTCGGTGACAAAGTCCTGGGTCTTATCGGCCGTTTTGCTTTGGATGCGTACGCCTTGGGCGTTGTAGCGGTAGTCGTACGTTTTTCCGTCCTTTACCGCTTGCACGAGCCGGTTCGTTTCGTCGAAGGAATAACGCTCCAGCAGTTGGCCCGTGCTATCCTTCACGCCGGTTAGGTTGCCGCGCAAGTCGTACTCATATTTCTTCTGCACGCCGGCCGCTTTTTCCTCTAGCAGTTGGTTTGCACCGTTGTAAGTGTACGCGGTTGAGCCGTTACCGTCCGTTTTCTCGATCCGGTTGCCGAAGGCGTCGTACCGGTATGTGCGGGCTTGTCCGTTATCGATCGCTTGAATCAATTGGTTCAATTCGTCGTAGGTGTACGATTTCTCGCGCCGCTCGCCGCCGATCGTTTCGATCCAGTTCAAGATGTTGCCTGCGGCGTCATAGCGGTATTCATGCCGGTTGATCGCTTCGCCCGCCTGGTTTTGTTCGCTCAGTTGCTGCAGTTGGCCGCGCGGAGTGTAGGCATAACGGGTGATGCTGCCGCCCGCCGCGGTTTTCTCCGTTACTTGTCCGATCGCGTTGTACGCATAAGTCGTGGTGCCCGCTTGATCCTTGACGGCGATTAACCGGTTTAAAGCGTCGTATTGATACGTCGTTTCCCGACCGTCCGGCGTCGTTAGGCTCGCTTTCTGGCCGGTTGGCGTCCAAGTATAGTGTACGCTGCGGCCTTTCGGGTCGGTGACGCCGGAGATTTGCCCCAGCGTGTCGCGTTCGATCTGCGTGACCCCGTTCCAATCTTCCATGCGGATCAGTTCGCCGCGCTTATTGTAAGCGAAGCTCGCTTGCTTCCGATCGCTATAGGCGATCTGCGTGACACGATCGTTAGCGTCATAGGTTTGCCGCGTCGTGACGCCCGCGGGATCGACCGTTTCCGTCAGGTTGCTGTTGGCATCATAGCGATAATGCGTTTGCAGGCCCAACGGATTCGTTTCTGCGATACGGCGCCCTAATTGATCATAGGCGTATTGGGTGACTTGTTCTTCGCCGCCCTGGCCCATCCGGATTTGCTTGATCAGATTGCCGACCGCATCGTATTGGTAAAGCGTCCGATAGCCGAGCGCATCTTGCACTTCCGTCAGTTGGCCGAGCGCATCGTAAGCATAGGCTGTCGTGCGGCCCAACGGATCGGTGATGCCGGCGATTTGGCCGTGTGGCGTATACGAATAGCGGGTCGTATTGCCGCCCGGGTCGGTCACGCTCAGCCGTTGCCCGAGCGCATCGTACGTATAGGCCGTCGTTTGGCCAAGCGCGTTGGTCTCTGCGGTCAAGCGGCCGCTGGCATCGTACGTATAGACCGTCTGCTGGCCGAGCGCGTCGCGGATCGCAGTCAGGTTGCCGGTTGCGTCGTACTCATATTGAGTCGTGTTGCCGTTCGGGTCGGTCAGGCCGGCTAACAGACCGGTCGGCGTATAGCTGTACTTGATGGTATGACCGAGCGCATCGGTTTCGCCGATCAGTTGCCCCGCGCCGTCATAGGCGTAACGGGTCATTCCGCCTTCGGAGTCCACGCTCTCGATCAACTGGCCTGCGGCATCGTAACGCAGGATGCGAACCGCGCCGTCCGGTTGGATCGTTTCGACCAATTGGTTTAACAGATCGTAGCGATATTCCGTCACGCCGCCGCGGGCGTCCGTTTCGCGAATCCGGTTGCCGTTTGCGTCATATTGGTAGCGGATCGTCTGCCCCTCGGCATCGGTGACGGCGGCAACGCGATTCCACAGATCGTATTCATAGCTCGTTTGGCCGCCGTCCGCCGCGATCATATGCTGCAGTCGCCCTTGGTCATCGTAGCTGTAACTTGTGACATGACCGAGCGGATCGACAAGTTCGCTGACCAATCCCTGTTCGTTATAGCGGTACACGGTTATGCCGCCGGCTTCGTCGATGAGATCGGTCAGTTGCCCGAACCCGTTATAGCGAAGCTGCCGCGTTTGGCCCAAGGGGTCGATGGTTTGCTCGATGCGGCCGCCGGCGTCGTACGCGAAACGATACGCCGACCCTTGCGGATCGATCTGTTCCACCAAACGGTTCAAGTCGTCATAACGCTGTTCGTAGATGTTGCCCTTGCCGTCTATGATGCGGACCGCGTTGCCGCGGTCGTCGTACTCCGCCTTCACTTGCGTGCCGTCGGCCAAAGCAATCTCCGTCCGCAGTCCTTTGTCGTTATAGGCGTAGCGCGTCGTCCGGCCTGCGCCGTCAGTCGCCGCCAGCAGGTTGCCGCGGTCGTCGTACACATAGGTCGACGTCCGCCCGAGCGCATCCGTCAGCGAAGTGAGCCGGTTTTGTTCGTTATACGTATAAGCGGTCGTGTTGCCGAGCGCATCGGTTAACTGCAGCAGGTTGCCGCGGTCGTCATACACATAGTGCGTCTTGCCGCCGCGCGCATCGCCGCTCTCCACAAATGTCTTCTTGGAATGGTAATCCGGAATCGTCAATTCGGGCTCGGCAGCCGGCGGCTCCACTTCGAGGGCTGCCGCGATCGGCATGCTGCCCCATACCCACTCGCCGCGTACAAAGACAGCGATCCGGTTCCAATCGTCAAAGTCGGTATCGTCCGGGTTGAACGAATAATCGTTGGATTGGGCAAAGTCGGCCCAACGCTCTTTGGAAATTCGGGTATGCATTTCGACGTATTGTCCCGGCTGCAATACGCCGGAACCGGGTTCGAAGCTCATTTCCAGCACAGTGTCGACGCTGACGCCCGGCGCTTGCAGCGGAATGAACCGCCCGCGAAAACGCTGCTTGCCGTCGATATGAATGCTGCCGATGCTGGCCCAATCGCCCCAGAAGAGCAGTTTGTCCTTGCTGTCGGCGGTAAAGAAGTAACGAATGCGAATGTCGGACAAAGCGATCGGCCGGTCGGACACGTTATGGAGCCGGTACCATGGATACAGCGTGTTGTACGGATCGCTGCGGTCGAAGTTGAACATTTCGGCGCGCAGGATCGGGATGCCGTTATCCGGGGCCCAAATGGCTTCGTCCAGTTGCGGATCGGGCTCAGCGGGTTCGCCGGGCTCGCCTCCGTTGCCGGGTTCGCCAGGTCCCCCAGGTTCGCCGCCGCAATCGCTCCGCTCCTGCCAGACGCCCCATTCGCTATCGCGTCCGGGTTCTTCGCCGAGCGTCCACCACTTCGCTTGCCATAAGCGGCCGCGATAGGTAACCAGATCGCCGTTATTATAGACTTTCTGCGCATCCCAAGCCGGGGCGCCGCACGGTCCGGGCGTCGGTTCGGGCGCTTCTCCGCCGCAAGCGCCGCCGTCTTTCCAAGCGCCGATGATGCCGGGCTCTTCGCCCTGCGTCCACCATTGCGCCTGCCATGTGCGACCGTTATGAGTCACAAGGTCGCCGCTCACATACACTTTCTGCTTGTCCCAAGCGGCGGCGCCGCACGGATTGGGCTGCGTTTCAGGAGCGGATCCCTCGTTGTTGCTGCCTTCGTTGCTCTTATCGTCCTTATTGCTGTCGTCCTGATTGTTTCCGCTCTCGCCGCTGCCATCGTCTTCGCTGCCGATCCCGCACGCACCTCGGTCTTCCCAAGGCCCCCACTCGCCGGCGGTACCGGGTTCTTCGCCTTGCGTCCACCATTTCGCCTGCCACATGCGGCCGTTATGGCTAACAAGGTCGCCGCTCACATAGGCTTTCTCCTTGTCCCAAGCCGCAGCAGCGCATGCGGACGCCGCCGCGGCGCTTAATGCCCGGACTTGGCCCGAAGCGTAGACCGCATCGGTAGCAGACTCGTTCGTCCACTCTTCGTCAGACGACACGGTAAATTCATTGGCGCGGGTGCGCACGTCATCGTAACGGAACGTCCGCTCGCCGGCCGCATCGACGATTTTCGTCAAGCGCAAGTCGGCATCGTAGAAATAGCGCGTTTCAAGGCCCGCACCTTCCTTCATCGTCACGATTCGCGCCGCTTCGTCGTACGCATACGCACGGCTGCTGCCGTCGGCAAACCGGATCTGCGTCAGCCGCCCTTGGCCGTCATACTCCATATGCCGCATGACCGTCCCGTCGGAACGGATCACGTCCGTCAGCCGCCTTGCATCGTCATAACGGTAATCGTAACGGGTGCCGTCCACGTCGGTAAAGCTTGCGGTCTCCCGGCCTTCGTTCACGTAAGCGACGCTGCGCCCCGTCTGATCGCCGATCCGTACGAGCCAGCCTTCGTCGTTATAATGGAACTGCAGTTTGTTGCCTTCCCGCTCGACGCTCTCCAGCCGGGTACCGTCATAGGTAAGCCGCAGCTCGACGCCGCCGGCCGTCACATGCCGTACCGGCAACCCTTCCTGGCTAAACAACAATTTCGCTTGTTCCGGGGTAGTCAATTCGAAGCCGCCGCCATCCAGCCGCGTCAAGCGGTTGTAAATGCCGTCCCCGGCGCGGTATGAGCCGTCGCTTTGTTTGTCGTACCGCTCGATATGGCCGTCCTCAAAGCGAACGAGCACCGCCTTGTCCAGATCCCGCAGCCGTTCGCCGAACGTATGGCTCCAGCGGCTGCCAAGTTCGGAGAAATACTCGTCGCGCGAGTTGTACGTCCGGGTGAAGAACAGCGGAAAGCTGCCGCCGATGTATAAATCGCTAGCGATGCCGACATTATTGCCCATGCCCATATGGGCCGGCGTGTTCGTGTTCATGCCGGAAAACAGGTCGATGATGCCCATATTGCCGCCCAGCACCGGATCTTGCGAATCGATGCGCACCGGATAGGCTTGGTTGATCATCAGTATATTTTGACCGACGAGGCGGGAGGCTTCCGTGGACGCGGATAGCTGGTTGTCCAGCGCAATCGCGTCCTGAAAACGCGCATCGCCGTAATATTGCAGCGCCAAATGCGATAATTCGTCGAAGAAGCGGAACGGATGATTCGTCACGTTCAGGCTGGCCTGACCGGGCCGCGCGCCGCGGATGTCCGCCTGGATCGACGTTTGCGTGTACGGCGTCAGCGCGACGTTAGCGAGCCAGCGTCCGTCTTCGACGGTCGCTTCCACTTGCCGCGAAGACCCGTCGCCGGCGACGGTCAAGGTAACGCCGGTTACGCCCTGCGCTCCGCCAGGCTGCCCGTAGACGACAAAGCGGTCGCCGCTAGGGTTCGGAATAATGGCGATATCTTTGGCTTCCTCACCGAGAATCGTGACCGGATGGACGGAAGCATACGGCTTAAACCGGTCCTGCGGTTCGACGAGGATGTCGTACGTCCCTTCGGGGACCAGGTTCCCGTGCTCGTCTTGGCCGTTCCACACGAACTCATGCGGCACGTAACCGCCGGCATATTCCGTCTCCCCCTGGATAATCGCGACGGTCCGCTCGCCGCTGATCAATTTGATGACGGTGAGATGGTCGATCTCCCAGTTCCAGCGGATGGTCGTCGTCTCGCCGCGACTCGGTTGGAACACGGTCGGCTCCACGCGGATATACCGCTTCTGGTCGACTGTCTCCGCCGCAAGCGCCTGCCCCTGCAACGGCAACGCCTGCACGACGAGCAACAGCGTGAGCACCATCGCGCACAAGCGCCTCCAACGAATGAAATGCTTCATAAAAAATCCCTCACTCTCCAAAAATAGATATAAGAGAGTCGAGTCTAGCTGTGGAATAAATGGCGTTTCGACCCTTATATCCCAAGATTCTACAGATTGTATCATTTTTCCTTTTGCAAATATGGAAGAAAAAGGGGGAATTTTCTCGATTTTGGGGGGATAAATCTCTAATACGACAAATTTCCTCTTCGATGCGATGAACAAGATTTGGGAAAAAGCAAAAAACCCCGTTCAAGACAGGGCTAGCGAATCGCGGAGGCACAAGGCGCGCAACACGAAAGCCGCCCCTCTCGGGACGGCTTCAAACACACGTTTATTGAAATTTCGGCAGCCAGTCGCCATGCGCTGCGATCAAATCGTCGCACATGGATATAATGTCATCCATCGACAACTCCGCCGACGTATGCGGGTCGAGCATCGCCGCATGATAGATATGCTCCTTCTTGCCGGTGACGGCCGCTTCGATCGTCAATAGCTGCGTATTGATGTTCGTGCGGTTCAAGGCGGCGCATTGCGGCGGCAAATCGCCGACGAATGTCGGAGTAATGCCGCTCTGATCGACCAGACACGGCACTTCCACGCACGCCTCTTTCGGCAAGTTCGTAATGAGGCCGGTGTTCATCACATTGCCTCCGATTTTGTACGGACGGTTCGTTTCCATCGCTTCGAAAATATAGCTGGCATACTCATGCGACCGTTCATGCGTCAAGTTTTGATTACCCACGAGTTCGTCACGCATCTTCTTCCAGTTTTCGATTTGCTCGACGCAACGGCGCGGATACTCGTCCAGCGGAATATTGAACCGTTCGATCAGTTCGGGGTAATTGCGCTTGATGAAATACGGATGGTACTCGGCGTTATGCTCGGAAGATTCCGTAATGTAATAGCCGAATTTCAACATCATTTCATAGCGTACCATATCGTGATGGATTTCCTTCTGCTTCTCCGCCGCGCGGCGTTTAATTTCCGGATACAGATCTTTGCCGTCTTTGGTTGCTTCGAGCAGCCAGGCCATATGGTTGATGCCCGCGATTTTCCATTGCACGCCCTCATCGTCCATGCCGAGGTCCTTAAATAGATGCGGCACGCACACTTGCACGCTATGGCACAGGCCGACCGTTTTGACGCCGCCGTACGTATTCATTACGTTCGTCAACACCGCCATCGGGTTCGTATAATTGAAAAACCATGCATCGGGACATACTTCGCGCATATCTTTGGCAAAATCGAGCATGACCGGGATCGTGCGCAAATTGCGGAAAATGCCGCCGATTCCAACCGTGTCGGCTATCGTTTGCCGCAAGCCGTATTTTTTCGGAATTTCAAAGTCGGTAATCGTGCAAGGATCGTATCCTCCCACTTGAATGGCGTTGACGACATATTTCGCTCCGCGCAGCGCCTCCTTGCGGTCCGCATACGCTTTGACGGTACAAGTGCTTCCCGTTGTCTTTTTCAAGTTGTTCAACATATTTTCCGAATCCCGCAAACGTTCCGCGTCGATATCGTACAAAGCCAATTCGAATCCTTGCAGCGCCGGCGTCAGCATACAGTCGCCCAGCACGTTTCTCGCAAATACGGTGCTTCCCGCTCCTAGAAATGTAATTTTGGACATCGTTATTCGCCTCCATCGTTTCCATGAAATGATTGTTTCGCTTACGTTCAATATACATGGCGGCGGGAATAAAGCGTATGGCGGGAAACAACTTGAATATGGAGAAATGCAAGATAAATCCGGGAACCGGCTTGAACCGGGCAGTAGGCAATGATACCCTAATCTTGAGAGAAAACAGCCGATATCGTACAAGGAGGCGGGTCGCCATGCAGGAACCGTTAAAATTTCATCGCGTTGCCATTAATCCCTATCCGTCCAAAGACGATTTCATCGTCTTGTTCGGCGGCGAATCGCAGACGGAGCCCGGCCATCGGGCAGGGCCGGCCGTGCTGGACTACTTGCTGGTGCATTACGTCATTTCCGGCAGCGGCATCTTCAAAATCATGGGCAAGGAGTATGCGCTCGGGGCCGGAGACAGCTTCTTCATTTTTCCCGGCGAGTTATATATGTATGAAGCGGATCAGGCGGAGCCGTGGCGCTATTGCTGGATCGGCTGCAAAGGCCAGGGAGCGGAGACGTTGCTTAGCTCGCTTAACATATCCGCGCATCGGCCGGTCGTTCGCACGCAGCCCCGCAAACGAATCCCGACGCTGTTCCGGCTGGTCCAACAAGTGTTCCGTAACGGCGGCGCTTTCAGCAATTTGCAGGCCAGAGGATATATAGACCTGTTGCTGGCGGAATTCGCCCGCCACAACCGGGCGGCGGGGGAAAACGACGCGCACGAGAACGAACCGGAAATTACCCGGCAGATCAAACAGGCGATCCGTTGGATGACGCTGCAGTACTCGCAGCCGATTTCAATCGAGGATATGTCGCAATCGCTGGGGTACCACCGGATCTATTTCTCGAAAATGTTCAAAGAATATACCGGCATGGCGCCAACGCAATTTTTGCTCAAAATCCGGATGGAACGGGCGAAGCAGTTGCTCGCCGGCCGCCTGACGATCGATCAGATCGCCACTTCCGTCGGATTTGCGGACGCGCTCTATTTCTCCAAGCAATACAAGAAATGGTTCGGCGTGCCGCCGACAGAGCATCGCAAATCGATGCAAGGCAAATCGCCATTCGATTGCAAAGTATGAAGGTGGAAGCTTAAGCTTCCACCTCCAGTTTAAACTTCCACCTTGGGATCCGTTTTTTTGTTTCTGGACCACGGCGTGCCGAGAAATGGCAGCGCCCAACGATCCAGGCCGTACCAGCCTGCGACTTTCCATGCCAATACAAGCCAAGTGGCCAAAATAAAGAGCAGCGGATTCGTGCTTACCGTTCCCGCGAACAGAAAGCTGGCGTTCATCACTCCGCCGAAAAACGCGGCGATCCCCGTCAACAAGCCGAGAATTAAGCCAAGCCCGACCAACACTTCGCCGATCGCGACCATATACGCGAATACTTTGGCGTTCGGCAATACCGCATTCTCCAGAAACCAGGCGTACCAGCCCGTCACGTCCTTTCCTTCCTCCGCTTTGGCCAAAGCGCCTTTGACAAAGCCTTCGATGGCCGCCCCGGCTTTCGCTCCCGTCCAGGCTTCCGACGTCAGCTTGCCGTATCCCGCGGTAATCCAGGCATACCCGACATATAAACGGATAATGAGCCAAATCCACGCCGAACTCGTGCTGCTGAACAAAAAGCGGGATACCGGATTTTCGGGAATAATGATTTCCTTCGTCCTTGCCATGTTTTCATCCTCCTTTTTTGTAAAATAAGCTTCTCGGAATTCACATTCCGTTGTAGGCTCTAGCCTCCTAGCTAGGGTCTTTATTGTTTCACCCCCAAACATGGGGTGCGAACAAACATTCCTCTTGACTTTTCAAAATCACCCCAATAATCGCCGAGAAGGCTTTTTTTATTGCCTATCTCTAATGAATTGGGTGATTTTCATGAA
>NZ_JAHLPR010000034.1 GCF_018918005.1 Paenibacillus sp. MSJ-34 | reverse complement strand
ATTCCGGAAAGTCCAGTCCCAAATTTATTTTTCAAAGATCAACTGGAAATTTTGAAGGCGGCCGCCAGTCCCCTAGGGGACTGGAAGTAAACTCAAAACTGCCTTCAAGAAATACTATATGAGGAGGTTCGAACATGAACAATCGCAAGACCGAAATGATGCGTAAATTTGCTGCAACGTTCCTAAGCTTGGTGCTTATGGCCATGCTGGTTATTCCGGGACGGATCGGGGCGGCGGCCGAAGCGCTTCCTGCCGATGCCGGAAATCTCCGGACGCCGCTTGCGGCAGGCAATACATATTATGTAAGCAGCACCGGCGGGGACGATGCGAATGACGGCATGGCGGAAGACCGTGCCTGGGCGACGCTGGAGAAAGTAAACGGCATGAAGTTCCAGCCCGGGGATCGTATTTTGTTCAAGGCGGGAGATGTTTGGAACGGTTCTTTGAAGCTTAGAAAAACATCCGGCACTGAAGAAGCACCCATCGTTTTCAGTTCTTACGGCAATTGGGAGGAGGACGGCCGCCCGCAAATCAACGGGAACGGGACGACAACGACCGAGGAGTCTGCCATTATTAAAAATTATACCGGCGTCAAAGACAAAACGATGTCCGCAACGATCGATGTGGTGGACGGGAGCTATTTGGAATTTTCCAATTTCGAATTGACGAACTTCAATCCCGATGTTGTGTCGCAACGCGCGGGCATCAATATCCGCACCGCCTCGACTACGGTACAGGAATGGGAAGCCAATCCGCATCGCGGCATTGTGATCAGGAACAATTATATTCACGATGTGGACGGCAATCCGAAAGGGTGGAAAATCGGCAGCGGCGGCATCCTCATCCTCGGCAATATTTCCGATGTGCTTGTGGAAGGGAATATTGTGAAGCGGGTCGATATCGAGGGGATCCGGAACGCCGGTTTGTATAAAGAAGGCGATATTAACGCCAATTTCCCGAGAGTGTTCGAGAATGTTATTTTCAACAACAACTATGTGGAAGAGGTGCAAGGCGACGGCTTCGTCATGAGCAATGTCGGCGAGAACGGGAGAATGGAATACAACACGGTCGTCAAACATTCGGCCAAAAATGTCGGCAACGTCAACTATGCCGGCTTGTGGGTCATCGGCGTCAAAGATATGGTGATGCAGTATAACGAGGTGTACGGCGGCATTTACGGCTATAACGACGGGCAAGCCTTTGACATCGATATGTTTTGCGAAGGGACGTTGTATCAATATAATTACAGCCATAGCAACCGCGGCGGATTTATTCTGTTTATGGGCGGGTCCACGAATTCGGTCGTTCGCTATAATGTAAGCGTTAACGACGGCGACGGCAGATACCTGCTGCACTATTTGCCCAAATCCGCGGGCGATGCGCCGCTTATTCATAACAATACGTTCTTCACGGATTCCAATATCCAAACGAGAATTTTCGATAAATCCGGCATTTATGCCCGCATGTACAATAACATTTTTTATACCAAGGCGGATACGCCGATGGGCGCAACCTCGTTTGCCGGCGGGGAAATCAAGAACAATATTTTCTATCCTGGAACGGGCATCAAGGATGCGGCTTTTGCGGGCGTAACGTTCGAGGATAACATTTTCCAAAGTCCGAAATTCGCCAGACCGGGAGAAGAGCCCAAAGATATTATCGATGCGGCGAACGATATCTTCGATGTCGAGCAATTGAACGGATACAAGTTGTTGCCGGATTCTCCGGCGATTCATGCAGGTCTGGACATGAGCGGCATGACGCCTTCCGTGTGGCCAATGGCTGCGAAAGACTTTTTTGACAATCCGCTAACGGACGGACGAACGGATATCGGGGCGCATGAATATTCGAATGACGAGCCTGTGAATCAAGCGCCTGAAATTTTGCCGGAGTCGTTGACGCTGAGCCATAGCACGCTGGACTTGTATGCGCAGGCAGCAGGCAAAACATTGACGGCGACGATTACGCCGCAAAATGCGTGGTTCAAAGGCGTCAAATGGTCGAGCAGCGATCCGTTAGTGGCAACGGTAAGCGAGAACGGTTTCGTTATGCCAATGAAACCGGGCGAAGCGATGATTACGGCCGAAAGCACCGTCGATCCCGATATTCGCGCTCAAGCGACTGTCACCGTTCATGAAGCGTCGGCCATCGTCTCGTATCAAGTCGCAACGGACGATACCGAATTATCGGATGCGAATCCTGCCGTCCGGCTTCGGATCGACGGTATGACCGAGGATGGCATTGCCATGGAGCATGCGCCTTTCTATCAGGTTCGGTATACGACGAACGATGAACGCTTCGTTGTCGATTCGCAGACGGGAACGCTGCATGCAAACGGCAATGTTGCCGATGCAGAGTCGGTTGAAGTGACCGCCCTTGTGCAGGAATATCAAGATCTAGTTTATTCGCAAAGCTTCGAAGCGGGTTGGGGGGACTTCGTTCCCGAGTCGGGTACGCAGATCCAAACGGGAACCATATCGGATCGGGTCGCATATCACGGCGGACAAAGCGCCTTATTCGTGAAAGGCGATGGCAGCAACGCGATTCAAAAGCTATTCGGATCGAAGCAACAAGGCATTGTTACCATGATGATGTATGATGACGGCTCCAAGTCGGGCAATACGCGTGTTGTTGCGCATGTCGGAAATGCAAGAAGTACGCTCTTGGCCGGAATGGGCGTACTTTATGACGGCAGTTCGACGTACGGCTCTCTCGATTATTATTCGGTTCGGGCGAGCGGCAATTCGCAAGCATGGGAGAAAACTTCCGTAGAAAGAAGCAAGGGCTGGCATGAATTCAAATGGGACTATACGTCGGGCATCGATTTAAAGATGTACATTGACGGCCAACTGGTAAAAACAACGACAGGTATTAAAGATTTTGACCGGATTGTGCTTGGGTTTTTATGGGACTCCGCCAACGGACGCACCTTTGCATTCGACAATATCAAGTACGCTTTGTCGGATGAGTTAGAGAGCATTGCCGCAGATCCGCTCTTGATTCCGGTGCGGTTCGTCGATAAGGCGGCTTTGGAACAGGAGATCGCGGAAGCGCAAAGCATACATGATGCCGCCGTTGAAGGAAGCGAACCGGGGCAATATCCGGAAGGCTCCAAGTCTGCTTTAGCCGTTGCGATTGCGATCGCGCAGGAGGCAGTGAATAAAGCGGGGGTGACGCAAACGGAGATCGACGATGCCATGGCGGCTTTGCATCATGCGGTGGAATCCTTCAAATCTTCGGTGATTCGGGATCCTTCCGCGCCTGTCGATAAAACGCCTCTGCTAGAGGCGATATCGGTTGCACAAGCGGTATATGGCAGCGCTGTGGAAGGAACCGAGCCGGGACAATATCCGGCGGAAGCCGTCATGGAATTCCATTTGGCGATCGAGGCGGCGAAGCAGGTGACGGAAAGGGAAGAAGTGACGCAGGCGGAAATCGATGCGGCCGTAGCGGCGTTGAACGCCGCGATCGAAGCGTTCGGAGCAAGCATGATTCCCGAAGCGGACGTACCGACATGGAAGAACGGCAGATTAACGGCCGGCAATGTCACGAAGTCGGGAATGAACTTGTCCTGGTCGGGCGAGATCGACGCTTCCCAAGTGACAGCGTTCAAAATTTTCAAGAACGGCGCCGAACTGTCCACGGTGCCGGGTACCGTCTATCAGTATCAAGTAACCGGATTGAATACGGACACGACCTATACGTTTAAGGTGGAGGCAAGCAACGAACTCGGAACTTGGAGTACGGACGGGCCAAGCGTAACGCAGAAGACGAAAGCTGAGTCCGCCTCAACGCCGAACCCGTCGGCACCTTCGACGCCTGTCGTTTCCAAGCCGGACGACAAGGATGAGGATCAAGATAAAAAGACGGAGGGCGAGCCGGGAACCGGCGGGGAGACAGGCGAAACGGACGAAGGAAGCAAGCCTGAACCTGAGCCGGCGCCAGCGCCGAAATTTATAGACACGGATACGCATTGGGCGGCGTCGTTGATTGAGCAAGCGGCGAAGCTCGGTATCGTTCAAGGCTACGAGGACCAAACGTTCCGTCCGAACGGCAAAGTGACGCGTGCCGAATTTGCCGCGATGCTGGGGCGCGCCCTGAAGTGGGAGCAGCGGACGGATGCCGATTTCGCCGATAAAGATACCATTCCGCAATGGGCTAGACCGTACGTATCCGGAGCGGCCGGCGCCGGTATCATTCAAGGATATGAAGACGGAACGTTCCGTCCTGCGCTCGAAATCACGCGTACGGAATTGGTAGTCATGATCGTGAGAGCGCTAGCGCTTGACGTCGATCCGCAGGCGAAAGCATCCTTTGCGGATGCGGATCGCATACCGGCGTGGGCCGAGCCGTACGTCGCGGCAGCCTATGACGCGGGACTGATTCAAGGCCGGGGCGACGGGAAGTTCGCGCCGAACGATCCGGCAACCCGCGCGGAAGCGGTCAAATTGATCCTTGCCGCCATTGCGAATTAAAAAAGGAATAACATGAAAAGAGGAACCAGCCGTTTGGGGTTGGTTCCTCTCTTTACTATGTATCCAAAGGCACCCGCGTAAACTAGTGCTCGCTTGTCCCGGTAATCTGCTCATGCCGCCTTCTGTCGATATCCCCTTGAATCAGTCGGACAGAGGGGCGGATAAATAAGCCCTTTTAATGACCCAAATACAAAAGGGATATCGCAAAGAACTTCAAGCAACTGCCGATTGTCGCCTGAACGGAAAAATCAGCCTTCTGAGTGAATGGGATTTCGACAGAAGGCTGAAAATACTCGCAACGACCGGCTTCTGAGGGAAGGGGATTTCGACAAAAGGCCGATGAAGATTAATAAGTTGACCGTAGAGGCACCCCCGCCCCGCAGAAGCCAAGCCGCATTTGCGGCAAGCGTGAACCGCCGCCCCCTCTAACGCTCATACCCGTCAAAACGAACGGGGACGCCGTTCACGCTCCGTTTGACCGCATCGCGGCGATCGCACCGGAGCTCCAGCACGTCTCCGTTTGTCGTTTCATAGCGTGCAGCAAGTTTCTCCTGATCGAATACGGCCTTTGTGGCAAGTCTGGCCGAGGCAAACGACTCCAGATCCGCCATTCCCGCCTGCCGGGCTGCCCGGCCATCCACGACCTCCATCACAACGCCGTTGGCGCGGCCGGGACTGATCACCCGCCATGCCCGGTCCGTCAGCGTCATCCGATACGGCTGCATCAGGTATACCGCGATATACACGTCCCCGCACTGTCCGAATATGGCGCGGTCTTGGTCCAGCCAGCGCCCTTTCGGCAAACATCCGACGATATAGTCCGGACCTTCGTCGGAAATAGGGTACAGCGCCATGACTACATTGCGGTGCAGCAAAACTTCCTCGACTTCGCTCTGATGTCTCCAATCAGCCGAATCTTCGCCCGCAAAGCCTGCCCCGGGATGAAAGAAAAACGCTTTATTGGCGTCCCCGTTTCCCGTTAAGGGCAGAGTGGCGCTCCATCGATGCTGCTCGTTGTCGAATTCCAACGTCCGTTCCCACATGCCTCCGACCGCGTAATGTTCTTCTACGTATACATAACTATGTAACGTTTCGTAAGCGGAGGCTTCCGGCTTGGGGGGAACGAGCTTCTTGACCTCCGCAGGGAAAGATCGCCCGACGGCCAGGGCCCGGACGGAATCCGGGGCGGGATAGAACAACAGCCCTGCATATTCCACGCGCGGGACGGTTTCCGGGAAAGAAAAGTCGCCGAATTGGACATAATCGAACAAGACGTTCCCATCGGACGGAATATCATGCGCAAGCCCGCGGGAATGGGCTCCGATCCAAGTTCCTTTCCAATAAAAAGCCGCCCGTTCTTCCCATAGAAAATCGAGCATTTCGGCGAGCATATCCTTGATATCCTGCCGCTCCACGCAATGAAATGCGCATGCAAAAGCCTGAATCCAATGCCAGAACCACGGCAAACACCCGTATTCCGTCATCCCTGCGGATTTGATCCGGTCCAGCGTCGCTTTCAGGCAGGCGATACCGTCGTCGAGCAAGCCGGCATCGCCGAACATCGTTCCGTATATTAATTTGGCGGCGGTATATTTCGCCTCGTGATGATGATAATGGTAAAGCGGCGTTCGATAAAAATCGCTCCGATACAACGTTTCGAACGCAATTCGGAATTCCGCTTGCAGCGACTCGGACAATACATGCCGATAACGTTTCACAAAATAGGCCATCAGCAGCCCCATCAATTCCGCAGGAAGCGGATTCGGCTTGGCTTCGGCGGGATCGGGATCCAGACCTAGCGGCCAATGTCCGTAGGTCGCGCTTCCCGGAGTTCGATCCTGCAGCCGCACCACTTGCAGCAAAACCCGTTCCGCCCGTTCTACCGCTTCCATACGATCAAAAGGCAATTCCATTGTCGTATCGGCGGCAGCGGCAATGATATAGGAAGCATCGTAAAAATTGTTGCGAATGTCTCCGTGATGCCATAATCCGCTTTCGCGCAGCGGCCGCCTTGCGGCCATACATGCCGTATGGAAGACGATTTCGTTCAATCTTTGTTCAAACACGGCTTTCCCCTCTCTTTCTTCAATCTATCGTCGATTGTATAAGGCCTCATAGGGAAAAACAAGTTTACAGCACAGGAAAGTCAAAATCGTTCCAATTTAGTAATATTTGTTATCGGTCAAACAAGCTGTAATCCAATGAACAACTTCAACATATAATGGAAACGTACTGAAAAATAAAATTAATTGATACAATAAATCTTTCTAATCGACGAAAATATTGTTACACTATAAATAAAAGGACAACGTGGAGGTTGCTTATGATGGCAAATGAAACGGTAAGAATCGAGTCTGATTTTCTGGGGTCGAGAGAGGTTCCCGCCGATGCGTATTTCGGCATCCAAACGATCAGAGCCGCGGAGAATTTCCCGATTACCGGCTATCGGATCGACGAGGAACTGATCAAATCGATGGCCTTGGTCAAGAAAGCGGCCGCCTTGGCCAATATGGAGACAGGACGGCTTCCGCTATCGATCGGGCGGGCGATCGTCCAAGCGGCCGATGAAGTGATTGCCGGGCGCTGGCATGACCAATTTATCGTCGATCCGATTCAAGGCGGCGCAGGCACATCCATGAATATGAACGCCAACGAAGTGATTGCGAACCGCGCGATCGAACTGCTCGGCGGCAAGAAGGGAGACTATGCCGTCGTTAGCCCCAATACGCATGTCAATATGGCTCAGTCGACGAACGACGCGTTTCCTACCGCCGTTCATATCGCCACGCTCACGTTCATCGAGAAACTTCTGGCGACCTTGGGTCAATTGCATGAAGCGTTTCTAGGCAAGGCCCGGCAGTTCGACGGCATTATCAAGATGGGGCGCACGCATTTGCAAGACGGAGTGCCGATTCGCCTCGGTCAGGAATTTGCCGCTTACGCGCGGGTGCTGCAACGCGATCTGGGGCGGATTAAGCAAACGAGAACCCATTTATACGAAGTGAATATGGGGGCTACGGCAGTCGGCACGGGACTCAATGCCGATCCGCTATATATCCGGAGAGTGGTGGAATTGCTTGCGGAACTGAGCGGGTTTCCGCTCGTTACCGCCGAACATTTGGTCGACGCCACGCAAAATACGGACGCTTATACGGAAGTGTCCGCCGCGCTCAAAGTATGCATGATGAATATGTCGAAGGTGGCCAACGACTTGCGTCTTATGGCTTCGGGGCCGCGCGCAGGCTTGAACGAAATCAACTTGCCCGCCCGGCAGCCCGGTTCGTCCATTATGCCGGGCAAAGTGAATCCGGTCATGTGCGAGGTCGTCAATCAAGTGGCGTTTCAAGTGATCGGCAACGATCATACGATTTGCCTCGCCTCCGAGGCGGGACAATTGGAATTGAATGTCATGGAACCTGTGCTGGTGTACAATTTGCTGCAATCGTTGCGGCTGATGAATCAGGTGTTTCAGGTGTTCCGAACGCATTGCGTCGAAGGAATCGAAGCGAACGAAGAAGTGTGCAAGCAATATGTGGAGCGAAGCTTCGGCATCATTACCGCATTGAATCCGTACCTCGGATACGAGACGGCGGCGAGAATCGCCCGGCAGGCCGCGCAAACCGGACGGTCGGTGCGCGAGCTGTGTCTGGAAAGCAAGCTGCTATCGAAGGAAGAACTGGATCGCATCCTCGATCCGTTCGAAATGACTCATCCCGGCATTGCCGGGTCAAGCCTGGCGCATAAGCATTGAAGTTGAAACATTCGGAAGAGCTCTTGTTCAAATTTATTATTGCGGGAGTGATTGGGTGTGGCCGGTTCCACTGGCGCGGATACGAATATTATTTTACGGTTGGAAATGCATAAGGAGTCCGTTACATTCGGGCAAATCGCCACCGCGATCAGCGACGCGGGCGGCGATATTATGGCCATTGACGTCTATCGCGTAGGGAAGACGACGTCGACGCGGGATATTACGGTGAACGTAGCCGATCCGGCGCAAACGGACGAAATTGTAGGCAAATTGGAGAAGATGAACGGGGTTAAGGTCATTAATGTGTCCGATCAGACATTTCTCATGCATCTCGGCGGGAAAATCGAAACGACTCCGAAGCAGCCGATTAAGAACAGAAACGATTTATCCCGCGTGTATACGCCGGGAGTCGCGCGCGTTTGTCTAGCGATTCACGAAGACCGTTCGAAAGCGCACACATTGACGATTAAACGCAATACGGTTGCCGTCGTGTCGGACGGCACGGCCGTGCTCGGGCTCGGCAACATCGGTCCGGAGGCGGCGATGCCGGTCATGGAAGGAAAGGCGATGCTCTTTAAACAAATGGCCGGCGTAGACGCCTTCCCGATCTGTCTTGACACGCAGGACACGGAAGAGATTATCCGAACGATCAAGGCGATCGCCCCCGCTTTCGGCGGCATTAATCTGGAAGATATATCGTCGCCGCGCTGCTTCGAAATCGAAGAACGGTTAATGAACGAACTGGATATCCCCGTGTTTCATGACGACCAGCACGGCACGGCCGTCGTTCTGCTGGCCGGTCTTCTCAACGCGGTCAAGGTGGTCGGCAAGAAGCTGACCGATTGCAAAGTCGTCGTCTGCGGCATCGGCGCGGCGGGTATCGCCTGCACCAAAATTTTGCTTGCTGCCGGCGTTCGCAACGTCGTCGGCGTCGACCGGGCGGGAGCGCTCGTTCGCGGGGAGGCGTATGACAACCCTGCATGGCAATGGTATGCCGAACATACGAACCCGCATCTCGTCAGAGGGCCGCTCTCGGAAGCGATCGGAGGGGCGGATGTATTCATCGGCTTGTCGGGACCGAAAGTGCTTACGGCTGTCGACGTGCGGAATATGGCTCCGGACCCGATCGTGTTCGCGATGGCGAACCCGACGCCGGAAATTTTGCCGGAGGAAGCCGAACCGTATGTCCGCGTTATGGCTACGGGCCGTTCCGATTATCCGAATCAGATTAACAATGTCCTCTGTTTTCCGGGCATGTTCCGCGGCGTATTGGATTGCCGGGCCTCGAAAATTACGGAACGCATGAAACTCGCCGCCGCGCATGCGATCGCTTCGGTCGTTACGGAGGACGAGCTAAACGAACTATATATTATTCCGAGCGTATTCAACAGCAATGTCGTGGACAAAGTGAAATCGGCCGTTATCAAAGCCGCCTACGAATCGGGCGTCGCCCGCCGCCGCAAAGGAAGAGAGATGGCGGCCAAGCCGTAAGCGGAGGGCCGTTTCGCCGCATTTTAATAGATTGCTTTCATAGACCGATTCGCCGGTCTATTTTCTTTTCTACGTTTTCTTTGCCGTATTTTGGGGCATCTTAAATGAGAATTGCCGCAAAAAAAGGAAGACGGTAGGGAGAAGCAATGCAAAAAAGCAAACAAAGAACTTTCATAACGAACAAAACGGTTGCAGGCGGCATCGTTGAAGGAAACGCCGTACGAAGCGGGCATGGCGAATCGGGACGTTTGGACAAGCAGACGGTGCTTTTATTGGTCATTCAAGGTTTGTTCGCGGTCGCCAATGCGCTCTCGGGCACCTTCATCAACGTCTATTTATGGAAAGCGAAATCGGATCTTCTGGTCATCGGCTGGTTCGCGTTATCGCAGCAAGTGGCGAGCGCGCTCGGCATGTGGGCCATCGCCAAATGGGTGAAGGAACATAATAAGATGAATTGTTTGCGTCTCGGCGTCGCCCTCTCGGCCTTGTTTTATTTATCCGTCTTATTCTTCGGCAAGCGGGCCGCCGTATACATCGTGCCGCTCGGCGCGCTCCAGGGTCTGGCTTTCACCCTTTTCTGGGTCGCGTTCAATGTTGTCTATTTTGAAGCGACGGGACCGGGAAACCGGGATCGCTTCAATGGCTGGTCCGGCCTGCTCGGCTCGTTGGCAAGCATGATCGCGCCATGGGTATCGGGATTTTTGATTGCCCGAACCGGCAATACAACGGGATACCGCGTTATTTTCACCATGTCGCTCGTCACGTTTATCGTCGCCGTCATTTTCAGTTTTTTTCTCAAAAAACGGCCGGTGCAAGACAGGTTCGAATGGCTGCACGCATTTCGGCAGCTGGGCAAGCGGGACAGTCCGTGGCGCCATGTTTTTCCGGCGCTTATCGCGCAGGGGGTCAGGGAAGGGGTCTTTACGTTTCTCATCGGTCTGATGGTATATTTGGCCACGAAGAAGGAACTGCAGGTTGGAAACTATTCGCTCCTTACTTCGGCCGTGTCGCTGCTCGCCTACTATTTCGCCGGGCGTTGGATGAAACCTTCGCTGCGCAGCCGATCGATGCTTATCGGGTCGCTCGCGATCACGGCGGCCATTTTGCCTTTCTTTATCAAAATCAACTTTACGACATTGCTGATTTTCGGGATTAGCGTCGCCCTGTTCTATCCGTTGTACGGCATTCCGATTACGTCGGCCTCGTTCGATGCGATCGGGCGGACGAAGGAAAGCGCGGAACATCGCGTCGAGTACGTTATTTTCCGCGAAACCGGCTTGAATATCGGCCGAATTTTCGGTACCGTTATGTTTATAGCCGTCGTGGCGCTGACCAAGTCGCCGCTCGCGATGGCGGGGCTGATGCTCGCGATCGGCAGTTCGCCGATCGTATCGTGGTTGTTCCTGCGCAGGCAATTGGTTCGGCCTCTGCAGCCGGAGGGCGTGCCGGCAGCCAAGGACCGCGATCAAGGAGCGGTCAGGTAACGGGGAGGAGAGGTTCGTCTTGAAAATAGTAAAGTATACCGTTCTCGTATTGGCGACGGTCATTCTGATGAAGCTGCCGGTTATCGGCGCATTTCTGCGCGTCATTGATACGATGATCCACGAGAGCGGGCACGCATTGGCCGTATTGATGATGAGCGGCAAAGTATATTATATTGAGTTGTTCGCCAATGCGGAAGGGGTGACGCTCACCGGATCCAGATCCTATTTGGGAGGATTGATTACGAGCATCGCGGGCTATGTGTTTTCCTCTCTGGCCGTTGTCTTTTTTGCGTATTTATGGCGGTGGAAGAAGGATAAAGTGATCTTGGGCGTCCTGTTCCTTTTTTCCGTTGTCAATTTATTGTTATGGGTGCGTAATTTTTACGGCATATTATGGTTGATCATTTTCTCGCTGCTGCTGTTTTTCACGATGCGGATGAAAGATGGGAAGAAGCTGTCTTCGATCACGTTCTCTTTATACGTTCTGCTGTTGATCAGTTCGGTCGTTTCCGCCTTTGATATTTTAGCGCTCAGCATTCTGGCTCCCGACGGAGCGGGAGACGCCGCGAATTTGGCCCGGATGACGGGGATTCCGGCGATCGTTTGGGGGTTGTTTTTCTTTGCCCAGGCCGCTTTCCTAGGCGTCTTGTCCGTTATGGCGGTCATCGGGAAGCGCAGCCTTAAGACGCGGGATCGGCATTTGACCGGATCGTTCCAATAACCAATTCGCTATGAAAATGGAAAAGAGTTCAAATTCCGCACAACTTGTATTATCATTATATCAAGCTAACATGAAAGGAGGGAATTGATAATGGACCACACGCCGCTGTACAAGCAATTGAAAAACAAAATTTTGGACGACATCGTGAATCAAGTGTATCAGGTGGACGATATGATACCGAGCCAATTCGAATATGCGGAAAAATACGGGGTTAGCCGGGTTACGGTACGGCAGGCGATCAACGAACTGGTGTACAACGGGGTGCTCTATACGCAAAAAGGAAAAGGAACGTTCGTGAAATCGATCCCCGTTCAATACCGGGATCATAACCGGCTGCACGGTTTTACGGAAAACATAAGGAAAAACCGTTCCGTATCGCAAACGAAAGTGTTGGAAGTAACGAGGCGGACAGCGAATCAAAAGTTGGCGCAACAATTGCGGATGTCCATCGGGCAGCCGATTATGCATTTGAAAAGAATCCGTTACGCCGACGGCATTCCGCTCGCGTTGGAAGACGCCTACTTGAATGAGAAGATGGTATGCGGCATCGATTTTTTTCAAGATGTGCGCGATAATGTGTCGCTTTACCGGCTCATCCGCGAGAAGACGGACATCCGATTCCATCATGCCGAAGAAGCGATTACCGCGGTGTTATGCGGGGAAGAAGCGAGCATGCATCTGAATGTAAGACGCAACGATCCGATCTTGTTCGTTCGCCGCTTAACCTATGTCGATGAAGAAACGCCGTTTGAATATTGCGAAAATGTCATTCGATCCGACGTTCACAGCATGGTGGTCCGCTTCAACAATACCGATTATTGAATGCGCCCCCGCGGCCCGTGAAGACGGCGGGGCGGTATGCATCGAAGGGGAGACTGGAAATGGACAAATACGAAAAAATATTGGGCGGCATCTTGGGCGCGGCGGTAGGAGACGCGATGGGCGCCGCAACGGAAATGCGCACTACGGAGCAAATTATCGATTACTTCGGAGGATATGTGAAGGAATTGGTGAACCCGCCTGCGGATACGTTCGCCAAGGGAAACGCTGCCGGCCAGGTGACGGACGATTTCAGCCTTGCCTATTTCATATCCGAAGCGATTATACGCCATCGGGGAGAGGTAACGGAGGCCGTCGTCATGGAAGGCTTGATCGAATGGTCCGAACATGACGAATACTTCGTTCCGTTTGCCGGGCCGACGACAAGAGCGGCCATTACCGCTTGGAAGGAAAACGGCGTTCCTGTCGCAAGCGATATGATTCTCAACAACGGCAGGGCAACGAACGGGTCGGCTATGCGCATGTTTCCCATCGGCCTCATCCGCCCGGGAGATCTCGATCGAGCGATCGAGGATGCCGTCGTCGCATCGCTGCCTACGCATGGCAATCATTTGTCCATTTCCGGCGCCTGCGCCGTCGCCGCGGCTGTGAGCAGGGCGATGCAAGACGACGCGGATGTCGACGAAATTGTATTTGCCGGGTTGTACGGAGCGAAGCAAGGCGAGCGAAGAGGCAAGGAGTTTGGCATCACGGTCGCCGGACCGTCGGTTTACAAACGGATGGAGCTGGCGATCGATCTTGCGGCCAAGAGCGGCTCCGTATACGAGGCAATGCGCGATATCGCCGATTATGTCGGCAGCGGCATTCATGTCGCGGAAGCCGTGCCGGCCGCCTTCGGCCTTTTCGTTGCCGCGAAGGGAGACACGATGGAAACGATCTACGGCGGCGTCAATATCGGCAACGATACGGATACGGTGGCGACGATCGCCGGGGCGATCGCAGGTACGCTGAACGGCAGCCGATCGCTGCCGGAAAGCTACCTCAGCATCATCAACGAGCGAAACAAGATGGATTTAGGCCGCTTGGCGAAAGGATTGCATCAAGTGAGCGGGGGGTAACCGGATGAGACAATACGCAGTGGCGATCGGAGACAACGACATCGACGAGTATTACCGGTGCGAACGATGGCCCGAACTGGGAGCGAAGACGCGCGCCGAATTTATAGAGAGCAAAATCGGCGGCATGATCGGCAACGCCGCCAGCGTGATGGCGGGATACGGATTGGAAACGTACATGATGGGCAATTTGGGCGACGATTCGTATACGCAGCTTATTTTGCACGATTTGAAGCGTCACGGCGTCCGTACCGATTTCGTGCAAATATGCAAAGGCGTTCCCAACAGCAAGACGCATATTATGCTGGCAGGCGGGGAACGGACAATATTCGTGCTGACGAACGCCAAGCCGCCTTTGGAAATCGATGAGCGAAAAAGAAACGTGCTGCTGCATTCCGCATACGTTTATACGACGATACGGGATTGGAAGAACATCGTCGGCCATGAAACGCTAATGAGCGAGCTGCGGGATAGCGGAGCGGGTCTGGCGTTCGACGTGGAGGCGGGGTCTTTCGCAGGCAGAGACGAAGATGCACCGTACATGAACGAAGCGCGGCTGTTGTTTTTCAACGAGTTCGCGTTCGAGAAATACGGCGAGGGCATATCGCGGGAAGAGGCGATCGGGCGGCTGCTCACCTCCGATTCGAAAATCGTCGTCGTTACGCTCGGCGCGCGGGGATGCCTCGTCCTGACCAGGCAGGAACAGTTCCATGTCGAAGGCTTTCAGGTCGAACCGCTGGATACGACGGGAGCCGGCGATACGTTCAATGCATCGTTTGTGTACGGATTGACGAAACGATGGGATTTGCGTCGTACGGCCGAATTTGCAAGCGCGGCCGCGGCGAGATCGGTGCTCGCCGTTGGGCCGAAATCCGGCATCGCTGCGGAAGAGGAAATCACGGAGTTTATGAAAACGGCAAAGCCCGGCCGCTGATAACAGCGCCGGGCTTTTGCCTTGGCTTTGGCTTTGGCGTATTCGCGGAACGAGTGTCCGCAAGGTCCGCTCGCGAGACCGCAGCTCGCTCGAATCGGCTCATGCAAATGGATAAGAGCCGTTACATCTCAGGATGCAGCACGAACTTCTCAATGGCATGCCGCACTCCTTCCTCATTGTTGGTGAGCGTGACATAATCGGCGACCGCTTTGAGCGAATCGATCGCATTGCCCATCGCCACTCCGAGGCCGGCAACTTCGATCATATCGTGATCGTTCCAGGAATCGCCGATCGCCATCACTTCGGACATATCGCAGCCGAATTGCTTCGCGAGCGCCTTAAGCGCATGGCCTTTCGTGCCTTCGCGATGCGTAAACTCAAGAAAATTCGGCTTCGACTTTGTAATATGCACAGCGTCGCCCAACATGTCGCGGAAGATCGGCGCAAGCTCGTCCAGGTAGGCGGGCTCGTCGATAATCAGCATTTTGGTATTCGGCTCGGCGCTCAATTTGGCATAGTCGGGCTCGACCGTATACGGAATTTTCGAGATATCGGCGTATTCTTTTATTTTGTCGTTTTCTTCGCGAACATAGAGCCGGTCGTTGACGTATAATTGAAGATGCAGTTCGTTCCGCTCGCAATATTCGAAAATTTTGCGCGCCGCGTCCGCCGGAACGGAACGTTCATACAACACGCTGCCGTCGATCAAGTTTTTGACGAGCGAGCCTTGGTACGTAATGAGCGGAACGTTCAACCCCGTTTGGCGGGCGACGTTCTGCGCCGAGGCATACATGCGCCCGGTGGCCAGCGTCACCGTTACCCCGCGTTCAATCGCCTGCTCCAGCGCTCTTTGCGTTCCTTCCGTCACGACTTTATCATCGTTAATCAACGTGTCGTCCACATCGATCGCTATCAATTTGTACATATGTCTCTCTCCTTAGGCGTAAGTATTGTGATCAAGATTCCGATTGCAGCATAACAAGCCGGATAAACGAGTCGAATTCCAGGTTGCCGAAATAATGCTTGATATCGACCCCTTGCAGCGCTTCGCGCACCGATTGCTCCTCATAGCGAGCTCCTTGCAGCCGCTCCTCGATATCCGCCACATCGCCTACGCCGAAGAAATCGCCGAATATTTTGGCAAGTTGGATTCGCCCGTCTTCCACATCCAGACGGATGTCGACGATCCCGATCGGAAAACGTTTGGAATTGCGAATATTGCATTTCGGCGATTCGCCGTAGTTCCAGTCCCAATTCCGGTACCGCTCGGCGGAAATTCGCTCGATTTGGCGCCAATCTTCTTCCGTCAGCTTATATTGCGGCACTTGATCGGGGTCCATGCCGAAGATGGAACGGAGCAATTCGGCTCTAAATTGCTCGATCGTCATCGGCTTGCTCAAAAACTCCTTAATATTCGCTACCCGGCTGCGGATCGATTTGGTGCCTTTGGATTGAATTTTCTCCGGGTTGACGTTCAAGGCGGACACGACGCTTTCGATTTCCGAATCGAACAGCAGCGTTCCGTGGCTGAACATTCTGCCTCGGGTAGAGAATTGGGCATTGCCCGAAATTTTCCGTTCTCCAACCTGGATATCGTTGCGTCCGGTCAATTCCGCTTCGACGCCCAGCGAGCGCAGCGCCTCGATGACCGGCTCGGTAAACTTGCGGAAGTTATGAAAAGATTGGCCGTCGTCTTTCGTAATAAAGCTGAAATTCAGGTTGCCAAGGTCGTGATAGACCGCGCCGCCTCCCGACAAACGGCGTACGACGTGAATTCCTTGTTCCCGGACATACTCCGCATTGATCTCTTCGATCGTATTCTGATGCTTGCCGATGATGATCGAAGGCTCGTTAATATAAAACAGAAGGTAACTGTCATCCGCCGGCAAATGCTTGAGCGCATATTCTTCTATGGCCAAATTCACCCTCGGATCGGTAATGCCCTGATTATCGATAAATAGCATGGCTCACTCCTCCTGGACATTTTATTTATTCTCTCCTTACACATTGTAAATCAAATTGCCGGGTTAGACAAAGAATTTCGCCGTTGACGGGGGACAAGTGCCGCATTATAATAAATAGATATACGATGTATAGTAAATCAAGGTAAAAGGTGCCTGCGCAAGGAGGAGGATTCGTTTGAAAATTAATAAGGAATTGCTGAAGGGAAGTACCGTCATGCTCATTTTATCGCTGCTGGAGCGGAAAGAAATGTACGGTTACGAAATGACGAAGGAGATCGAACGCCGATCGGGCGGGACGTTCGCATTGCGCGAAGGGACGTTGTATCCCATTCTACATACGCTGGAAAGCGGCAAATTGGTGGAGGCTTATTGGGATCGGCAGGATGGGCGCAAACGTAAATATTATCGCATTACGCCGGCCGGCAAACGACTATTGGAAGAGAAAAAGGCGGAGTGGACGCTGTTCCGCAATTCGCTGGACGGTGTGTTAGGGGAGGGAGGAGCATGAGCGTAGCGCCGCATCAAGGCAAAATTAGCGCATATATCGATGAAGTGTTGAAACATGTGAAAGCGAAGGATGTGCATGATTCGATCCGGGAAGAATTGGAGAATCATATCGCCGAACGGATGGAAGAGGCGATTGCCGCGGGGATGCCGGAGGAGGAAGCCGCGGCGGAAGCGATTCGTCATATGGGCGACGCGCATGCCGTTGGACGCCAGTTCCATTCGGCGCATAAGCCGCGCGTCGACTGGGGGTTTATCGGTTTTTTTGCGGTTTGGCTTATCGTCGGTGTACTGGCGATGGCTTCGGTTCAGGCAGGGGACGGCAAGCTTGATTATGTCAACCGTCATTTGATTTTTCTAGGCCTAGGTTTGATTGCGTTCGCGGCATTCTTTTTTATGGATTATCGCAAGCTGCAAAAGATCGCAGTGCCGTTGTACGCGGGCTCGCTGCTGCTTATGTTATTGGCGATGCGGTTCGACACGACTATGAACGGCGAAAGAGGCTGGCTTGCCGTCGGCGGAATCGGCGTCAACATCTATAGTTTTGTCCCGTATTTGCTGCTATTGGCCATCGCCGGGATCGTAACGCAGCGCGCGGATAAAGGCTGGAAAGCGTGGGGGCTCGCGGCGGTCCTGTTCGGAATCCCGTTCCTGTGGCTGATGGGCGTTCCAAGCTTGTTGTATGCGCTCCTGTTCGCCCTAGGTTTTTTCGTATTGTGGTGGCTGCACGCGCGCAATTGGAAACATAACTTGGCTATGCTCGCTTTCGCTGCGATTCCCGTCTTCCTGCTTTATCATTTCTTTCCCGCAAGAGCGAGCTTCATGTTCCGGTTGCCTGCTTTCGTAAGCGCGGCCGCCGATCCGGAAGGGGCAGGCTATACGACGCTCCAATCGCTCAAGGCGATCGGCGAGGCAGGATGGTGGGGGCTGGGGCTTGGCGCGCCGAATCCGCTCATTCCAAGCATCCAGTATGAAATGGTGTTTACCTATTTCATTTACAGCTTCGGTTGGCTGGCGGGAGCGGCGGCCATCGTGCTGATGGTCTTTCTCGTCCGGCGCCTGCTCGGCATGACGCTGCGCATCCGGGACGCGTTCGGCTCCGTTGTCGGCGGCGTTATCTGTTTCGTGTTTGCGGTGCAATTTGCCTGGCATGTGCTGATGTCTTTCGGCGTGCTCCCGATAGTGGGCATCGGCCTCCCGTTTATAAGCGCCGGCGGCGGGCAGCAATTGATATGGATGGGGATGATGGGACTCTTGCTCGGCATTTACCGGCGCAAAGATATGATTCCGGCGAAGGAAGCGGTATAGGGGAACGGACGTTTCGGATGTAGCGGCGCGCTGTACGTTATGTGTGCGGGTCGGGTTCTCCGTGCGCTGTACGTTAGGCTCTCCGTTGCACTATACGCCGGGCCTTCGGTTAAGCGGTCGTTGGGCTGCCCGTTATGTGTGCTGGGTGGCCCCGTCAAGTTTGTGCCCGATGAAGGCGTTCCGGTGCGATTAGCGGTAAAAGCTACATCTATTTCGTGCCGTTTGAGCAGGGGAAGCGCATTAACGGTAAATTGCGGAGGCAATTCCAACCGTTCGCGCGATATTGATCGACTACGGATCAATTAACGGTATGTTTTCCATCTATTTGAGAATATCGAGGAAAAAGGATCATATTAGCGCCGTTTTTTCCATCTAATTGTCAGACGCTCGACTGCTGTCGGGTGCAAATAACATGCGTCCCGATATTGCATGTCACTTGCGGCGCACCAGCGACTTTTCGCCGCCGGGAATCGACCCGGCGGTTTTCGCTTGCCCGCAATGAGATATAGCCGGACTGCGCGCGGCCCGGCGGCGGGGAGTTGACGGAAACGGGCGATCGAGAACATAATGGTACCATTATAAAAAATGGGGGAGACATGATAAATGATCGAACGATTCGGGCATGGGGGCGACTTGGATACGGCGGCGGCGGAATTCGGCGTTGCGCCGGACAGCATACTCGATTTCAGCGCAAACATTAATCCGCTCGGCCCGCCGGAGGGTCTAATGGAACGGTTGCGGCAGGAATTGCATTCGGTAATCCATTATCCGGATCCCGATCATCGTGAGTTGCGCAAACTGCTCGCGCAGCGGACAGAATTGGAGCCTTCCTCCATCTGCATCGGGAACGGCGCGGCGGAGTGCATGGCGCTGGCGGTGCTCGGGCTTGCGCCGCGCAATGTCGGCATCGTCACCCCGTGCTTTTCGGAATATATGCAGTTGGCACGCCAATTCGGCGCGAACGTCGTCGCGGCGCAAGGCGGCGAGGAGAACGGATTTCGCGCCGGTACGGCCGAATTATGCAATTTGCTCGAACGGACGGATCTGGTTTTTATCGGGCAGCCGAACAACCCGACAGGGCTGCAATACGATATGTCAACGTTGGAGACGGTATTGGAACGGGCGGAGGAAACGGACACTTATATCGTGCTGGACGAAGCGTTTATCGATTTCATTCCGCCGGAACGGCAAGCGACGATGCTTCCTAGACTGCCGAAATACCCTCATTTGATCGTAATCCGGTCGCTGACCAAATTTTACGCGATTCCCGGACTGCGGCTCGGATTCGCCGCCGCGCATCCGGAAACGATCGGGCGTATGAAGCGCAAGCAGGTCACATGGAGCGTGAACCGGCTGGCGCTTGCGGCTGGCGAATGTTGCCTGGCGGCAGGAGAAACGTATGAGCGGATGACGAGGGAACGCACGGCGGAGGAGCGCGCGTTTCTGATCGAAACGCTGGAGCGGGATTTCGGCTGCCGAACTTGGCCGAGCGAAGCCAATTTCATTCTTGTGCGGCTGCCGGCGCCGTGGACGGCGGAGCGGATGCAAGCCGAGCTCGGACGAATCGGCGTGCTGATTCGCAATTGCTCGATGTACGAAGGATTGACCGCTGCCGATATCCGCATTGCGGTGAAAGACCGGAAGGCGAACGAACGCTTGATCGAAGCGATGAAAGAAGTATGGCCGGGAGGGATGAGACAATGAGCCAACCGTTTCGCAATTTGTCCAAGGAGAACGATGCGTACCTATCCCGCGTCTGGCCCGGGCTCGAGTTCCGGCATTGCCGAAACGGGAGCGAGCCTCTCGGCTTGGGGCATATCGTCATGAACGCCCCATGCGGGCTGGAGACGCTGAGCGGCGCGCCGTACGGCGGCGGATTCGGCCGAGCTGACCGCATCATAAACGCCTTCGTGCCGAAGACGTTCGACTGCGCCGATCCGGTCGCTCATATCGACGGCTTGATCGGCGCATGGGGATATGCGCCGGAGCGGACGATCGGCCTGCTGACGGCGGCCAACATCGCCCTTGCCTCGATTGCCGAGGCGGAGGGCGATCAGGCGGCGATCGTCTGCTGCACGACCGCCGGCACATCCAACGGGGCGCGCGCAGGCAAGGAACGCCCGGTATTCAGCGCTTACGCAGCGGGTACGATCAATACGATCGTCGCCATTGACGGCAGGTTGACGCAAGCGGCGATGGCCGGCGCGCTCATTACGGCGACGGAGGCGAAGAGCGCGGCCTTCCAGGATCTTGGCATCGTCGACGCGCATACCGGCGAGATCGCGACAGGCACGACGACGGATACGGTAGCGATCGCCGCCAGCCAAAGCGAGCGCTTCGCCGGCGTTCACCGCTATGCGGGCAGCGCGACGACGCTCGGCAATTTGCTCGGGCGCCTCGTCTACGAAACCGTCTATGAAGCGGTACGAACGCAAGGAGAATTGACGTAAATGGCGATCCGGGCAATATTGTTGGTAGTAGCCTACATCGTCGACCGTATCGTGGGCGATCCAAGGCGGCTTCCCCATCCTGTCGTATGGATGGGCAAAGCGATCGTTGCGGTCGAGAGGGCGATTCGCCGTTTCGCCGGGCCCGGCCGGCAGCTGAAGCTTGCAGGCATGCTGCTGCCGCTGCTGCTCGCGGGCGGTTCGTTCGCCATCGTCTGGCTCGTTCTCGCCTTGCTGGCGCGCATTCATCCTTGGCTGGCCTGGGGAGCGGAGGCATGGCTCATCTCCACGACGATCGCCGCCAAAGGGCTCAAGGACGCCGGGATGGAGGTATACCGGCACTTGGCTTCCGGCCGCTTGCCCGAAGCGCGCCGTTCGCTCGGCATGATCGTGGGCCGCGACACGGGGAAGCTGGACGAGCCGGAGATCGTGCGCGGCACCGTGGAAACGGTCGCCGAGAACATCGTCGATGCGATCGTCTCCCCGCTGTTCTATGCCGCCATCGGGGGCGCGCCGCTGGCGATGGCCTATCGGGCCGTCAATACGCTCGACTCGATGGTCGGATATAAAAACGATAAATATTTGCATCTGGGCTGGGCATCGGCCCGGCTTGACGATATCGCGAACTGGATACCGGCCCGTCTCACGGCGGTACTGCTTACGCTGGCCGCCTTCTTGCGCCGTCTCGACGCCGCGCGCGCTTGGCGCACCGTCCGCCGCGACGCGAACCTCCATCCGAGCCCGAACAGCGGATGGCCCGAGTCGGCGGTCGCGGGAGCGCTCGGGGTAAGGCTCGGAGGCTTGAACATGTACAAAGGCGTCGCTTCGTTTCGGGCCTACATGGGCGATCCGGTTCATCCGCTTCGGGCGGATCATATTCGCAAGGCGGCGCGGCTCATGCTGGACGTTGCGACGTTGTTCGCCTTAGTATGCGCGGCGGCGTTGCTTGGCCTTGACCTGCTTCGGTAGAAGCGCGGCTCAAGGTGTGATATTTTTGCAAACAGGTTGTAAAGCCGGGGGTTTTCCCATATAATCAACACTGAGACGAATCGCTTGAAAGATAGAATTGAATACAATACCGATGGGTCCTTGCCGTTTCGTACGGAGCGAGATTGCAAGGTTAAAAGGGAAGCCGGTGCAAATCCGGCACGGTCCCGCCACTGTAAACCGGGGATTTTCTCACAACGGCCACTGTCCTTATTCGGATGGGAAGGCGAGAAAATAGTAACCCGCAAGTCAGGAGACCTGCCTATGGGTGCGACTTACAAATCCTTCGAGGAAAGGATTGCGCTAATTTGGAGCATCACGCTAATGTTGCTTTCGAATTCGACGTACCTCGATCCCAGGATCGGGGTTTTCTTGTTGATGCCGTCGGTATGTCCGTAATGGGTATTCGCGTCAAGCATTCTTCGGAATCGTTACTAGGTGGAGGAGAGGAACGAAATGACAAACAGCTTCAAACGAATCGCAGCCTGGATGCTGGCGTTCACGCTCGCATTCGCGCTTAGCGCATGCGGTTCGAACGGTCCGCAAACGGCGGCGGATGAAACGAATGCCGGGCTCGAACAAGGACAGGCCCAAGGGCAAGAACAGACGGACGGCAAGACGGAGTCCGGCCAGGCGGATTTAAAAACGCAATATCCGCTGACGGTCAAGGATGCGACCGGGCATGAATTTACTTTCGACAAGGCGCCGGAAAAAATCGTTTCCGTATCGCCTGCCGAAACGGAGTCGTTATTCGCATTAGGGCTTGACGAGCAAATCGTCGGCGTCTCCGATTACGACGACTACCCGGAGGCGGCGCTGTCCAAACCGAAAATGGGCGGCATTACGAAACCGAACGAAGAGTCGCTGATCGCCGCGCAAGCGGATATCGTGTTTACCGGGATCTCGATGAAAGCCGATACGGTGGAAAAATTGCGCAGCCTCGGCATTAACATTTTCAAAGTCGAGCCGAAAACGTTGGACGATGTCATCGCCAATATCGAATTGTACGGGCAGATCACGGACCGGCAGGAACAGGCGAAACAAGTGACCGACCGGATGAAGGCGGATCGCGACCGGGTCGTCGAAGCGGTGAAGGACTTGAAGCCGGAGGAGAAGAAGAAGGTGTATGTCGAGTTTTCTCCGGGCTATACCGTCGGTAAGGGCGAATTTATGGACGAACTCATCACGATTTCCGGCGGCGTGAACGTCGCTTCCGATATTACAGGCTGGAGCAAAATTAGCGAGGAAAATATTATTCAGGCCGATCCGGACGTCATCCTGTACGCGAAGGAATTGGTCGATTTCGATACGAAGAAACCGCTGGAAGAGATCATTCGCGGACGCAGCGGCTGGGATAAAATAACAGCGATCAAAGAAAACCGCGTCGTCGGTTTGGACGACAATACGCTCAGCAGACCGGGACCGCGGCTAACGGAAGGGTTGCTTGAAATGGCGAAAGGCATCTATCCCGATTTGGTGAAATAAATGAAAACGAAACTGCTAGTGTGGGGAGGAGCCGGAGGTTTGCTCCTCCTTTTGTCCATTGTGGTCTGTATTGCGATCGGTTCGGTGCAAGTGCCGGTGCGGGATATTACGGCGATTGTGCTTCATCGGATTCCATGGGTCGGGGATTCGATTCCGCAGACGTGGACCGATTCCGCGGAACAGATCATGGTGAAGGTCCGGTTGCCGCGCATCGTCCTCGGCATGCTGGTCGGCGCATCGCTGTCGCTGGCCGGTGCGGCGTTTCAAGGGGTGCTGCGGAATCCGCTCGCCGATCCTTTTACGCTCGGCGTATCGTCCGGCGCTTCGGTCGGGGCGGCTTTCTTAATTTATTTCGGGATGCAGTATTCGTTTGCCGGGCAATGGACGATTCCTCTCGTCGCTTTTACGACCGGCTCGATCACGTTGTGGATCGTACTGCGTATGGCGCAGCGGGAAGGCAAAATTCCAACCGAAACGTTAATTTTATCCGGCGTTGTAATGCAAGCGTTTCTGGGTGCGGTCGTTTCCTTTCTCGTGGCGATGTCCAAGCAGACGGTGAACGATATTTTGTTCTGGACGATGGGCAGCTTGGCGCTGCGCGGTTGGCCGTATGTCGCCGTGTTGACTCCGTATTTGTTGATCGGCTGGATCGTGCTGATCCGGTACATGAGGCCGCTGAACATTTTGGCGCTAGGGGAGCGGCAGGCCGCCCACCTTGGACTGCATGTCGAGCGGACAAAGACGATCGTGCTGCTGACCGCTACGCTCATGACGGCGGCGGCGGTATCGGTAGCGGGAGTCATCGGCTTTGTCGGGCTGGTCGTCCCGCATATGGTCAGGCTCCTTGTCGGGCCGGACTACCGGCTGATCGTGCCGTTGTCCGCCATCGGCGGCGGCATCTTCATGGTATGGGCGGATACCGCGGCCAGATCGGTGCTGGCGCCGACGGAAATTCCGCTCGGCGTCGTAACCGCCTTCGTCGGGGCGCCGTTCTTCGCTTATTTGCTGCATCGGAACAAAAAATTGCGGAGGAGCTGAAGCGTTGTGATTCGTGTCGAAAACGTGGCGAAACGGTACGACGATACGACGGTGCTGCGCGACATCTGTTTTTCTGCGGCGCGCGGCGAGTGGCTCGGCATTATCGGACCGAACGGCAGCGGCAAATCGACGCTGCTGCACTTGCTGTCGGGGGTGGAGGCGGCGACCTCGGGCACGATTGAAGTGATGGGAAAAGACGTGGCCTCCTATTCCCGCAAGGAGCTGTCCCGCATCCTTGCCGTCCTGCAGCAGGACGCGCTGCCGCCGATCGGGTATACGGTGCGGGAAGTGATGGAAATGGGCCGCTTTCCGTTTCAGAATTGGCTCGGCCAAGATTCGCGCGATGCGGAACCGTTATTGTCCGCGATCACGCAGCGATTGAATTTGGACGGAATCGTGCACCGCACGCTGGACGAGTTAAGCGGGGGCCAGCGGCAGCGGGCGGCGCTCGGCAAAGTGATGGCGCAAGAGCCCGAAGTGTTGCTGCTGGACGAACCGACAACGTATTTGGACATTCATTATCAAATCCAATTTATGGACTATGTTCGCTCATGGCAGCGGGAATGCGGGTTGACGGTCATCGCCGTGCTGCATGATCTCAATTTGGCGGCGCAATATTGCGACAGGCTGCTTCTGCTGCATGAAGGAAAACTTCTTGCCGACGGCGCGCCGGATGAAATTATTCGTAAAGAACGAATTAGGCAAGTATTCGGGGTCGATCCGATCGTGATCTCCCATCCGCTCAATCGTGCGCCCCAAATTTTGCTGCAGCCGGAAGACGGGCAACAAGAGAAAACATTCGGAGGAGGTCGGGATGATGTTACATCGATTCACTGAGCTGTGCGCCGGCATCGAGCCGTTGGACGGCGAAGCGGAGGAGCAGGCGCGGAACCATTTGGATCAGTTGACGAAACCGCCGGGAAGCTTGGGCAAATTGGAGGCGATCGCCGCACAGCTTGCCGGCATGACCGGAGAAGCGAAACCCGAGTTTGGGAAAAAAGCCGTCATCGTCATGGCGGGGGATCACGGCGTATGCGAGGAAGGCGTGAGCGCATTTCCCGCCGCGGTTACGCCGCAAATGGTTATGAACTTTGTGGCGGGCGGAGCGGCGGTAAACGTGCTCGCCCGGCAGGCGGGGGCGGAAGTCGTTTGCGTCGATATCGGCGTGAACGGCGATTTGGAGCATCCGCAGCTAGTGTCGCGCAAAGTCCGCAAAGGGACGGCGAATATGGCGAAAGGGCCGGCGATGAGCCGGGAGGAGGCGCTGCAAGCGATACTGGTCGGCGCGGATATCGTCGAACAATATGTGAACGACGGATACCGGATGTTCGCGACGGGCGAGATGGGCATCGGCAATACGACGGCCAGCGCCGCCATATTGTCCGTATTGTCAGGCATGGCGCCGGATAGAACCGTCGGGCGCGGCACCGGCATCGACGACGCGAAGATGGCGCATAAGCGCGAAGTCGTAAGCAAAGCCATTGCCGTAAACCGGCCGAACGCCGCGGATGCGCTCGATGTGCTGGCGAAGGTAGGCGGCCTGGAAATCGCCGGCTTGGTCGGCGTCATTCTCGGCGCCGCAAAGCATCGTTGCCCGGTCGTCATCGACGGTTTTATTTCCTCCGCGGCCGCATTGGTCGCGGCGCGGCTGGCCCCGCTGTCTGCCGGCTATATGATCGGCTCGCATCTGTCCCAAGAGCAAGGTCACGAAGCGTTGTTGGACGAGCTAGGGCTGACGCCGCTGCTGCAGCTGGATATGCGGCTCGGGGAAGGGACGGGAGCCGTACTTGCATTTACGCTCATCGACGCGGCCGTGAAAATCATGCGCGAGATGGCGACGTTTGCAAGCGCCGGCGTATCGTCCGGCGGCGAATCGCAATAAGGGGGAGTAGAGCATGCCAATTCTAGTGACGGGAGGGGCGCGCAGCGGCAAAAGCCGTTTTGCCGAACGGTTATGCATGACGCTGGCCCCTTCCGGCGTGTATGTTGCCACTTCGCAAATCTACGATGAGGAAATGCGCGAACGGGTCCGGCTGCACCGTTTGCAGCGGGAGCGGGCGGAATACGCATGGGAGACGATTGAGGAACCGTATGGAGTGTCCGGCCTATTGGAGCAATGGTCCAAGCGGATCGATGCGGGCATCCCGCCGGCGGCAGCGCCGGGAAGTTCCGAAGCGCGCGTTGTGCTGGTCGATTGTTTGACGCTATGGCTCTCGAATTGGCTGCTGCGCGCGGATTCGGACGGGAATTGGAACGCGGCGGCCGACGCGGTTGCCGAACAAATCGACGCGCTCGTTGCCGCGGCGGCGGCGTACGCCGGACCGCTCGTCTTCGTAACGAACGAAGTGGGCGACGGAATCGTGCCGGAGTACCCGCTAGGCCGCGTATACCGCGATTTGGCGGGTTCGATGAACCAGAAGCTTGCCGCTCTGTGCGATCAAGTTTTCCTGGTGACGGCCGGCATTCCGATCGAGCTTAAGAGCAGGGCGTATCGATTATGAAACGGCAATGGGAGGCGTTAGCGGCGGCGTTTCAATTTTTGAGCCGGATTCCGTTCCCGGTGCGTGTGAATTATACGAAAGAAGTGTTTGTACGCAGCGTCGCGTTCTATCCTCTCGTCGGCGCGGCGCTGGGCGGGTTGTTGTACGCAGCCGGGTTCGCGGCAGGTTTCGCCGTTCCGCCCGCGCTCGCCGCGGCGCTGTCGCTCGCATTCGCGGTCATGTTGACCGGCGCGCTGCATTTGGACGGGCTCATGGATACGGCGGACGGCTTGTTAAGCCATCGGCCGCGCGAGCAAATGCTGGACATTATGAAAGACAGCCGCGTCGGCGCGATGGGCGTGATCGTGTGCGTATTGACGCTCATGATCAAAGGCGCGGCGATATATACGCTGCTGGAACAGGGTCATTGGCTATGGTATGTGGCGCTGCCGTTCGTTTGGAGCCGGTGGTTTATGGTCGTTGCGATCGTCCGTTGGCCGTATGCGCGCCAAGATTCGGGCCTCGGCAGCTATTTCAAGCAAGCGGGCGCCCGGCATGCGGCTGCGGCGACCGCGACGGCTGCGGCCGTATCGATCGTTATTGCGGCTTTAGGTTTATGGGCGGGTTCCGGCGGCTCCGGCGAGCCGATCCGCCCGATCGAACCCGCCATGCCGCTTCTCATGGGCGCCGGCGCGCTGCTGCTCGGCTGGTTGGCCGCGTCTTATATCGCCCGCAAGCTGGGCGGTCTGACGGGGGATACGTACGGCGCGCTAAACGAATGGCTGGAAACGGCGCTGTTGGTCGCGTTGGCCGTTATCGGCCATCAATTTGCGCTTTGAGCCGGATGAACGGGAGGTATATGGATCGCGATGATGCAAACGGGAAGAGCAAGGACGATTATGCTGCAGGGCACGGCTTCCGATGTCGGCAAAAGCGTAGTGACGACGGCATTATGCCGCGTGCTGAAACAGGACGGCTGGGAAGTCGCCCCGTACAAATCGCAAAACATGGCGCTCAATTCTTACGTCACATTGGACGGCAAAGAAATTGGGCGCGCGCAAGGCGTGCAGGCGGAAGCTTGCGAAATACCTGCGACGACGGATATGAATCCGATTCTGATCAAGCCGATGAAAGAGATGAACGCGCAAATCGTCGTGCACGGGAAGCCTTATGCGCAGTTGAGCGCGCAAGATTACCGGCGCGACTTTTTGCCGTTTGCGAAGCAAATTGTCGTCGATGCGCTGGAACGGCTCCGCGCGCGGCATGATGTCATCGTGATTGAGGGCGCGGGCAGTCCGGCCGAGATCAATCTGAAGGACAGGGATATCGTGAACATGCGGCTCGCCGCCTGGGCCGATGCGCCGGTCCTGCTCGTGGCGGATATCGATCGCGGGGGCGTGTTCGCCTCGATCGTCGGCACGCTCGAGCTGTTGGAACCGGAGGAGCGCGCCCGCGTGAAAGGATTTATTATCAATAAATTCCGCGGGGACAAGACGCTGCTGCAGCCGGGGCTGGACTGGCTGGAACAAAGGACGGGCATCCCCGTTCTCGGGGTGCTGCCTTTTCTGCCGCAGCTCGATATCGAGGCGGAAGACTCGATGGCGCTCGTGCGCCGGCAAGATCCGGCGGATGCGAAGCGTAAGGACGCTGTGCTGGACATTGCGGTGATCCGGTATCCGCGCATCTCCAATTTTACCGACTTCGATCCGTTTGCGGCGGAACCGGATGTGCGCCTGCGGTACGTACAAACCGCGGCCGAATTGGGAGAGCCGGACATCGTCATTTTGCCCGGCACGAAAAATACGCTCGGCGACCTCGAATATTTGCGCTCGGCCGGCCTTGACGATGCGATTGCCGCCCGCGTCGCCGCGGGATGCCGGCTTGCCGGCATTTGCGGCGGTTATCAAATGCTGGGACGGAAGCTGCGCGATCCCCATGGCGTCGAGTCGGGAAATCCGGATGAAACGGCAGACGTTGCAGGTTTGGGTTATTTGCCCCTCGAAACGGTTTTTTATCCGGAGAAAAGAACGGAACGGGCAAGCGGAGAAATCGCCTGCAGTCATCCGGCTTGGGCACGCATGAACGGAATCGAAGTGGCCGGCTATGAAATTCATATGGGGCAGACGGCTCCGGCACACGAGCGAATGCATCGGCTTATGGCGCTGATCGACCGTTCCGGGAATTCGCCGGCGCAGGAGGGCGCCGTTTCGGAAGACGGCCGGATTTGGGGCACGTATTTGCATGGTATTTTTCATAACGACCGTTTTCGCCATACATGGTTGAATCTTGCACGCGAAGAGAAAGGGCTGGAGCTTGCCGGGCAACCGTTCGTCTACCGCGATCGGCAGCAGCTTGCTTTCGACCGGATCGCGGAAGCCGTGCGCCAGCATCTCGATATGGTAAAAATATATGAAATTATCGGTATACGCAAAGCATAGTGAACGCATCCTGCCATGAATGAATCGAATAAACTGCGAAAGCGCATATAAAAGGGGATATCTCCCGCGATTTCGAAGGCGATCCGCGCGGACTTACACTCCCGGTTTGGCGCTACCGAAACTAACGATCCTTATTGGGCTCAAAATGAAGACGTTCCAAATTTATACGAAAGTACGTATCGTTATTCATTGGAAATCGGCGGTTTTACCGCCGATTTCCCCTCATTAGCGTGTTCCCGTTTCGTTACACGAGCAACAAGGTGATTTACAGGCTATTAACGTGTTCCAGTTTCGTTACCGCGCCCGACGGGTCGTCAGCCGCCAGCGGTCTTATGAAATTGACACCAATTTGCACGATTTTCACCTCGAAATCGCGATAAAATCGCACTGGCATTGCATCGAGAAATTGCGATCCGGACCGTAAGACCGTTATTTTGCGTCAAAACCGCTTATTCGCTGTTTCGGCGGACATTGGTTCCGTTATCCGTTCGTCGCAGGGCTTATTTTTACGCTTTTGCCGCGAATAAAGGATCGTCTGTCCGCAAACTGGCCGAAATCGGGTCGTTTGTCACAATTAGCGTCTCCTGTGTCCGCGAACTTGGGCGCCGGGGCGGTAGAAGCAATATGAAGGAATAGCACGGTATCCACCCAACTGTTTCAATATTGCAACAAAAGTTAATGCAACGATTGGTAAAATCCCCCGCCAACTTTCTTCGAGATTTCCACACAATTCATTTCGAACCCTGCCGTTTGCAGTGTTGGAAGCCCTTTCGAAACCGGATATTTGGTTAAACAGTTAACTTAAATTCACAAATGTATGCGATTAATTTTTGGGAAAAAGGTTGAAAAATAGGTCGATCTAACTTATTATATGGTTAAACGCTTAACTGCGAAGAAGTTCAATCCCCGAACGAGCGATGTCCGGCGATTGCGGCGTTAACGCAGCGGAAGGCGTGGATGCGATCAATCGATCCAACTATTTCAGTTTAAGAAGGTGCCTCATGAAACGGATTACGATCAAAGACGTTGCGGAGAAAGCGGGGGTGTCGACGGCAGCCGTCTCTTACGTTCTAAACGGCAGGGAAGGGAAGGTGTCCGAAGATACGCTCGCCAAAATCAAGCAAGCCATATCCGAACTCAATTACATTCCCGATTATTCGGCGCGCAGTTTGGCCAGCAACCGGTCGAACCTGATCGGCGTCGTCATTCCGCAAACCGAAGACCAGAAGCAACTGCTGCTGGAAAACCCTTTTTACAGCGATTTGATTTGCGGGATCGAATCGGAGCTGCGCCAGCACGATTATCACATTATTCTATCCGGAGTGGAGAAAAATAAAGGTTATCTCGACTTGACGATGCAGCGCAATTTGGACGGCGCGGTCATTATGGGAATTTTCCAGGAAAGCTTCTACGAAGATTTGAAAAAAGTGAAAATGCCGATCGTGCTGATCGACAGCTATATCAACGACGATAATTTCAAAAAAATCCGCATAGACGACGAATTGGGCGGCTATTTGGCGACAAAGCATTTGATCGACAACGGCCATACCAATATCGCCCTTGTAACGGGAACCATCCGCAAAGACGGCGTCGTGGAGAAAAGATATTTAGGGTATAAACGCGCGCTTCAGGAAGCGAACCTGTTCTATAATCACGATTTCGTGTTCGAAGGATCGGTGAGCTACGAGTACGGGGTGGAAGCCGGCCGGCAAATCGCCGAGCAGCGGCAAGGAATTACGGCGGTGTTCGCCACCGGGGACATGATGGCTTTCGGCGCCGTTAACGGGCTGAGAGACCGCGGCCTTACCGTGCCGGACGACGTTTCGGTCATCGGTTTTGACGATATTTCATTAGCCAACATATTCATTCCGAAGCTGACCACGGTGAAGCAGGATGTGAAAGCGCGCGGCGTGGCGGCGGCCCGTTATTTGATGCAGGTGCTCGAAGGAAAGAAGGAGCTGGATCATACGGTAACGCTGCTGCCGATTGAAATCGTGGAACGCGAAACGGTCAAAAAAATCAATTGAATTCTACGAAGAAAGGAACATGGCGATGGTAGGTCAAAACAAATGGATGAAGCGCACAGCCATCTTGGTCTTTCTGCTGCCGAGTTTGCTCGGGCTGCTGCTCTTTCAGCTCGTTCCGATGATCGCATCCGGCGTGATCAGTTTTACGGATTGGAATATGCTCTCCGATCCGAAATTTATCGGAGCCGACAATTATGTGAAAGTGTTTCAAGACGAGAAATCGTACACGTCGATACTTAACGTATTTAAATTTCTGGTCGGATATTTGCCGCTGGTGCTTCTATTCGGCGTGCTGTTCGCTCTGCTGCTCAACCGCAAAGTACGGGGCATCAAATTTTACAGAGCGGCCATTTTCATTCCGGTCATTACGTCGTGGATCGCCGTATCCATCGTATGGCGCTGGTTTTTGAACGGACAGAGCGGGCTTGTCAATTACTTCCTGTCCTGGTTCGGCATTCAAGGCCCGGTGTGGCTGCAAGACTTTTTCTGGGCGATGCCGGCGATTATCGCGGTCACGGTATGGAAGGATGTCGGCTTTGTCGCCATCATCTTGCTGGCAGGCCTGCAGGAAATTCCGGACGATTACTACGAAGCGGCCCAAATCGACGGCGCGACGTCCTGGAGCAGGCTGTTCAAGATTACGCTTCCGCTGTTGACGCCGGCGTTATTTTTCGTCCTGACGATCTCGTTGATCAACTCCTTCCAGTTGTTCGACCAGGTCATGATCATGACAGGCGGGGGGCCGGCCGGAAGCACGAGCACGATCGTAGAGCAAGTATACAAGAACGCGTTCATGAACAACAAAATGGGCTTCGCTTCGGCGCAGTCGTGGGTGCTGTTCGCCATCATTTTCGTTATTACCGTCATTCAGAATCAATTGCAAAAAAGGTGGGTCATCTATGAAAAGTAAAACGTCTACGCTGAAAAACCTTGTCACGCATTTGATTTTGATGATTGCGGCAGTCGTTTTCGTATTTCCTTTTCTATGGATGTTGTCCGGCGCTTTCAAAGATAGTTTGGAAGTCGTCAAAATGCCGCCGCAATGGATTCCGTCGCATTTCAATTTCGATAATTTCATCGAGATTCAGAAGTATTTTCCGATATTCAAATCGTTATGGAACAGCGTGATCGTAGCGGTCATCTCGACCGGTCTGCAATTGCTCGTCTGCGCGATGGCGGCCTTCGTCTTCGCCAAAATTCCGTTCCGCGGCCGGGGCGCTTTGTTCTTGCTGTTTCTCGTGACGATGATGATCCCGATGCAAGTGACGATGACGCCGCTATTCATCATCTTTCAAAAGCTGGGTCTCGTGAACACGCTTGCCGGTTTAATACTGCCGGGCATATTCAGCGCATACGGCACGTTTCTGCTGCGCCAGCATATGATGGGCATTCCCAATTCGCTGATGGAGGCGGCTTTCATCGACGGAGCGTCGTATTTCCGCGTGTTCCGTTCCGTCATCCTGCCGCTTAGCAAGCCGGTGCTGGCAACGCTGCTCATCTTCTCGTTCATGAGCTCATGGAACAACTTCTTGTGGCCGCTCATCATTACGAGCGATACGGGCCTCATGACGCTGCCGCTCGGCCTAAGCAAGCTGCAAGGCCGGTGGGCGACCGAATGGAACGTGCTGATGGCGGGCAACGTTATCGCGTTCATCCCGATCTTTATCGTGTTCTTGTTCGCGCAGAAGCATTTCATTAAAGGCATTACGATGACCGGGATCAAATAAAGCCGGATTTCGGCTTTGGAAGGGGTGATGCCGCAAACGGGTAACGAGCGGAAGCAGGAAACGGAAAGCTGACAAACAAGCGAAACAACAAGCAAGGGTCTAATCACACTCGTATTTTCATCCAAAGGAGAGGGTTTCCAGTGTTGAAAAAAGGTTTATTGTGGACGCTGCTGATCGGTTTGATGCTGACGGCGGCGGCATGCGGTGCCGGAAGCGGCGAAGCGGGACAAGGATCCGACAGCGGAGACGGAGCGAAGCGGGAAACGATTAAATTTATGCAGTATACGGCCAGCGGCGCGCAAGAAGAGACGCTGAAAGAAATGATCGCCGAGTTCGAAAAGCAAAATCCGGACATTAAAGTCGATTTGGAAATCGTCGATTTTCAAAACTATTACACCAAGCTGAATACGACGATCGCTTCCAAAACCGCGCCGGACGTATTCGAGGTAGGGTATGAAAACTTTATGTCCTATGCCGCGCAAAATGTACTTAGAGACTTGACCGACGTTATCGAAGCGGATCAAGATTTCGATCCTGCCATTTATAAAGAGCTCGCCTATAACGCTTTCCAATACGATGGCAAGCAACTGGGCATGGTCGAAAGCTTCTCCGACGTCGTCCTGTTCTACAATAAAGATTTATTCGATCAAAACAATGTACCGTATCCCGAAGCGTCATGGACGTGGAAAGAAGAGCTGGAGGCCGCGCAAAAGCTGACCGATGCGAAAAACGGAGTTTGGGGCACTTACGCGCCGCTGCAGTTCTGGGAATTCTATAAAACGATCGTGCAAAACGGCGGAGGCGTGTTCGACGAGAACGGCAATCCGACCGTCAACAGCGCTGCCAATATCGAAGCTTTGACTTGGATGATCGACAAGGCAAAAACATATAAAGTTTCCCCGCCGCTGAACGACGATACGTTCTCGCAACCCGACGCCGACTTGAATGCGTTCAAAACGGGCAAAATCGCGATGCTGCGCACCGGCATTTGGAATATGGCCCGCTTCAGCGACGCGCCGTTTGCGTGGGATATCGCATTGGAGCCGGGCAATACGCAGAAAGCGCATCAATTTTTCGCGGACGGCTTGGCCGTATCGAAAGATACGCAGCATGCCGAGGCGGCTTGGAAGTTCTTGAAATTTATGTCCGCCAACCCGTTTGTCGTAGACAAGCGCATTGAGAAAGATTGGAGCGTACCGGCAGTTTCCGACGAGCAAATGCTTGACAATTACTTCAAGAAAACGCCGCCGGAATCGAAGAAGGTCGTCATCGACGCGCTGGATACGTTGGTGTTGCCGCCGGTAGGACCGAAGCCGGAAAAATGGAATGAATTGACGACGGCGATAGGTGAGGAACTGGATAAAGCGAAATTAGACGCTACCGATGTGCAAACGGCATTAAATAACGCCCAAAAGAAAGTGGAGCAAATTTTGAGCGAATAACGTCAGTTCCGGGTTTATCCAGTTAAGGGGATGGGATCATCGTATAAGGGGTACATGGTCCCTCCCTCTCTTTATGTTACGTCACTTTTTTGGGGAACACAACCAAGATGAACGAAATGATGAGGTGGAATGATGAAACGATACGTACCTACGGGTAACGAACAGATCGCATTGCCGTTAATTGAGGAAGGAAGCGGCGCGATCGAGTCCATCAATTTTTTGCATATGGGATACAAAGGCATTGTCGAAATCACGGGCGATTTGGCGAAGGACCTGCCGCTGTTCGAACCGTATATCGAAGCGGGAGGGCGCAAGCTGCAGCTTCGGAATTTGCGCTGGCGGAGATTGAACGATTGGGTTCCGGCCTTTGAAGCGCAAGCGGAAGGAAGCGCGGATCTGGCGTTCGAAGGGACATTGCTCGCCCCGGTGGGAGAAAGAGGCTTCGTGTACCGTTTGCAAGCCGCCAACAACGGCAAAGCGGCCGTCTCGCTTGCGCTGGGGATGCAAGGCGTATGGGCGGGGACGCTGCATACGATCAACGAGAGCAAGCCGATGCAAGGAACGAAACACGCATATGAAAGCGGCTGGAACCATTCCTATGTATTCGATTTCCGCCATACCGTGTCCGTCTTTTCCTTTGCGCCGATTTTCGCCGAGACGATGGATATCGCGGAAGTTCAAGCCGGGGACGACCGGGTGTCATACCGTTTCGGCCAGCGGTTGGAGCTTCAGCCCGGGGAAAGCAAGGAATTGCATTTCTACTGGGGGCTCGGTTTCGAAGAAGTAGGATCGACGACTTCGGCCAAGGAAATGATGCGCAAGGGCTACGACGCGCTGCTGGGCGACACCTTGCGCTGGCTGGAAGCGCGGCGGAAGACGAGCGGCGACGCGAAACTCGACGAATTGTTCAATACGAACTTATTCTTTAACTTTTTCTATGCTTCCGGTTTGACGATGGATACGGAACAATTCGTGCTCGTCACTTCGCGCAGCCCGCGCTATTACGTGAGCGCCGCTTATTGGGACCGCGACAGCTTGCTGTGGAGCTTTCCGTCCATCTTGATCGCCGATCCGAAGTATGCGCGAAACATGCTGGAGTACGTGTTCGACATTCAAATGAAGAACGTCGGCATTCATAGCCGGTATATCGACGGGACGGTGCTGGAGCCGGGATTCGAACTTGATGAATTATGCGCGCCGATCATTGCGTTGTATCAATATGTGAAGCGTACGGGCGAGCGGGAAATCGTCGAAGAGCCTTTGTTCGCCAAAGGGATCCGCAAAATATTGGATGTGCTCGCGACGAAGAAGCATCCGGAAATCGCTTTGTATGAAACGTTTTTGCAGCCGACGGACGATATGATCGTATACCCGTATCTTACCTATAATAATGTATTGGTCGTTACGATATTGCGGTATATCGCGGAACTGCTCGAACCTAGCCGAGGCGCCGCGTTTAGCGGGGAGCTTCGGGACACGGCGGAGCAAACGAAGCGGGCGATCTATGAGCATTGCGTCTGCGAAGCGGACGGAAAGAAGATGTTCGCGTGGTCCGTCGATTTGCAGGGAGGCTGGAATATTTACGACGAGCCGCCGGGCAGCTTGACGCTGCTGCCGTTCTACGGCTTCTGCGCTTGGGACGACGAAATCTATTCGAATACGGTCGAGCAAATCCGCCGGCCGGAATATAAATATTCGTTCGCCGGCTGCAATATTGCCGATATCGGCTGCGAGCACGCGCCGCATCCGTGGGTGCTGAGCATTGCCAACAGTTTGCTGTCGGGCCGGAAGGATCATTTCCTTCGGTTGCTTCCGCATTTGAAGATGGATAACGGCATCGCTTGCGAGAGCGTCGACGAACATACGGGAGAATGTGTGACGGGAGAAGCGTTCGCTACATGCGCCGGCTTTTTGGCCTATGCGATGTATTGCGCATTTTACGAGGGAGAGACGAAGCAATGATGAATGTACAACAGTCGCTGCAAAGCGCTGCGTTTGAATGTTACTCGTATTTGAAGGCGGGAGATGCGGAGAAGACGCTGCCGTTCCTACGGGAAGCAGAAGCCGAAATCCGGTCTGGGGAACGGACCGATACGCTCGATCTGGCCTATTGGTTATGGATTGTCGGGGAATATACGAATACGACGGGCGAACCGGCGTTGATGGAACAAATGGCGGATACGGCGGCGCAGGCCGTTGCGCAAATTGCCGCACGCTGGAACGAACCGCGCCGGCATTGGCTGGAAGGCGGAGCGGGCGAGCCGGCGATCTACTTGAGCAATCTGGCTGTCATGTACGGCGCCGTTCTGGCGGTACAGCCGCATTGGCCTGTAGGAGCGGGGCAGGGCTTGCCTGCGGAAGGCGATTTGCAGCGCCTGCTCAAGGAGATGCGCGAGCTGCTGTTTGCGAAGCTGATCAAAGACGGCAAAGTGGTCAGTAAACTGGGCAGCCGCGAAATATACGGAGATATCGTCGTGGCGGCCGTACCTTTCGGCTTGCTCGGCATTGAGGACCGCATTCTGATCGAAGCGCTGTTCGTTGTGGAGCGGGAGCTTCTTGGCAAAGGCGTCCGCCTGTCTGCCGGGGATACGTATTACGGCGGCTGCGAGCGTTCGGATATAAGCTCTCTGCTCGCTTGGTATTACTCGGAAAAAGGAGATTTGGCGGAAGCCAAAAAGCTGGTCGAGAACGTCGGCCGTTTACGAACGGAATACGGCATGCTGCCTGCGATCGATCCGCAATCGGCAAACGAACCGATCTATTACGAATACGAGCTGCAGCAAGCCGGCGGGCAACTGGAGGAAAGCCGTTTCGCCTCGGCGCTATATTCGATAGCGGCAGCCAATCTCCGTCAGAAGTTGACCGGAGCCGATAACGATGCGTCGGGGAGCGGTATTCATATCCGGCACGAACCGACGGGAACGGACGATCCTTATGTATACGATCGTACGGAAAGATCCCCGCGCTATCCGGAGTCGGGGGAACTCGTTTTCGTCCGCATGGCGACAGCGGAGGCGACGCAGCGGGCGCAAGCGGAATTTGCCGTCAACGGGGGCGAATTCCGTACCGTTCCGATGACGATCGAAACGGCGCCGGACGGAGAGAAGTATTGGCAAGCGGCGATCGGACGGTTCGCATACGGCGATGAAGTCGTATACCGGTTTGCCGTTCAGGACGGGGAGCAGCGCTCCGCTTCCGAACCGTACCGGTTCAACGTGCGCGAATGGCGCTCGCTGGGCAAGATTACGAAAGTCGCAGCCGACGCGGAACGTATCGCGCTGCATTGCGCCGGCTTGCCGGGCATGGAGGCCGCGCCGTCGCTCGTCATCGCCCGCCGCAACGGAGGAACCGCGGAGATGCGGCTGCAATGGAGCGGGCGGGAGCGTGACGGCTTTCCGGCCAATCCCGCTTCCGGCGAAGCGTCGATCCGCTTGGACGGGTACGTGCTGACCGTGCGATACGACGAGGAATCGTTCGGCTTGGAACTGCGCGACGAACGATCGGGAGTCGTATTCCGCACGGCGCGCGGCCCGAACCGGCTTCCGGTACAGTTGTTGACGGATGGAGACGGCCGCGTATACAAGGCGCGGCTCCATTTCGACTTGCAGGACGGGGAGCGGGCGTTCGGCATGGGCGAGCGTTATTCCCGCATGGAATACCGCGGCTATTCGGTGGACAATTATGTGTATAACGAATATCGGAGCCAAGGCATGAAAACGTATATGCCGGTTCCGTTCTATATGAGCTCGGCGGGATACGGCGTTTATCTGGATACGACGATGTATTCGCAATTCCATTTCGGTTCCCATGTATCCGATCTGTTGGAAATCGAAGTCGATGTGAAATCCGCTGCGCCCGATTTGACGATGTACCTGTTTGCGGGCAAACCGATGGAGATGATCGGCCAACTGGCGAATGTGACGAGCAAACCGGCGCTTCCGCCGAAATGGGCGTTCGGGCCGTGGATGTCGAGCAACAATTGGGACAGCCAAGCCGAAGTGGCGAAGCAGGTGGAACTGACCAACAAGTACGAAATTCCGGCAACGGTCATTGTGTTGGAGCAATGGAGCGATGAAGCGACGTTCTATATTTTCAACGATGCCCAGTACGAGGCGAAGGACGGCAACGAGCCGCTGCGGTACGGCGATTTCACGTTTCCGGAGTGGGGCCGCTGGCCGAATCCGAAACAGATGGTGGCCGATTTGCACGACAACGGGTTGAAGGTGTTGTTGTGGCAAATTCCGATTCAGAAATATATGTACGGAATTGCGCACGAACAGCGCGATAACGACGAGCGGGCGATGCTTGCCGGCGGTTATCATGTGAAGCGCGGCAACGGCGAACCTTACCGCATCCCGTACAACTGGTTTAAAGATTGCCTGGTCATCGACTTTTCGAACGAAGCGGCGCGCGAATGGTGGTTCGGCAAACGCCAATATTTGATGGACGAAGTCGGAATCGACGGGTTTAAAACCGATGGCGGCGAGTGCATCTTCGGCCGCGATCTGCAATTCGCCGACGGATCGACAGGGGAGGAATTGCGCAATCGCTATCCGCTTGACTATATCGGCAGCTATTACGATTTCGTGCAGCGGCAAACGAATGGCGACGGCATTACTTTCAGCCGGGCCGGATACAGCGGAGCGCAGAAATATCCGCTGCATTGGGCCGGCGACGAACGCTCCACGTACGAAGCGTTCCGCGCTTCGATCATTGCCGGCCTGACGAGCGGCATGTCGGGCATCCCGTTCTGGGGTTGGGATCTCGGAGGCTTTCATGGCGATATTCCGACGGCGGAATTGTTCGTCCGGTCGACGCAGATGGCCGCATTTTGCCCGGTCATGCAATATCATGCGGAGACGAAAGGCGAGTTCAACCAAGACCGTACGCCGTGGAATATTGCGGAACGTACCGGCAAGCCGGAGGTGATCGGCATTTACAAACGATATGCCGACATTCGCATGAATTTGCTGCCGTACATTTACGATCAGGCGATCGTCTCCAGTGAAACGGGCGTGCCGCTGATGCGCGCCATGGCAGTCGCCTATCCCGACGACCGCGCTTGTTCGGGCTTGATGGAGCAATATATGTTCGGAGACAGCCTGCTTGTCGCTCCGGTTACGGAAGAAGGCCATTACAGCAAACGGGTTTATTTCCCGGAGGGCGAATGGTTGGCGTTAATGGGCGACGAACGGATCCGCGGGGGCGTTTCGCTGCAAGTTCAGGCCGATCTTGAAAGCATCCCGGTTTATATGCGCCAAGATTCCGTCGTCGCGCTTAATTTGGATTCGAGCTTGCAAATCGGCGCGCATGTCGGCAATCGGGTGGACAGCTACGACCGGCTCGCGTTTATGATATTTGCAGTAAATGAATTGGACTACCGATTCCAAGACGATTTGGGACATCGCGTTCTGATGCGAGGAAACAAACGCAACGATGCGCTCGAACTTGAAGTGGAATCGAACGTTCAAGGTACGGTTGCGCTTCTTATCCGCGAAGTCGCGGGCGTTCGAAGCATGCGAATCGGGGATGCGGAAATGACGCAGGCCGATTCGATCGGCGATTTGAAGGAAGGATCGTACTGCGTCAAAGGAAACGATCTGTACGTAACCGTGCCGGCCGGCAAGCGGCGCATAGCGGTTGCGATAGGGAGCGGAGGTGAAGCGAATGCAAACGAGTGAATCGATCCGACCCGACCGAGAGGACGAATCGATGCAAGGCGCGGCGTCGTTAACGGGCTTCGGCCCGTTTCGAAGCTGGAAGGCGGATGCGCGCGCGGTGACCGTTAACGGAGCGAAAGCGAGCCTAGCCGTCATGTTCGTTGCGGAACATACGGTAAGAATCGTCGGAACGCCGGGCGCGGATCCCGCTTCCACCCCTCCCGTTTCCGCCATCGTACCTGGCGAGCCGCCGTTTCAGGTCGATGTGAAAGAGACGGAAGAAGAGCTGCGAATTTGCGGGAAATCGTTAACGGCAGTCGTCCGCAAGGCGACGATGTCCGTCGAAGTGGTGGATGCGTCCGGCAAGGCCGTTGTCGCGGAGCTGGAACTGCTGCAAGGCCAGCGCAAGCTGCGCTGCCGCGGTCCGCTGAATGCCTCGGCCCGCATTTACGGCTTGGGCGAAACGACCGGATTTCTCAATAAACGCGGAGAACGGTATACGATGTGGAATTCGGACATTTACGACCCGCATGTGCCGGATATGGAGTCGCTGTACCAATCGATCCCATTCCTCATCCATCATGACGCGGATGCGGCATACGGGCTGCTGGTCGACAATCCGGGCAAAACCGCGTTCGATATGCGCGCCGACAGCGGCGCCTACCTGATCGACCCGGAGACGGGAGCGCTCGACCTGTACGTCATCGCGGGCCCCGGCCTCAAAGACGTCGTCTCCCGCTACACGGCATTGACGGGCCGGATGAAGCTGCCGCCTTTATGGGCATTGGGGTATCAGCAATCGCGTTACAGCTATATGAGCCAAGAGGAAGTGATGCGGCTTGCGCGGACGTTCCGCGAGCGGAATATTCCGTGCGATGTCATCTACCTGGACATTCATTATATGGACGAGTACCGCGTATTCACGTTCGACCGGCAGCGATTTCCGGAGCCGGAGCAGATGATCGCCGAGCTGAAAGAAATGGGGTTCCGGATCGTGCCGATCGTCGATCCCGGCGTGAAGAAGGACGAGCAATACGATGTGTACCGCGAAGGGATTTCCCGCGAACTGTTCTGCAAAAAAATCGAAGGAACGTTGTTCGTCGGCGAGGTCTGGCCTGGAGACAGCGCCTTTCCCGACTTTTCCGACGAGCGGACCGCCGAGTGGTGGGGCGGCTTGCACCGTTTCTATACCGACATGGGCATCAGCGGCATATGGAACGATATGAACGAGCCGAGCGTGTTTGCATGCGAATCCAAAACGATGGATCTCGACGTATTGCACCGGAACAACGGCAATCCGCAGACGCATCGGGAATGGCATAATATGTACGGCTTGTCGATGTCGAAGGCGACCTACGAAGGGTTGGAAAAGCTGCTTGAAGGGGAGCGGCCGTTCGTGCTGACCCGGGCCGGATATGCGGGGATCCAGCGCTATGCCGCCGTATGGACCGGCGACAATCGCAGCTACTGGGAACATATGGCGATGTTCATGGCGATGGGCATGAATTTGGGATTATCCGGCGTCGCTTTCTGCGGCGCGGATATCGGCGGATTCGTGCACCACACGTCGGGCGAACTGCTGGCGCGATGGATGCAGATGGGCGTGTTCGCTCCGCTCAGCCGCAATCATTGCGCGATGGAGCCCGTCTATCAGGAGCCGTGGCAATTCGGTCCCGAGATAGAGGAAATATGCCGCCGCTATATCGGATTGCGGTATCGTTTGCTTCCGTATTTGTATACGTTGTTTTATGAAGCGTCGCAAACCGGGCTGCCGATTATGCGGCCGCTCGTGCTCGAATATCCGCACGACGAGCATACGCGCAACCTTTGCGACCAATTTATGTTCGGTCCCGACATGATCGTTGCGCCGATTTACCGGCCAAGCGCGGAATACCGCGCCGTCTATTTGCCGGAAGGGATCTGGTACGATTATTGGACGGGAGAACGGCATGAAGGCGGACGCCATATATTGGCGCATGCGCCGCTTGACACGCTGCCGATCTATGTGAAAGCCGGTGCGATCATTCCGGAGACGGCGCTTCGCCAGCATACCGCGGATGCGGGCTGGTCCGAGCTTGCGCTGCATGTATACTGCGGCGGCGCCGGCTCGTCCGGCGAGTTCCGGTTGTACGAAGACGACGGCTTGACGGACGGATACGGCCGCGGCGAATATAATTTGTTGAACGTCCGTTTGGAGGAACGGGAACAATCGTTGCAATTGCAGTACGCCTACGATAACCAAGGGTACGACAATGGGCGCGATTCGTTGAAGCTGATCTTCAAACATTTGCCTTCCTCTCCGGCGGACGTCGACGGTTTGAACGAAATCCGGGACCACGGCGAATGGAAACATGCCGATGCCGGATGGCTGTACGATCGAGACAAGGGCGAATTGTTCGTCAAACTGCGGCAAGCGAGCGCAGGGGAAGTTACGGTCGTTTTTTAAGCAAGGAAATATACACCATTTTGAAGGGGACAACCGCCATATTTGCGAATGAATTTTCAGCGATGAGGCGAATGCGGTCCCCTTTTTCTATTTAAAAAGCGATATAGGAATGTCGCGGCCATCCCGTTACTCGCTATTGAAGATGACGTATAAATCGGATATGATTAAATTTATTTATATCATCTTGCAGAAATAAGAGGTACAGTTTCCGTTATGAATCGAAAAAAGAGCACTTATTACTCCTTATTTGCAGCATTGTTCGCAGCCGCCTGTTTTACCGTTTTCGCATTTATTATATTCAGCGGACGAATCGAGCCGTTTGACAGCGGCATCATCGCATTCGTCCAAGGATTCGAATCCGACTCCTTTACCGCGGTGAGCAAATTGCTCTCGGCGCTGGGAGGAACGAAGGGCACCATTGCCGTTACGATCGTTGCGGCCGTATTTCTTTTCGCCGTGTTGAAGCATCGGAAGGAACTGCTGTTTTTATTCGTAGCGGTCGGAGGCGCGGCGACGCTTAATTTCGTAATGAAGAACGGTTTTCAGCGGGAGCGTCCGGATTTGCACCGGTTAATCGAAGAGACGGGATTCAGTTTCCCGAGCGGGCATTCCATGGCCGCCTTTGCCCTCTATTGCGCGCTTGCCTACTTGCTCTGGCGGCATATCCGTTCGGCGGGGGGCCGCGGACTTCTCATCGTGTGCGCGGTTGCGTTGATCGCCTTCATCGGTATCAGCCGCATCTATTTGGGCGTGCATTATCCCAGCGATATTATCGGCGGATATTTGGCCAGCGGTTGCTGGATGTTGATTGTCATTTGGTGCTTCCGGCGCATGTTTGTTCGAAGTGAATTCTAGAAGTACAATCTATAAACTTTTAGGAGGAGACGTATGGAACAAATTCGATTGATTCAAAAGGAAGAGTTCGCCGAATGTTTGAAATTAAGCGAGTTCGCCTTTCAGTTTGAATTCAGCGACGCGGAGCGAGAGCAGGAATTGTCCCGGTTTAAGCCTGGCGGGTATTGGGGATATTTCGTGGATAACAAATTGGCTGCCCAAATGAATATTCACGAGTTCGAAACTTGGATTGACGGAACGGCGTTCCCGATGGGCGGGATCGCTTCGGTAGCGACTTGGCCCCAGTACCGCCGCAAAGGGCTGGTTGCGCAGCTTCTGCAAAACGCGCTGCTGGCCATGATGGAAAAAGGGATGCCGCTGTCTTTTTTGAATCCTTTCGCATACGCTTTTTACCGCAAATTCGGTTGGGAAACCTATACCGAATATATTCAATATGAATTGGAGGCAAGGCAAGTCGTCAAAATGGCGCCTTCCCCGGGATATGTAACATTGGCGGATCAAGATTGGCGGCTGCTCCATTCCGTGTACGAACCGTTCTCCGCCGGCTATAACGGCATGCTGAAGCGCACGGAATGGCAATGGAACCGGTTTGTATTCCAAAGCAAAAGAAAAGCAGGCATGGCCGCCGTCTATTATAACGAACGACATGAAGCTAGGGGGTACATCATATACCAGATTAAAGATTCCGTCTGTACGGTGCATGAATTCGTCTATTTAGACGAGGAAGCGAGAAGGGGGCTGTGGAATTTTATCGCCGATCACGATTCCATGATGGAAAAGCTGATTTTAACGGCGCCTGCGGACGATCAATTGCCGTTTCTATTGCCGAATCCCCGTTTCAAGCAGGATAAGATACCTTACACGATGGGGCGAATTGTGGATGTGGAAGCATTTGTGCGGGGCTATCCGTTTCGCTCCGAGTCTCAGCCGGTTCGTGCGGAGGAGCGCATTTCGCTCCGTATTCGCGATCCTCTCGCGCCTTGGAACGACGGGAGCTTCATCGTTCAATTCCGTGCGAACGGCAGGCATGAAGTGTCCAAGCTTGGCGAAGGACAGGACGCTCAGGATGCGTTGTCATGCGATATTCAGTCGTTGACCGCCATGCTTCTAGGCTATAAGCGCCCCGATACTCTATTTGCCGTGGGAAGGCTGCAAGGCGCGGAGAGGGTTGCGGCCGCATTGAACGAAGCGATACCTGTCAGAACGACGTATATTACGGATTTCTTTTAATTCGCTTCTTTTTCTTATATAAATTATGGTGTTTACATAAAATTTGCAAAATTATCGTATTTCTGTGATATACTTCATTTAGAATACGTTTCAGGGAAGTAGGGTTTACCTCGACTTTGGTCTAGATTCAATTCCCATCGCTAGTCCGTTTTAAAGCAGGGTTAGCCGCCGTAGAATAAAACTATGATTTATTCGGGACGAAATTTATTAAATAGGTGAGGTACTATGTTGCAAGAAGTGAAGAACATTTACATCCTTCTTACCGATACGGGAACGTTGTTCTCGAGAGCGATTAAAATGTTTACAAAAGCTCCGCTCAATCATGCATCGATTGCATTTGACAGCGAGTTGACCGAATTATACAGTTTTGGGCGCAAAAACCCTAACAATCCGATCATCGGCGGATTTGTGAAAGAAAATGTGTACGGATCTTTGATTCGATGCGATCGAAGCGTAACCCGGTGCGCGCTCTACAAAATTACCGTGGACGCGCAAGTCTATGAGCGGATTCGCAGATATATCCGCAATTTCGAAGAAAACCAGGAGCTATATCGTTATAATCTCCTAGGATTGTTCGGCATTTTAATGAAATGCAAGATTGAACGCAAACATGCCTATTTTTGCTCGCAATTCGTCGCATCCGTGTTTCATGAGAACGGAGTTCCGCTGGTGAACAAGCATCCTGCTTTTGTTACGCCGGCCGATTTGGAGACGTCCGCTTCGCTGCAGCAAATATACCGTGGCGATCTTCGCTCGTATGTCATGCAACACTCCGGGAGACCTTACACGTTTGCAAGAGCGCCAAGAGAATTGGAGAATGTGGGCCGTTTCGTCTCTTAATATGAGAAATAGGAAGCCGTATCTTTTCCGAAGTCATATCGGGGATACGGCTTTATTGATTCCGTAAGGTTATTTTTTTCCTTTTGTCGATATCCCCTTCATTCAGAGAGTCGTATGCAAACAATTTGGACACCTTCACGGCATGTAAACGCTGATTCCCTCTGTCCTGAACCAACGGGATTCCGACAGAAGGCGGAAAAAAAGCCAGGCAATGAGGCAATGAGGGCCTAGCGTTGCATTAAATCTTCTAGCTGGGATGCGGTACCATGGAAATATAACGGATTTCCGAGGTCTTATTTTTTGAATTCCAGTCGAATATTTGGAATTAACGGATTTTCGAACCGTTACCATGTCGCGATCGGCTGAGAATCCTTGGTTTTGTGAAGTTTCGACAAAAATAGAGCCCTCAAAATCCGCTAACTCCGCCCAAATTGCGTTATTGGATCAAATAAGGCCTTCAAAATCCGTTAACCTTGTTCATCCCTATCGCAATCATCGGCTTGAAACGCAGTAAAACATTCGGTGCAACGCTAGTGGCAATGAGGGCCTTTCATTCTGGCTTTTCCCCTAATTTTCCCTTTCGATGGGGAAATACATGCGGCCACTAACGATAAAACTCACAGCTTGCTTTAAGCAAACCGTGAGTTTTTGTCATTTCATACAGGCGAATGTACAGGCATGATATTCGACTCGATCATATGATGTCATTAGTTTAGAAGAGGGGAGTGATTTCCATGTATTGCAATCCGTATTGTCCTCCTGTAAGCCCGGTGACGACTGCGCCGACGAAGATTGTTAAAAACATTTACCATCCGCAAATCGTTCCCGTCATCCATCCAATTGAAATCGTGAATAATCATGTTTGCGTCCCGGTTCCGAAACATATGTACGCTTATTCAGTCAAAGATAAAGTTGGCGGAGTAAGCGCTGGCCACCACCCTTGTTATTCGCACGGATACCGCGACAAAAGAAGATGAGCAGAGCAGTCGCCTTCCGCTCCGACGCGGCTCGAAGCCGTTTGTGCCGGAGCGGAAACTTTTTTATAATCTCATTTGACCGCACCGGCCGTCAAGCCGTCCATAAATTGACGCGAAGCAATCAGAAACAAGACGATCATCGGGAGAGCGGACAATGTGAGTCCGGCGAACAGAACGCTCCAGTCGGCGGAATATTCGCTGAACAGCGTCAGCATCCCGACGGGAATCGTCTTGCGCGCCTCGTCTTGGATGAAAATCAGAGGGAAGAAGAAATCGTTCCATGCGGTAATAAAGTTAATGATCATGACGGTGCCGAGCGCGGGCCGCATGAGCGGCGCGACGATGCGCAGCAGAATGCCGAGTTCGGAGCAGCCGTCGATTCTGGCGGATTCCTCCAATTCCTTCGGCAGCGTGCGGAAGAATCCGGTGCAGATTAGGATAGACAACGGCAAGCCCGCAGCCGTAAATACGAGTATAAGCGACCAAGGGGAATTGAACAGCTGCAATTGCTTCATTAACAAGAACATCGGCACGATCCCCAGCTTGATCGGGATCATCATGCCGAGCAGGAAATAAAAGAAGAGCGCTCCGTTCCAACGGAAACGGTATCTGGCCAAATAAAAGGAGGCAAGCGAACCGAGCGACAGTACGAGAATGACCGTAGCCGCGCTAACGATAACGCTATTGGCGAAATAATCGAAATACGGAATTTGGTCCAGCAATTTCCCGTAGGACGCCAGACTGAAGGAGGTCGGCCAAGAAATCGGGTTTTTCAATATTTCGATGTTCGATTTCAATGAAGACGTCAGCATCAGGAGAATAGGATATAAACTGATCGCAGCGAATAATGAGGCGATGGCGTATTGTGCGAAACGAATGCCGCGATGGGTTCTCATTGGCGCACCTCCTCGTCAAAATTCCGTCTCTTGTTTGCGGGTCGAATACATAAATAGAGCCGACAAGCTTGCAATAATGATAAACAGCACAACGGCGAGCGCCGAGCCGAGGCCGATCGCCGCCGAATCGCCCGCGCTTCCGAAAGCGGTGCGGTAGAAATAAACCGCCAATGTATCCGTGGAAAAATACGGTTCCCCTTGCGAGCCTTCCATTGCGTATACGAGTTCAAACGCCTCGAACGAGTGGACGAACGTAAATACCGTCATGATGATAAACGACGGTTTCATCATCGGGACGATCATGTACCGGAGAAGGCGGAATTTCTGGGCGCCGTCCAATTTGGCGGCTTCGATGATTTCCTGGGAAATCGATTGCAAGCCGGCGAGAAAGATGAGAACGGCAAAACCGATCAGAAACCAGCAGTTGACGAGAATAATCGCTGTCAGCGCCGTTGCGGGTTCGCCTAGCCACGGCTTTGCCCACGAGTCCAATCCGATCGCTTCGAGTGCGACATTCAGCGCTCCGTTATTCGGATGCAAGATGAGTTTCCATAGAAATCCGACGACGATGACGGAAAGCAGCCGGGGCAGAAAAAAAGCGGCTTTGAACCATTCCGCTCCTTTAATTTTGGAATAAACGATATAAGCCAATACGAAGGCGATGCCGTTCTGCACGATCATTTCCAAGGCGAAGTAGTAGACGTTATGGCTGAGCGCATTCCAAAACAGCCGATTGAAAGGTTCTTGCGTAAACAGGCGCACAAAATTGCCGATCCCGACAAAGGTTCCCCGTTGCAGTCCTTGCCAATCGAATAAACTGTAGCCGAATGCCGCCGCAATGGGGTATACGATAAAGAGCGTGTATACGGCAAAGGCAGGGAGGGGGAATAGATGGATCCATCCTTTTCTAACGTTAAATTTGACTCCGTTTGGCATATCTGTCCTAGATTTCGCCATCCTTTTCATTCCCTCCCGCTTATTTCGAAGATTAGTTGCCTGGTTTAAACCAGGTGTCGGCGCTCTTCTGCACTTCTTCCGCCACTTGCTGAGGCGTCAGTTTTCCTAAATACATGCCTTGAAGCGACGATTCCAACGCCGATTTCGTCGACGGATTCCCGCCTGCAAAATAGACGACGGCCAAATACGGTGTTGCCATGTCGCTATAGGTGAGCTGCGAAACTTTCGTGACGAGCGGATCTTTCGCTTCCACGCCAGGCAAGGCGCTTAGCTTGAGCAGCTCGTCGGCGACCATGGCGCCGAACGTTTTCGTGGTCATAAACTCCATAAATTTCTTCGCTTCTTCTTTATGAGGCGATTTGGCGTTGACCGCATAGGAGCCGTCCACCCAAGTCGTTACGGTCTGCTTGCCGCTGGAATCCGGAATAGCGAATACATCCATCTCCAAATCGGGATTCATCTCTTTCATGACGGCGACTTCCCACACGCCCATGACCATCATGCCGGCTTGCTCGGTCACGAATAAATTGCGCATGTCGTCCATGCCGATTCCCGTATAATTATCCGGGAAATACGGCTCCAGGTCTTTCATCATTTGCAATGAAGCGAGAAATTCCTTGCTCTTAAAATCGGTTGCGCCGGATACGATCTTTTGCGCGAAATCGTTCCCGCTGTAGAATGCCGGTCCAAGCGCTCCATGCGTCAAAGATAAAATCCATCCTTCTTTGGAGCCGAATGCGAAGGGAGTAACCTTGTTTTGCTTCAACGTTTCCGCGACGTTCAGAAATTCATCCCATGTCTTAGGTTCTTGCAGATTGAATTGTTCGAATATTTTTTTATTGTAGAAGACGAGGGTCGTACTGTTAATTGTCGGAACGCCGTACACTTTGCCGTCCGCGCCGCTCGCGGACAACAAAGCCTCCTTGGAAAATTGCTCAAGTCCGGGCAGTCCGTCGAGCGGTTCCAAATACCCTGCATCGGCGAGTTGCCGGCCCGCCGCATACGGCCGCAGTTGAATGATATCCGGACCTCCGCCGGTTTGCAGCGCCGTACTTAAGACGGTATTATACTCCGTGTTTTTGGTCGGATTGAATTCGATTTGGATGTTCGGGTATTGTTTGTTAAATTCCGCGATAATTTTTTCATAGGCCGCCCTGTCTTCCGTCCGCCAACTGCCCATCGTCAGCTTCACCTTCGTTTGTTCCGGCTGCGGTTCATTAACGGTTCCCTTGTCCGAGCCTTGCGTAACCTCCTTCTGTTGTTCGGCTTGGGCCGGCTCGCTCGGTGTGCCGGAAGAGCCGCACCCGGACATCAAGGCGAACGAAACAATCAGGGCAAGAGCGATGAAAGTAAATCGAAACCATCTCATTCTTCTTTGCTCCTTTCATCCGATTGGATTTTGCTCATCTGTGCATGAATATAAAAAACGTGCTGTAGACTTATTACTATGCTTATGAATGAAAATTACAAAAATAATATAGGTAAAGTAAATAATATTTCTCATTGTCCAAAAAAAGACCGCTTCGCCTATGAATCAACAGGCTGAAACGGTCTTAACGTTTGTTGGCGACCCGGTCCGGCAAGGCAACAAACAACAAATACATGACGACGAACAGACATAAAGCGACCACTTCCTCGGCAATCAAGTAATAGGGATGAGGTCCCAACCAATCCAATAAAGACGCCGACTCCGGCTTGCGCATTAAAAACATGTAATTGGAATGCAAGATCGTATTGAGGAACCAGACGAACAAGGCGATTGCATTCAGGCCCAGCATGACATATTTGATCGATTTCCAGGTCGGCTTCATATGCTCGATCCAGGTCATGTATAAGGCGGCGATAATAATCGAGGAATGGACGATGAAAAAATGGAAGAAGCGAAAATACGGGTACGGAAAGTCCAGATCCGGCGTCAGGATGGCTTGCATCGCCCCGCCGATGCCTGCAAAGAAAACGAACGGATACAGCCGTTTGCTGCGCCTCCAGAGCATGACGACCGCAAGCATTGCCGATATGCTGCAAAGCTCCAGCGGCAACGTCTGCCGCGGATCCCACAAGCCGTTCACGGCATACCAAACGTATAGGAATATCTCGGGAACGGCCAGCGAGCAGAGAATACCGTACCGTACGATCCGTTTCAGCCGGTCGTCGTTTCGAATGGCGGATCTGCTTGCATACAGGCCGATCAAGACCGCGATCAGCGCGATGATGCCGGCAATATGCGGTATCGAATACATCGTGAACGTTTCGGTTACATTGGCGTCGAAAAATGACGGCATGGATGGTCCCCCTTAACAACCGTTTGCGAATGAAAATCGCAATCCGTCCGCACCGGCAAGCTGCCGGTGCGGGACGATATAATATAGTGTACCGGTTGGCAGAGGATCGAAGAAGTACTATTTTTGCATAGTACCTTGGGGAGTCTCGCCTGTAATGCTTACGGCCATGAGAGGGAGTATTCTGTCCGGGAACACGGTGGACGCCGTCTCGCCGATTCGCTTGGCCCCCATCTTCTTATAGAACGATTCCGCATTCGGATCGCTATGGATGCGTACTTCGGCGGCGTTTAAATCGTGAGCCGTTCGAATCATATGATTCCATAACGCTTTGCCGCATCCTTTTCCAATTGTCGAAGGATCGACGAACAAATCTCTTAAGAGGAAGCCGTCGTGCTCGAGATCGAGGGCGTAGAAGCCTTGTATTTGCCCTCGGTCTTCCAGGACGTAAACCGAGGAGGATTCGATCAAGTCCGGCGTGATGGTTAAGTCTTCCCTGCATGCCTCCATAAAGTCTTCGCTGTATCCCCAATAAGCTTTCGAGCGAAATGCCAGCTCGCTAAGCAAACCGGCTTCGCGTTGCACCGCTTTACGTATTTTCAAGGCCGTTCCTCCTTGCTTAGTTTTTGCCGCGGGCGTATTCCTCCGGGGTTTGCCCGATTACGGTTCTGAAATCTTTAATAAAATGGGATTGATCGAAATATCCGAGATCGGAGGATAGCTTCAACCAATCGCAGGCTTGGCCGCGATCGACCGATTCCGCCGCATTTTGCAACCGGCAGAGCTTAATAACCCATTTCGGGCTGACACCCACGTATTGGTCGAACAGGCGCTGCAGCTTTCGAATATTGATATGGAAATATCGGCATACGTCATCGACTTTGATAATGTCCCGGTCTTCGTTGATCCGGTCTATGATCCGGTTGACAAATATAATATTCTCGTCCTTGTCCGGAAGCTTTGGACGCAAGATCTTCTCCGCCAGTTCAACCATTCTCCGTTCGTCGGTTTGCGATAGGATGGAGCTTTCCACGCAGCCGGCATCCGCACCGAACATGCCAGCGATCGTCGCTGCCCGCTCCGTGAGCGAGGATATCGGTCTTTTGCAGAAAGGGTAAAATCCTCCCGGTTTAAACTTCACGCCGAAGACGCATCCTTTCTCTTTGAGAAGATAGGAAAATTTATGTTTCGCCGGACCGAAAATGCCTGATTTGCCATGTTCGATCACCATATTGACGCACGGGTTCGGGATTACGTGCTGCAAGTACGGTTCTTCCCCGGTTAAATCCCAGCTGACGATCCAGTAATGTTTGACGAAAAATGCAAGGTCGCCGGAGGGCGCGTGGCGCGTAAGCTTATATTTCTTTTCCATGTCGCGCATTTTTAAAATGCCTAAGCTCGGCTTTAAATGCATCTTTGTCCCTCCCGATTGTCGCGTTTTTACAATACGACGATCTAATAGATCGATATAATCAATCATAGCACGAAGGAGGGATCGTATGGAATTGAAATACGAGTTTTATATTAATGCGGAGCCCGAGAAGGTATGGGACGCGCTAACAACGGCGGAAGGAACGAGCAGCGTTTTTTTCGGAAGCGCGCTTCGATCGAATTTCCAAGTCGGCGATTCTTTCGAGTACGTCGGACCGGGCAACGACGGCGAAGAAACCGTGCATGTGTATGGAACCATTCTGGCTTTCGAGCCTTGCCGAACGTTAAGCATGACCGAACATCCCGGTCCATCTTACAGGGAAAACCATGCTTCGCTCGAATCGAGAATCACATATACGCTGGAGACGGTAGGCCAATGCACGAAACTGACCCTGGTGAACGACCGGTGGACGCCCGATCACCCATCGTTCGAAAACGCGAAGAGCAGTTGGTGGATGATTTTAAGCGCCGTCAAGACTTGGGCCGAAACGGGAAAAACGATGGATTTTGGCTGGTAATGAGCAAGGACGCCCCGATTATGGGGCGTCCTTGCCGAACGTTTCGCTTAATTCCGTGAGGGTTAGGAGCATATATTCGATTAATTCGGGGATGTCCCTCATTTGATCCTCATTAATTTGCCGATTGAATTGCAATTCGACCGTATTCATATAGTTCTCGTGCTTCCCGCCGTATACGAAGCTTATCGTCTGCACCGGCGGAAGGTCGGGTTTCCATATCCGCAGCAACAAGTCTTCAATCATTGCGCATTCCTTCGCGATGTCTTTCACCGGAAGAAGAAAGCGCAGCAGCAGCGTACAGCCGGGAGTTTCGCCCGGCGCCTCGAGAATTTCCGCCGCTAAATCTTTCAAAGACGCCGCCAGACGAATTTCCGCCTTAACCGTATCCTGATCCGTCAACGCAAATTGCAGGGCGAACTCCCTTGACATGGTCGACATTTCCAAACGGTCGATCCGGCCGGTTATGCGGATCGTTCCGCTCAAGTTATCCAAATCGTACAATTGATTTTCAAAAGCAACTTTTAAATTGTCGAAAACGGTAGGGTCGAACATGGCGTTATCCTCTTTCCATAGGAATGATATATCTATCGTATCTCGAAATCGGCCGCTAAATCCACGCTTATCTCCGTCATATGCCCTTCGAAAGGCTTCACAATCCGATATGAACCCGGCGCAAGGTCCGAGGGAAGCGAAATTTTCTCATGAAAGGATTCGCCCGGCGGGATCACGATGCCTATGGACGGTACCGCGCCTTCAATGGGGACTAACGTCCATCCCGCAGGTTCGCTCCGATACATAGTATATCCGTAACCGAGAAACAAGTCATTCGGCCCTGCATTATATAGCGTTAATTCGGCGGTCTCTGCGCCTTTGGCCGGCGGTTCGACGGTAAGCCGCGCGTTCAGCTCGTTCGGCGGGACGAAGAGAGGAGAGAGCAGCGTATCCTCCACAGCGCCTTCGGCGGATATGACTTCGACGCTGAGCAAGTAATTGACGTTTGGCTGCTCAGGCATTTTATGCGAAAAATCGACGCGTCCATTGACGGTATTCGTGACGTCCGCCGTATATTCCTTGATCAGTTCCAACCTCTTTCCCGCGTCGTCTCTGCGCGTAATTTGAAACCGGACCGAGCGACCTTCCGGAATTTGTCCGATTGCGGCGCCGGCCTCCGTTCCCGCCCGAACGACTCCGGAACTGTAGGAAGCGATCAGATTGAGGCCGTTCTCCGCTTCAAACCATTTGCCGGTGTTTGGATTGTAATCGTCGGCCGCGGCGCGCGCCCGGTCGGGCGGGAGCATCGCCGAGTAGAGCACCGTATCCGGGTTGCCTATCGTATCCGAGAGAGCGGCGACGGCAGGATCAATGACCGCAGACGGCGCCTTCTCCGAATCCGGAATCGCCCCTGCGCATGCGGATAACAGCAAACTGATAACGATGAAAACCAGCTTTTTCATAAGCGAATCACTCCTTGCATTCCAAACGAACGCTGCAGGAAAATAGTTGCAAATATGTTATTGATAAACCCCGGGCAATATTTACGAATCGATCCGCATTCTGCCTTTCTTGAATACGGAGGTTGTCAGGAACAATCCTAAATTCATTATGGGTTTTTCCGGCGCGACGACGTTCTTGTCGTATTTCAATCATTTGGGAGTGATAACATTTTACGGACCGTCCGTTATGGCAGGGCTGGCCCAATTGAAAAGCCTTCCTTCGGAACATGCGGACCACTTAAAATCAATATTCTTTTCTCATTCTTACCCATATCGGTATTCCCCTTTTCGGAAATGGACAAACGGTATCAAGATTGGGGGAAATTGCAAACATTAGGCGAATGCCAGCCTTTTTATGACAATCGGAAGGGATGGACGTTTTTGCAGGGACATGCCGCAGCACAGGGGTTATTGTGGGCGGTTGCATTGAAGTGCTTGAATTTATGAAATCGACGGCCTATTGGCCCGATGAAGCGTTTTGGAACGACAAGGTTTTGTTCTTCGAAACTTCGGAAGACAAGCCTTCGCCGATGCAAGTGGGATATATGCTGCGGAATTACGGCATGCAAGGCATTTTTTCCAAAATCAAAGGGGTGATCTTCGGCAGAGCGAAGGATTATTCCGACGAGGAGAAGATAGAACTCAACAAGATCATTATCGATATCATCAAAGGCGAGTTCGGTGCCGAACATATACCGATCGTCGTCGATGTCGATTTCGGGCATACGGACCCGAAATTGATCCTCCCGCTCGGAGGGAAGATCGAATTAATCCCAGCTAAGAACGATCTGATTCTCTTGGAAAATCCGTTCGCTGAGAGACTTTAGCGAGAACATACGTTTGCATACCAATTGTTCCTCGGTTATAATATACTTAGAAACACGACATAGAATAGCTCCATTCTCTATACTTTGAGGTGTGACAATGGAACAGTTAAAAGAAATGTTAAAAGAAGTGCTACAGGAACAACTCGCTCCTATAACAGTCAGGCTCGATGGAATGGAAGCCCGAATGACAACGATGGAAGATCGGATGTCGTCGATGGAGACTCGAGTGATATCGATGGAAGATCGGATGTCGTCGATGGAGACTCGAATGATATCGATGGAAGATCGGATGTCGTCGATGGAGACTCGAATAATATCGATGGAAGATCGGATGTCGTCGATGGAGACTCGAATGATATCGATGGAAGATCGAATGTCGTCGATGGAGACTCGAATGATATCGATGGAAGATCGGACATCGTCGATGGAGATTCGAATGATATCGATGGAAGATCGGATGTCGTCGATGGAGACCAGATTGGCATCGGTCGAAAATCAGGTGGCATCGGTAAAAGACCAGCTTGATCGTATGGAACATGTCCAGACGGAAGATGTCGTGGCGATGATCCAAGTCATGGACAAGAAGCTGACGATGCGAACGGATATGCAGGAACGCCAGATCGGGGTGCTGAACGACAGATTATTCGTCGTCGAGGCCGAAGTTCACAAATTGCATAAATAAGTTTGACGAACGATTAGACATTTGTATCCCTATTTTATAGAAAAGTATACCTACTAGTACAAGTTTCGCCTCCTCTATAATGATTCTGTGAAATCAGTTTCATTCGAGGAGGTTGATCGCATGAAGAAGAAATGGCACACGCTTATCGCAGTCCTCATTTTTTCGCTTTGTTTGGGTACGACATCCGTATTTGCGGCAGATACGGTTGCAACAAACATGCAAGTTCTAGTAAATAATCGTCCGGTTCAACATTTGGAGCCTTTCTATTCCGGGGATGTATTGTACGTTGCCGCAGCGCCGTTGGCGAAAGCTTTGGATTTGCGGCTGGGGAACGTCCGGAACAACCGGTTTACGCTGCAAAAAAATACGCTGCTCATCGAAATGGAACTAAACAGCGACAAGGCATACATAAATAATAAATCAACTGTTTTGGAAGCGGTTCCGCTAAGGAAGAACGGGGTCGTCTACGTTCCGCTGCCATTTGTCGCCGCAGCGGCCGGTTATTTGGCGGAATGGAATGAGGTGCGGAATATGGTTGTCGTCAGTCCGTCCTATAAAATCGTAGCGTACTTCACATCATGGGGGAATTTGAAAGTGTCGGATATCGATGGGGCGAAGCTTACGCATATAAATTATGCGTTCGCCAACATCGTAGACGGAGAGGTTGCATTAAGCAGTCCCAAGGAACAGGAAGAACCGTTCCCGGGCCGATGCGAAGGGGAAGATTGCGCCAAGTTTCTCGACGATTTTCAAGCGTTGCGGCAATTGAAGCAAACGTATCCGCATCTGCAAACGCTCGTCAGCGTGGGAGGATGGACGTGGTCGGGACGTTTCTCCGACGCTGCGTTGACCGAGAAATCGCGGGCCAAATTTGCGGATAGCGCGGTGAAGTTCATTCGCGAACACGGCTTCGACGGAGTCGATCTGGATTGGGAGTATCCGGTGGAGGCCGGCCTGGAATCGAATGTGCGGCGCGCGGAGGATAAGGGGAACTTCACGCTGTTATTGAAGCAAATCCGCGAGAAGCTGGACGCCGCGGGCAAGGAGGACGGCAAGCATTACTTGCTGACGATCGCATCCGGTGCAAACCCGAAATATGTAGCCAATACGGAATTGGATCAAGTCGGCGCGACGGTCGATTTTATCAATATTATGACGTATGATTTTCACGGCGACTGGGAAGCGATCAGCGGGAATAACGCGCCTCTCTATTTCGATCCGGCCGATCCGGATCCGAATGCCCATCGATTCTATGCCGAAGCCGCGGTCAACGGCCATCTGAACGCGGGAGTTCCGCCTAAGAAGCTCGTGCTGGGCATTCCGTTCTACGGCAGAAGCTGGGGCGGCTGCGCTCCGGACAACAACGGGCTGTACCAGCCTTGCGAAGGCGGCAAGACCGAGCGCTGGGAAGCGAACGGGAACGGGTTCGTCCGCTATTGGAACGACAGCACGAAAGTGCCTTATCTATATAAAGCGGAAACCGGGCAGTTCGTCTCCTATGAGGATGAGCAATCGATCGGTTATAAAGCGGAGTTTATCAAATCCAACGGACTCGGCGGCGCGATGTTCTGGGAATTGAACGGAGACCGCGACGGGTCGCTGCTGGCAAGGTTGGCGCAATCGTTAAAACCTTAATCGTTAGAAAAGAAGCTGCCTTTGTTGGCAGCTTTTTTAGATTGAAATACAGGCTTAGTATTACATACCGTTGCGGTTTTTTCACAAAAAAAAGCTGCAGACATCATGTCTGCAACTTTTCACCTATTGGCTATGAAGCAGCTTTTTCACGCGTACGGCAATTTGATTGACGCTAAAGCCATATTGTTCGATGATCGTTTCCCCCGGAGCGGAAGCGCCGAATTTGTCAATCGCGATGATATCGCCTTCCATGCCTACATATCGTTCCCAGCCGAGAGAGGAAGCCATTTCAATGGCGATCCGTTTCTTGACGGATGGGGGGAGCACGGATTGTTTATATTCCGCGCTTTGCTTCTCAAAGCGATCCCAGGAAGGCATGCTGACGACAGCGACATCGATTTGTTCTTCCGCCAGCGCTTGTTGAACTTGTACGGCAAGATGAACTTCGGAGCCGGTCGCGAGCAATAAAGCCTGCGGACTGCCGGATTTGCTCTTCGATATCGTGTATGCGCCTCTGGAAACTCCCTCGTAAGCAAGCAGGCGCGTATCCTTCATCGTAGGCAGATTTTGCCGGCTAAGCACAAGCGCAGTAGGAGTGCTCTTGGATTCCAGGGCTAATCTCCAGGCAGCTATCGTTTCATTGGCATCCGCCGGACGGATGACGGACAAATTAGGCATGGCTCTCAAGGAAGCCAGTTGTTCGATCGGCTCATGCGTCGGCCCATCCTCTCCGACCGCAATACTATCGTGAGTAAAGACATAGGTCACAGGCAAGCCCATGAGCGCCGCCAAACGAATCGCCGGGCGTAAATAATCGGAAAATACGAAAAACGTACCGGCATACGGTTTTAATCCGCCATGCAAGGCCAACCCGTTGAGGATGGCTCCCATCGCAAACTCCCTGACTCCGAACCAAATATTTTTGCCGTGATAGGATTGCGGCAAGAACGGTTCGGCCTGTTTGATCATCGTTTTGTTGGAACTTGCAAGATCGGCGGAGCCGCCGATGACGCTCGGCAATTCTTTCCCAAGCGCGTTAACGATTTCTTCGGAAACGGCCCGGCTTGCGGCGGAGCTTCCGAATGCATATTCAGGCAAGATTTCTTTCCAGTTCAACGTAAGCTGATCTTCGATCGCCGCCTGCAGTTGCTTGGCCGGTTCCGGATAAGCAAGGGCATATTTGTTCCACAGCTCCTGCCACGCCTTTTCTCGATTCATGCCCCTTTGCACGATTTCCGCTTGGAAATGAGCGTATACTTCCTCAGGTACATAGAAAGGGGTTTCGTGAGCCCATTGCAATGCCTGTTTCGTTAATTTCGCTTCCTCGGAACCTAACGGCGAGCCGTGCGAAGCGGATTTGCCGGCTTTATTCGGCGAACCGTAGCCGATAGTCGTTTTGATTTCAATGAGCGCAGGCTTTGTAAGATCGGCTTTGGCGAGTTCCAGCGCATGCGAAATTTGTTCTACATTATTGCCGTCCTCTACCTTAACATATTGCCAGCCTTGGGCTTCAAATCTTTGTTGTACATTTTCGGAAAACGACATATGCAACTCGCCGTCCAAAGAGATATCATTGGAATCGTACAACACGATTAATTTGCCCAATTTCAAATGTCCGGCAAGCGAGGCGGCTTCATAGGAGATGCCTTCCATTAAATCCCCGTCGCCGCAAATGGCGTACGTAAAGTGATCGACAATGCGCAGATCGGGCCGATTGTACACGGCGGCAAGATGCTGTTCCGCTAAGGCCAGCCCTACTGCGGTCGCAATGCCTTGACCGAGGGGACCGGTCGTAGCATCCACTCCCGGGGTATGCTTATACTCCGGATGCCCCGGCGTTTTGCTTTGCCACTGGCGGAATTGTTTGAGATCGTCCATCGACAAAGCATAGCCGGAAAGATGCAATAAACTATAAAGCAGGCTAGAGCCGTGACCGGCGGACAGAACGAAGCGATCCCGGTCGAACCAAGCCGGATTGTTCGGATTATGGTTCATAAATTTGGTCCACAGCGTATAGGCCATCGGGGCGCAGCCGAGCGGCATGCCGGGATGTCCCGAATTGGCCTGTTCGATCATATCAATGGATAAGCTGCGCAGCGATTGAACGGATAACTGTTCGATGTTCGTCATCATAGATGCACGTCCTTTGCAAGAAAATAGGTTATAAACGATGAAAATCCTCAATATTTTGCGCCAGTTTGAGATACTGCTCGTATTTTACGGCATAGTCTTGCTGCTTATCGGGGTTCGGATTAAAATCGGCTTCGTACGGTTCGCAATAGATCTGCTGCGCTTCTTCGATGCTTGCGAACAAACCGGCAGCGACGGCGGCGTATATGGCCGCTCCTTTCGCACAGACCTGGTCTTCTTTGCTGATCATAATCGGCCGGCCCAATACGTCGCTCATCATTTGCATAATGTATGGGGATTTGTTGGCGATTCCGCCAATGACGATGATGCGGTCGATTCGAAGCCCGTGTTCGATAAAACTGTCAAAAATGCGTTTGGCGCCGAAAATAGCCGACATGATAAGCGCTTGGTAAATCGCAGGCGCAGTGCTTCCTAAATTCAGCCCTGCAATCGTTCCTTTCACATTTTCATTTAAAACGGGATATCGTCTGCCGTTAAACCAATCCAAAGCGACGATTTGATTCGCCGCAAGCAACGGGATTTCTTTTGCCGCCGCTTCAAGCCGGTACAGCAGCTGCTCCGACCATTGTTGTTGCAGCAGCTTTTTTTGGTCTTCCGATAAGACTTCCGTTTGCCGAAGCATTTGCTCGACCGGCCACATTAACAGCGATTTGAACCATGCGAAAATATCGCCGAAGGCGGCTTGTCCGGCTTCAATCCCTACGTATCCGGGGACGATGGAATGTTCGGCCATTCCGCATACATGCTTCATCTCTTTATTCTGCAAGCGCTCCGACCGCTCGATCATCATATCGACGGTGGAAGTTCCTACGACCTTGACTAAAGTGTGCGGCTTGATGCCTGCTCCGACCGCTCCGGCATGAGCATCGAAAGAGCTGCCGGATATGACGACTTGTTCATTCACGCCTAATTGTACGGCCCACGCTTTGGAAATCGTACCGATCGCCGTGTCGGCATGCTTAGGCCCGGCGCCGTATCTTTTCTTTATTAATACTAAATAGGGGTCCAATTGCTGAAGGCATTCATCCGCCGGCAAACCGTCAAAAGCGCTATGCCAAAGGGCTTTATGGCCTGCCGCGCAGGAAGAGCGGTACAGCGCCAGCGGATCCGTTTGTCCGGTCAGCAGGCCCGCAAACCAATCGCAATGTTCAATCCACGTATAGGCAGCTTTTTTTACCTCTTCATCTTGTCGTATCGTGCGCAAAATTTTGGCCCAAAACCATTCCGAAGAATAGGTGCCCTGATATTGCGTATAGTCGACCGAAGTTGCCGAGGAAAAGACGGCGTTAATCTCTTCCGCTTCCGCAATCGCGGTATGATCCTTCCATAAATGGAACATGGCATTCGGATTATGTGCGAATTCGGGTTTCAATGCCAAGGGAACACCCGCTCCATCGACAGGACATGGCGTCGATCCGGTGGTATCGATGCCGATGGCGCGCAAACGCCCGCCGGCATGTTCGCCGGCATCGCGCAGCGCCGCTGTAAAGGCAGCGGTGAAGGCTTCGATGTAATCTAACGGATGCTGCCTGAATTGGCTGATCTCATCGTTGCAATATAATCTTTGCGACCAGCGCGGATAGGCGCAGGACGCTTCGGAAACAGTTCGGCCCGTTGCTCCTTCCGCCATAACGACTCGTACCGAGTCGCTGCCAAAATCCACGCCGGCAACAATCATGCTTGCTTTGTTTTCCAAGTCAAGACCTCCTCTTTATCCAGATAGCGGCAAGCTCGAGATGCGGTTAGCGGATGCGAATGACGCATTTCGTTACTTTGTCTTTCTGCTGAATCGATTTCTCCATTCCTTCTTGAATGCGGTCAAATTCAAAAATATCGGAAACGATATCTTTCAGCGGAATGATTCCTTTGGATACGGCCTCGATCGCCTTGGGATAAATGTTGCGGTAACGGAATACCGTTTTGATTGTAATTTCATTGTCGATAATATTGTTCACATGCATTTGCGCTTTGCCGCTGCTTGTATACCCTACAAGAACGATCGTTCCGCCTCGTTTGACCATTTTGGCGGTTTGCAAAATCGTTGCTTCGGCGCCGGCCGTTTCAAATACGTAATCCGCACCCTCGCCGTTCGTTAACGCCATGACGGCGTCGATGGCATTGCCTTCGGTGGCGTTAACGGTATGGGTGCAGCCTAATTGTTTGGCTTTCTCCAAGCGATTCTCCACCAGGTCGACAACCGTAATATTGTGCACGCCCATGCTTTTTAAAGAAAGCATTGTGAGCAGACCGATCGCCCCTGCGCCTAAGATTACGGCAGACGCTCCGACTTGAGCGCCGGATTGCAAGGCTGCATGCATGCCGACGGCCAAAGGTTCCATTAACGCCCCTTCCATCGTGCTTACATTGTCCGGCAGCTTAAAGCATAGATTGGCGGGATGCGAAATGTACTCGGCAAAGCATCCTTCGAGAACAGGCAAAGAGGCGTAGAAATACACCTTCGGACAAAGGTTGTATCTTCCTGATTTGCAATAATCGCATGTATAGCATGGAATGCCCGGTTCTACGGCAACGCGGTCTCCCGGCTTCAGATCCGTAACATTTTTTCCGACCGCTTCTACCACTCCGCCCGGTTCATGTCCTAGAACAATCGGCTCCGTTACATGCTTTTCTCCGATAAAACCGTTTTCAAACAGATGCATATCCGAACCGCAAATTCCGACGTAATCCAGTTTAATTAATACATCGTCATCTTTCACTTGGGGAAGCGGCTTTTGTTCGAAATCTAATTTTCCCACCGTATTCATAATGGCTACCTTCATTGTTTTGCTCATGTCTCTTACTCCTCGTCTCATGTATTCATGTTAAAATATATCCATATCATAAATTATAAAGTTTATCATGTAAACTCTTAGGAAGAAAAAAATTTAAGTAATGAATCCAACTTTTTCTTATTCGGCCCATTTTTTCGGGCAGAAATTATTTTCCAATCGAAAAAAATGCTTTTTTTCTAGTTGACACCGCTTCCAGTGTGTAATATATTCAAATTGTCAATGATATTTAAGTTGATTACGTAAATTTTTTATCTTATAAAAGTTTACACAATAAACAGATTGGAGGAAAAATGAAAAGAGCTCAAAACATAGATGAAGTGAAGAAGGCCAATCGTGGATTGGTGCTAAATTTACTTTTAAGGCATCGGATCATTTCACGATCGATGCTGGCTGTAAAGAGCGGGTTAAATAAAGCCACCATCACCAATATTATCAATGAATTTGAAGAAATGGGCGTCATTAAAGAACAAGGCCCGATCTTATCTGAAAACGGCCGCAAAATTACCGGCATTTCGCTGGCCCTGGATGATGTTGTATCCGTTGCCGTAAGGATTAACCGCGATGCGATCGAATTTGCATTATGCGATATTCAAGCGGAAGTGCTGCAAAAAAGCATGGTTAAAATCGATAAGGATACACCCATCTCTTCCATATTGTCGTTTATATACGACGGAATAGACCGAATGATTGCGAGCGACGCAAGCAAGAAGGTATTAGGCATCGGGATCGCGATTGTAGGTCCGTTAATGACCTATAATGGGAAAACGATTGCAAAGGTATATGATATGCCCGAGCTTTCCAAAGTGGATTTCCTGGAGCAAATACAAGCGAAATATCCTCACTTGAACGTGTACATCGATCATGACGCGAATGTATCCGCTTTAAGAGAATGGAGAGACTATGTAGAAGAAACGGGAAATACGAAGGGCATAATGATGTATTTGAATTTAGGGGATGGGATTGGCGGAGGCATCATGATCGACGGAAATTTAATCCGCGGCAAAAATGGAATCGCGGGCGAAATCGGCCATATGGGCATCAACTTCAATGCCAAACGGAATGAGTTCAATAAGGTTGGCATTTTGGAGCGATATGCGGCTCCCATCAATTTAGTTCGATTAGTGGAAGAAAGATTGCATGAGTTTCCGAATTCGCAGCTTCATGAACATTCTTCCATCAGCGAGATTTATCATTATTACGAAAAGGACGACGAACTGGCGGTTTGGGCGGTGAATCAGATGGCATGGTTTCTTTCTTACGGAATCGCCAATCTGCTGTATATCTTGAACCCGGACACGATCGTTTTTGGCGATATGATTGTCAATTCCCCCAAATTTTTAGCGCAATTAAAAAACAATTTAAGCAATGACCTGCCCGAAGAAATTGTAGACTCGATCGACATCCGCTTTTCCAAATATGAAAAGGGAGGCATGTTGGAAGGGGCGGGATTGATGGTTGTGAGAAAGTATATGGACTCGCTTGATATTATCGATTTCATTGAAACCCATTATGGGTAATGGAAGGAGGTGAAGGACAAAAGCAAGCGGGGGAATATCACATAAATATTTTCATTATCTATTTGTTCATCAATGGAGGGTCAACCTATGAAAAAACAGTTAAAGTATGCGTTAAGTATGTTATCGGCAATCACTTTGGCAGGAAGCTTATTAGCAGGATGTTCGAGCGGCAACGGGGATTCCGCCAAGGATGGCGCCGTATTGAATATCGCTACGGTCAATAACAACGATATGGTGATTATGGAAGAGATGACTTCCGAATTTACGGAAAAAACAGGAATTAAAGTCAATTATACCGTTCTCTCCGAGAACGAAATCCGTTCGAAAATTACGCAAGATGTCGGTTTAGGCGGCGGGCAGTACGATCTGTTCACCATCGGCGCTCAAGATTCTGCCGTTTATTTGGATAACGGTTGGACGGAGCCGTTGGACGGGCTGCTGAACGGCATGAGCGACGACGAAAAAGCTTGGTACGATCTGGAGGATGTGTTCCCTGTAGTACGGGATTCCTTATCCTCTGAAACGAAAGGTCTCGGAGCGCTGCCGTTCTATGCGGAAACGACATTATTGTTCTATAATAAAGAAATTTTCGAAGCGAAAAATTTAACGATGCCGGAAAATCCGACATGGGATCAAGTTTACGATCTGGCGGTGAAAGCGCAAGATAAAGAAAAAGGCATTGCCGGCATTGCGCTGAGGGGCTTGCCTGGCAGCGGACAAAATATGTTTATTTTCAGTTCGATCGCGAATGCGTTCGGAGCGCAATATTACGATATGGACTGGAATGCAACGTTTGATACGCCGGAAATGAAAAATGCCATTGAATTCTATAAGAAAATTTTGGCCGATGCCGGACAAGCGGGACCGACTTCGACCGGATATACGGAAGCGTTGAACTTGATGTCGACCGGAAAAGCGGCCATGTGGTACGACGCCAGCGTCTCTGCCGGCACGCTCGCCAATTCGAAAGACTCGCTAGTTTCCGGAAAAATCGGATACGCCATGGCGCCGCTTCAAGTGAAACAAGACGCTACCAATACCATCGGAGGCTGGGGCCTCGCCATTAACGCTTCTTCCAAAAATAAAGAGGCGGCATTCAAGTTCTTAACATGGGCTACAAGTAAAGATTACATCAATCTTGTGGGCGAGAAAAAAGGTTGGGAAAGCACGCCGTCAGGCACTCGCATCTCCACTTACGACAATGAAAATTATAAGCAAGCCAGCGATTTTGCAGACATTACGAAAAAAGCGATTTTGCAAGTAGATTTTCATAACCCTGCTATAAATAAAACACCGTATACAGGAAATTCCATTCCGAATATGGCTGAATATTCATCTTGGGGCGAGCAAATCGCTCAATTGCTTGCATCCCATTTGGTCGATCAAAAGAACATTGACGCAGTATTGAAAGAAGGACAAAAAATATTGACGGATGTAGCTGTTGCGGGAGGATACAAGAAGTAACGATCGAACTACATTCTCCAAAATTACTGGTACGGAGTAAGTACGTACCAGTAATTTATTTAATGGAAGAGGAGAAGAACAATGAATACAAAGGGCGATAAGAGTAAATTATTAATTCTTCCAGCACTGATTGTTGTTGGAGTTGTCACGCAGATTCCGTTTATTCTTACCATTATATTTTCATTTATTAGTTGGAATGTGAAAAGACCCGATTTAGGCATTAAGTTTGCCGGAATCGACAATTATAAAAAAATATTGACGGACGGCCAGTTTTATCAAGTTGTATTGAATTCGCTGCTCATTGTTATCGTTGCATTAGCGATATGTACCGTGCTCGGCATTTTATTCGGCTTGATGCTGAATCGCAACTTTAAGGGCGTCAATCTGCTGAGAACGCTATTTGTTATCCCTTATTTTGTGATGGAAGCCGTCGTCGGCATTATATGGAAAACATTGATGCTGAATCCGTCGCTTGGTCTCAATTATTATATCTCCAGCGCGCTGGGGCTGGAACCGATCGATTTCTTCGGGAAATATGCCTTGCTTACGATTATGATCTTGATCGTATGGCAATGGACACCTTTCTTCTTCCTCATCATTATGGCCGGATTGCAAAACATGCCGTCCGAAATTATTGAGAGCGCAAGAATCGATGGGGCTACCGGTTGGAAATTGTTGCTCCATATTCAATTGCCGTTAATTCGCGATCATATCAATGTTGCCATGACACTCGGATTAATCAATATTTTGAAAGTGTTCGGATTAATTTATGTCACGACATCCGGAGGCCCGGGCAGTTCGTCAAGCAATTTGCCGTACTATTCCTATAAGGCGTTATTCTACGATTGGAATGTGGGAACCGCCGCTGCAATCGCTGTCGTTACCGTTGCGCTTACGCTGATTGTTGTCCAAAGATTTTACGGATTTATGATCAAGAACAATACAAAGAATGTATGAACTTCTTAGTCTAGGTGGTGAAAAAATTGAGCAGACGCGCAAAAAAGAATCTGATGACAACAATAGCGTATGTTGTAGTTTTGTTATGGCTTTTCCCGATGTTGTATATGTTTTTGTCCAGTTTCAAATTTGAAAGCCAGGTTTCCGTTCCATCATTATTCTTTACACCGACATTGGACAATTATCGGGATGTTGTCACTCCCGAATTCTTCAAACATTTATCCAACTCCGTGCAAATTACGCTTGGTACGGTGGTAGCGTCCGGAATTTTTGGCGTGCTGGGCGCTTACGCGCTAGTCTATTCGTCGATGAAAAAAGCGAACAGCATTTACTTTTGGTTTATTACGACCATATTTTTGCCGGCCGTCGCTGTCATTACGCCTGTCTATATTGTGCTCGCGAAATTGAATATGTTGGACACGAAGCTGGCTTTAATTTTGTTGAATACAGGAGCGGGCATTCCTTTGATGATATGGATGTGTACCACCTACTTTAAAGAAATTCCCGGTGAAATTATAGAGGCTGCGAAAATAGACGGCTGTTCGAAGTCAGGTACCTTTTTCAAAATTATGCTGCCTTTAATTAAAAACGGCATCATCTCTTCGGCATTGCTGGTGTTTATTGTGACATGGAACGAGTTTTTCTTCGCCGTTACCGCAACCGCAACGCAATCCGCGCCTTTGCCGGTTTATATGAGCAAGTTTATGACACAGCAAGGCTATTTCTGGGGCAAGATGTCGGCCGCTGGGACAATGGTAGTGCTTGTCCCGATCCTCATCGGCTTCTTTACCTATAAGTCGTTAGTTAAAGGGCTGACGGCAGGTTCGGTGAAAGGGTAAAACCGAATATTATGTTTGAAACGCTTTCGAAGCGCTCCCTCCTTTAGAATCGATATGAAGGAGGGATTTTGCGTGGAATTAGACAAACATCGGAAGAATATTGGTAAGACCGGATGGAAAACAAGAGCGCTCATTTTCATCATGGTTATTTCGGTAACGACAATGCTCCTATCCTCTGTCGCTGCGGGGGAACCGTTCGATCTAAAGGATGCGACGATTGATCCGAACGTCAAACGAAACGTTCCCATCCTTAAAATTCCGGTACAACCGGAGCAACCGAAGCAACCCGGCAATCCGAAGGCGACGGTCAGATGGGAATACCGTTTTAATGCTATGGTATTTACTGCGCCGGCGGTCGGTCCGGACGGAACGATCTACGTGGGCACGGATAAGCGAAAACTGTACGCGATTAAGCCGGACGGATCCTTGAAGTGGGAAATCGAATTAAATTTTTCGCCGAATAAACTCGCCGTCGGATCTGACGGTACGATCTATGCGGCTGCAGATCCAAATGCAAGCAACGAGGTCCATGCCTTCGATCCGGATGGGAAAAAGAAGTGGGAATTTACAAGGGGAGGACCCGAAGTCAAGCTTTATTTTGACAATCCGTTCTCAGCTCCGGCCGTAGGGACGGATGGGGTCATCTACATCGGCGGAGCCAGCGATAGGAAAATGTATGCGATTGAGCCGGACGGAGCGAAAAAGTGGGAGAACGCGACAGCGGGGTTGGCCGCTTCCCCTATAGTCGGGAAAGACGGGACGATCTATGTCGGCGACACCAGCGGGGTTCTGTATGCATTCACATCGACGGGAGCTAAAAAATGGACACTTCCTATTGGCGGGCTCATTTTCAATGCGCCGACAATTGCGCCGGACGGTACAATCTATTTGACAACTCGCGTTTTAGGGCTAAAGGAACAAGGATTATATGCCGTTCATCCGGAAGGATTGAAGAAATGGAGCTATACGGACTACTCCTACCCACGCTCTTCCCCGACCATCGGCGCCGACGGCACCATTTATGTCGGAGCGGAAATGGAGTTGCTCGCCTTCAATCCGGACGGAACAGTGAAATGGAGGATGCTTACCAAAGACACGATGCGCTCGAAACCGGCTGTAGGAATGGATGGCACCATTTATGCCGGTACTAATAATATGTTATACGCGGTAGATGCCGACGGGAAAGTGAAATGGGAGTTTGGCGCAAACTCAATCGGCTCTAAAGACCCTGTTATAGGAAACGACGGAACCCTTTATGCGGTCTCTTCTTCTTCCTTGCACGCGTTGGGTACCGTCGCCGCGAGCGGCATCAGCTTAAATAAAAATATGCTTAGCCTGCAAGCGGGAAGCAGCGAAGAGTTGACGGCAAAGGTGAGCCCCGAGCAATCAACGAACAAATTGGTGAAATGGGGAAGCGGCGACAGCACAGTGGCTACGGTGGACAACGAGGGCAAAGTTAGCGGGATCGCGCCGGGCATCGCCGTCATTACGGCAACTGCCGAGGACGGGGGATTCGCCGCCCAATGCGTCGTCACGGTCGTTCCAGCCCAAGCGCCGGCCCCCCCGTTAACCCCCGCTCCGGCACCGACGCCAGCACCGGTACCCGTTCCCGTGCCGGAACTTCCATTCCCCGATATTGCGGAGCATTGGGCGAAGACGAACATTATAGCAGCCGCCGAGCTAGAGATCGCGAACGGTTATCCGGACGGAACATTCCGGCCGGATGGCAACGTGACCCGCGCCGAGTTTGCGGTCCTGCTGATGAAATGGATGAAACCGGCGGCGGAAGGCGCCAAGCTCGCCTTTGCTGACCAGGACAAGATCGGGGATTGGGCGGTTAAGGCGGTCTCGCAGGCCGTACAACTCGGCATTATCAACGGTTATCCGGACGGTACTTTCCGGCCGTCGGCCAACATCAGCCATGCGGAAATGATCGTCATGGTTGCCAGAGCGTCAGGCTTGCCTGCCGACGGAGAGTCGCAAACCGGCTTTGCCGACGAGGAAGCCATCCCTGCCTGGGCGAAAGACGCCGCAACTGCGGCAAAGCAAAACGGCATCCTCGATTTCTGGCGCGATAACCGGTTTGCGCCGCAGGTTAAGTCGACCAGAGCGGAAGCCGTGTCGGCCATCGTGCGGATGCTCGAGTTGAAAAATTAGGGTATACCGGAATATTGGTGTTCAGATTGCAAGAAACTAAAAAGCGTCAATTTCAGCATGCCGCGAGCGGCTGACTCCCCCGCCGGGTGGGCTAACCAAACCTAGACACGCTAATCGCCTGTAAATCATCTTGTTGCCGGGTGTAACGAAACTATAACACGCTAATGAAGGGAAAAAGGCGATAAAACGGCCGATTTCCAATGAATAACGATACGCACTTTCGTTAGGATGGGAACGTCATCATTTGGAGCCCAATAAGGATTGTCAGTTTCCAAATTGAATTCTACATGAAAAGAGCACTGCCTGTTGGGCAATGCTTTTTCATGTTTTATAGATTCATTTTCATTTTTTGTGTATCTGTTCGTAGAAAGCCCGTATTTTTTCCGTATTCTTTTCAGATCGCAATTTTTCAAGTTCTTTAATTTCTTCGGAAGTCAATTTCCTTACTGTTATTGAAGTTCCGGGAGGAATCGACTTGTCTTCTTGATGTGTAATTGTAACTGATGTTCCAGGAGGGTACTTCTCAGTCGATTCTTTTACTCTAGCGATGCTCTCAGGCGAATAATACCCCTCCTCTTTAGTGACCTGTTTTTGTTCAGCGGGCGTCAATTCGTCAAAAGGTACAGGGTGTTCGTAACCTTCAAGAACATATACGCCCCCTAGACCCTCTTCGGTTACGAATTTTTGTTCATCAGGCGTTAGAGCGCTATATCTCAAGAGTTGTACGCCCTCATATAGTATAGAGTCACCTGCGCCTTCAATAGTTTGATTCGTATTGGTATTGATATTGGGTGTCATACTAGCCGCCCAGGCGGCTGTCGATGTACCGATTGCTCCAATAGCAATGACTGCCGCTGCGGTCATAATCATCGTATGTTTTTTCAGTTTTTTCACATTAAGCATGTTCGTTAATCTCCTTTTCAATTGTTTGCCGTCGCCGGATAAGGAGGCGCAAAATCGAATGGGCATGCCCCTTGAACCTATCATCACGTTCAGGATCGTTTCACCATACCGTTTTCGCTCGGTGTAAGACATTTCCTTCACGACTTCTTCGTCACAGGATAGCTCGCTCCATGTATGAATGTCTTTCCGGAGAAGGTGAACGAAGGGATTAAACCAATGCAGGCTGCTTGCTGCCAATGCAATCGCCTTGATCCATAAGTCTTTCCGTTTCAAGTGAATCAATTCATGATGGATCACCATGCCCATGTCCACATTCGCGATATTCTCCATAGGGAGATAAATCGTAGGTTTCCATAAGCCCACAAGAACGGGACTTCGAACAGCAGAGCTGTAAGCAAGTCGGACGTTGCTTGGCATGCCAAGAGCTTGCTTCATCAGTTTCAGCTGTTTGGCAGCTTCGCTGTTCTCCGGCACGGACGAACGGGTTTGCTGTAAGTTTTTTATAAACCTGCGATAACAATATACTTGCCATATGGCAAAAACCAAAGCTCCTGTACCCCAAATACTCAGAAAGACGAAAGCTGCATCGGCAGAAAGATTCAGTTCTGGTATGAACCCATTGGGTAGGCCGGGCTGTGCTTGTTGCACGCTCGAAGGCAGACCGGCTATAGGAAGGGTTGTCGTTTGCTTCGGAATGAAGAGTTGCACAAGCCGGTTCGTAACAAAGGCTACAGGTAAAAGATAAAATCCTACTGCCATTTTTCCCATCGCATATCGCCATTTCGCAGAGAAAACGTCTGGAGAAACGAGCCGCAACAGGAGAATGCAGATCAAAACGGTACTTCCCGCAACGGAAAGGGAGACGAGCAGTTCCAGAAGTTTACTCATAGACTGCACCTCGCTTACTTCTCCGAAAACCATTGCTTCAGCTCTGCAATGTCTTCATCCGAAAGCTTGTCGCCGTCATACAAAGCAGCGATTAAGTTTTTAACCGATCCTTGGTATAACCCGTCCAGTACATGTTGCGTTTCCGCCAGTTTGTAATCTTTCGGCGATATGAGGGGAACATACTTGTTCGTTCGGCCATGCTTCGTGGTTTCTAGCGCCCCTTTGTCCACCAACCGCGATAGGAAGGTGGAAATCGTTTGTGCCTTCCACTCCTTACCCCGCTGAGCGAAAATTTGCAACAATTCGGTCGATGTGACAGGCGGGTCACATTCCCAAATCACCTCCATCAATTCCATTTCAGTGTCAGACAATTTTTGCATTTTTTCCATGGGTGTACACCTCTTTAATTCTCGTTATGCGTCCATAACGATTTCATTACTACGGTCCGTAGTAATACGAATTTACTACAATTCGTAGTAGATTGTCAAGAGAAGTTCACCTTGAATTTTCTACAAAATGTAGTACTATTAATTTACTACAGAACGTAGTAACTGAAGATGGAACTGCAGAACATTGCATAAGGATGAGTGTATACATGGACATACAAACCAAAGTGGCGATATTAAGACAACATGAAGCGTATTGCTATCAGATTTGCTATTATCTCATTCAAAATGAACAACTCTCCGTTCAAGCAACTCGTGAGGCATTATTAGAACTGGCCCATGATCCCGCTTTTTTTAGCGATACTGACGAAGAACAAAAGAAGAAAGTAAGACTAGTTGCTGTTCGTTTAGCGTTGAAAATAAAGGCGATGTGCTTGAAATGACCAAAAGGCTATCCATCTTTTCCATTTGCGGAGTATAATTTGGGTATTCTAATACCATTGGCAATTGGGAGTTTGGGCAAAATGAATAATGACTATCAAGGCAGAATTGATAAAGTAATGAAATATATAGAGGAACATAGCGATCAAAAACTCAACCTCGATATATTGGCCGGCGTTTCGAATTTTTCAAAGTACCATTTTTCAAGAATATTTACATCCCTTGTTGGCGTCACTCCGGCAGCATTCGTAAATCGAGTGCGTTTGCAAAGGGCTGTTCGATATTTGGCTGAAACCGACAAGAGCGTTCTGGACATATTGCATCTATGCGGGTTTGAATCCGTGTCGACCTTCAACGCACTCTTCAAGAAACATTATGGCAAAACCCCAAGCGAGCTTAGAAACAGCATAAGACAAAATAGCAATTTCTCGTCATATATTAGCAATAAGCCAGAAGAGTTCGTTCCTCTTCACGATTACAATAAAAACGGGAAAAATGATCTTTTGAGGAGGGCTTGGGGAAAGATGATCACAATCACGGATCTTCCGGAATATGAAGTGGCGTATGTTAGACATGTGGGGAGCTACATGGACACTCGCGTTGCGTGGGACAAGTTAGGAGAATGGGCAAGTCGACAAGGACTTACTCCGCATAATCAGTTTTTTATTGGCATATCGTTGGACGATGGGAATCTCGTCGACGAATACGCTTGCCGTTACGATGCTTGCGTTACGTTGCCAAGCGGATTTGAAAAACATAAGCATGCAACGCATGTGCAATTCCAAACCTTATCCGGCGGCATGTATGCTCTGTACTCGTACTACGACACCATTGATAAATTGGTTCTCGCTTATCAAAACGTATTCGGCCTATGGCTGCCGAATAGCGAATATGAGGCCGACGACAGGCCGTGCCTCGAATTTTGCATGAACGATCCCGCTTCGGATCCGGAAGGAAAATGCAAGGTCGATCTATACGTGCCGATCAAGAAGAGAGCATGAAAAATAATATCCAACGGCAAGAACTTGCACTATTTTTTCAATAAAAAATAGGAACTGGAGCGGTGAAGGAATGAACTTGGAGGCCATTTTTGGACAATTCCCTATCTTGAAGTCAGACGGTTTAACGCTTAAGAAAATTGAAGAGTACCATTTTGACGACGTTTTTGAAATCTATAACAATGATAAAGTATTTGAATACTGCGGTATTATCCCTAAACATAATAAAGAGACGGTAAAAAATATGATCGGCCATTTTGAGAGAGACTATCATAAAAAGTCGAGAGTCAAGTGGGGAATCTTCGGCCATTCGGAACCCGATCGCCTGCTTGGTATCATTGAAGCTTTCGACTTGAATCAAAAGGTAAACATGGCGACGATCGGCTACTTTTTGTCGGAGTCGCAGTGGGGGAAAGGGATCGCGACCGAAGCGGTACATCGATTGCTCGATTTTCTGTTTACGGATGTCAACGTCAACAGAATTCAGGCTGAAGTCATGCCTCCGAATGAAATTTCCAAGAAAGTATTGTTAAAGAATGGCTTCGTGTATGAAGGAACGTTAAGACAAGCTACGCTTTGGTCAGGCAAAGGTATCGTCGATTTGGAGATCTATAGTATTTTGAAAGTCGAATGGAAGGATTTGAAGAACAATGAGGCGAGATCGTTTAGCTGAAGCGATTCAACTGCGCGAGGAAGGAAGAGCGAAGCAAGACCAAGACATTCTGAAGGAAGCTAGAGCGCTGCTGACCGATTTGGCCGCCGCTTACCCGGATGACGCGGAGATTAGTTTCCAGTTGGGAGTGGCTCATGACAATTCGGGATTGGGAGCAGAGGCTATTCCTTACTACGAACGAGCCCTTGAATTAGGGCTCTCCGGACCGGATCTTGAACGATGCTTGCTTGGTCTAGGAAGCACATATCGTTATTTGGGATACTACCGGCAAGCGGAAGAAACATTGCGCCGGGGTGTGACGGAGTTTCCCGACAACCGGGCTCTTCAGGTATTACTCGCGATGGCCCTGTATAATACCCAGAGCTACAAGGAAGCGATGGAAATCGTCCTGGTCAATTTGATGGAGACAACGACCGACGAGAAACTTCATTACTTCAAACGAGGTCTTATGTATTACGCGACACATCTTGATGAGACGAAGTGAAATCGATAATTTGCATGCAACTCCGACTTTTGCATCTTATCGATTTCCCTCATTTGCAATATGCTGCGACCTGCCATTGGCCTTTTGACCTTCAAGTACCATGCACGTACTTGTGGAAAAAGCAACAAGACTTCCTATCTCATCGAACAGGCTGCATTCCACCAACCCGATCGTTTTGCCGCGTTTTTTCACTACTGCTTCAGCCTTGATTTTTCCCTGCCAAACCGGTTTCAAGAAATTGATTTTCAATTCAATGGTCGTGAATGTTTCATGAGGCTGAAGCGTCGTTCCGAACGCCATTCCCATAGCCATGTCGGCAAGGGTTGTCGTGACGCCGCCAGTAACCGTTCCTTGTGGATTGGAATGATCGTTCCTTGCTTCCAATTCGAAGACCGAACGCCCCTCCTCGATGTCCAAAGGCCTTATACCCAATAAAAGCTCCACGGGAGAAGGCGCGGTTTCGCCGGCGATAATGCGTTTATATTGGGACAACAATCCGTTCAAGAGATTATCTCCTTCCAGCGTTAATGATTTATCTATTTCATTATATAATATATGGTAAATAATAGAAAGTCGAGTTGAATTGTATCTTAGTCCTTGGCGAATACTGGTAATTTTGCTATTCTATTAATAAATGGGACCGGAATGGGAGTTACACTGCATAGATTTCTCAAATGGTTTTATAATAAAATGAGAAAAAACAAGGAGGGTATAAAACATGAACAAGAATAAGTTTACACCTCATGGTTTTCACACTGTTACGCCGTATTTTACGGTGGAAGACGCGAATAAGATGATTGAATTTGTGAAAGAAGTTTTTGATGGGGTTGAACTGAATCGGGCATCTAACGACGAAGGTAGAATCACTCATGCCGAAGTCCGCATCGGCGACACGATTATCGAATTGTCGGCCGGAAACGAAAACTTTCCGCCCAGACAGAATTCGCTTCACGTGTTTGTTCCAGATACGGACCTGTGCTACCGACGGGCATTGGACGCCGGGGCGACTTCGCTGTATGAGCCGTCGGACATGCCGTATGGCGAGCGAAGCGGAGGGGTGGAAGATCCCTTTGGCAACCATTGGTATATCGCGACCTTTCTTGGAGAAGAAGGCAACGGTTACTACAAATAAAGTTAGACAATTTGCTCTCTCGGTTCGTCGACGAGTTGGAGAAAGATTGGATCGATGAGATCAACCGCAATTATTCCGGATTGGCTCTCAAAGAGAAAATGCAAATAGGATATTTCTATGAAATGAATTCGGCCATAGATCTTATTGATCCTACTATTTTTCAAAGGGAATAGATTAGGACCTGTTATTCAAATATTCATCTGCTATTTTTCTGCAAATATCCTTTGAATCATAATCGGAATCGATTAAATATGCAATAAATATATCTTCCACTTCCGTACTGTCTATTGTCGCTAAATAACGAAACGCTTCCTCGAACAACACCTTCCAATTCGCGTCATGGATGATTTTCTTTGCCAGTTCGAACGCTTTGTCGGGTTCTTGGTATTGCAGTTTCTTAAAAATCATCTCCAACTCGAACTCTGCCTTGTCGTCCCGCCTAGCCATCACTTCTCTAATTCGTTCATCCGAAACATCTCCTGCCAGATCGGAGAACGCAATGGATAAATAGTCGGGATATTTTCCTTTTCCAAAATCGATTCCTACGGGTTCATTCTCATGCAGCCATACGTTCCGACAATCATGAACAATTTTCTCAACTTCTTGAATCTCAAGTTTCGATTTCCTGGAATCGGATGTCTTTTTTAGATATTTATAAATCCTCTCAGGTTTTCTAAATAAGTTCAAATCGTACCTTTCTCCGCCGGCATACATCTTATCCGGCTTTTTGTTTTGATCGTAACTAAATCCTGTCACTTTAATTATGGTTAAACAATCGATACTTTTATTTTCGATATAAGCTGCAGTTGCTCTATGTGTCCGTCTAATAATGTGCTCATGAACCCTTCATAGTAAAAGGCTAGTCCTGTCATAGTCTTCCCGTCGTTGATCTCATCTAAGTAATGGTTAACTCTTTCCTCGTTCAAACAATGAATATTCTGAGACGGAAGTAGGAATTTGGGAGTGCCGGAACTGACATGAAACTTATAATATACGTCCGCCGATGCTCTATAGCGTTTCTTAGAAGCGGATAGATTCCAAAAAAAATGGCCGTCGCCATCCGTTGGAATCATCTCGATGCGGGTAAGCAAGTAGTATCCGTTTTCTAAGATTGGCAGCATAGGTTTCACATTTTCAAAAGCATCGGCGATGTCATTGGCTAATTCCTGTGAATATTTAATGGTATCAATCAGGCTTTTATCAACATTCTCTCTGCCTAACCCAATACTTAAAATTTTTGCGCAAGTAGGACAGTACAACTCTTCCCCGTAGCTGTTTATCAATGGCTTATGGTCCAGCAGCAAAAATCCGTATGTATCGCCATTTTTATCGTTCCCATACTTCGCGGTTAACTTCCCTGTCCCTTTGTTTACCCGGAAAAGAAGGGCATCATTTCCCCATCTATTATGCGTGCCAGGGATTAAATCTTCGAACTCGATCGGCTCTGAAAAATGAAAAAGTTTCAATTCATCACCCCTTAGGTGCTCGCTAGTTTACTTATATTGTAAGCCATTTATCATATTACAGCTACCAATAACGCCCCTCTTTACTAATTCCTCCAATATCGTCATTTTTTATAGTTGACAATTCCTATCGGAATTCCATATAATCAAACTCAACTTGCTATCGTATTTACTATTTTCACAACTGTCGGGAGATCAGAAGATGAACAAAACGAAGAAATGGTATACGAACCAATTAGTACCGTGGCTTTTCCCTATCATAACGATTGTACTTTGGCAAATACTAGGGCAATCCAAGATTATCAGTTCTTCCATCCTGCCAACGCCGTTGGACGTGGTAGAGGCTGCGATTCAATTAACGGGTTCCGGTAAATTGCAAGAACATGTTTTTATTAGTACGCAACGCGCTTTAATCGGATTTTTCATAGGGGGGATCATCGGTTTTATACTAGGCCTATTGAATGGAACGATTACGTTTTTTGAAAGAACAACGGATACAACCATGCAGATGATTCGTACCATCCCTCATTTGGCGCTGATTCCGCTCGTCATTCTATGGTTTGGAATCGGCGAATCCGCCAAAATATTTCTCGTTGCGCTAGGTGTCATGTTCCCTGTCTATATCAACACTTTCAGCGGCATTCAAAATGTGGACCGCAAACTGATTGAGATGGGAACCGTTTATGGGTTATCCAAGTGGAAATTGTTTGCGAACATTATTTTGCCCGGCGCCTTGCCTTCCATTCTGGTTGGCATTCGTTATGCGCTCGGTGTCATGTGGATGTCATTAATTGTAGCGGAGACGATTGGCGCCGATTCAGGGATTGGCTTTATGGCAACAAGCGCCCGCGAATTCATGCAAATGGACATTGTCGTGCTAACCATTGTTCTATACGCGATACTAGGAAAGCTATCCGATGTCATTGCGAAACTGTTCGAACACCGCTTTTTACAATGGAATCCTGTTTACCGTAAGAAATAACTAGCCTGTTGGGGGATGTCATGGTCAACATTGAACTGAAACATGTCGGCAAAAGTTACGGCGAGAATGAAGTATTACATCATATCGATTTATCGATCGAGCAAGGAAGCTTTACGGCCATCGTTGGAAGAAGCGGCTGTGGAAAGAGCACTCTATTGCGAATCATTGCAAAATTGGAGCAGATCACAACGGGGGAATTGCATTTTTCCGGTAAAGAAACGAACGATCCGAAAATCCGGATCATGTTCCAAGACGATAGGCTGCTGCCCTGGAAAAATATTATGAAGAACATTGAGCTTGGCGCAGTCAATCGGAATGTTGCAAAAGAGTCATTGGAGAAAGTGGGATTGATCGACAAACAATATGATTGGCCCGACCAACTGTCAGGCGGACAAAAACAACGTATTGCCCTGGCCCGGGCATTGGCAAGCAATCCGGATATTTTGCTTTTTGACGAGCCGCTTGGCGCGCTTGACGCGCTAACCCGAATCGAAATGCAGAACCTGATTGAAGAGTTGTGGCAGCAGCAGAAATTCACTTCCCTGCTCGTTACCCATGATGTAACGGAAGCCGTACGTTTAGCGGATCGCGTGATCGTGATCGACCGGGGCGTCATTCAGTTGGATGAACGCATTGACTTGCCAAGACCTCGGGAACGTGACGATACGTTTACCTTCCATGAGAAAAAAATATTAAATCAAATTCTAGGAGTGTAGAACATGAAAAAAACATTTTTAATTACTCTAGTTGCTCTTTTTACTCTGGTTTTAGCGGCTTGCGGAAACGATTCCGCCAACACGCCCGCCGGCGCTGACGGATCTGCCGTTCCGCCGGAAAATAATCAAAAAGGCGTTGTCACTATTGGCTATCAAAAAGGAAATACGCTAAACATTTTAAAAGAACACGGGAATCTGGATAAAGCGTTAAGTGAAAAAGGCTATAAGGTGGAATGGAAAGTGTTTCCTACCGGTACGGTGTTATTGGAAGCTTTAAATACGAATAACATTGACTTCGGCCATGCATCCGACGGTAACGCCGTGTTTATGCAAGCCGGGGGACATCCTTTGAACTATGTGGCATCTGAAGCCCCGTATCCGGAAGGCGTCGCATTAGTTGTCAAAGCGGATTCCGGGATTCAAAGCGTCAATGATTTCAAAGGGAAAACGATCGGGGTAACCAAAGGCGGCAACCAGCATTATTTGCTTTTGGTCGCCTTGGAGAAGGCCGGCATTGATTTGAACGATGTCAACATCAAGTTATATAAAGATGCCGCTGAAGGCTTGGCTGCCTTTACGAAAGGCGAGTTCGACGTATACGGTACATGGGATCCGTACTTGGCAATTGTAGAGAACACGGTAGAAACGCGCACCATTGTTAATGGCTCCGGCAATTCGGAAAATCGGACGTTCTATTTTGCGACCAAAGAACTTTTGGACAACAAATCGGAAGTCGTGACGACCATTCTTCAAGAATTGCAAAATGCCGATACGTGGGCCAATGAAAATAAACAAGAAATTTCGAAAATCCTATCCGCTGAATTGGGGTTAGACGTTGCGCCTTTGCAAAAAGCCAATGACCGCCGTACATTCGGCGTTGAACAGATTGGCGACGCTATAATTACAAGCCAGCAAAAACTGGCCGACAAATTCGTTGAGGCGGGACTGCTGGAAACAAAAATTAACGTCAAAGACGCCGTTCAGATCGACAAGTCTATCATTCCAAGCAACATCAAGCAGGAGGATTAAACATGACACAAGTAATCGAAAATGCATTCTTAAGCTATGGCAACGAAAATGCGCCTGTAAAAATAGAAGTGTTTTTGAACCTGGCGTGCCCGTATTGCGCAACATTCTTTCAAGCGGCTGACGAAACATTGCCCCCTTATATTGAGAACGGCCAAGTTCAATATGTGGTGAAACATTATGATAAACCGCGCGAAATGCTTTTATATGGCACACTGGCGAACGCATTTTTAGACTATAAGGATCCGCAGCGAGTCTACGAGCTGATGAAGGATTTGTTCGCCAAACAAAGCGAGTGGAGCGAATCCGACAGCCATTCGATTAAAAAGCTGTTAGCCAAAGAGTACGGTTTACAGGAGCAACCTGAAAATATAGACTTAAGTTTGAAAATTATCGCAGAAGCCATAAAACGTCAGGTGAAGATGGTCCCGACGGTATTCATTAACGGCAAAGAGTTTCAATACCCTGTTGAAATTGACGCCGGCGGGTTAAAAAAGGAAGTCGAGCAGGCTCTGGCCTAAGAGATGATCGGCATTCGAACGGACTGTTGAGAAACCGGAACATGACTTGTTCTATGAAAAAGAGTCAACTTCATAATCCGCCACCGTTGAAGTAACTGGCTTTATTGCACATATAGAAAGGGTTGCCCCTACATTGCGAAGGCGATCCGCACGGTGCTCCTTGTTTGGCGCTAACGAAACTGACCATCCTTATTGGGCTCAAAATGAGGACATTCCCAATCTAACGAAAGTACGTATCGGTATTCCTTGGAAATCGGCGGTTTTATCGCCTTCTTCCCCTCATTAGCGTGTTTCAGTTTCGTTACACGAGCAACAAGGTGATTTTCAGGCTATTAGCGTGTTTACGTTTCATTAGCCCGCTCCCCGGGTCGTCAGCCGCGCAGCGGTATGATGAAATTGACTCACGATGCATGTATTTTCCCCAAATAAGGGATCCTTTGTCCGCGTCGCGACATTAGCGTTGCAACGTTTTTTAGGGTGATATAGACGTATATATGAGTTTGGATTATTCAAGAAGGATTCACCAAACGATTATATTGGGAATTGCGGATTGGTCAGCATCTCAAAAGAACATAACAACGGTGAACTCGGATTCTTCGTTCGTCACGAATATTGGAATATGGGTTTTTCCACAGAAGCTTGCCAAGCTTTGATTGAGTTCGGTTTTAACGACCTAGGTCCTCTGAGTGGCTTCGAAAGCGTCAAACTCTTTGAAAAACGGGCAGTTGGATGCCACACCAACCGCTTACATCGCATTGGCCGTATTCATTATCACCCACAGCAACGACCGTGCCGTCCGATGTAAGGCCGAGAGTATGAGCGCAACCCGCCGCTATCGCCACAATATCGCGCCAGCCGCTTACATCGCATTGGCCATGCTTATTCCAACCCACAGCCGCTACCGTGCCGTCCGATGTAAGACCAATGGTATGAGCATTACCCGTGTTCGTCGCCATATGAACATTACCAGCGGCGACCGCTACAATATCGCGCCAGCCGCCTACATCGCATTGGCCATATTTATTATCGCCCACAGCCGTCACCGTGCCATCAGAGTTAAGCCCAACGGTATGACGACGCCCCGCCGCTATGGTATCTTTAGGCCACCGTTTCCCCTTTAACGCCGCTTCTTTCGGTGAAATATAACCCATGTTCTACCTCCTTGAAAACAAGACCTATTTTATTTTAAACCGGCTCCACTCCGAGCGGATGCCGCGTAGAATCGCGGTCGAGCGCCTTAGCTAAGGTCCGCATCGGCTTCCCATCTTTTCCGGATAACGGGGAAATCGCGCCATTTTGTCGCTCAAAAATGTGCAACAGTGCATGTTGATTACGCTTGTTCCAACTCTTTAATCAAATCGTCCATATAGAAAACGGCAACTTTAAAAGCCTTTATCCTTCTCGTAATGTAGGTCCGCTGCCCACTGCCCGCTTTTGATTTCTTAAGAAATGAAGGAAGTGTCAACAGCAAGCCCTCAAGTTCCTTTTTTGCTTCAATTAAATCTGTTTTGCTGACATCCAACTCCTGGCCTTCCCAACGTGCAAGAAGCGTATCTACGCCAATCCGAGCAGACTTCATTCGCTTCTCAAGCAACCTCGTCTGTGGCGCATCTGTTTTCATATGGGAAAGCGCCTTTTCCGATTTACGAATTATCGACTTAAACGCTTCAACCGACTGCCGCTTTTCTTCTGCTGTCAAATTTTCCATGAACAAATCACCTCCAACTTCGATCATACAACATTCATGCAAGATTTCGTTTGATATACCAATCATCCTTGTGGGGAGGGCCGGTATTTCTTATAATGTTGTTGTCGTACTTTAAGGTTTGACTTTAAGGAAGGTGTCGCCAATGGACAAAACCTTTACGCCGAAACAAATGGCCAAGAGACTTCATGTTAGCACCACCACTTTGCGAAGATATGAAGATCTCGATTTGGTGCCCGACGTACCTCGGACAGCCAGTAATAGAAGATATTATACACCGGTCCATGTTCAAGCTTTCATTGCTTTACGTGCCTTAAGAAAAGGATTCGATATTCCTGTCAGCTACGATGTCATGAGTTTGTTAAAAAAAGGCTGCCTCGAACAGGCACTTTGGAAAATCAATTTACAACAGTACAACATCCAAGCAGAGAAACAACGCGTCGAAGAGGTCATGAGCCTGATTCAACAAACCGACTTCTCCAAGTACAGGAATATGCAGGTAACGGAAGAGATGAAAATCGGGGAGGTTGCCGCTATCGCCGGTGTTAACCCATCCGCTATTCGACATTGGGAAAAGGAGGGGCTCATTCGCTCTAAGCGGAACCCGGAAAACGGATATAGGGCCTTTACGTCGCGGGAATTAAAAAAGATTATTGTGCTAAGCAGTTTACGGAAAACCGTCTTTTTCAACATTATAGAATTTATAAAATTTTGGGGTGGGCAGGGCTTCCGCCTCGTTTTTGTTTTTGGTAAGGTTAGGATATGGAGACGAACGTGCTAAAACGAATCTTCTTTGATGAACATGGAC
>NZ_JAHLPR010000033.1 GCF_018918005.1 Paenibacillus sp. MSJ-34 | reverse complement strand
TTACTCACCCGTCCGCCGCTAAGTTCGCTTCGTAGCAAGCTACAAAACGAACTCCGCTCGACTTGCATGTATTAGGCACGCCGCCAGCGTTCGTCCTGAGCCAGGATCAAACTCTCCATGAAAACGATTATTCTCTTGGCCCGGAACGGGATGTTGAGATATAATCTGGTCGGTTCCATCGGCAAAGCCGACAAAACCGAATATGAAAGAGCCGAATAGCTCAAATTTCGTTGCTGACGAGAACTTGTCGTTCTCAATTTATTGTTGCTTAATTCGCTCGTTGTTCAGTTTTCAAAGAACAAATCTAGTGCTTCAAAAAGTGATCCTCATATCGTGCCGCCGTTTCAGCGGCGACTTTTATAATATATCATATCAATCCATGTTCGCGCAAGCACTTTTTTTAAACTTTTCATTGTCACTTCATTCCAGCACTCGCTTCATCGCATCTTGCGAATCGGAACGAAAAATAATTTAACATAGCTTCGCACGTTAAGTCAAGCGCTTTGTTTCGCCATTCTTCAGTGCAGGAATCTTTCCGTTTCGAACGTATCTGGACAATTCCTTCGGCGATGCGAACCGGGCATACATACGGAACACCGTTTTGTACCGCACAGCAATCGCCTGCCGGATCTCGCTTTCCAACCGGGTATCGTTCAAATCAAGCAACATCTCATCCAATTCCTTGCGCAGCATGTAATCCAATTCTTTACGTTCCTTATCGTTTAACAGCATTCCGAGCATCTGGCCGAAAAGCCTCCTTCATTCATTTTCTTTCTATGCAAAAAGATTACTGCTTTACTGTTATGCTCAGATAATGGAGATTTTATGATAGCGCCGCAAACGATTTTTTGTTCATATAAATTCTATTGCGGTTAAAAAAGCCATGCCGCCCTCGAAAGAGGACAGCATGGTTAATAATGCGCAAGATATCATCCCGCTAATCAATCATTGGATACATACTTTGTTCTATTATCGCTTCAAAGGAACTTTGCAAATCAGCAATGAGCTCATTTGTGTCTTCCAAACCAATAAAAAGACGAACCAGAGTTCCTTCCCGTTCAGGCTTATAGTCAGATATTGGATTAACAACAACCAGGCTTTCATAGCCGCCCCAACTTACGCCAATGCGGAAATAGTTCAGGCGTTCAGCCCATTTTCGCATCGTTTCTACTGTAACTTCCGTTTCAAAGGAGAATAGACTTCCTCCTCCGCGCATTTGTGTCGCAGCTAACTCATGCTGCGGATGGGATGGCAATAATGGATGATTCACCTTTTTCACTAATGGGTGCTTCTCCAGCCAGCCCGCTACCGTTAGGCCCTGCGATTGGAACTTCTCCATTCGGAGCGGAAGAGTCCGAAGACCTCTCATGATCAGGTTCGCGGTAGTCGGCGTCATAATTCCGCCAAGCAGCAAATATTCATTTTTGATCAAAGGATTCATAAGCTCAGCACGACCGACAATGACACCGCCAATTGAATCGCTATGACCGGATACATACTTAGTAAGGGAATGAACAACTAAATCAATGCCCAGCGCCAACGGGCTCTGATAGCAAGGCGTTGCCCAAGTGTTGTCAACAATCGTAGTAATTCCGCGAGACTTCGCTAAAGCTGCAATGGCCGATATATCCTGCAGAGAGAAGAACATGCTGCTTGGGCTCTCCAAGTAGATGAGTTTCGTATTGTCGCGAATCGCGCCCTCAATTTCTTTCAAGCTAGTTCCATTTACGAATGTTGTTTCAATGTCAAACTTCTGCAGATAAGTACCCATGAATTGAACGGCCGGGCCATATGCCTCATCCACACAAACAATATGACCGCCTGTATTGACAACTGACAGAACCGCTGATGAGATAGCTGCCATTCCAGAGGCAAAACAGCGAGCGCGATCTCCGCCTTCAAGCTTAGCCAGGCGCATCTCAAGTTCCGATACTGTCGGGTTTGTTCCGCGGCTGTATACGCTTGCGTTAATCTCCTCTTTCATAGAAGCAAGAAAGGTTGTATAGGAGTTAAATGTAAATAGACTGTTCTGATAGATCGGCTTCGTTACAGCCCCTTGATGCCGTTCATCGTGCTCATCATGCGCAACTATTGTCTGTTGCTGCACTAATGTATTTTGTGACATACCTGATTCCTTCTTTCTTTATGCTATGCAGTAAACGGCTTCAGCCCTTCTCTGCTCCTTGTGTTAGTCCTTCAACGATAAGCCTTTGGCAAAGTGCAAACAAAACCATTGTTGGCAGAACCGATAAAACAGTAGCTGCAGACATCGAACCCCAATCTACATCAAATTTAGTAATAAAGCTATTCATAGCAACAGGTATTGTCTTCAAGTGCTCGCTATCAATCAGCATAACTGAGACGAACAGCTCGTTCCAGTTTTGAACAAAGGAGAAGATAAATGTTGCAGACAAGCCCGGAAGCATTACTGGCAAAATGACACGCACTAGTGCGCCTAATCGAGAGCAGCCGTCAATTTGCGCGGCCTCTTCAAGACTGGACGGAACACGCTGGAAGAAGCCCTGAAGCATAATCGTGCTGAACGGAATGCACATAACGGTATATACAATCACCAGACCTGGCAATGTATTGGTTAGGTTCATCTTGGTTAGCATCAAGTACAGCGGCGCGAAGCCGATAAAAGCCGGAATAACCTGCGTAAGGAAGAACATGAACATAATTTGTCTGCTTCCTTTGAATTTGTATCTGGCCAGTACGTATGCACTCAGGGTCGCAATAACCAGCACAACAAATGCCGCCGCAAGGGAGACAATCAAGCTATTGCCGATATATATATGGAACTTCGTAATCTGAAAGATGTTCTCATAGTTTTCAAATGAAAATTGTTTGGGCCAATATTGAATCGGCAGGCCGAAAATATCCTTCTTAGGTTTCAATGAAGTAATCATCATCCAGTAAAGCGGGAAAACAACGATGACAAGATAAATGCCCAGAGCGAGATACCGCAATATTTTTACAGGTAGTGAGCTTTTTCCGTACATTAGAAATCCCCTGCCTTTTCATGCTTAGTAGCGGCGAAATAAAAGAACATGAACAGGAACAGAATGACCATCATGATGAGCCCGACTGCTGCCGCCTTGCCGTAATCTCCACCGAACAAAATTTTATCCATCATAAAAGTAGATAGAATATGCGTGCTGCCTGCAGGGCCGCCATTTGTCATAGAGTAAATCAAATCAGGGAAATTCATAATCCAAATAATACGCAAAATTACAGTGGTTAGAATCGTAGGCAAAATGTAAGGAATCGTAATATGGTAAAGCTTTTGAATGCGATTGGTTCCATCCATGTCCGCTGCCTCATAGATTTCCTCAGGTACTGACTGAAGTGCCGCCAGCAGCATAATGGCAAAGAAAGCCACTCCGTACCAAATATTCGCAACGATTACCGCAAACATTCCCCATGAGGGACTGGACAAGAACGGAATAGGCGTATCAGTCATCCCAATCTTTATTAACAAGTCATTAATTACGCCAATTTGCCCGTTGAACAGCCAGCGCCAGATCAGACCGATCAGAAAGCCGGACATCGCCCAAGGGAAAAATGCGAAGCCCTGATATACGCCTCTGCCGAAAAATTGCTTTTTCAGTAATAACGCGATAGAGAAGCCCATTGTAAACTGGAAGAAAAGCGAAATAAATACCCAGCTTACGCTATTTTTCAGCGCCAGCCAAAAGCTATCGTTGCTCATAACATCTCTAAAATTATCAAGCCCGATGAACTTTACATCCGAGAGATTGAATAGACTGTAGCTTTGAAATGCCATAACTACCCCTCTAAGCATTGGGTAGTAGGTAAAGCCGAGAACAAGAAGCAATGCCGGTGCGAGACACGCGATGACAAACCGCATTTTGGACTTTTCTGCCTTAACCATTTTTCTTCGTGTTGCTGAAGTGGACATGGGCTGCTTACCTCCGACATGTAGATGGTTCGCGGGCAGTATCATGACTGCCCACGAACGAGTTTGCATTGTGAGAATATTGTTTAGCTTCGAGACTATTGGTTAGCTTTCTCGTTAATCCAGAATTCATCGAATTCCTTAGCCAGATCCTCTGCGGAGACACGATCGAATAGGAAGGCTTGTCCCTTTTCTGTTCCTGCTTGTTTATACAATTGGTAGCCCTTGTAGTTAGTGAATGGCTTAACGCCAACGAATTGCTCCGGTTTATTAGCCATTTCGATGTATGGTGCATACGCGCCAACTTTGAAGAATTCGTCATCAGAAGCTGTTGTATGAATAGGAATGATGCCTGCTGTCTTGGAGAAAGCAAGGTTTTGCTCCGGAGAAGACAGGAATTCAATCAGCTTCCATGCTTCATCTTTATGCTTGGAGTGCGAAGTCATCCCCCACCCGGCGGAACCAAGCACAAAGTGAGATACGCCGTCTGGACCAGTTGGAAGCGGTGCAGAAGCCCATTGATCTTCATTAAGCGCAGTTGCTATAGACTCAATCGTATCCGGGTCTTGGATCAGCATAGCTGTTGTTCCGCTCGTAAAGCCTTGTACCTGCTCAGAGAATGCCCAGTTTGCAGAGTCTGGAGGAGAGATTTCTTTATAAATCTTTTTGTATAGCTCAAGCGCTTCAATTGCGCCTGGTGTTGAGAAAATCGTAGAGCCGTCATTATTGAATACGGAATCTCCAGGGTTAACATTGCTTCCGTTATAGTCCTGAACGATTTGCGTCATATATTGCTCAGCGCCGGCGCCGCCGCGGAAGGAATAGCCATATTTATTTTGAGAAGGATCTGTAAGTGCTTTGCCTACCTCATAAAGCTCCTCCCAAGTTGTAGGAACCTTTAGATTTTTCTCAGCGAACAAATCCGTACGGTAAAACAGCTCTCTTTGGTAAATACCGTAAGGGATGTAGTACGCTGTATTATTAATGTCCTTAGCCATTGTGAGAGCGCTTATAGAAAGCGTGCTATAATCCGCCCAATTGCTCACATAAGGCTCAAGGCTCTCAAGGTAACTATTGTTTACGAATTGTGCGACTGTAATGTCGCGAACCTCGAGAACGTCAACGTCTTGTTTAGCCGCCAGCATTTGATTGATTTTGTTATCCGCACTCTCTAGCGGAGGGGAGATCAACTCAACTTTAATATTCGGATTTTGTTTTTCAAACTCAGCAATCGATTGCTTTAAAAATTCAGTACGTTTTGGACTTGATAGGCTTTCAACCATTGTAAGCTTCACTTGCTCGCCTTTAGTATTGTCCGATCCAGAATTGCTGTTTTCCTTACTGCCGCATGCTGCCAATACAAGCAACAATGCAGTGATTAGAACCAAACTCACTACCTTTTTCATTCTCATCATGAAACAACTGCCCCCTTAGTAAGAAGTGATGTAGCTAGTAAAACGATAAACAATCAATCCATCTGTCATCCTATCAGATAGGTTGAAGAAAAAACCTTTCTGTCTATCATCCTATCTGATAGGTAAATTATAGCATAGTGCCTAGTTTGGGTAAAGATACATATTCGCTACACTGATATCTGCTACATGTGCAAGACTAAAAGTTCATTTCGGATGTGTTGAGGAATACGGCAGAGGGAAGAATGACTAACTATTCTGAGATGCCTTGTGAATGTCGGTTTCAATTAAATCCATCATTAAATTAAATTCTTGCCGCGCTTTAACCGCATCCTTGTTCTTAATCGCCTCTGCGATTGTAAAGTGATATTCCAGCGTATCATCGAAAATGTCCTTCTTGCCGAACGGATATTTCCAGAAATGCTCCATCATATCCCATACGGAATTGATTACGCTCTCCATTACCGGATTTCCGGAAGCTTTAAAGATCGTCCGATGAAAATGCATATCAAATTGCGATTTATCTCCTTGAATCTCATCCAATCGCTTCATTTCCTTCAAAAAGTACTCCATCTGAGCGATATCCTCCGGAGTCGCCCGCGAAGCTGCCAACTCCACGCATTGCCCTTCCAGGCCTCGCCGAACCTCCAGCACATGCAGCAGTATCTGTTTGAAGTTTTCGCCCTTCACCTTGGCAGAAAAACGGTATGTATCAACATCCTTTACGTAGATGCCCTTTCCATTAATCATCTCGATGACTTCCATCGCCTCAAGGTATCGAAGGGCTTCACGCATGGAGGATCTGCCAACCTGCAGCATATTGCATAGCTCTTCCAGAGACGGCAGCTTGTCTCCTTCCTTGAATCGCTGCTCATGGATATAGTTTTGAAGCTCCTTGGCAGCTAATTCATGAACTAGTTCTCTTTTAACCGGTTTCATTCCCATCCCCTCCTCTTGAAGAATATTGATTAAATGATAGAGGAAATGGCTGCGTACTGTCAAATCGAATGTTTATTTTTGTGGGCAAATTGCCCCTCTCCGTCAGCTTGCCTTCACCGTCTGCATGAGCCACATCGTGAACGTGCTCTCGATGACAGCGGCCACGAATAAAGCGACGACAATCCAGACGGAAACGGCGAGACTGCGCATCATGAACTCTCCGAGGCTGTCGCCGATCTCCGCTCGTTTGGGAGTCAACGACCAACCGATGCTTTGAATCAATAAAATGCCGAAGCGCATACCGTAAGCGCAGGCGATAATAATCGCCGGAATTTCCAGAATCCCATGCGGCAGCAAGCCTTTCACAATCAATTCCCACACGCTGCTGTATTGCGCCGCGCTTATTTGGACGACGAAACCGACCAGCAATCCGTTCACAACGAGGAATAGAACCGGAGCAATGCCAAGAACGGCGCCGAGGAAAATGACAAATACCGCTTTAATGGAATTGTTGAGAAAAATAAAAATAAAAGTCGCCAACTGCGTATTTTCCTGCTCGGCAAGCATCTTCTGAATTTCGCTCAAACCTTGCACTTGTTGCGCCAAAAAAGATTCCAGCGCGGCCGATACCGCAGGGGTCGCTCCGAACGCGATGCCTGCCGCAAACAGCAGCGCGGATACGAGAATATATCCTCTCATTACTCTAAAATGCTTCCAAACTGCGCCTAAACCGAACAAAACATCCTCTCCCTTCACCTGTCTGCCGTCTGGCCATAAACCGACGATTGCGGGCAACGGCGGCAAACGGCGTTTTCGTTGAATATTGTAAACAAAAATCGGAATAATTGCATTCCTTTCCGAATCATATCTGGGTCGTACGAGCATACAATTGATAGAAACAAGCCAATTGCTTGGCTGTAAGCCGTCTTAATTCCATGTAAGTACGAAAGGAGCATTGGATGTATGAACTTTTTTTATGTATTAAGCGGAAAAAAAATAAAACGATATTTTTTTCTGGTCGTTGCTCTCGTATTCGCCATTGGTGTCGTATACATCGAAAGCGACAATATTACGGTTTTCTCCCAAGGAGCCCCTTCCGCGATTTACAGCGTTCCAACCGAAAAAAAGGTAATTGCGCTTACCTTCGACATCAGTTGGGGCGATAAGCGCGCCGAACCGATCATCAACATTTTGCAAGAAAAAGGCGTGCAGAAAGCGACATTTTTCCTCTCTTCCCCTTGGAGCAAAACCCATCCCGAAGTGGTGAAGAAAATCGCCGATTCGGGATTCGAAATTGGCAGTCATGGGCATAAACATGTCAATTACAGTATGTTGGACGAAGAAGAGATCCGCAATCAAATCCAAACCGCCCATCATATTTTAACCGAAATAACCGGAAAACAACCGAACTTGATCCGCCTGCCCAACGGCGATTTTGACAAAAAGGTGCTGCGCATCGCGGACGAAATGAATTATAAAGTCATTCAATGGGATACGGATTCGATGGATTGGCAAAATATCGGTACGGAAAAAATTATCGAACGCGTCGTAACGAAAGCACATCCGGGCGACATCGTTCTTATGCATGCAAGCGACTCATGCAATCAAACGCATGAAGCGTTGCCTGCCATAATCGATCAATTGCGCGAGCAAGGATACGAATTCGTGACCGTTACCGAATTGATTAACCAAACCGAATTGCAAAACAAACAAATTCAGGATCAGCCGGCAATTATGGACATGTTAAACGATGCAGCCGGAATGTAACATATCGGAACGATCGCCCTTATCCGACTCGGTTTGGTTGGAGGGCGATTTTTTTAGTTTCAGAAATTGTTTGTTTGGCGATAATCTCCAGCGGAATCAATAAAAGGCCGTTTCTCCTGCAACATAAAACAGATGCAAGCCTCACATACTACAGTTATTAAATGATAATAAAAGCCACGACACGGGGACTGATAAACATGGAAAATAAAACATACATTGCGAAACGAAGGGAGATCAGCAAGCGATGAACGCATCCGTGACCCGTATCTTATCTATATTTCTGATGTTAATGGTGGTAACTGCATGCGGTTCAGGTCAGCAAGCTTCCAGCGGTCAACCCAACTACAAAGAGTTAAAATCGATGGTCGTTGACATTTTGAAAACCGACGAGGGAAAAAAGGCGATTGAGGAAGCTTCGTCGGGCGGGTCCGGCGGCGGAAGCGAAGGCGGCGGATCCGGAGGCTCCGCAGGCATGCAAATGAAAATGCTGGGGACCCAAGGGATTGAGCAAATGAGGTTGACTGTTAAGGATGTTCTAACGTCTCCGGAATATAAAAAAGAAATCGAAAAAGTAATGACCGACCCGAAATTCGCCGGCGATTTCTCCAAAGCGATTCAATCGCAAAATAAACAGTTGCATAAAGAGCTAATCAAGGATCCGACGTATCAGCAATCCGTTGCCGATATTATGAAGTCGCCGGAGATCATGAAAATGTTCCTCGACTTGACCAAAGGACCTGAATTCCGCAAGCAAACGATGACCGTTATGCAGGAAACGATGCAAAACCCGATGTTCAAAATGCAAGTCATGGAACTGTTGCGCACCGTCGTACAAGATGAATTGCGGCCGAAAGTCGAAAAAGAGAAAAAAGGACAAGAAGGCGGCAAAAAAGAAAAGGGCCAGGGCAAGGAAGGCGGCGACCAGCGGCAGGATGAACAAGGCGAAGGCGGCGAAGGAGAAGGCGGCGAAGGAGAAGGAGAAGGAGAAGGCAGCAGATAAAGGTTCAAGAAGAAAGGACTGACGGTTTCCCGTCAGTCCTGCTGGCATTTATCGATGATTTTCGCCGCAACGTCCAAATAAATCCGTCCGGTATCCGATTCGGCTTTATATACGGAAGGAGAGAAATCGGGTTCCGACGGATGATTATCGGGAATGCCCAGCGGTATTTGCGCGAGCAGATCGCAGTGAAGCGATTCCGCCAATTTGGCTCCGCCGCCGCGGCCGAATATATAATCTTTATTGCCGCAAGACCCGCATTCGTAATAGGCCATATTTTCGATAACGCCGATAATTTCATGATTGGTTTGGATTGCCATCGTTCCCGCGCGCGCGGCAACGAACGCAGCCGTCGCATGCGGAGTCGTCACGATAATTTCTTTGCTTTGCGGGATCATTTGGTGAACGTCAAGCGCGATATCCCCTGTTCCCGGCGGCAAGTCCAGCAGCATAAAATCCAGCTCGCCCCAGTTCACTTCGCTTAAGAAGCTGCGCAGCATTTTGCCAAGTTTCGGCCCTCTCCAGACGACTGGACTGTTCTCCTCGACGAAGAAACCGGTGGACATCACTTTCACGCCGAATCGTTCGATCGGTGCAATCAAATCGTCGGATACGGCCGGTCTCTCTTCGATCCCCATCATATCCGGTATGCTAAACCCGTAAATGTCGGCATCGATCAATCCGACCTTTTTCCCTTGGCGCGCCAATGCGACGGCCAAGTTCGCCGTAACGGTCGATTTGCCGACTCCGCCCTTGCCGCTGGCGACAGCGATAAACGTTACCTTATTGTTCGGATTAAGCAGCGGATGCTTCTCCAACCCCGCACCATGCCCTTTCACCGGAGCGGCTGCCGGTCCGCCGTTTGCGCTCTGTTCCTCCGCAGCCTGGCCTTTCCCTGACGCGATCGCCTCCGCTTCGGCCCGCTCGCGATCCGACATGGAACGGAAGCGCACATGTACGTCCACGGCGCCAATCTCGCGCAATTTGCCGACAATTTGCTCACGCAACGCCGACCGCAACCCTTCGTCTTCGGTCGAACCGATTACGGTTAAAGCGATTTTATCTTCTTTCGCCATAATGTCGCGAATCAATTGCAGCTCGGTCAGGCTTTTATGTAAAATCGGATCGGTTACCGTCTGCAACGACTCTATCACTTGTTCCCTGGAGACCATGATGCCAGCACCTCAACTTTTATCAAAATTTACAGCTTGCGATTTCATTATAGCATAGTTATTTGCTCGTTGGCATTTTCTCCCCGGCGCTGTAACGCAATATCCCTTTGTAGATCGACGCGGCCACTTTCCGTTGGTATTCCTCGTCCGCGAGCAGGCGCGACTCCTGCGGGTGCGACAGAAACCCTACCTCCACAAGCGCGGAAGGCGCTTTGGTCATTTTCAACAGATATACGTCTCTATCGACCGCTTTCGCTACCCGTTCGGTATTTTCCAGATTGCGCTTGATTTCCTCCTGGATTAAGGCCGCCAAATTTCCGTTATCGGGATGGCTTGGATAATAGAAGGTTTGCGCCCCCCTCCAACGGGCGGACGTAAAACTGTTCAAATGAATGCTCACCATCAGATCCGGCTTCTGCTTCTCGATAATCTCCATTCGTTTCATCAAATCTTCCGTTTTGCGCCTGCGAAGAATTTTCGTATCCTTGCCTGCCAAATCGTAATCGCCTTCCCTCGTCATTCGAACGATGGCGCCGGACTGCTGCAAATAATCGCGCAAATATAAGGTAATGGCCAAATTGATGTCTTTTTCGATAATGCCTTGCTTGCTAACCGCGCCTCCGTCCGGTCCGCCGTGCCCGGCATCCAGCACGATCACTTTGCCCGATAGAGGCAACGTCCAATACGTCCACGTTTTCGTCGAGGGGATCTCATACGTCATGACCGCAACTATTAAAACGAGCAGACAGGCGGCGATCATCCATCGTTTCAAATCACTGAGCCGAATCCACAAAATCGTTCGTTTGCGTTGTTTGCCCATAAAAAAACCCACCTTATCCCATACAGAGTCTAATCATCTATATGTTATAAGGTGGACAAATATACGTTAGGTTATGACTTGTTCGGCCATGCCTTCGATTAAGATTTGCGCCACGGCCGGCCTGGAAAATTCCGGAGGCGGGCAAACGCCGTTTCTCAACAACTCGCGCACTTTCGTGCCCGATAGCGTCAAATGATCTTCCTTCGGATGGGGACATGTCTTGCTCGATGCCATATTCCCGCATTTCGTACAATAGAAGCTATGCTCGAAGAACAGCAGCGTGATGCCCAGTTCCTCCGCCGTGAAGCGGCTGAATATTTCTTGCGCTTCGTACGTGCCGTAATAATCGCCGACACCGGCATGGTCGCGTCCGACGATGAAATGGGTACAGCCGAAGTTTTTCCTCACCATCGCATGGAAAATCGCCTCTCTCGGCCCGGCATACCGCATCGCCGCCGGAAACACGCCCAAAAATACCCGATCCTTCGGATAATAATGCTCAAGCAAAGCGACATAGCTTCTCATGCGCACGTCGGCCGGTACGTCGTCGGACTTCGTCTCGCCGACAAGCGGATTCAAAAATAATGCGTCAACGATCTCCATTGCGCTCTTTTGAATATATTCATGCGCGCGGTGAACCGGATTGCGCGTTTGAAAGCCTACGACCGTGCGCCATCCTTTCTCGGCGAAGATGCGGCGCGTTTCCGCCGGATCGAAGTAATATTCGTTGAATTGATCGGGCACGGGCCGATTCAACACTTGAACGGCTCCCCCGATATAGTGCGCAGGCCTGGCGAACAGTTTCTGAACGCCCGGATGATTCGTATCCGCCGTTTTGAACACTTTCACCGCTTCTTCCACTTGGTCGGCTTCGTATATGCTCTCGACTTGAATGATGCCGTATACGACGCCGTCTTGCTCGCCAACAAGCGCAACCTGCTCGCCCGCGCTCAGCGCACCGGCCAATTGCTCATCCACGGCCAATGTGATCGGAATGCTCCATACCGTGCCGTCGGCCAGTCGCATTCGATCGACAACGGAACGGTAATCCGCCTCATTCATAAATCCCGTTAACGGCGAGAACGCGCCGACTCCGATCAAATCCAAGTCGGATATCGTCCATCTGTCGATCGGTACCCGGCGCAACGATTCCGCGGCACGAAGCAAGCGTTCGCGCTCCTCTCCGGTTGCGACCCGCCGGATTAGCGTTCCGCCGTGAGGTTGTATCGCAGTCATATCGGTTTCCCCCTATTATTCGTTTACTTATGCAACCCGCACTCCGTCTTCTCCTTGCCGGACCAGCGCCCAGCCCGCGGATCTTCGCCGGGCATCACTTGCCGCGTGCAATGGCTGCAGCCGATGCTGGGGTAGTTATTGTCGTGAAGCGGATTATAAATCACATCATGCTTGCGGATATAATTCCACACATCGTCCGACGTCCAGTCGGCAATCGGATTGAACTTGATCAGTCCGAACTTGTAATCGTACTCGACCTTCTTCGCATTCGCACGCGTCGGCGCTTGGTCGCGGCGAATTCCCGTAATCCAGGCGTCGTACTTGGACAAAATCTCGGTCAATGGCACAACTTTACGTATGTTGCAGCATAAATTGGGATCGCTCTTCCACAGCTCGTCCCCGTATTGCTCCGCCTGCTGCTCCGGCGTCAATTTCGGCACGCCGCGTACGAATTCGAGATTATATCGCTTCGCCAATCGGTCGCGAGTGGCATACGTCTCTTCAAAGTGAAAGTCGGTATCCAGATAAAAAATATCCGTCTTCGGGCTAATTTTTTGCAGCATATCGACAATAACGACATCCTCCGCCCCGAAGCTGCATGCAAACGTAATGTTCGAAAAGGCCGATACCGCCCATTCGATGACGGCTTCCGCCGAGGCGGGTTCCAGTTCCTCCGCCTTATCCCGGACCAATCGTTCTTTTTCCATCAAATTCATGTGAACTCTCCTCCTTAAAGTTGATGAGCGATGCTTCCCCGAACGGCCTCTCGCAAAATTTGCTTTGAAGCATGTTTCACCGTTTTCGCGACGTCTCGTTTATATCCTAGTATTCTAATGCGAATTATTACCTTTATTATAAATCTTTCCAAAAAGATGTCAATGCTTGCCGCAAATTTCGCTACCTCCTCTTCATACGTATTCGGCATTCGCCCAAAATGTGAAAAAGGATAAGGCAAAAAATATGTTTCGACCGATATACCTTTCGTTCAGAACGAATGAAGGTCACAGGCGGGGTGGTAACGAAGGAACGGGAAGGGCGGTGTTCGAGTCTATGAATAGTTGCCCATTGGAAAAAGTCCAGTGAAATTTGCTGTTTTATGGATGGGGATGCGCCTGGATTGGAAAATATCCAACGGATTCTCCTCATTTCGCGCCATTTGGGTATGTTTGCGAAGATTTCATTGGATGTTTTCCAATGAAATACCGTTCTCAGAGTCGGAAGGGACATTCTATTGGACGAAATCCAATGGGGTTGAGCGCGGCGGCTGAGAAGATCGTTACAATCACGTCATGCCAGGGCCCGAAATCGGCCAGCGGGCCCAGCGGACCGTACAAACAGAGGATGGCCGCCCCGTCCCGAAACCGTCTTTCTGAATGAGAGGGATATCGACAAAGGGCGGGCGAAGCAAACCAGGCTATAGCGCAATCGGGTAGGAGGCTACCCATTCATTGAGTAGCCGGACTCTCCACGCCACCGGACGTACCGTTCGGTATGCGGCGGTTCCATAGTTTATGCATTAACTTGTCGATACCCCTAATCATTCCAATTTATGTTCACTTTTCCTTTAGCTGCATCCCCATATAGACGCAGTACAACTCTGCTGTTTTCTGGATAATGGCTCAAATCCCAAACATAGTTTGAATCTATATGATTGAGCGAAATACGTTTTTCTTCTTTGCCATCCACGCTAATGCCCATTTCCAATGTTCCCTTTTCAACTTCAGCACTGACGTTCAGAGCGCTTGGAGCTCGATTTTTCATGACTATGGCCCGACTTTTCTCCCCGTCAAAGTACCAGAAGGACAACTTCCAAACACCTGGCACCCTCGTTTCATTCTGGCCAACAGAAATATTTGGGGATGAAAACTTTTCTGGCTGTACGTAAACACTAGCAACAGAAGTGAAAAGCATTAAAATAAATGTCAATGCGACACATGTACACGCAAAAATCAGCGGCTTTTTGCTATTGTTTTTTGATGTAGCCAATGATCCCCCTCCTTGTGTCATGGCAGCGCCACAACTTGAGCAATAGGGTTTTCCTTGCTGCGTCTTAAATCCACACGAAGGACATAATGTTTGTTGCTGTTTGCGTCCAATAAGTAAATACAGCAACAGTCCTATAAAGTTGGGAACCAGCACCACAATTAAAGTCCACATCCTTGCTTCAAGCCCGCGTGATTTTGCATCGCGATATGTCCAGATTCCTAAACCGACCATTGCCATTACAACGAGCAGCAAAACTACTCCGGCCAATCCCATTACGATCCACATGAATAATCAACATCCTTTCTCGTCCATGCCTTTCCAACGAAACCTGACAGCACGCTAGCGCAAAGGATCAAACTACTTCCAAAAATGATAGCCAAATACGAAATCAATGAGCCGGGCAGAAGAAAACAAATCACTGCAACAATAGCCACTGTTTGCATTCCACCAATCACAGCAAGCAACCACCATGGTATGTTCATACTTGATTCCTGACTGTGTATCTTATGAATAAGCGCAGCCTGTATAGCCGGATGAGGTGTTTCTTCCGTTAATAACGAACTCCGTATCAGATCGTCCACATCATCTTCCAAAAAAAGTTCATCCGTCATACTGTGACCCCCCCAATTCTTTTTTTAGTTTCTCACGCGCTTGATGTAATCGGCTCTTTACCGTACCTTCCGGAATTCGAAGAGTTTTTGCAATCTCATGTACTGGCAAGTCACTCATGTAATACAATAAAATGGGTACACGCAGTTTTTCCGGCAAATCCTGAACAGCCTTTCTCACTTCCTTATTGCGCTGCTTTTCTTCGAATTCGTGATCCGTCAATATTGCACTGGATACATTGTTTAACTCACCGGAACCATCATCTTGGATGGGAGCAATTCTTTGTCTTCGGGCATATTTTTTACGTTCGTCATGCCAGATCCTCGCTGCCACTGCCATTAATAATCCGGCCGGATTATTCGCTTGATCAATTTGTTGAGACATATTGAGTACACGGAGAAAGGTCTGCTGATACAAATCGTCTGCGTCAGCTTGGCTCCATGTCAACTTTCGGCAGAAAGTGTAAACACGGCTACCGTACGCATATACCAATCGCTCTACCTCCTGCGGATCAACTGCCATATTCCCTCCCCCTTCACTGATATATCTGCACAACTAAAGGAACGGTTCGAAAAAAAGAAAAAAACTCTAAATTGGTGTTACCCCTCCTAGAGGCAAAACAAAAGCCCCTGACCAATGAGGCCAGAGGCTTTGCATCCTTGATGCACAAGGAATATTAACGTTTCGAGAATTGTGGCGCGCGGCGAGCCGCTTTAAGACCGTATTTTTTACGTTCTTTCATACGAGGGTCGCGCGTCAAGAAACCGGCTTTTTTCAAAGATGGACGGAATTCCGGATCCGCTTTGAGCAAAGCGCGGGAAATGCCGTGGCGAATTGCGCCCGCTTGGCCGGAGAAGCCTCCGCCATGCGTATTGACAAGAACATCGTATTTTGCCAATGTTTCCGTCAAAGTCAAAGGTTGTTTGACGATCAGTTTGAGAGTTTCCAAACCGAAATATTCGTTAATATCACGTTTATTGATCAAGATGCGTCCTTCACCCGGTACAAGGCGAACACGAGCTACCGAATGTTTACGACGACCTGTCCCATAGTATTGTACTTGAGCCATGAAACTGTCCTCCCTTATAATTATCCGCGAAGTTCGTAAACTTCAGGTTGTTGTGCTTGGTGTGGATGCTCCGAACCGGCATAAACTTTCAATTTCAGCTTCATTTTCTCGCCTAAACGATTTTTAGGAAGCATGCCGTGTACAGCCAATTCCACCATTCTTTCCGGTTTTTTGTTCAACATTTCTTGAGCAGACGTCACTTTCAAACCGCCAGGATAATGGGAGTGACGATAGTACATTTTGTTTTGCAGCTTTTTGCCTGTTAAGACAATTTTGTCTGCATTAATAATAACTACGAAATCTCCAGTATCAACATGTGGAGTAAATTGAGGCTTATGTTTGCCGCGGATCAGGCTTGCAGCTTCCGTCGCCAAGCGACCGAGCGTTTTGCCTTCCGCATCGATGATGTACCATTTGCGCTCAACTTCGTTTGGCTTCGCCATATATGTGGTACGCATGAAAAGATCCTCCTTAATTCGTCGAAAGCATTTTCCGATTTATCTTCGTTCATTCAAATTCTGTTCGTTTAAAAAATACGTCAATTGTGTTTCTTGATTGGGGGCTGTGGGAAAGCCATTAAGAAAGCACAAGTTATATTTTACAATATTACGCCCTAAACCGCAAGGTTTTTCAAAGATTCCATCACATTTTTTTCACCGTTCGACGGAGTCGAAATCGTATGCCACATCCCACAGCGCGAGCCCGTGCGCAACGGCCGTCGGCCCTGCGGCCGACCGGTCCTTGGCCGCCAATATCCGGGGAATCTCTTCGCTCCCAAGCTTGCCTTGTCCGACGCGCAGCAGCGTCCCCATAATGATGCGTACCATGTTATGCAAAAATCCGTTCCCCGTCATATACGTATGAAGAACGCCTTGATCCCTCGTCCCCGGAACGGCGCCGCTCAGATCCTGTTCGATCCAGGCTTCGTATATCGTTCGCACATGGCTTGCTTTCGTCGATTTGCGGGAAGCGAACGAAGTATAGTCATACGTGCCGACGACATGCGCGAGCGCCTTGCGCATTTCTTCGACGTCCAGCTTGGTCGGATGATGAAATTGAAAATGCCGGTGAAAGACGTCCGGAAATTGGTTGGCGTTGATCGTGTACCGGTACGTTTTCCGTTTGGCGGATCTGCGCGCATGAAAGTCCGGCGGCACTTCCCTCGCCGAACGAATGACGATGTCTTTCGGCAGGCGCGTGTTGAGCGCCAAACTCCAGCGTTCCAGCGGGATGGAGGAATGCGTAGCGAAATTGAAGACTTGTCCGTAAGCGTGTACGCCGGCATCCGTGCGTCCCGAGGAGATAATTTTGACCGTTTCCCCCGTCAACGACAAGATGGCCGCTTCGATTTTGTCCTGTATCGTATTGTGTCCCGGCTGCGTCTGAAAGCCGTAATATCCCGTGCCGTCATAACTTACAACCATACAGATGTTCCGCATTCGTCCCCTCCCGAAATCCTTCTACAAAACTTGCTTTTCAAATCATGCGCTCAAAAGAAAAAAGGGCTTGTTCAGAATCCGAAGATTCTGTCCACCCTTTCTCATAAGGTCAATTAAGCGCGATCCACTAATTCTAAATAAACCATAGGAGCTGAGTCACCGCGACGAGGCCCCAGTTTTAGAATACGAGTGTATCCACCTGGACGCTCCGAGTAACGAGTGGCCAATTCAGAAAACAATTTTTGGATTGCATCTTGCTCACCGTTAACCGTTTCGCGGCGCACGAATGCCGCCACTTGACGACGCGCGTGAAGATCTCCGCGTTTCGCAAGCGTGATCAGCTTTTCAGCGATGGAACGAACTTCTTTCGCTTTCGCTTCCGTCGTCTGAATGCGCTCATATAAGAACAAGTCGGTTACCAAGTCACGGAACAAAGCTTTGCGTGCGCTTGAGTCACGACCCAATTTTTGATATGCCATGTCTTTCCCCTCCTTCGCTAGCAGATATAACTAGTCTTCCATTCGCAAGCCCAAGCCGAGCTCTTCCAGTTTCTCCTGAACTTCCTCCAAAGATTTGCGTCCGAGGTTGCGAACTTTCATCATATCTTCTTCGGTTTTCGTAATCAATTCTTGTACCGTATTAATGCCCGCACGTTTGAGACAGTTGTAGGAACGAACGGAAAGATCAAGTTCTTCGATCGTCATCTCGAGCACTTTTTCTTTTTTGTCTTCTTCTTTTTCGACCATGATTTCCGCGTCTTTCGCCTCATCGGTCAAACCTACGAACAGCATCAAATGCTCTGTCAAGATTTTGGCGCCGAGGCTCACCGCTTCTTCCGGCCGAATGCTTCCGTCGGTCCATACTTCGAGGGTTAGTTTATCATAGTTCGTCACTTGACCGACACGAGTATTTTCTACACCGTAGTTCACGCGTGCAATTGGCGTATAGATCGAATCGACGGGAATGACGCCGATCGGTTGATCCTCCGACTTGTTGCGGTCCGCCAGCACGAAACCGCGACCCCGGTTCGCGAAAATGCGCATATGCAATCTTGAACCTTGGGAAAGCGTCGCAATATGAAGATCCGGGTTCAAGATCTCGACATCGCTATCCGCCCGAATATCGCCTGCCGTAACAACGCCTTCGCCTTCTGCATCGATTTCCAACACTTTCTCTTCGTCGGAATGAATTTTAAGCGATAGGCCTTTCAGGTTTAGAATAATTTCCGTTACGTCTTCGATTACGCCGGGAATCGTGGAGAACTCGTGCAGAACGCCGTCAATTTGGACGGAAGTAACTGCCGCGCCCGGCAATGAAGAGAGCAATATACGGCGCAACGAGTTGCCCAGCGTCGTCCCATAACCGCGTTCGAGCGGTTCAACAACGAATTTCCCGTAGGTGCCTAACTCGTTAACGTCTACGGTTTCTATTTTCGGCTTTTCGATTTCAATCACTGAAATAACCCTCCTTCAAAACGTCGCTCCGTTTGAAACCTTTTATTCAGTCGATTCATGCAGTATGCCTAAACAACCATTATTCACAAGTTGCAGGTAAATTATACCACAATGAGATGTCTCATTAGACGCGACGACGTTTTGGCGGACGGCATCCGTTATGCGGGATAGGAGTAACGTCTTTGATCAAGTTAACTTCCAAGCCGGCTGCTTGCAAAGAGCGAATTGCTGCTTCGCGGCCTGCGCCCGGACCTTTAACCATAACCTCAACAGCCTTCATCCCATGTTCCATAGCGGCTTTCGCAGCCGTCTCAGCCGCCATTTGCGCTGCATATGGCGTGCTTTTGCGGGAGCCTTTAAATCCAAGACCGCCGGAGCTTGCCCAGGAAATCGCATTCCCGTGCGGATCCGTGATCGTTACGATCGTATTGTTGAATGTTGAACGAATATGCGCAACACCGGATTCGATATTTTTACGGTCACGACGTTTTGTACGAACGACTTTTTTCGCTTTAGCCATGCTAGTTATCCCCCCTTATTATTTTTTCTTATTCGCTACAGTACGACGAGGGCCTTTACGTGTACGAGCATTTGTTTTTGTACGTTGTCCACGAACGGGTAAACCGCGACGATGGCGGATACCGCGATAACATCCAATTTCAATCAAGCGTTTAATATTCAATGAAATTTCACGGCGAAGGTCACCTTCAACCTTAACCGTTTTATCGATCGTTTCACGAAGCTTGCTCACTTCGTCTTCCGTTAAATCGCGAACGCGAGTATCAGGATTGATGCCTGTTGTGCTCAAAATTTTCTGGGAAGTCGTTCTCCCGATTCCGAAAATATAAGTTAAGGCGATCTCAACGCGTTTGTCACGTGGCAAATCCACACCAGCTATACGAGCCATAATTACGCTACACCCCCTTCTTAACCTTGTTTTTGTTTGTGCTTAGGATTTTCACAAATAACCATTACATTCCCTTTGCGGCGAATGACTTTGCATTTTTCGCAAATGGGCTTTACCGAAGGTCTTACCTTCATGATAGATTACCTCCTGTATACGAGGCGAGATGCGGTCCGATCCGGCATTCGCCGTCCGATAAGGCTCGTCACCTCAAGTGTTAAACGTCTAGCATCTATTTTCTGTACGTTATGCGCCCTCTGGTTAAATCATAAGGTGATAACTGAACGACCACTTTGTCACCCGTTAGAATACGAATGAAGTGCATTCGCAGCTTTCCGGAAACATGGGCAAGAATTTGATGACCATTCTCAAGTTCAACCTTGAACATCGCATTGGGCAGTGGTTCGATAACCGTACCTTCCACTTCAATGACATCTTCTTTAGCCACAGTCATTCTCCTTTCTTCTCAGCATGCAATGCGGCGGTTTCGGCAAATTTGGATAACGCGAACCGCAATTTCCCGTTCGTGACCCGACCGCTCTCGTTTAAACTGTTTACAACTTCACTGCTGATCGTTTGCTGCAATTCCAGATGAATCAAGTTTTTCTTCTTCGGCCCGTCAAACTTCCGCTTGTCGCCGTCCGCCACATAGACGAACCGCGAATCCGCGATACCGACGATGACGGCGTACTGTCCGGCGTCCCGGCCTCGCAATATTTTAACGATTTGACCGATTTTGGGGCTCTGATCGTTGTCCACATTCATCACCTACGAATCGATTTTCGTAAAAATTTCCAAGCCGTCTTCCGTTACCGCCACCGTATGCTCGAAGTGGGCGCATAGATCGCCGTTCACCGTAACGACCGTCCACCGGTCCGGCAATGTCTTGACATGCCGCGATCCGGCAATAACCATCGGCTCGATCGCAAGCACCATGCCCGGTTTCAGTCTCGGCCCGCGGTCCGGTATGCCGTAGTTCGGAATTTGCGGCTCTTCATGCAGGCTTGCGCCGATGCCGTGGCCGACATATTCCCTTACAACCGAAAAACCCGCATCTTCGATACAACGTTGAATCGCATGTGAAATTGTAAATAAACGAACATCCGGTTTGACAAGGGCCAATCCCGCATACAACGATTGTTCCGTTACGTCCAATAACTTCCGGGCAATCTCCGAGATGCTTCCGACAGGATAGGTCCAGGCGGAATCACCGTGATAGCCGCGGTACTCGGCGCCGATGTCAATACTAATGATGTCACCTTCGTTTAATTTCCGATCGCCGGGAATTCCGTGAACCAACTCTTCATTTACTGAAGCGCATATGCTGGCAGGAAAATTGTTATAGCCTTTAAAAGAAGGTGAAGCTCCCTGACTGCGAATATACTTCTCCGCGATCGAATCCAATTCGCGCGTCGTTATTCCCGGTTGAACGGATTGAGCCATGAGCCGATGCGTCTCGGCTACAATCCTCCCAGCTTCCCTCATAAAGCCTAGTTCCACTTCAGACTTGCAAATGATCATTATTCAACCTCTCAACAACGATACGATATCAGACGTCACCGTATCGATTTCTTTCATTCCGTCCACCTGGCGCAACAACCCTTTGGTGCGATAGTAATCCAGCAAAGGAGCTGTCTTGTTGATGTACTCGTCGAGCCGAGTGCCTACCTTTTCTTCCGTATCGTCCGATCGTTGGTAGAGCTCGCCCGAGCATTTATCGCATACGCCTTCTTGGCGCGGCGGATTGAAAATGACATGGTAGGTCGAACCGCAAGATTTGCAAATGCGGCGTCCGGTCAGACGCGCCAGCAACTGGTCGCGATCCACCTTAAGGTCAATGACGTGATCGAGTTTCCGGTTCATCGAAGCGAGAATATCGTCCAACGCTTCCGCTTGCGAGATCGTTCTTGGAAAACCGTCCAAGAGAAAGCCCTTCTCGCAATCGGATTGCTGGAGTCTTTCGCGCACGATGCCGATCGTCACGTCGTCTGGAACAAGTAAGCCTTGATCAACAAACTGCTTCGCTTTTAATCCGAGCGCCGTTCCTTGTTTCATTGCCAGGCGAAACGCGTCGCCTGTCGAAATATGCGGAACTTCGAATTCGTCTGCAATTCGTACCGCTTGCGTCCCTTTCCCTGCTCCAGGAGGCCCCATGAATAAAATGTTCATTGTCGTTCCTCCTATCCGCTTAACTGAAACAGCACAATAGGTGCCGCCGAGCTTGCATGATTGCGATCTCGATCAGAACCTATTGCCTATTTATTGATAAACCCTTTGTAATGGCGTTTCATTAACTGGCTTTCGATTTGCTTCATCGTATCCAGGGCGACCCCGACAACGATCAGAATACTCGTACCGCCGATCTGAATCGAACGCGGCAGTCCGGCAAGAGCTCCGAAGAATACCGGGAGCACGGAAATAGCCGCCAAGAAAATGGCGCCGGACAAGGTGATTCTGGTCATGACTTTCGTCAAATAACCGGAAGTCGGTTTCCCCGGGCGAATGCCAGGAATGTATCCGCCGTTCTTCTTCATCTGATCCGCCATTTGCACCGGGTTAATCTGTACAAATGTGTAGAAAAAGGTAAATCCGATAATCAGCAATACATACAGCACCATACCGAGCGGTTTGTCATGGGACAGGTTGTGCATTATCCATTGTGCCCATTGTTTATCCGCCCAAAACTGTGCGATCGTGTACGGGAACATAAGCAGCGATGAAGCGAAGATGACCGGGATGACGCCCGCCCCGTTCACTTTCAGCGGAATATGCGTATTTTGCCCGCCGTACATTTTGTTGCCGACTACGCGCTTTGCGTATTGCACCGGAATTTTGCGTATGCCTTGCTGGATGTATATAACACCGACGACAATCGCCAAAATTACAATCAAAACAATGATGATTTTCGCAATTCCCAGGAACAGATTCGCATTGGTGTCGACAAACTCCGATTGGTACAATTGCTGACTCAATTCAGGAATCCGCGAGATAATCCCGGCAAAGATGAGAATCGAAATCCCGTTTCCGATTCCGCGTTCTGTAATCTGCTCCCCGAGCCACATCAAGAATGCGACACCGGCGGTCAGAATGATGGCAATCACGAGGTAATCCGCATATGTCGCATTTGGTACCATCTTCGCGGCATATAAACGGTTAAAGCCGATCGCAGTACCGTACGCTTGGATTAAACCAAGGACAACCGTACCGTACCGGGTTATTTGCGCTAATTTCCGTTTACCGATTTCGCCTTCCTTTGCCCATTCCGCAAATTTCGGAATGACATCCATCGTCAACAATTGCACGATAATTGACGCGGTGATATAAGGCATAATGCCCAACGCAAAAATAGAAAACTGAAACAACGCGCCTCCGGAGAAGGTGTTCAGCAAGCCGAACAAATCGCTTCCCGCTTGATTTACCTCTTTAAATACATCCGTATTTACGCCTGGTACCGGAACGAAGGCGCCGATCCGGTAAACGATCAGGATGAGCAAGGTAAACAAGATTTTTTTTCTAAGGTCTACGACCCGCCAAATGTTGGACAGCGTTTTAAACATTAGATCACCTCGGTTTTACCGCCGGCAGCCTCGATTTTCTCTACCGCAGATTGAGAGAACTTATTTGCTTTCACAGTAAGTTGTACTTTCACTTCGCCATTTCCTAAAATCTTGATGCCGCTTTTAGGATTTTTTACAATACCGCTCTCCATCAGAACTTCCGGAGTGATTTCAGTACCTGCCGCAAAGCTGTTAAGTTCCTCGATGTTTACAACCGCATACTCCTTGCGAGTCGGATTCGTAAATCCTCGCTTCGGCAAACGGCGATAAAGTGGATTTTGTCCGCCTTCGAAACCTGGACGCACACCACCGCCGGAACGAGCATTTTGACCTTTATGTCCGCGACCTGAAGTTTTTCCCGTACCGCTCGACGTTCCGCGGCCTACGCGTTTGCGAGGATGGCGGGAACCTGCCGCAGGAGAAAGTTCATGTAACTTCATCGTTCGTTGCACCTCCTTGATTATTTCTAAAGCAAATCATTCTGTTAAAGTCTTGTTATTAAGCTTCGATTTCTTTCACTTTCACCAAATGGCTAACTTTGTTAACCATTCCGCGAATCGCCGGGCTGTCGTTATGAACGACGGTTTGGTTGATTTTGCGCAAACCTAACGTGTTCACTGTAGTGCGCTGCGTTCCCGAACGACCGATCAGACTGCGAACGAGGGTAATTTCTAATTTAGCCAATGCGAGTCCCTCCTTAACCTAACAGTTCTTCTACGGTTTTACCGCGCAGTTTCGCCACATCTTCGGCACGTTTCAAACGGGACAAGCCTTCCAATGTCGCGTTGACCATGTTGATGGAGTTCGAAGAACCTAATGATTTTGTCAAAATATCGCCCACGCCGGCGAGCTCGAGCACCGCACGAACCGGTCCGCCCGCGATCACTCCCGTACCTTCGGATGCAGGCTTGAGCAGAACGCGGCCTGCGCCGAAATGGCCGATAACTTGGTGAGGAATAGTCGTTCCAACGAAAGGAACTTGGATCAGGTTTTTCTTCGCATCTTCGATACCTTTGCGAATCGCGTCCGGTACTTCGGAAGCTTTACCGATACCGGCGCCAACCCAACCTTTGCCGTCGCCGACAACGACGAGCGCGCTAAAGCTGAAACGGCGTCCGCCTTTTACGACTTTAGCAACGCGATTAATATTTACAACTTTTTCAGTCAGTTCTAAAGTGTTCGGATCTACACGCAAGTCGTTAACCTCCTTTGATTATTGTCCTAGAATTCCAGTCCGGCTTCGCGCGCAGCGTCCGCCAATGCTTGGATTCTTCCGTGATATAGATAACCGCCGCGGTCGAAAACAACTTGTTCAAAGCCTTGTGCTTTCGCACGTTTAGCGATTAATTCGCCGACTTTGCGAGCTGCTTCCACATTGCCGCCGTTTTCGATTTGATCTTTCAGATCTTTGTCAAGCGTCGATGCAGCCGCCAACGTTACGCCCTTTACGTCATCGATCAGTTGGGCGTACATATGTTTCGAAGAACGGAATACGTTCAAACGAGGGCGCTCAGCAGTACCTTGAATTTTTTTACGAACACGAAGGTGTCTTTTCAAACGAGCTTTATTTTTATCAGCTTTTGAAATCATGCTTCAAGTTTCACTCCCTTCAGTTTGCCATTAAGCTAACTTACTTCTTCTTACCGGCTTTACCTTCTTTGCGAATAATGCGCTCGCCTTCGTACTTAATCCCTTTGCCTTTGTACGGCTCAGGTTCGCGAACGGAGCGGATTTTCGCGGCATAAGCGCCGACGCGTTCTTTATCGATACCTTTAACGATAATTTTGGTATTCGACGGAACTTCGAATTCGATGCCTTGTTCCGGCGTAATTTCAACAGGGTGAGAGTAACCGACGTTCAATACGACTTTATCTCCGGTTTTGCTCGCACGATAACCGACGCCTACGAGCTCGAGAGATTTCGAGAAGCCTTCCGTTACGCCGTTCACCATGTTGGAAATGACGCTGCGAGTCGTTCCGTGAAGGGAACGGTGAGCTTTATTATCAGAAGGACGCTCGATCGTGATCACGTTCTCCGCAATCGACACTTTCATGTCTTTGTGGATTTCACGGGACAGCGTTCCTTTGGGACCTTTTACTGTGATCGTGCCGTTGTCTAAGGTGATGTCGACACCACCAGGCACTTGAATTGGTTTACGACCAATACGAGACATAGTTTGCACCTCCGATCTTTTGCGGTTGTATTACCATACGTAGCAGACGACTTCTCCGCCTGATTTTGCTTGACGAGCTTCCTTGTCCGTCATCACGCCTTTGGAAGTAGAGATAATCGCGATCCCTAAACCTCCAAGTACGCGAGGAATCTCGTTCGATTTCGTATAAACGCGAAGACCTGGCTTGCTGATTCTTTTCAAACCGGTAATAACGCGCTCGCTGTTCGGGCCGTATTTCAAGAAAATACGAATAATCCCTTGTTTATTGTCTTCAATATATTCTGCATCGCGGATGAAACCTTCGCGCTTCAAAATTTCAGCGATTTGCTTCTTCATGGTCGAAGCAGGCATCTCCACTGTTTCATGACGCACAACGTTCGCATTGCGAATGCGTGTTAGCATATCTGCAATCGGATCTGACATTACCATTAGTGTATTACCTCCTTCCCGCTGTAGGGTGATTACCAGCTTGCTTTTTTCACGCCAGGGATCTGGCCTTTATAGGCTAATTCACGGAAACATATTCTGCAAATTTTGAATTTCTGTAAAACCGAGTGTGGACGACCGCAACGCTCACAGCGAGTATAGGCTCGCACTTTGAATTTCGGTGCGCGTTGTTGTTTAACTTTCATCGAAGTTTTTGCCACGTTTTATTGACACCTCCCAAAAACTTGGAACCAAGTTTTTCTCATTAGGTTTATTTCGTAAAAGGCATGCCGAGTTGAGTTAACAATTCACGAGATTCTTCGTCCGTTTTCGCAGTCGTTACGATAACGATATCCATACCGCGAACTTTATCGACTTTATCGTATTCGATCTCCGGGAAGATCAATTGTTCTTTCAAACCGAGCGTATAGTTGCCGCGTCCGTCGAACGCTTTGTTCGATACGCCGCGGAAGTCGCGTACGCGCGGAAGCGTCACGTTGAACAATTTGTCCAAGAAATGATACATCCGGTCTCCGCGCAATGTTACTTTCGCGCCGATCGGCATGTTCTCGCGCAATTTAAAACCGGCGATCGATTTCTTCGCACGAGTGATGACCGGCTTTTGACCTGCGATAAGCTGCAAATCGTTCACGGCCGAATCAAGCACTTTGGAGTTTTGAACCGCATCGCCGACACCCATGTTGATGACGACTTTTTCGATTTTCGGAACCTGCATTACGGAAGAATAATTGAACTTTTGCATCAACGCAGGCGTAATTTCATTTAAAAAACGATCTTTTAATCTTGCTGCCATGGTTTATGGTCCTCCTTTCCGTCAAAACTGATTAATCGATAACTTCTCCGGATTTTTTCGCAACGCGAACTTTCTTGCCGTTATCCAGCACTTTGTATCCGATTCGAGTCACTTTGCCGCTCTTTGGATCCACATGCATCACGTTCGAAACGTGGATCGGAGCTTCTTGCTCGATGATACCGCCTTGCGGATTCGCTTGGTTCGGCTTTTGGTGTTTTTTCACCATGTTCACGCCTTCGACAAGAACGCGGTTTTCACGAGGATAAGCTGCGATGACGCGGCCTTTCTTCCCTTTGTCCTTCCCGGTAATGACGATTACCGTGTCGTCCTTTTTCACGTGCAATTTATTGTTATAGGATTCTTTGATCTTTTGCAATCTTGGCACTTTCTTACACCTCCTACTATCGAAGCGTCACAACCGCTTATCAGGTTCTGTTAGATAACTTCAGGAGCCAAGGAAACGATTTTCATAAAGTCTTTATCACGAAGCTCGCGAGCGACAGGTCCGAAAATACGCGTTCCGCGCGGGCTCTTATCTTCTTTTACAATAACCGCCGCGTTCTCGTCGAATGCGATGTAAGAACCGTCTTTCCGGCGAACCGAACGTTTCGTGCGAACGATAACCGCTCTAACGACATCACCTTTTTTGACAACGCCGCCTGGTGTTGCTTGTTTTACGGAACAAACGATCAAATCGCCGATATGCGCAGCACGACGTCCTGTGCCGCCCAGTACACGAATACACATTAATTCTTTCGCGCCGGAGTTGTCAGCGACAGCTAAACGTGTGAATGGTTGAATCATTTTCGATTTCCTCCTTTCGGAAAAATAGCACGTCCTTAAACGATTACCGCTTCTTCAACGATCTCTACGAGTCTCCAACGCTTATCTTTGGAGAGCGGACGAGTTTCCATAATTTTGACTGTATCGCCGATCTTCGCTTGATTGTTCTCATCATGCGCTTTAAATTTTTTCGTGTATTTAATGCGCTTGTGGTAGAGATCATGCTTTTTATAAGTTTCAACGGCAACAACGATGGTTTTATCCATTTTGTCGCTCACTACTTTACCGATCTGCACTTTACGAGCATTGCGTTCGCTCATACTTTGCCTCCTTCCTGAAATCAATACGTCTGGCGTTCACCGGACATATGCTTCATATAGATTCTTTTTCAACCCTGTTTCGAGGCTCGAAAAAAATCAATTAACTGATGATCCCAAGTTCTCTTTCACGTAATACGGTTTTAGCACGAGCTATTTCTTTACGCACATCACGAATCCGAGTCGGGTTATCAAGCTGGCCTGTAGCCAATTGAAAACGGAGGTTAAAGAGTTCTTCTTTAAATCCGGCAATTTTTTGTTCAATCTCAGCAGTGGTTAAGTTGCGCAATTCATTAGCTTTCATTTGCTTCACCACCCAATTCTTCTCGTTTCACAAACTTCGTTTTCACCGGCAGTTTGTGAGCGGCAAGACGCATCGCCTCACGAGCAATTTCCTCCGAAACGCCGGCAAGCTCGAACATAATTTTGCCCGGCTTAACTACTGCCACCCATTTCTCGACGTTACCTTTACCGCTACCCATCCGAACCTCAAGCGGCTTTTGCGTAATCGGTTTGTCCGGGAAAATTTTGATCCATACTTTACCGCCGCGGCGAATGTAACGAGTCATCGCGATACGCGCTGCTTCGATTTGGCGGTTCGTAATCCATGCAGGTTCCATGGCTTGCAAACCGTATTCGCCGAAATTCACTTCCGTGCCGCCTTTCGCGCGGCCTCTCATGCTACCGCGTTGTTGCTTGCGGTGCTTTGCACGTTTTGGTACCAACATGATTAGTTGCCTCCTTCCTTAGCAGCTTGCTTCTTAGCCGTAGGAAGTACCTCTCCACGATAAATCCATACTTTTACGCCGATGCGGCCGTATGTCGTATGCGCTTCTGCCGTGCCATAGTCGATGTCGGCGCGAAGCGTATGAAGTGGAACGGTTCCTTCGCTATAGCCTTCCGTACGAGCGATATCGGCACCGCCTAAGCGTCCGCTAACCGCTGTTTTGACTCCTTTTGCGCCAGCGCGCATCGTTCTTTGGATCGCTTGTTTCAATGCACGACGGAAAGAAACGCGGCGTTCCAATTGTTGTGCGATGCTTTCCGCAACCAAGATTGCGTCAAGATCCGGAGTTTTAATTTCCGAAATGTTGATGTGCACTTTTTTGCCTTTGGAAATTTTCGCAATTTCCGTACGCAGCACTTCAACTTCCGAGCCACCTTTACCGATAACCATCCCTGGTTTCGCAGTGTGGATTGTTACATTTACACGATTCGCCGCTCTTTCGATTTCCACACGGGAAACGGCAGCGTCTTTCAATTTATTTTTCAGGTATTCACGAATTTTGACATCTTCCAGCAACAGATCACCGAAATCTTTGCCGGCATACCATTTGGACTCCCAGTCACGAATAATCCCTACACGTAATCCAACCGGATTTACCTTTTGCCCCACACGTTTTCCCTCCTTATTTTTCAGATACCACCAAGGTGATGTGGCTCGTTCTTTTGTTGATCCTGCTAGCACGTCCCATCGCGCGCGGGCGGAAACGTTTCAAAGTCGGACCCTGGTTCACGTACGCTTCCGTAATAACCAGTTTGTTAACATCCAAGTTATAGTTATGTTCAGCGTTTGCGATTGCGGAATTGAGCAGCTTCTCAACGACCGGGGAAGCCGATTTAGGCGTATGGCGCAAAATTGCGATCGCGTCGCCCACTTGTTTCCCGCGAATCAAGTCAACTACGAGTTGAGCTTTACGAGGAGCAATCCGAACATAATTCGCACTTGCTTTCGCTTGCATTGTATTACCTCCTCTCAAACAATTAAAGACGATTAACGTCTGCCTGTTTTCTTGTCGTCGTCCGTATGTCCTTTATACGTACGGGTTGGAGCGAATTCGCCCAATTTGTGACCGACCATATCTTCCGTTACGTATACCGGCACATGCTTGCGGCCATCATACACCGCGAAAGTGTGTCCGATAAATTGCGGGAAAATGGTAGAGCGGCGGGACCATGTTTTCACAACCGCCTTTTTGTTGCTCTCATTCATTTCCTCGACTTTTTTCAACAGATAACCGTCGACGAACGGTCCTTTTTTTAGACTGCGACCCATGTGTGAATCCTCCCTTCACCAAGCCATACCGCCTGCGTTTGCGCACGGCGGGCTAACGTTACGCCACGATGCGTGGCGACAATTCTTCTTGCGGCATTATTATTTCGTACGGCGACGAATAATGTATTGGTCAGAAGCTTTGTTTTTCTTACGCGTTTTGTAGCCAAGAGTCGGTTTGCCCCATGGAGACATCGGCGATTTGCGTCCGATCGGAGCGCGGCCTTCACCACCACCGTGCGGGTGATCGTTCGGGTTCATGACGACACCGCGTACTTCAGGGCGTTTGCCTAACCAGCGGGAGCGGCCTGCTTTACCGATTTTCACAAGCTCGTGATCTTGGTTGCCTACAGATCCGATCGTCGCGCGGCAAACTTTCAAAATTTTGCGAACTTCGCCGGAAGATAAACGTACCGATACGTATTTCTCTTCTTTACCAAGCAGCTGCGCTTCCGTACCTGCAGCGCGAACCAATTGTCCGCCTTTGCCTGGCTTCAGTTCGATATTGTGGATAAGCGTACCCACCGGGATGTTTTCAAGCGGGAGCGCGTTACCGACTTTAATATCCGCACCTGCTCCGGACATGATTTGATCGCCGACTTTCAAACCTTGCGGCGCGATGATATAACGTTTCTCGCCGTCCGCATAATGGATCAAAGCGATGTTGGAAGTCCGGTTCGGGTCGTACTCGATTGTAGCAACGCGTCCTGGTATTCCATCTTTGTTCCGTTTGAAATCGATCATGCGGTATTTGCGTTTATGACCGCCACCGTGGTGACGAACCGTAATTTTACCTTGGTTGTTGCGTCCTGCCGTTTTGCTTAGCGGCGCAAGCAACGATTTCTCCGGCGTGCTTGTCGTAATTTCTTCAAACGTCGACACGCTCATCGCGCGACGTGCCGGGGATGTCGGTTTATATTTTTTAATAGGCACTTCTTGTCCCTCCTTACTTCAGAAATAATTCTTTAAGCCGATTCGAAAATTTCAAGCGGCTTGCTGTCCGCGCTTAAAGTCACGATCGCTTTTTTCCATTCGGACGTATATCCGAAATGGCGGCCGTAACGCTTAGGCTTCGCCGGAACGCGCATAACGTTCACTTTCGCTACTTTTACTTTGAAAATTTGTTCAATCGCCTGTTTGATTTCGACCTTATTCGCACGCATATCCACTTCAAAAGCGTACTTCATTTCCGCCATGTAGTCGCTCGTGCGTTCCGTAATCACAGGACGCTTGATAATATCGCGAGGATCCTTCATTACGCGAACACCTCCTCTACTTTCTGAACTGCTTCTTTCGTAATGATCAGCTTGTCGTATACCATTACGTCCAAAACGTTAATGCCGTCAGCCGCTACAAATTTCACGCCCGGAATGTTGCGCGCGGAAAGAGCGACATTGTCGTCGTAGCTTGGAGTCACGACCAAAGCTTTACGATCCACTTTCAAGTTATTTAAAATCGCCGCGAATTCTTTCGTTTTCGGTGCATTCATCGTTAATTGATCCAATACGATAATTTCATTACCTACAACTTTCGAAGACAATGCGGATTTGATTGCCAAGCGACGAACTTTCTTCGGGAGTTTGAAGCCGTAGCTGCGAGGAGTCGGTCCGAACACGGTACCGCCGCCTTTCCATTGCGGTGCGCGAATGGAGCCTTGACGAGCGCGGCCCGTTCCTTTTTGTTTCCATGGTTTACGGCCGCCGCCGCGAACTTCGGAACGCCCTTTCGTTTTGTGAGTGCCTTGACGTTCTGCTGCTTGCTGCATAACAACAGCTTGATGCAATACATGAACATGCGGCTCGATGCCGAATACGCTATCCGCCAATTCGATCTCGCCTACCGATGCTCCGCTTACATTGTATACTGTTACTTTAGGCATTTCTTGTTCCTCCTTTCTTTACGCAATTAATTCTTCACCGTAGATTTGATTTTCACGAAACTGTTCTTCGCTCCAGGAACGGATCCTTTAACGAGCAACACGTTGCGTTCCGCATCCACGCGAATCACTTCCAGCTTTTGAAGCGTTACCGTCTCGTTGCCCATATGCCCTGGAAGACGTTTGCCTTTCGGTACGCGGTTCGCCTGGATGGAACCCATCGAACCCGGTCCGCGATGATAGCGGGAACCGTGCGACATCGGTCCGCGGCTTTGTCCCCATCTTTTAATAACGCCTTGGAACCCTTTCCCTTTCGAAGTACCCGTTACGTCAACGAATTCGCCAACTTCGAAAATATCGGCTTTCAATTCCTGTCCGACTTCGTAATTCGCCATGTCTACGCCGCGAATTTCACGAATGTAGCGCTTAGGTGCGGTTCCTGCTTTTTTCGCATGAGCCGTTTCAGGTTTGTTGGCGTTTTTTTCTTTCTTATCGACAAAACCGAGCTGAACCGCCTCGTATCCGTCGTTCTCTTGGTCTTTCTTTTGCAGAACTACGCAAGGGCCGGCTTCAATAACCGTGACCGGAATCACGTTGCCTTCCGGAGTAAATACTTGCGTCATTCCCAATTTTCTCCCTAAGATACCTTTCATGTTGACACCTCTTTTCCTTTCCTACTCTCGTTAATCTTGTATTACAGTTTGATTTCGATATCTACACCGGACGGCAGATCCAAGCGCATTAAGGCATCCACAGTTTGTGGCGTTGGGTTGACAATATCGATCAAGCGCTTGTGCGTACGCATTTCGAATTGCTCCCGAGAATCCTTATACTTGTGTACCGCACGAAGAATAGTAATGATTTGCTTCTCGGTAGGAAGCGGAATCGGACCGGATACACCTGCGCCGGAACGTTTTGCCGTTTCCACGATTTTCTCTGCGGACTGATCAAGAATTCTGTGATCATAAGCTTTCAAACGAATACGAATTTTTTGCTTTGCCATGCTAGTCCCTCCTTCTATCGCCCAATTTGGTATCGGACATACTCCGTGAAAATTTTCCGAACACCGTCCCATGGCAAAGGGGCCGGGTGTGTCGGTAACCTCTCACATCATCGCAACGTCACAGAACAACATTCACTATTATATATAAAACGAATGACAAATGCAACAAAAAGTTCATATGGGGCATGATTTTATTCGATATTTCCGAATGGGCGTTTTCGAAGACGGGAAGGATAACGGAAACGGGCCTGAAACCGTCCCTTCCGGCAGCCCGTCTCCTACAAATTGATCGTCGTTTCGTTCAGCGCACTCGCCGACGCGGCCACCTCATAGGTGGATTGTCCGATGCTTTCCAGCGTCTCGTTCAGCGCGGTCATTTCTTTTTCGATCATCACGATTTCGTCGCCGATATGCTTCATGGAGTCTACAATCATGCCGAATGCATGGCTCGTCCCTTTCGAATGCTCATGCCCGTCCTTGACCAGCCGCTGGACGTTGCCGATCGCTGCGACCACTTCTTCAGTATGCCGCTCGGACTGTTCTACCAAATCGGCAATCAGCGCGACCGTCCGTCTCGTATCCTCGGATAACGATTTCACTTCATTGGATACGACGCCGAATCCTTTGCCGTGCTCCCCGGCTCTTGCCGCTTCGATCGACGCGTTGAGCGCGAGCAGTTTCGTTTGATTGGCGATCTGCTGAACGGCGCCGACGATGCCCCGAATTTGCCGCGACAACTCCGACAGTTGCATGACCGCTTGCTCCATATGAGACGAGCTCTTGTCGATAATCTCGATCTTGGCGGTCATTTCGTCCAGTTTCATCTTCCCTTCCAGGGCGAGCTTGCTTGATCGTTCGGACACTTCCGTACTGCGATAGATCGCCTGCTTTACTTCGTTGCTTTTCGCGACCAACTGCTGCACCGATCCGCTCGTTTCTTTCGTTAGCCGCGCCAGCCCTTCGCTCAAGCCGAACAAGTTCTGTTTCAGTTCGTCTTTCACTTTTTCATACTGCTCTTCCCGCTCGTGCAAATGTTCCGCCTCATAGATTTCCAGAACGAGCTGCTGCTCCAAGTTCAACAGCTTCAGCACCGATTTCACATAAGCGACGCGCTCTTCCGGGTTGCTTATATAGGTATGTAAAATATCGATCAATGAGTTTTGCAAGTTTTGAAATGAGCCCATATACCATTTCGGGCGCAGGCCGATTCGCAGATGAACCTGGGCGATTCGGAACCGTTTGCCGACGTACGCCTCGTCGATTCGGCCGGAGAACATTTCCATAATATGCGCGGTCAATGTTTTTTTCAGCCGCTCGATCGTACTATGGCTTGTTATGATGGCTTCCAATTCTTTCACGCCCAGAATCGAATCGTAGAATGCGGCGGTTATTTCGCCGATATGCCGTTCGATCAGCGGCTGCATTTGCCGGATCCGCTGCAAATCGTCCGCGTTCAGCCGAATCATCTCGAACTGTTTGCGAACGTCTTCGTTGCCGCCGCAATCGATGACGACTTCATGCTTTTTCTCCGTATCCAATAGATCTTGGCTCCTTCGCTTTCCGTTGCGTTGGCTTCCGAAACGTTGTGCAAATGCTAAAAACCGTTTTTCGCTCATTTCAATCTCCTCCTCAATAAGACAGTGCAGAATGCGTTCAAGCGCGCTTCTCCATCGACATGCCAATATTTTGAAGGAAACGTTTTAAATTAGATGTGAGTTATGTCACACCGCGGATAAAAGGCTGTAAACTGCCGCCGGCCCGTACGCCTTAACCTGTGCGCCCTTAACCTGCGGTTTGTCGTACCGGTTACGTCCGGGGACGAAGCCGTATCATCTTGTCGTCGCCCTGCTGCGGATTTCCTCGTCCGTCGCGGTTATTGGTCATGACATATACGGAGCCGTCCGGCCCTTCGTAGATGTTGCGAATTCTCCCCAAATCGCGAAACAACGCCTCTACATTTTTTGCTTCATTATAATGGGGTTCGCTTAGCTCGATCAGCAGCGCTTGCTTCCCCGCCAAATTCGCGACAAGCAGCCTGTTCTTCCACGGACCTTGCGTAATAAAGGCCATGCCCGACGGAGCCCATGTTTCTTCCCCGCTATGGAGCAGCGGCTTTATCAAATCCGGATATTGTCCGGATTGTTCGTCGCCTTGAACGATCGGCCAGCCGTAATTCGCGCCGGCTTCGATCCGATTCACTTCGTCATGCGCCGATTGGCCGTGTTCCGAAGCGTACAGCTGTCCGGTAACGGGATGCCACGCGAGGCCTTGCGGATTGCGGTGTCCCAAGCTGTATACCGGCGAGCCGGGAAACGGATTGTCCTGCGGGATGGAGCCGTCCGGTGCGATCCGCAATATTTTACCGCCTAAGCTTTCGCGTTCCTGGGCGAGTCCCGGCTCGTACCGGTCGCCGGTCGTAATGTAGAGATAGCCGTCCGGACCGATTTTGATCCTTCCTCCGTTATGGTTGGCAGCGCCGGGCAGCCCGTCGATCAGCACTTGATCGATCTCGGCCTTGTTGCCGTTCTCCTTCAATCGAATGACCCGATTCCGGATTCCTTCTTCCGTCTCGTATGTATGGTACGCATACAGGAAGCGGTTGTCTTCGAAGTTCGGATCGATCGCAAGCCCCAGCAGCCCCCCTTCGCTTCTGCTGATGAAAGGCGCCTCCATTTCGATGAGCGGCTCCTTCGCCAGACGATCCTGCTCGATCACTCGAATCGCCCCCGGCCTCTCGGTGAAGAAGATTCGCCCGTCCGGAGCGATCGCCATTTCCCACGGCACATTCAGCCCTTCTGCCAACGTTTCGGCCGTATACGGGATGGCGGACTCTCTCGCCGTTTCAACCGCGCTTGGCCCCTCGCCTTCTTTCGCCGTTCCGCCGCGCAACGTCTCGTCATCGCAGCCTGCCCCGGACAGCAACAACAGCATCATGCCCGCCAGCGCGATGCGTCTGCCTGGGGTTGTGACTCTGTTGCCGGTGACTGGTTTGCCTGTGGATCGTTTGCCCGCGACTGGTTTGCTTGCGAGTTTGCTTGCACCTCTTTTGCCTGCGATTCGTTTTTTTTCTTCGATCCGTTTGGCTTCGATCCGTTTGCCTATGCCGCTTTTATTTGCGACTCTTTTTCCAATGCTTTGCTTGTCTATCATTTTGCTAATGTTTCCTTTGCCCGAAAATTGCCCAAGTGTTCGCTCCAACCATTCGCCCGCACTGTGTTTCATCGCATTCTCCCCCTTATACGAATCTTCCCTTTCGTTTTCGCCGTTCGAAGATGACTTTATTACGTCTTATCATACCATAAGCCGGCAGGAGGTTCGCGAATGGGATCCGTTTGATCCGACCGAACCCGGGCATGCGCTCCTTCATTGGATTTTATCCAATGTTGCTCCTTGCAAACCTCAAGATACAGTCGTTCATTGGATTTATCAAATATTTTACTACTTGTAAACCCCAGGATAAGGTCGTTCATTGGATTTTATCCAATGTTTTATCCGCTTGAAACCGAACATGCAGCCCTCCGTTGGATTTCATCCAATAGAATCAGCAGAAAATGCAGCGAACAGACGAAGATGGGGGCATTCCATTGGACAATTTCCAACAGGGACCCGTTTTGCCCGTGAAATCGGCTGTTTTCATTGGACAATTTCCAATCGGCTATCACTGACAAGCTAGCAATTTAATGGTTAACAGTATTTTATGAAGGCAATTTGCTTCATTTGGGCGGTGAGGGCGGATTTAGCGGTAGTTAATTTGGGGTATGTATCACAAGCGTTGCATTGAGCGTTTTGTTGTGACTTACGACGATTGAGCTAGAAGGGCTCTGCACTGGGGCGCTATTTTGCTGAATCTTCAGATAACAAGCATTGGCGTTGCCTCGAAAAAGGTTGCGAATTTAGGGGGCTAACTGAAAAAGGTGGTAAGACCGACGATTTCCGATGCATAGCGATACGTGGTTTATAATGGGGAACGTCTTCCTTTTGAGCCGAATAAGGATTGTTAGGAGACTGTCGATTTAAAGTGGACAACAATTATTTTGCTTCAAAATCGCCGCTCAGATGGAATTTCAGATGAAAGATGGTCCCTTGTCTAAAAGAAAATCGATCTGATGGCATCTGAGAAGCAAATTAAAAAAGTGTCCTCAATTATAGACAGCCTCGTTAGTTTCGTTAGCGCTAAACGAAGAGCGTAGGTCCGCGCGGACCGCCTTCGAAATTGAGGGAGGTATCCCCTTCTATATGCGCAATAAAGCCAGTTACTTCAACGGCAGGGATTTATGAAATTGAAATAGGCCGCCGATTGACTGTATATAACTTTGAAAATCTGCGAGAGGCGGCATAACGAATACGAAAAATCATACACAATGTGCCGTGCACGCATCGAATCGGTCGATATTGTTCGAAATTTCATACACAAAACGCGATTTCAGGCCCTGATCCAGTAATTGTATACGAAAAATCATACAAAATGTGCGGCGCACGCATCGAATCCGACGATATTATTCGAATTTTCATATACAAATCGCGATGTAAGCCCTGGTCCTGGGGTACGTATAGGGAAAGTGGCGAGTTGCTTGAAATTGGCGCCAGGTTTTACCGTTCAGGCAGCGAGAAAGCCAACATAGCCCCAATATAACTCCGCAATTTGGAGTTAATCGCCGAGCCGGAGCACCGAGCGCAATTCCCGGCAGACGGTGTATTGCTGCATGCCGGCAGTCGGATCGCAAGCTCCCGCAAATCTGCATTGTCACGGGTTGGGTGGTTGGTCGCCGAGTTCCTCCTACACCGATCCCTATAACGAAGAAAATCCATTACCGCAACGATGCGATAATGGATTTCCGATAGGGCGTTCTAGCGAACGCCTGTTATTATTTAATGATGGATGCAACCGCACCGGCACCAACCGTACGTCCGCCTTCGCGAATCGCGAAGCGAGTACCTTCTTCGATCGCGATTGGAGCGATCAGTTCAACCGTAACGGTGATGTTGTCGCCAGGCATAACCATCTCAGAGCCTTCCGGCAAGTTGATGATGCCAGTTACGTCCGTTGTACGGAAGTAGAATTGAGGACGGTAACCTGTGAAGAAAGGTTTGTGGCGTCCGCCTTCTTCTTTCGTCAATACGTATACTTGAGCTGTAAAGTTCGTATGAGGTTTAACGGAACCCGGCTTAGCCAAAACTTGGCCGCGCTCGATTTCTTTACGGTCAACACCGCGAAGAAGCGCACCGATGTTGTCACCAGCTTGTGCGGAGTCAAGAAGTTTACGGAACATCTCAACGCCTGTAACAACGGATTTGCGAGTTTCTTCAGCGATACCAACGATTTCGATTTCGTCGCCGACTTTAACGACACCGCGCTCTACGCGACCTGTAGCAACCGTACCGCGGCCAGTGATCGAGAATACGTCCTCAACCGGCATCAAGAAAGGCTTGTCAGTATCGCGCTCCGGAGTTGGGATGTAGTTGTCGATTTGTTCGAACAACTCAAGAATTTTTTCTGCCCATTCTCCGTCCGGATTTTGAAGAGCTTCACGAGCGGAACCGCGAATGACCGGAGTGTCGTCGCCCGGGAATTCGTATTCGCTAAGAAGATCGCGAATTTCCATTTCAACAAGTTCAAGCAACTCTTCGTCTTCAACCATGTCGCATTTGTTCATGAATACGACGATGTAAGGCACGCCTACTTGGCGGGACAACAAGATGTGCTCGCGAGTTTGCGGCATCGGGCCGTCAGCAGCGGAAACGACGAGAATCGCGCCGTCCATTTGCGCAGCACCGGTGATCATGTTTTTAACGTAGTCGGCGTGACCTGGGCAGTCAACGTGTGCATAGTGACGAGTAGCGGACTCGTATTCCACGTGGGAAGTCGAGATTGTGATACCGCGCTCGCGCTCTTCCGGAGCTTTATCGATTTGGTCGTAAGCGATCGCGGAACCGCCGCCGTATTTTTTTGTCAATACTGTTGTAATCGCAGCTGTCAAAGTAGTTTTACCATGGTCAACGTGACCAATTGTACCGATGTTAACATGCGGTTTAGTACGTTCAAATTTAGCCTTTGCCATTTGAAACGAAGCCTCCTTAATATTTGGAAATTATATGTTGCCTGGCTGTGCGCCTGAATGAGTCAAGCGCACAGCCGGCTGGAAAACAATCTTAAGAGCCGCTCTTCGAAATGATTTCCTCGGCAATGTTGCGAGGCACTTCTTCGTAGTGGGAAATTTCCATCGAGAAGACACCGCGGCCTTGTGTACCGGAACGCAATACCGTCGTATATCCGAACATTTCGGACAACGGCACTTTCGCACGAATCACTTGCGCGCCCCCGCGGGAATCCATACCTTCGATCCGGCCGCGACGGGAGTTAAGCATACCCATCACGTCGCCCATGTATTCTTCCGGAACGGTAACTTCCACTTTCATGATCGGCTCGAGCAGAACCGGATTACATTTGTCTTTCGCCGCTTTCAAAGCCATCGAACCGGCAATCTTAAACGCCATCTCACTGGAGTCGACGTCATGGTAAGATCCGTCAACGATCGTGGCTTTCACATCGACGAGCGGGAAGCCGGCAAGAACACCGTTCTTCATCGCTTCTTCGATACCCGCTTGCGCAGGAGCGATATATTCTCTCGGAACCGCACCGCCGACGATTTTGCTGTCGAACTGCAGGCCGGTGCCCGCTTCAAGCGGTTCGAATTCGACCCAAACGTGTCCGTATTGTCCGCGACCGCCGGATTGGCGTACGAACTTGCCTTCCACGCGTGCAGGAGTGCGGAACGTTTCGCGGTAAGCAACTTGCGGTTTACCTACGTTCGTATCCACTTTGAACTCGCGGCGCATACGGTCGATAATAATATCGAGATGAAGCTCGCCCATACCGGCAAGGATCGTTTGGCCCGTTTCTTCGTTCGTCGAAGCGCGCAGCGTCGGATCCTCTTCCGTCAATTTCGCGAGCGCCGCGCCAAGCTTGTCTTGGTCGGCTTTCGTCTTCGGCTCGACGGCGATCTCGATAACCGGATCCGGGAAGTTCATGGATTCCAGAATAACCGGATTTTTCTCGTCGCAAAGCGTGTCGCCCGTGCCTGTATCTTTCAAACCTACGGCAGCCGCGATATCGCCGGAGTACACGATGGAGATCTCCTGGCGGCTGTTCGCATGCATTTGCAGGATACGGCCGATCCGTTCGCGTTTGCCTTTCGTCGCGTTCAATACGTACGATCCGGATTGTAGCACGCCGGAATATACGCGGAAGAACGTCAGTTTACCGACATAAGGATCTGTCATGATCTTGAAAGCAAGCGCCGCGAACGGCTCTTCGTCGGAAGAATGGCGAACCGCTTCCGTACCGTCTTCAAGATGACCTTTAATGTCAGGTACGTCGATCGGCGCAGGCAAGTAATCGACAACGGCGTCCAACATCAATTGAACCCCTTTGTTGCGATAGGAAGACCCGCAAACGACCGGGAAGATTTGTACGCTACATACCCCTTTGCGCAATGCCGCTTTCAGTTCGGGTACTGTAATTTCCTCACCTTCAAGATACTTCATGGTCAAGTCTTCGTCAAGCTCCGCTACCTTCTCGACCAATTCCATGCGAAGTTCTTCGACTTTGTCTTTGTACTCCGCCGGAATTTCGATTTGTTCGATATCTTTGCCAAGGTCGTCTTTGTAGATATAAGCTACTTGTTCGACCAAGTCGATGATACCTTTGAAATCATTCTCCGCTCCGATTGGAAGTTGAATCGCAACGGCATTTGCTTGCAATCTGTCGCGCATCGTTTGAATAACGTGCAAAAAGTCCGCTCCGACGGTATCCATTTTATTGACATATGCAATACGCGGAACACCGTATTTATCGGCTTGTCTCCAAACCGTCTCGGATTGCGGCTCTACGCCTTCCTTCGCGCTAAAAACACCAACTGCCCCATCCAATACACGCAAGGAACGCTCAACTTCAACGGTGAAGTCAACGTGTCCGGGGGTATCGATGATATTGATGCGGTGACCCTTCCATTGAGCGGTCGTCGCGGCAGACGTAATCGTAATACCGCGCTCTTGCTCTTGCTCCATCCAGTCCATCGTAGCCGCACCTTCGTGAACTTCCCCGATTTTGTGCGTACGGCCCGTAAAGAACAAGATCCGCTCCGTAGTCGTAGTCTTACCGGCATCAATATGTGCCATGATCCCGATGTTGCGTGTATTTTTCAAGGAGAACTCTCTTGCCATGAAACAGTCTCCCTTCAAATTAGACTATCTTAACTGAATTCTATAAATTGACGAAACGTAAAGCTTGATCCTACCAACGATAGTGCGCGAACGCTTTGTTGGCGTCAGCCATTTTGTGCGTGTCTTCACGTTTCTTAACGGAAGCGCCTGTGTTGTTGGAAGCGTCGATAATCTCAGCCGCCAAACGCTCTTCCATCGTTTTCTCCCCGCGAGTGCGGGAATAGTTTACGAGCCAACGCAACCCTAAGGAGGTGCGTCTTTCAGGTTTTACTTCGATCGGCACTTGGTAGTTGGCGCCGCCGACACGACGAGCTTTAACTTCCAATACCGGCATAATATTTTTGATCGCTGCTTCAAACACTTCCATCGGCTCTTTGCCTGTACGTTCTTGAATCAACTTGAACGCATCGTAAAGGATTGTTTGAGCAACGCCCCGTTTACCGTCGATCATGATGCGGTTGATCAGGCGAGTAACCAATTTGCTGTTATACACCGGATCCGGCAACACGTCTCTCTTCGAAACTGGACCTTTGCGTGGCATGGGTATCCCCCTTTCTTTCGTCATTCTATCAATCTTCTGCTTACATCGTCATTCGATTATTTTTTCTCTTTCGGACGTTTCGTACCGTATTTCGAACGAGCTTGCATACGGTTGTTCACGCCTGCAGTATCCAATGCACCGCGCACGATATGGTAACGTACCCCCGGAAGGTCTTTTACCCGTCCGCCGCGAACCAATACGACACTGTGCTCTTGCAAGTTGTGTCCGATTCCGCCGATATACGCGTTCACTTCCACGCGGTTCGTCAAACGAACACGAGCGTATTTACGAAGCGCGGAGTTCGGTTTTTTCGGAGTCAAAGTACCTACGCGAGTACATACGCCGCGTTTTTGCGGGGCGCTCAAATCAGTCTCTTCACGCTTCAAAGCGTTGAATCCTTTTTGCAATGCAGGGGATTTAGACTTCGATTTTTTCTCTTCGCGGCCTTTGCGCACTAATTGATTAATTGTTGGCATGTTGCCACCCCCTTCCCATAATAAACATTCGATTATGAGCCGCTTTTAAGCCCACAGACCCAGGCGGTTCATAAAAGAACAAACGAAATGTCTTTGCCCGGGACTCCCGCCCCTACAAAAACATTAGTTTCATTATTCATTCACAACGGCAACCATCGCGGCTCCGACTTCGATCCCGCAAGCTTTGCCGAGATTCCGCATCGTGTCGACGTAAGTTACCTTCACGCCGGCTTTCTTGCACAGCGCGATCACTTTCGATGTAATCCGGGAATCGGCATCTTCCGCCACATACACTTCGACGGCTTGCCCCAGTTCGACCATTCGCATCGTCTGTTTGGTGCCGATCTTAATGTTCGCGTCCTGTAATCCTTTATCATAAGACATCGATCATATCCTCCAAAAGAACAGGTGATACGTTAGCTTAGGCACACTACGATATATTATCATTTCAAAAATCGGATGTCAAGAAAAAACTGAAACGGAATGAGGGAAAGCCACGCCGGCTTATCCGCTCATTCCGCTCCGCCATAACCGCTATTCTATCGATACGGCTTCCAATTCTTCCTGTGTCGGTTCTTCCGGCTCAGGCTCGACGAATTTGACGTTGCGATATCGGCTCATGCCCGTTCCCGCAGGAATCAGCTTGCCGATAATGACGTTCTCCTTCAAGCCGAGCAATTGGTCGACTTTTCCTTTGATGGCCGCATCGGTCAAGACGCGAGTCGTTTCCTGGAACGATGCCGCCGACAGGAAGGAGTCGGTTTCAAGCGACGCTTTCGTAATCCCGAGCAATACCGGTTTCGCGACAGCCGGTTCTTTGCCGGAGAGAATCGCATCCTTGTTGGCCGCTTCGTATTCGTGAATATCCACGAACGAGCCCGGCAACAGAGGCGTATCTCCCGAATCGACGATTCGGATTTTGCGCAGCATTTGCTTGATCATAACCTCGACGTGCTTGTCGTTAATCTCAACCCCTTGGTTTCGATATACGCGCTGCACCTCTTGGAGAATGTAGTTTTGCACGCCGCGAATTCCTTTAATGCGCAGCATATCTTTCGGGTCGATCGAACCGTCCGTCAACTCGTCGCCGGCTTCGACCTCTTTCCCTTCGTATACGCGAATGCGCGATCCGTACGTAACGGCGTACACTTTCGTTTCGGCTTCGCCCTGAATTTCAATTTCGCGGCGGTCTTTCGCCTCGCGAATTTCTTTCACGACGCCGTCGATTTCGGTAATGACCGCTTGCCCTTTCGGATTCCGCGCTTCGAACAGCTCCTGAATCCGCGGCAAACCTTGCGTAATATCGTCTCCCGCGACGCCCCCGGTATGGAACGTACGCATCGTGAGCTGCGTTCCCGGCTCCCCGATCGATTGCGCGGCGATAATGCCGACCGCTTCCCCGATCTCGACGTGCTTGCCGGTCGCCAGATTGCGGCCGTAGCACATTTTGCAGACGCCGTGACGCGCGCGGCAGCTAAGAACGGAACGGATTTGCAGACGTTCGACGCCGTCGGGCTTCATGAGCGCTCCCGATTTGAGCAGCAGATCGGCTTTGTCGGAATCGATCAATTCGTTGCGGTTCACGATAATTTCGCCGGTTTGCGGATGGCGTACCGTTTCGAACGAATAGCGTCCTTCGATCCGGTCGAACAAGTCTTCGATAACCTCTTTGCCGTCTTGAATTTTGCTGACGGTGAATCCTTTATCCGTACCGCAATCTTCCTCGCGGATGATGACGTCTTGCGCCACGTCGACGAGACGCCGCGTCAGGTAACCGGAGTCCGCCGTACGAAGCGCGGTGTCGGCCAAACCTTTCCGCGCGCCGTGCGTGGAAATAAAGTACTCCAAGACGGTCAAGCCTTCGCGGAAGTTCGATTTGATCGGCAATTCGAAAATTCGGCCCGACGGCGTAGCCATCAGCCCCCGCATGCCTCCAAGCTGCGTAATCTGCGATTTGTTACCGCGCGCTTTGGAGTCGACCATGAGCATGATCGAATTGTAGCGGTCCATCGATTTCATCAATACGTCGGTAATCCGGTCTTTCGTTTGGCCCCAAATTTCGATAACCCGGTCGTACCGCTCTTCGTCCGTAATCAGACCGCGGCGGTATTGATTGGTAACCACTTTGACCTTCTCTTCGGATTCGCGCAAAATATCCGCTTTTTCCTGCGGCACGATAACATCGGAGACGGCAATCGTAATGCCCGCTTTCGTCGAGTACGTAAAGCCGAGTTGTTTGATTTTGTCCAGAATGACCGACGTTTCCGTCGTATGGTACGTCTCGAAACATTTGGCGATAATTTGTCCCAAATATTCTTTGCCGACCGCGCCCGTTTGCGGAAGCGACAGCATGTACTCGCGGATATCGACGCCTTTGTCGTAAATAAAGTATTGTTCCGGCGTTCCTTGCAGCAAATTCGTTTTCGTAGGCTCGTTGATGTACGGGAACGATGCCGGGAATATTTCGTTGAAAATAATCCGGCCGACCGTCGTAACCAGCATCGCGCCCTGCTGCTTGTCGGTGAAGGACGTTTTGCCCAGCGCCTTGACCGGAATCGCGACGCGCGCATGCAGCGAGGCGGTTCCGCGTTGATAAGCGGAGATCGCTTCGTTCGGATGGGCGAAGATGAGGCCCGTTCCTTCCGCTTCCTTGTTGTCCATCGTCAAGTAATAGCTGCCCAGAACCATATCCTGAGAAGGCGTGACGACCGGTTTGCCGTCTTTCGGGTTCAGAATGTTCCCCGAAGCCAGCATCAGAATGCGCGCTTCCGCTTGCGCTTCGGCGGACAACGGCACGTGCACCGCCATCTGGTCGCCGTCAAAGTCGGCGTTGTACGCCGTACATACGAGCGGATGAAGCTTAATAGCGCGTCCTTCCACAAGAATCGGTTCGAACGCTTGGATCCCGAGTCTGTGCAGCGTAGGAGCGCGGTTCAGCAGAACGGGATGCTCTTTAATGACTTCTTCGAGCACGTCCCATACTTCCGGGCTGACCCGTTCCACTTTGCGTTTCGCGCTCTTGATATTATGCGCCAATCCTTTATTGACAAGCTCTTTCATGACGAAAGGCTTAAACAATTCCAATGCCATCTCTTTCGGCAAGCCGCATTGGTACATTTTCAGGCTCGGTCCGACAACGATAACGGAACGACCCGAGTAGTCAACGCGCTTTCCGAGCAAGTTTTGGCGGAAACGGCCTTGCTTCCCTTTGAGCATATGGCTGAGCGATTTCAAAGGCCGGTTGCCGGGACCCGTTACCGGGCGGCCGCGACGGCCGTTGTCGATCAGCGCGTCCACCGCTTCTTGCAGCATCCGCTTCTCGTTCTGCACGATAATATCCGGCGCGCCGAGGTCGAGGAGACGTTTCAAGCGGTTGTTGCGGTTAATAACGCGGCGGTACAGATCGTTCAAGTCGGACGTGGCGAAACGTCCGCCGTCCAATTGAACCATCGGGCGCAGCTCCGGCGGAATGACCGGCAGCACGTCGAGAATCATCCATTCCGGTTCGTTGCCCGAATTGCGGAACGCTTCGATAACTTCGAGACGCTTGATCGCACGGTTGCGGCGTTGTCCTTGCGCCGTGCGCAGCTCTTCTTTCAAAAATTCGAGTTCTTTATCGATATCGAGATCTTGAAGCAGCTTTTTGACCGCTTCGGCTCCCATGCCAGCCTGGAATCCGTAGCCGTATTTCTCGCGGTAGCTGCGGTATTCCTTCTCGGACAGCAGTTGCTTCTTCTCGAGCGGCGTATCGCCCGGATCGGTGACCACATAGGAAGCGAAGTAAATAATCTCTTCGAGCGAGCGCGGCGACATATCCAGCGCCAAACCCATGCGGCTTGGAATTCCTTTGAAATACCAAATATGCGAAACCGGGGCGGCCAATTCGATATGGCCCATCCGCTCGCGGCGCACTTTCGCGCGGGTTACTTCAACGCCGCAGCGGTCGCAGACGACGCCTTTATAACGGACGCGTTTATATTTGCCGCAATGACATTCCCAGTCTTTCGTCGGGCCGAATATTTTTTCACAAAAGAGCCCTTCTTTTTCCGGTTTTAAGGTACGATAGTTGATTGTCTCCGGCTTTTTTACTTCTCCGCGGGACCAAGAACGAATTTTGTCCGGTGAAGCTAATCCGATCTTCATAAATTCGAAATTGTTTACGTCCATCAAGGAGCAACCCTCCTTAATCATGTACTTATTGGAATCATGTACTCATTGGCAAAATATATCCGGGCAGAAAGCCGGCGCCTATTCGACGCCGACCTCGGCTCCTTCCAGATTCAAGCTAAGCTTATCGCCGCTCGCATCGTCGTCATCGTCGATTTCTTTCATCTCGATCTCTTCCTCGTTTTCGGTCAAGATCTTCACATCCATACCCAAGCTTTGCAGCTCTTTAATCAATACTTTGAACGACTCCGGAACGCCAGGCTCCGGCACGTTCTCGCCTTTCACGATCGATTCGTACGTCTTCACCCGGCCGACGATGTCGTCGGATTTGACCGTAAGAATCTCTTGCAGCGTGTAGGCCGCGCCGTAAGCTTCCAGCGCCCAAACCTCCATCTCCCCGAAACGCTGTCCGCCGAACTGCGCTTTACCGCCGAGCGGCTGCTGCGTAACGAGCGAGTACGGTCCGGTGGAACGGGCATGGATTTTATCGTCAACCATGTGAGCCAATTTGATCATGTACATGACGCCGACCGTAACTTCGCGCTCGAAGCGCTCGCCGGTTCTACCGTCATATAGAATCGTCTTGCCGTTGCGGTTCATGCCGGCTTCTTCCATCGTGTCGAATACGTCGTATTCGGTCGCGCCGTCGAATACCGGCGTCGACATATGAAGGCCGAGATGTTTCGCCGCCATGCCCAAGTGGACTTCGAGCACCTGCCCGATGTTCATCCGCGAAGGAACGCCGAGCGGGTTCAATACAACTTCGACCGGCGTGCCGTCCGGCAAGAACGGCATATCTTCCTCAGGCAAAATCCGGGCGATAACCCCTTTGTTCCCGTGGCGTCCCGCCATTTTGTCCCCTTCGGAGATTTTACGCTTCTGCGCAATATAGACACGGACAAGCTGATTCACGCCCGGAGGCAATTCGTCGCCGTTCTCGCGCGTAAACACTTTGACGTCGACGACGATTCCGTCGGTTCCGTGCGGCACGCGCAATGACGTATCGCGAACTTCGCGCGCCTTCTCCCCGAAGATCGCGTGGAGCAAACGCTCTTCCGCCGTCAACTCGGTGACGCCCTTCGGCGTAACTTTGCCGACGAGAATATCGCCTGCGCCGATTTCCGCCCCGACGCGGATAATGCCGCGCTCATCCAAGTTCTTGAGCGCTTCTTCCCCGACGTTCGGAATATCGCGGGTAATCTCTTCCGGCCCGAGCTTCGTGTCGCGGGCTTCGGACTCGTATTCTTCAATGTGAATCGACGTATAAACGTCTTCTTTCACCAGTTTCTCGCTTAACAAAATCGCATCCTCGTAGTTGTAGCCTTCCCATGTCATAAAGGCGACGACGACGTTGCGTCCGAGCGCCAATTCGCCTTGTTCCGTGGAAGGTCCGTCCGCCAGGATGTCCCCTTTTTTGACGATATCGCCTTTCCGGGCCAGAGGACGCTGATTGTTGCAAGTTCCGTGATTGGAACGCATAAATTTGTGCAACTTATATTTAATGACGTCGCCTTTCACTTCTTTGCCGTCGATCGTCTCGACGCGGCGCAGCCATATTTCGTTCGCCGAAGCGCGCTCGATAATGCCGTCGTGCTTCGCTACGATACATACGCCGGAATCTTTCGCCGCCTTATGCTCCATTCCCGTTCCGACGAGCGGAGCTTTCGGGACGAGGAGCGGAACGGCTTGCCGCTGCATGTTCGATCCCATCAGGGCGCGGTTGGAGTCGTCGTTCTCCAGGAACGGAATTAACGCCGTCGCCACCGAGACAACCTGTTTCGGCGAAACGTCCATATAATCGACGCGATCGCTCGGCATCACGAGGATGTTGTCGGATTGCTTGTTATAACGAACGATAACCATATCGTCTTTAAACGTGCCGTCCGGATTCAACTCCGCGTTCGCCTGCGCGATAACGTAGTTGTCTTCCTCATCCGCCGTCAAGTATGCGATCTGATCGGTAACGACGCCCGTCTTCGGATCGACCCAACGGTACGGCGCCTCGATAAATCCGTACTCGTTAATGCGCGCGTACGAAGACAGCGAGTTAATCAATCCGATGTTCGGACCTTCCGGCGTCTCGATCGGACACATCCGGCCGTAGTGCGAGTGATGCACGTCGCGGACTTCGAAACCGGCCCGTTCGCGCGTCAAACCGCCGGGACCGAGCGCGGACAAGCGGCGCTTATGGGTCAATTCCGCCAGCGGGTTCGTCTGGTCCATGAACTGCGACAACTGGGAGCTTCCGAAGAACTCTTTAATCGACGCAATTACCGGACGGATGTTGATCAGCGCCTGCGGCGTAATCACGTTCGCATCCTGAATGGACATTCTCTCGCGCACGACGCGCTCCATCCGGGACAAGCCGATACGGAACTGGTTTTGCAGCAGTTCGCCGACCGAACGCAGACGGCGGTTCCCCAAATGGTCGATGTCGTCGGTGCTTCCTACGCCATGCAATAAATTAATAAAATAATTAATTGAAGAAATAATATCTGCAGGCGTAATATGTTTGACCGTCTTATCGATAACCCCGTTGGAAATGACTTTGATGACTTTCGTTTCGTCATGCGGCGAGAATACGCTGACGCTTTGCAGCGGGATATCGTTCGCATCCATGACGCCGCCTGCTACATGATACGTTTTGAAGCCGACGTTCTTTTCCAAGTAAGGCAAAATTTCGTCCAACAAACGGCGATCGATCATTTGTCCCGCTTCGGCGATAATTTCGCCCGTGGACGGATCGACCAGCGTTTCCGCGAGCCGTTGGTTGAACAAACGGTTCTTGATGTGGAGCTTCTTGTTAATTTTGTAACGTCCGACATTCGCCAGATCGTAACGCTTCGGATCGAAGAAACGCGCCACAAGCAAGCTCTTCGCATTCTCAAGCGTCGGCGGCTCGCCGGGACGAAGGCGCTCGTAAATTTCGATCAACGCTTTCTCCGTCGTGTCGGTGTTGTCTTTATCCAATGTATTGCGAATGTACTCGTCATTGCCGAGCAATTCCAAAATTTCCGCGTCCGTTCCGAAGCCTAAGGCGCGCAGCAGCACCGTAACCGGAATTTTGCGGGTGCGATCGATCCGTACATAGATGATGTCTTTCGCGTCCGTCTCCAGTTCCAGCCAAGCGCCGCGGTTCGGGATCACCGTCGCGGTATATGTTTTCTTCCCGTTTTTATCAACTTTAGTGCTAAAATAGACGCTGGGAGAGCGAACCAACTGGCTGACAATAACCCGTTCCGCACCGTTAATAATAAACGTACCGGTTTCCGTCATAAGCGGGAAATCTCCCATGAACACTTCTTGTTCCTTCACTTCACCGGTTTCTTTGTTAATAAGCCGTACTTTGACTCGTAAAGGAGCCGCATAGGTGACATCGCGCTCTTTCGTTTCATCGATGGAATATTTCGGTTCGCCCAGGCTGTAATCGATAAATTCCAAGACCAAGTTTCCTGTAAAATCCTGAATCGGCGAAATGTCTTGGAACATTTCACGCAATCCTTCGTCCAAAAACCATTCATATGACTTTTGTTGGATTTCAATCAGATTCGGAACATCGAGTACCTCTTTGATGCGTGCGTAACTCCTCCGAGTGCGTCGACCATACTGAACAAGTTGTCCTGCCAACTTATACTCACCCCTCATGTCTACTCACTAAAAATTCATTGCACATTCGTCCGCTTCCGCCGTATAATCCGTACAAAGTAAAATTTTAACTTGACGAAAATCCCGTAAAAAAGTTAAACTTCCGTTGTCGGAGCATAAACGAAAAGCGGCAGCAGGAATCAGAAGACAAATAAAGAAAAGCCCTTATCGAATGTGTTCGAAAAAAGAGCGCGATCCTCATTGTTCCTTTCGTCCTTTGGAAATAGTTTCTTCATATCAAGTAGATTTGCCCAAAATGATAACATTATACGTTAAACGACAATTTTCTATACATCCAATATCGAAAAAAGTCTTGACATTTTAGCAAACTAAAGACATGAAGACCATCCTAATACTGACATTTTAAAATAATACCATATCTAAATTTTGAAGTCAACAAAAAAAACCGATTGAGTCATCGGTTTTTAAAATATGTTTCTTTAAATAAAAGTTCACCTCTTACGAACGGATTGGCTGTTTTTTGCCTTTGCGCGTATCCACTTCCATTCGCTTCTGCCATTTCCCCAGCACGATATCGGCTGCGATCGCGAGCAGCGCCGCCGGAATGGCGCCGGCATAAATCTGGATATCATTGCGATGGTTGAGGCCGTAGTAAATTTCCTTCCCCAGGCCGTCTCCCCCGATTAACGGAGCGAGCGTTGCGACACCGATCGCAATGACAGCCGCAACGCGCAGACCGGCCATAAGGAACGGCAGCGACAACGGCATCTGCACTTTCAACAGCAGTTGCAGCGGACTCATGCCGACACCTTTGCCCGCTTCGGAAACGCCCCGGTCCACTTGCTGCAATCCGACATAAGTGTTGCGGATGATCGGCAGCAGCGAGTATAGGAACAAGCCGACGACGATCGTTTTAAACCCGAGTCCGAGCACGAGCATCAATATCGCCAGCAGCGCGAGACTCGGGAACACTTGAATGGTGTTCGCCGCCGCGAGAATGATTTTGGCCGTTCGCTCATTGCGGGCGCACAAGATGCCGAGCGGGATGCCGACAACGAGCGCCAGCAGCAGGCCGGCGACGACCATAACGATGTGATTCAGCGTCAACATCAGCAAATCGCCCGCATGATCCTGCAAATATTCAGCCATTCGCGTCATAAAGTTACGTTCCATGCTTCCCCCACCTCATTTCATTATTTGGGTCAGCTCCGCTTTATTGCAACAACCCGATTTCCTGCAAAAATGCGACGGCTACCTTTTGGGCGCTTTGTTTTTCCACTTCCACTTCGTAGCATAATTGCGTCATCGTTTTGGCGTCGATTTTGCCGACCAGCAAATTGACCGCTTCTTCCAAATCCGGATGCTGCTCAAGCATATCTTTGCGCACAACCGGCGAAGCGTCGTACGGGTAGAAAAACTGCTTGTCGTCTTGGAGCGTTTGCAAATTGTACTCGATCAGTCCGGGATCGACGGAATAGGCGAGCACGATATCCACTTTTTTGTTGGCTGCCGCCTCATAAACGAGCCCGATTTGCATCGGGAGCGCTTCTTTGAAAGAGAACCCGTATTCTTTCTGGAATACGCGGTACCCGATATCGTCCCGTTCGAGCCAAGTCGTATCCACTCCGACCGTCATATCGCCGGCCATGTCTTCCACATCGGAAATTTTATTTAGATGATGCTCCGCCGCCAAATCTTCGCGAACGGCGAACACATACGTATTTTCATATCCGTAAGGATCGAACCACTTAAAGCCGTAATGCTCGTCGAATCCTTCTTGCGCCAGCTTCAACACTTGCTGACGATCCTTGGTTTGCTCCACTTCAAAATAGTTATTGAATACTTCTCCCGTATACAGGGTGGCCATTTGGATTTCATCCATTTTCAACGCATCGATCACGATCGGGCTCGAGGCCAAGTCCTGTTTGATTTTCACCTTCAGGTCGGTCCGATCTTCAATTAACGCTTTGTACATATTCGCAATAATAAGGGGGTCCGTATAATTTTGCGCCCCGATCACCAACGTATTGTCTTTCTTGCCGCTGCCGCCGCAAGCAGACAAAGCCAACGACATCACAATAATGAAAACCAATCCTATGATTCCTTTTCTATTCATAATTCCTCCTAATGAAACCGATTTTTTTACTGCAAAAACGTTTGCCGTCTATTGCATCGACTCGCTCAGTCCCGTTCTCGCTTTGCGCGTCACCCATTTTTCGACGGCTCCCAAAATCCAATCGGCGATAAACGCCAGCAAAATCGCGGCAGCCGCTCCCGAGAAGATCAATTCTTTCTTGTTGACGCCGATGCCGGAGTAGATCAAATCTCCCAATCCGCCGGCTCCGATTAACGTCGCGATCGTGGTCCAACTAATAATATAGACGGTTGTAATCCTTAGCCCCGACATAATATACGGGAACGCGAGCGGAAGCTGAATTTGGATCAGCCGCTGCGTCCGGCTGTAGCCCATTCCTCTGGCGGATTCCAGAACAGAAGAATCGACGGCTTGAAATCCCGCATACGTATTGCGCATCAAAGGCATGATCGAATAGAGGAAGAGGGCGAATATCGCCGGCGCCGTACCGATGCCGAGCAGAGGGAGCAATAACGCCAGAAGCGCTAGACTCGGTATCGTTTGAAATAGATTTGCGATCGAGAATGTGACGGTATGAAGCCATTTGCGCTCATTTTGCGCCAAATAAATACCGAGCGGAATCGCGACAATGCTGCCGCAGATGACGGCCGCGGCGGAGATGACGAGATGTTCTCCCGCGCTTGCCATAATATCGGGGAATCTTTCTTGAATGAAGCCGATATAGTTCGTTGCCAAACTATGCCCCTTCATAAACAGCCTCCTCCTTCCTTACCGGAGGATAAACATCGGCCATGTGGCGAACTACGCTGCCTCTCGTAATGAGCCCGACGAAACGGTCGTCCTCGCCGACGACGGCCAAGTTCGACAGGCCGTGTTCGCTCATCATGTTCAAGGCGTTCGGCAACGGAGTTCCGGGCGAGACTACGTGCTTCACCCGCTGCATCACGTCGGCGACCGTCTTGCCTTCTTCGCCGTACTGATCGAGCACCTGATAGATCGACACGATGCCGAGCAGCCTGTTGCTGCGGTCGACGATCAGCAGCGAATCGACGCGCCTGCGCTCCATAATCTTGACGGCTTCGGCCAAACCGCGGGTCGGATAAGCCGTTGCCGGGTTGTCGAGCATCACTTCATCGACCGAAGGGAGAGCTTCCAGATCGTTGTCTGTGCGCATTCGTTTCGTTCCGATAAAGCTCTTGACGAAATCGTTCGCGGGATGCCGCAATATGCTCTCCGGGCTTCCCTTCTGAATCACTTCGCCGTCTTTCATTAAAATCATCGAGTCGGCGATTTTGATCGCTTCGTCCATATCATGCGTGACGAATACGATCGTCTTCTTCAATTCCTGCTGCAGCCGAAGCAGTTCGTCCTGCAATTGTTCGCGGCTGATCGGATCCAAAGCGCTGAACGGTTCGTCCATGAGGATGATGTCCGGATCGGCGGCCAACGCCCGGATGACGCCGATGCGCTGCTGCTGTCCGCCGCTCAGTTCGGAAGGATACCGGTTGCGGTACGTATCCGGGTCCATCCCGACAAGCCGCAGCAATTCGTCGACCCGTTCGTCGATTTTACGCTTATCCCAGCGGAGCAATCGCGGTACGACGGAGACGTTCCTCGCGATCGTCATATGCGGGAACAGCCCGATATTTTGGATCACGTACCCGATGTTCCTTCGCAGCTTCACCGGATCGACGGCGGAGATATCTTGGCCGTCGACGATTACGGCGCCGTTCGATGGCTGTATCAAACGATTGATAAGCCTCATCGTCGTCGTCTTCCCGCAGCCGCTCGGCCCGATCAATACGCTGATTTCACCCCGCTTGAATTCCAGATTCAAGTTTTTGAGGGCTTGAAAGCCATCGTCATATACTTTATTTACCCCCTGCAATTGAATCATGCATTCACCACCTTTTCGTAATTTGCGTGCTTCGGCATGGCTTCCGGCAAGGCCGGCCATGCGATAAGGAAACTTTTACAAATGAAATGCCCTTATCACTATTATTTTACCGGAAACTGGATTGCCGACCAAAAGGGGTATCCCCCCGCTACATGAGATATCTGTGGATAATCCGCGGTTATCCGGGCTGAGCGGTCGGTTCTATATAAATCCTCCCGTATCCTGCCGGATCCTGCCAAATACAAGGAAACGGAACCGCAATATTTCCGGAAATTGGGTTTGCAACTTGGAAGCGCTGCCAAATGAGCGCAAACGAAGAAGGAAAGCTTCGGCTCGAGCTTTCCCGTCAAGACACGGCAATCTTATAACTCCAGTCTTAGCCTGACCATGTCTTTAATTTGAATCCCTTCTTCATAAAGTTCTTCATCGTAATTTCTGATAAAAAAATCAATGTCGACGCCGCAAATCCGAAAGCCGCATTTTTGGTACAACTTGAGCTGTTTAAATCCGGAATTGCCCGTCCCGATCTCGACCGTCTTCGCCTGCAGCTTTCGCGCTTCTTCAATGGCCGCCCGCACCAATCGCGTTCCGATTCCGCGCCCTTGCCATCGTTCTTTCACGGCAATGTTAACAATTTCGACGGTTTCGGGACGGGTGCGGATGAGCACAAATTCCCCGACCAATTCATCGTTAAGATAAGCCAGAAAACAATGGCCCCGACGAACGTATTCATCCACTAGCGGTTTGGAAGGATCCGCAAGCAACAGAAGATCGTACGGCCATTCCTCCTCTTGATTCATCAGCCTAATCGCAAGTTCCATCGCAATTTCCCCTTTCGTTCGCCTCTCTTATTGCCGATCTACGCTTTTACCGCTTTGAAAATGCGGTAGCCTTTATCTTTCCCGACTTCCTCCACTCTTCCGAAGACGGATTCCAGCTTCGCCTTTGCCGAGGGGGCTCCCTGTTTCTTCTGAATGACGACCCATAAGCTGCCCCCGTCTTGAAGGTGGGCGAAGCTTTCCGTGAAGATGCGGTGCACCGTCTCTTTTCCCGCGCGTATCGGCGGATTCGTCAAAATCGTGTTGAACCGCCGGCCGGCCACCCCGGCGAACAAGTCGCTTTGCAACGCCTCGGCATTGGAGACGCCGTTGAGCGCCGCGTTTTCTTGCGCCAGCCGCACAGCCCGTTCGTTCACGTCGATCATCGTCACTTGTCCGTCCGGCGCCAATTTGGCCGCCGTTAAACCGATCGGGCCGTAGCCGCATCCGACATCCAATATGTTCGCGTCCGGCTTGATGTCCATATGTTCAATCAGCACTTTGCTGCCGTAATCCACGCCGCCTTTCGAGAACACGCCGGCATCCGTTACGAACTTGAGCCGATGTCCGCGCAGCGTCGCTTCGATCGTATTTCTGTCATGACCGACCGCAGGGCGATTGGAATAATAATGTTCCGACAATGATGCCACCTCGCTTTCCTATTGCGTTCATTCTATTTTACCCCCGCCAGGCCTTTCCCAAAGCTTGCATTGAAGGGCCTATCATTCAAATGCAATGGAAGTCAATTTCGCAATACCGCTTGCGGCCGACGCCCCATCGCAGCGCTAACGAAACGTATACACGTTAATAGCCTGTAAATCACCTTGTTGTTTGTTGTAACGAAACTGAAGCACGTTAATGAGGGAAAAAAGGCGATAAAACCGCAGATTTCCTATGAATAACGATATGTACTTTCGTTAAATTGGGAACGTCTTCATTTTGTACCCTATAAGGAATGCCAGTTTCGTTAGCGTCAATAAGGAGCTAGGTCCGCATGGATTACCTTCGAAATATAGGGGAGGCAAGCCCTTCTGTATGCGCAATAAAGCCTGTTGCATCAACGGTGGCCAATCGTGAAATTGACTCTAATCGCAGTTATTTCTCCCTAGGCCATTAGCTTTGCATTGAATATTGTACTGCGTTACAATCCGATCATTCCAAAAGGGATGATGCATAGGTTAACAGACTTTGGAGGCCTTATTTTGTCCAAAAACGCTGTTTTGGCTGAGTTAGCGGATTTTGAGGGCTCTATTTTGCCGCAATTCACAATAACAAGCATTTCTCAGGCCGATCGCGACATGTTAACGGTTCGAAAATCCGTTAATTTCGAAATATCGACTGTAATTCCAAAAATAAGACCTTGAAAAACCGTTAATTGTTGAGTGACCGGGCCCTTCCCGGGAATAAAGAAACCCCTTGAAAGATCTTCAAGGGGTTTCGGCAGTTGAAGCAATATTATTTCACTTCGACAGTTGCGCCTGCTTCTTCAAGTTTCGCTTTCACTGCTTCCGCTTCTTCTTTGCTTACTTTTTCTTTAAGCGGCTTCGGTGCGTTGTCTACGAGGTCTTTCGCTTCTTTCAAGCCGAGGCCCGTAATTTCGCGAACGACTTTGATAACGTTGATTTTGGACGCGCCTGCGCTTGCCAGGATAACGTCGAATTCCGATTGCTCAGCAGCTTCAGCGCCGCCGCCGCCACCGGCTACAACCGCTACAGGAGCAGCAGCCGTTACGCCGAATTCTTCTTCGATCGCTTTAACGAGATCGTTCAATTCCAATACAGTCATGCCTTTAATTGCTTCTAAGATTTGTTCTTTACTCATGATTGAACCTCCATATTTTTAATAGTATTGATTCGTCTTTACGAGACGAGCGGGATCACCCGTTCTCTCGTCTTAAGCCGTTTCTTCTTGCTTTTCGCCGACGGCTTTAACCGCAAGCGCGAAGTTGCGAACAGGAGCTTGAAGCACGCTGAGCAACATGGACAGGAGACCTTCTCTGGAAGGAAGATCAGCCAGCGCTTTAATTTGCGCTACGTCGACAACGCGGCCTTCAACGACGCCACCTTTAATTTTCAATGCGTCATTTTTCTTCGCAAATTCGTTTAAAATTTTCGCAGGAGCTACCGCATCCTCACGGCTGAACGCGACCGCAGTCGGTCCAGTCAATACTTCGTCAAGTTCCGTCAATTCCGCTTGCGCCGTTGCGCGGCGAACGAGCGAGTTCTTCAATACTTCAAACTCGATGCCCGCTTCGCGAAGCTGTTTGCGGAGTTCCGTAACTTGCGCTACGTTCAATCCGCGGTAGTCGGCTACAACCGTCGTTGCGCTCTCTTGCAATTTTGTCGTAATCTCTTGGACAGCTTGTTGTTTCGCCTCAATCACTTTTGCGTTTGCCACACTGTACACCTCCTATAAAAATTCGTCTACACTAACGTCTGACGACGCACATCCCTTATGAGCGACCTTGTCCTATGTTGAATTCCCGCCCGCATGCTATGGCATCAAAAAAGCCTCCGTAGCATCTACGAAGGCATGACGTACTGTATTGGATTACAACGATGTGTAAATAACCGATACATTCTATATCACAACACCTCGGTAGGAAATTAAGCCTGCTAAGGCACCTACTGTCTACGGTAAGCATATTCAACTTTATAGGTCGGTTGCAATGCAACGCATATCGCAACTTTCACAGAATACCACGCTTTGACGATCATGTCAACGACATGCATGCAACTTCCGCATATTCGCGTCAGTAGCGGCGTCAGGCGTCTTATCTGTAAACGGCTGCGTTCACGCGTGCGCCAGGGCCCATCGTCGAAGAAACGGAAATGTTCTTCAAGTATACGCCTTTGGCTGCCGCCGGTTTCGCTCTGTTCAACGCATCGATCAACGATTTCAAGTTCTCGTTCAATTTCTCTGCGTCAAAAGACACTTTGCCGATCGGCGCGTGAATTTGACCCGCTTTGTCCAGACGGTATTCGATTTTACCCGCTTTGATCTCTTGAACCGCTTTGGCAACGTCGAAAGTAACCGTTCCGGCTTTCGGATTCGGCATCAGGCCTTTACCGCCGAGCAGACGGCCCAATTTACCTACTTCGCTCATCATATCCGGTGTCGCTACGCAGACATCGAAATCGAACCAGCCTTGTTGAATTTTGTTGATCATATCTTGATCGCCGACAAAATCCGCGCCAGCCGCTTCCGCTTCTTTCGCTTTGTCACCTTTTGCAAATACAAGCACGCGTTTTGTTTTGCCCGTTCCGTGCGGAAGGACAACAACACCGCGAACCGCTTGGTCTTGTTTACGAGGGTCTACGCCCAAACGAACAGCAACTTCAACGGTTTCGTCGAACTTTGCAGTCGATGCCTTTTTCACCAATTCAATGGCTTCCAATGGCTCATATGTCGCTTCGCTGTCGATCAGCTTCGCGGCTTCTACATATTTTTTACCGTGTTTCGCCATGTACGATTCCTCCTTCGTGGTATTAGCGGAAATTCCTCCCACTGGTGCGTTTGCGAAGCAAATCGCAAACATTCGCAGCACACGAGAGTGCTGTGACTTACGCGCTTGCGAAGCAAGTCGCGAACATGCGACGCCTATGCCGTCGCATTGCTACGAAGACGCAATTAGTCTTCGATCGTTACGCCCATGCTGCGGGCAGTGCCTTCGACCATACGCATAGCAGCCTCAACGGATGCAGCGTTCAAATCGGCCATTTTTTGCTCTGCAATTTCGCGAACTTTCGCGCGTTTTACAGTTGCAACTTTTTTCTTATTCGGCTCTCCGGAACCTTTTTCGATTTTTGCAGCAACGCGAAGCAATACTGCAGCCGGAGGAGTTTTGGTAATAAACGTGAAAGAACGATCCTCGAACACCGTAATTTCAACCGGAATGATCAATCCCGCTTGATCGGCCGTTCTGGCGTTGAATTCTTTACAGAATGCCATGATGTTGACACCCGCTTGACCCAAAGCCGGACCTACCGGTGGTGCCGGATTCGCTTTCCCTGCAGGAATTTGCAGTTTTACCATTTTAATCACTTTTTTCGCCACGTAAAACACCTCCTTGCCCGATAATGTGGTAGACGGGAATGATTCCCTCCCACAAGAAACCATCAAAGATATCTATTAAATCTTCTCCACTTGAGTATAATCCAACTCGAGCGGGGTTTCTCGCCCAAACATGTTGACGTGAACCTTCAGTTTGCTCTTATCGATCAAAATTTCCTCGACCGATCCGACAAAGTTCGCAAATGGACCCACTTTGATACGCACCGATTCCTTCAAATCGAATTCGATTTTCGGCTTCGGCTCCTCCATACCCATGTGCTTCAGAATTTGATCCACTTCTTCAGGCAGCAAAGGCGTCGGCTTGGAACCGGATCCTGTGGAACCGACGAATCCCGTAACACCCGGCGTATTGCGTACAACATACCAAGAATCATCGGTTTGGATCATTTCGACCAAGACATAGCCGGGGTAAACCTTGCGCATGACGGTTTTCTTCTTCCCGTCTTTGTTCACCACTTCTTCTTCCATCGGAACAAGAACCCGAAATATCTTATCCTTCATATCCATCGATTCGACGCGTTTTTCCAAATTGGCTTTTACTTTGTTTTCATACCCGGAATAGGTATGAACGACATACCATCTTTTTTCCATCTTAATCCACCTTGGTACCCATCTTGGCTAGGGCCCTTCTTAAATGATCGCTTCGACAATAGAAGAAATGCCGATATCGAGAATCCAAAAATAAATCGTGACAAACAGAACCGTGCAAACAACGACGATTGTATAGCTTGTCAACTCTTTACGATTTGGCCAGCGAACCTTTTTAAGCTCGGCCCAGCTTTCGGCGATAAAGGAAAAAAAGGATCCAAAGCTACGCTTTACATTTCCGATGAAAGACACGACTACACCTCCAAAAACTATCTTGTTTCGCGATGAGAAGTCTGCTCGTTACAAAACTTGCAATATTTCTTCATCTCCATGCGGTCGGGGTGATTTCGCTTGTTTTTGCTTGTCGTATAGTTTCTTTGCTTACAGTTCGTACAAGCCAACGTAATAATTACCCGCATGATGTGCACCTCCCGAAGACATCCTCTAAGTAGACCTTGTTTCAATCCTTTGGATGGAATTGAAAAAAAATCATTAAGAATCGTCTATAATGATCCTAAAAATCGTACGCATATTTAGGGCTACCTAAAACACTTTATCATAAGGGGCAGTTGATGTCAATGAAAACCGCATCGGGAAGATGCTTCGCGTCGCTTCCTGCGCTGTTTTTGCCTTTACCGGTCCGCTCTTCTACTTCCATTATAGGTAAACATCCCCAAAGATAAACGTTTGCCGCGCCTGAGCGGGAAAAAGCTCTTGTCAAAACGCCATGTTTTAAGGTATGATAGGAATATACGTTCCGAGAACGTCAGTTCTGCCTAATATTAATAAATAAAGGCCCTTACATTGCGGTATCGCAGCATAAGAGCCTGATTATTTTCAACGTTATACATACCAAAAAGGCATTAAATGCCTAAATCTCGCACTTCCAAATATCGCTCCAGCTTACGCTTCACCCGCTGCAGCGCATTGTCTATCGATTTCACATGGCGGTTCAAATCGACGGCAATTTCCTGATACGAACGACCGTCTAGATACAGCATCAATACTTTGCGTTCGAGATCGCTCAATATTTCCGACATCTTGTCTTCAAGCCCGACGAATTCTTCTTGATTGATGATGAGCTCTTCCGGATCGGAAACGCGGGAACCGCAAATGATATCGAGCAAGGTACGGTCGGAATCTTCGTCATAAATCGGCTTGTCCAGCGAAACGTAGGAGTTCAGAGGAATATGCTTCTGGCGCGTCGCCGTCTTGATCGCCGTAATAATCTGGCGCGTAATGCACAGTTCGGCAAACGCCTTGAACGAAGCGAGCTTGTCCCCTTTGAAATCGCGAATCGATTTATATAAACCTATCATACCTTCTTGAATAATATCTTCCCGGTCTGCGCCTATCAAAAAATAGGAACGAGCTTTTGCGCGCACAAAATTACGGTACTTGTTGATCAAGTACTCCAATGCTTCACTGTCGCCTTCGCGGACGGCTTCAACGATGTCTTCGTCTGTTTTGATGTCATACTCGAACATTCTCAAATCTTTGAGGTCGACACTCACCACAATCCCTCCGGCCAGCAACACGTACTCCCGTTACTCTATCAAATATAGACTCAGTATATATTATGTCACCTGCATCGTCAACCGCGGCGCATCCAAAATCGTTTGCGAATAACATAATTGCAAAAAAATACAAGTGCTCGCCGTTTGCCAATGTTTCGAAGTGGGCCGGTTTATTGTCCGCGCCGCCATTTTTCGAACAAATTGCGAATGTCGGGGCTTAATTTGCCGGCAAGCGGATTTTTGTGCGAAACGGCGCCGTCCCGTTCGATCATGCCTTTGACTTCTTTGCGACTTTGTTCGATTTCAATCGACAATTCCCGCGCCGATACGCGAAGCGCCCCTTGGCCGAAAGCGACATGCTGCTCGACCGAATCGGAGGTAGCCACATAGATTTGCCTTCGGCGGCGGGACAGTTCGCGAACGAAGCGTTCAATGCATTCGTCCGCCGTTTCCTTCTCTTTTGTGAAATGGATTTCCACCTTGCTTTGTACGTAAGACGCGCCAAGCCCGGGCACTTTATAAGCGTCGAACACAACGATCACCCTTCTGCCGGAAAAGGCTTGATACTCAGCCAACCGTTCCAGCAAACGGTCTCTCGCGTCCTGCAAGCTGATCCGCGCCAATTCGACCAGCTCCGGCCAAGAGCCGATCATGTTGTATCCGTCCACCAGAAGAACGTCTCTTACATCGGACATTCGGTTATTGTAAGCCGCGGCGTTGGCGCAATACCTCGTACATAAAAATCCCGGCCGCTACGGAAGCGTTAAGCGAGTTGATTCGTCCGACCATCGGCAGCTTGACGAGAAAATCGCATTTTTCCTTAATGAGCCGTCCCATGCCTTTGTTCTCATTCCCGATCACCAAAGCGATCGGCATATTGAACTGCGCCGATCCGTACAACTCCTGATCTCCGGAAACGTCGGTGCCGACGATCCACAATCCTTGCTTTTTCAGTTGGTCGATCGTCTGCGCCAAATTCGTTACGCGCGCTACCGGCACATATTCGACGGCGCCGGCCGACGTTTTGGAGACGGTCGCCGTTAAGCCGACGGAGCGGCGCTTCGGAATAATGACGCCGTGCACGCCGGTGCAATCCGCCGTTCGCAGAATCGACCCGAGATTATGAGGATCTTCGATTTCGTCCAACAGCAATAGAAAAGGCGGTTCCCCCCGTTCCGCGGCCGCCGCGAGCAAGTCGTCGACCTCGGCGTAACCGTACGCCGCTACTTGCGCCACAACGCCTTGATGCTGGACCCCCGGCACCATCTGGTCAAGCTTGCGTTTGTCGGCGTTCTGTACGACGATGCCCTGACGTTTCGCTTCCGCCGCGATCGGCTGCGCCAAATGCTTCTGCGCGGTATCCGCAATCCACAGTTTATGAATCGGTCGGCCGGAACGAAGCGCCTCCGTTACCGAGTGCTTGCCGGCAATATATTCCTGTTCCATCAATTAACCCCTCTTTCGGTTACGCATGCTTCAATGGCGACGCCGAGCAATTCGCGCAATCTCGCATAGCGTTTCGTGTAGTACAAGTAGCCGATCAGACATTCAAACGCCGTAGCCAGCCGATATTCGGACACGTTGGCGTTCTTCGGGATGCTGCCGGATTTGGCGTTGCGTCCTTGCCTTACGACATCCTTCTCCTCCTCGGTCAACAAAGGCTGCCATACCAGGAGCAACCGGCTTTGCGCTTTCGCGGAAACGAATTGCGTCGCGCCGCGGTGCAGATGGTTCGGCCGATGATTCGGCCGGGAAATTAAGTACTGGCGGATCGCCACTTCGTAAATGGCATCACCGATATAAGCCAGCACAATCGGATTCATATGCTTCGCTTCTTTGGCGGGCGGATACGGAAACAGGAAATCGTCGAATTCCGGACCCGCTTCCGCCTTCTCATCTATTCCCGCATTCTCCGTTTTATCTGTCTCCATATCCGTATCCTTCTTTCATTCCGCTCTTCATTTCCGGCGCCAACGCATTCCTTGCGGCGTATCCTCCAGCGCGATGCCTTCCGCTGCCAGCAAATCGCGAATTTCGTCGGCGCGCGCCCAGTTTTTCGCTTTGCGCGCTTCGGCCCGCTCCGCGATCAGCCGTTCGATTTGTTCGTCAAGCAGTTCCGGCTCCTCTTCCTTCACCAGGCCGAGCACATCGTTCATTTCCGCGAACAATGCCAATATCGCCTCCAAATCCGACAGGCGCACGGCCGGATGCTGCATGTAGACATTCGCTTCGCTTACGAGGTCGAACCAGGCGGTAATCGCATCCGCCGTGTTGAAATCGTCCTGCATCTTCGCATGGAACTCCCTGCGGATCGATTCCAGCTTTGCGCCGAGCGCTTCGGATTCGTCTCCCGCAGGCAGTTCGACCGCCGCTTTCAGGCGATGCCGCACATTGGCGATGCAATTCTCGATGCGCTCCAAACTGTTGCGCGCCTGCCCGATCGTCTCGTCGCTGTAATTCAACGGATTGCGGTAATGCGTCGACAACATGAAGTAGCGGAGGACTTCCGGTTTGATTCGTTCCCGCATATCGTGCACGATGACGCCGTTTCCGAGCGATTTCGACATTTTTTCGTTGTTAATGTTAATGTAGCCGTTGTGCATCCAATAATTTGCAAACGTCTTGCCCGTGAGCGCCTCGGACTGGGCCACCTCGCATTCGTGATGCGGAAACTGCAGATCCTGGCCGCCGCCATGGATATCCAAAGTATCCCCCAAATATTTGCGCGCCATCGCCGAGCATTCGATATGCCATCCGGGACGGCCGTTCCCCCACGGGCTGGGCCAATAAATTTCTCCCGGTTTCGCAGCTTTCCACAAGACGAAGTCTTCCGGATTTTCTTTGCGCTCGTCTACCTCGATCCGTACGCCGAATTGCAATTCCTCCAAATTTTGATGGGACAGCTTCCCGTACTCTGCAAATTTCAAGGTGCGAAAAAAAACGTCGCCTTCTTTCGCATAGGCGTAGCCTTTGTCGACCAAATCTTGAATAAAGGCGATAATTTCCTCGATATTGTCGGTTACGCGCGGATTCAGATCCGCCCGGCGCACACCCAGCGCTTCCACGTCTTCGTAAAAGGCAGCGATGAATTTGTCCGCCACTTCGGGGACGGTCGATCCGGTCTGTTCCGCTTTCCGAATCAGTTTATCGTCGACGTCGGTAAAATTCGAAACATAAGTGACGTCGTATCCGATCGCCTGCAAATAACGACGCACGACATCAAAAAAGATGACGGGACGCGCGTTCCCGATATGAATATAGTCGTATACGGTCGGTCCGCATACGTACATTTTCACCTTGCCGGGTTCAAGCGGAACGAACTCCTCTTTCGTCCGCGTAACGGTGTTATAAATTTTTAAAGACATATCCTTCATCCCTTCTGCGAGGTTCTTCCGATTTCATCTTGCCCGGGGCCGCTCGTCTCCCGCTACGGTCCGCGTTCAATCGTTGCCGATCCCGACTCCCTCTTGCTTCAAGCGCGCCAGTTCCTCTTCAAGCTGGTCGATCCGCCGCTGCATATTGGAACATAAATCGATCACCGGATCGGGCAGCTGCGTATGATTCAACCGGTCGATCCGTTTGCCGTCCTGCTTCACGACCCGCCCCGGAATGCCGACGACCGTACTGTTCGGCGGCACCTCGCGCAGCACGACTGAGTTGGCGCCGATAATCGCATTGTCGCCCACCTTGAACGAGCCGAGCACTTTCGCTCCCGACGAGACGACGACATTGTTGCCGATCGTCGGATGCCGCTTGCCTTTTTCCTTGCCCGTTCCCCCCAACGTAACGCCTTGGTAAATGACGACATCGTCCCCGATTTCGCATGTTTCCCCGATGACCACGCCCATGCCGTGATCGATAAACAACCGGTTCCCGATCGTCGCGCCGGGATGGATTTCAATTCCTGTAAAGAAGCGGCTCAGCTGCGAGATCATCCTTGCCACCGTATACCAGCGCCGCACGAAAAACCAATGCGCGATCCGATGCGCCCAAATGGCGTGCAAGCCGGAATACGTCAGCACGACTTCAAATACGCTTCGCGCCGCGGGGTCATTCTCGAATATCGTTTCGATGTCCGATTTCATTCTACGAAACATACGATCCCTTCTTTTCCCGTCCAAAATAAAACGCCTCTACAGCATGATGCTGCAGAGGCGTGATACGCGGTCCCACTCTGCTTGAACGTTATTGCCGGCCATACCGGGCGACGTTCGTCTCTCGTGTTCTTAACGCGAACAATACGCTGTTTCCTAGCTGTGCGGCAGCGCTTATGCGCGAAAGCTCCAGTTCGGAAACAGGGCTCACAGGTGCAATTCCGCCGTGCGGGAATGAGCGACTTGCAGCCGGATCGCGAGTGCTTCAATGCGAGCCGGTCGCCCTCTCTGGGAAACCCGGCAACCGGGCGTACTTCTCCTGCTCTACGCCTCTTGCTTTGTTTGTTATTATAGCCAAATGCGGCGATTCTGACAAGAATCGTTTGCCGCGGCTCGCCCGCCTTGCCGCTCCCGCCGCCCGCGAGCTTACGCCTTCGCGAAACGGCGCAGCCGCTTCGCCACTTTGTCGCGGCCGAGCAAATAGATCGTTTCGTTTAGATCGCGGCCATGCGTTTGTCCGGTAATCGCCACGCGAATCGGCATGAACAATTGCTTGCCTTTGGCGCCCGTTTCGGTCTGCACTTCCTTAATGAGCGCTTTGGCCCGATCCGCCGTCAGCGCTTCTTCCGCTTCGATCTTGCGCAGGAAGCTGTTTAACACCGCCGGCACTTGCTCTTCCGCAAGCACCGCGTTCGCTTCGTCGTCAAACGAAACCTCTTCCTGAAAAAATAAATCGGACAAATCGACAATGTCGGACGCGCAGCGCATTTGCTCCTGGTACAACGCAACGAGCGATGCGGCCCACGCCTTCCGGTCGGCGCTGAGCGTTTCCGGCAAACGCCCGGCTTGCTGCAAATGCGGAATGGCCATTTCGACAATTCTCGCCGTATCCGTTTGTTTAATATAATGATTGTTCAACCAACTCAGCTTGTTGGTGTCGAACACCGCGGGGCTTTTCGACAGCCGGTTTGCGTCGAATATGCCGATCAATTGCTCGCGCGAGAAAATTTCTTCCTCTCCTTCCGGCGACCATCCGAGCAAGGCGATGAAGTTGAACATCGCTTCCGGCAAATAGCCGAGACTGTCGTACTGCTCGATAAATTGAATGATCGATTCGTCGCGTTTGCTCAGCTTTTTGCGATGCTCGTTGACGATGAGCGTCATATGCCCGAATTGCGGCGGCTCCCAGCCGAGCGCTTCATAGATCATCAATTGCCGCGGCGTATTGGAGATATGATCTTCGCCGCGCAGCACATGGCTGATCTTCATCAAATAATCGTCGACGACGACGGCGAAATTGTACGTCGGGATCCCGTCCTTCTTCACGATGACGAAATCGCCCGTATCTTCCGAAGCAAAGGAAATCGTCCCTTTGACCATATCGTCGAACGTATAGGTTCTGCCTTCCGGCACGCGGAAACGAATGCTCGGCACCCGTCCTTCCGCCTCGAACTGCGCCCGCTCCGCTTCGGACAAGTTGCGGTGCTTGCCGGAATAGCGCGGCGTTTCGCCGCGGGCGATTTGCTCTTCGCGTTCCCGCTCCAGTTCCTCTTCCGTACAGTAACAGCGGTACGCCAGACCGCGGTCCAGCAAATCCTGCCAATAGGTGCGGTATATATCAAGCCGTTCCGTTTGCCGGTACGGACCGTATTCTCCGCCGACATCGACGCTTTCGTCCCAATCCATGCCAAGCCATTTCAAATAGGTAAGCTGATTCTCTTCGCCGCCCTCCACATTGCGCTTCACATCCGTATCTTCGATACGGATAATGAATTTGCCGTTATGGCGCCGCGCAAACAAATAATTGAACAGCGCGGTTCTGGCATTGCCGATATGTAAATGGCCGGTCGGACTCGGCGCATAGCGTACGCGGATTTCTTTCGTCATGATGGTGCTCCCTTCTTAACGATTCATCACAAAATCATACCATATCTTGAAGCAAGCAGACAACCGATTGAGCCGCAATTCCTTCGCCGCGTCCGGTGAAGCCGAGCCATTCGGTCGTCGTCGCCTTGACATTGATCTGCGATACGTCCGCCTCCAGCGCATATGCGATGATTTCGCGCATTTGCGGTATGTACGGCGCCATCTTCGGCAATTGCGCGATGATCGTCGCATCCAGATTGCCCAAGCGGTATCCCGCTTCCTTCGCCATCGCCCAAACAAGCTGCAGCAGCTTCAAGCTGTCGGCATCCTTGTACCGTTCGTCCGTATCGGGGAAATGGCGTCCGATATCGCCAAACGCCAGCGCGCCAAGAATCGCGTCGCTAATCGCATGCAGCAGCACGTCGGCGTCGGAATGGCCGAGCAATCCTTTCTCGAACGGAATCGTCACCCCTCCGATAATGCATGGCCTTCCTTCCGTCAACTGATGCACGTCATAACCTTGTCCTACCCGAATCATCGTTCCTCTCCCCTTTTCTTCAATAGTAATGCCGCAAAATCCAAATCCTCCGGCGTCGTAATTTTAATGTTCGTATAATCCCCTTCAACGACCGTCACCGGAATGCCAAGCCGTTCGACCAGCATCGAATCGTCGGTCCCTATAAAACCGTCCTTGCGCGCTTGTTCATGCGCCGCAAGCACAACGGAATGACGAAAAGCCTGTGGGGTTTGAATCGCCCACAAGCTTCGGCGATCCGGCGTCGTTTGGATGACGCCGGATTCGTTCACTTGTTTGATCGTATCTTTCACCGGAACGGCAAGAACGGCTGCGCCGCTGCGCACCGCCTCGTCGAAGCAAGCGCGCGCATGATCCATGCGAACGAACGGACGCACCCCGTCATGAATCAGCACGTATTCGACGTCGAGCTGCGCCAGCCCTTTATAAACCGAATGCTGGCGCTCGTTCCCGCCGGCGACGACGCTTGTCGCCTTGCGAATTCCGTACTCGGATATCCATTGCCTGCAGCGTTCGACATCGTCCGCGCCGACGACTAGCGCGATTTCGTCGATTTCCGCCATCCGTTCGAACGTTTCCAATGTATGTATAATAATCGGCTTGTTTCCGAGCCGCAAGTATTGCTTGCTCTCTTCCGTTCCCATTCGCGAGCCTTTTCCCGCCGCTACGACAACAGCCCCCAGCTTGCGCTTCATCCTCATCCCTGCCTAGTAAAAATGGTATAGGTGCGAGTGCCTTATCGCACTAACCACCATCATACCTTTTTTACTGCGCTTTTTCCAACAATTTCGGTTTGGCGAATATCATCCGGCCGGCGGAAGTTTGCAGAACGCTAGTGACCAGCACTTCCATCGTCGTGCCGATATAATCGCGGCCGCCCTCGACGACGATCATCGTGCCGTCATCCAAATACGCGACCCCTTGGCCATGCTCCTTGCCGTCTTTGATCACCTGTACGATAATTTCCTCGCCCGGCAGCACGACCGGCTTCACCGCATTGGCCAAATCGTTAATGTTGAGCACCGATACGCCTTGCAGTTCGCATACTTTGTTCAAATTGTAATCGTTCGTCACGACTTTGCCTTGCAGTACTTTCGCCAGCTTGACCAGTTTGCTGTCCACCTCGGAAATTTCCTCGAAATCCCCTTCGTAGATCAGCACCTTTACTTCGAGCTCTTTTTGGATTTTGTTTAAAATATCCAGCCCGCGCCGGCCGCGGTTGCGCTTCAACAAATCCGACGAATCGGCGATATGCTGCAATTCCTCCAGTACGAATTCGGGTATGACGATGGTTCCTTCAATAAATCCGGTTTTGCATATATCGGCGATTCTGCCGTCGATGATGACGCTCGTATCCAATATTTTATGTTCCTCAAGCCACGCTTTATCGGGCGCAGGTTCGGCCGCGCGTCTGCTTCGCGCCAGAAAAGAGGCGAATTCCTCTCTTTTATGCACTCCAACCCATAATCCCATATAACCGCAGAACAAGGTCAAAAACATAGACATCACGACCCCGACATCGCCGAGCCGCACAAGAACCGCATCGATGAACGCCGCCACGGTCAAACCGCATAATAAGCCGGCCATTCCAGCCGTCAGTTCCTCGAAGGGAACTTCGGAAATGCGGCTGATTCCTTTTTGAACGCTTGAAACGATAGCTCCGGCACTTAGCGCAAATAAGACCAAAAACAGAACAGCGCCCATCCCCATAAAACCAAATACGCCCGCCGAAGAACTTAATTTGCCAAGCCATGGCGACAGCAGCGATGACGGCTCCTCCGCCGCGGTATATACTTGATGGCCGAACCACGCTCCGAACAGCATGCCGAGGATTTGAAATCCTTTTTTTAACATGACGCATTTCACCTCCTTTACAATTATGGACCAAATTGACGCAACCTAATCAGCCGATAACATTTTTGGTTGAAAACTGGTAATCGTTGCAAGTATAATGAAACTATCGTGAATCGTGCTTACGAAATCCATGAATTCGAGAAAATCGAGGTGTATAATATGAGCGCTCCGACTCTCCAGTCGTTTCAAGACCAAGTCTCAGAATTGTTGCTACGTCACCGCAGTCTCCTCGACGTATTATCCAAATACGGCCAGACCAACGCTTCCGTCAACCGGTCCGTCGTTAAGGCGGTTACCGAATGCGGCTGTATCGAATTGAACGCCAAGAAACAATTCTACGCCGAAGATGTCGATATGGAGCAAGCGAAGCAGGACTTGAAAAGCCATTTGAGCGGCGAGCTTTGCGAACATTGCAAGGAAATCGTTACGGCGGAACTGGGCAAAAATTTGTTCTATATGTCCGCTTTGTGCAATTTGCTTGAGATCAGCATGGACGATGTCGTCGCCAACGAATCGAGCAAATGCTCGACCCTCGGTTACTTCAATCTTTCTTAACATGCTAATATGAGACCAACAAAAAAAGCATTTATTTCTCCCGCACAGGGTAGGAAAATAAATGCTTTTTATTTTGCCGTCATATGAAATTGGACGAGACGCTAGTTCCCCAAATGGTCCGATTGGTACATTTCGTCCCGGGCCGGATGCCTCTTTCTTCTCCGCTTGAGCAAAATTTGTTCAACGTTTTTTTTTAGCCCGTAAAGCGCGTAAAGAGCGAGCGGCACAAGAATTAACTTTGGAGTTTGGTCCGGGAACAGTACCGCGAGCACCACCGCACCCGCGACAACAATCGGCGCAATCCAGATCGTCTTCTTGGGAATGCCGATTTTTTTGAAATTCGGATATTTCACTCTGCTTATCATTAAGTACGACAGCAGAAGCATGCTGATTACCAAATAAGGCACGGCCAAATCTTCGCGGAACAAGGCCAGCGTAGACAAGACGCCGCCGGCCGCCGGTATCGGAAGGCCGATAAAATAGCCCGGCACGCCGGATGCGACATTAAACCGCGCCAGTCTGAGAGCGCCGCAAATCGGGAAAATGGCCGTAACCGTCCAAGCGAGCACCGGGTTCAAGTCGGTCAATGCGACAACGTACATGATAAAAGCAGGAGCTACTCCGAATGAAATCACATCCGATAAGGAATCCAATTCTTTGCCGAATTCGCTCTGCGCATTGAGGGCGCGGGCGACTCTTCCGTCCAAACCGTCTAAAAGCATAGCAATAATGACCATAATGGCTGCATAATCGTACTTGTCGTGAAATACAAGCATGATCGATATGATTCCGAGACAGAGGTTACCGATGGTAAACAAGTTCGGAATAGCTTTCGTAATCATATGTTCACCTCTAAATTTACTATGCCCAAGTGTCATTATTTGATTGTATGCAATTTAAATTTGTCTGTCAATGAATACCTGCTCCTGGATTCGCTTCATTCCTTCTTTGATCGTGCGCGCGCGCACTTCGCCGATGCCGTCCACTTCGTCCAGCTCCTCGATCGTCGCCATCATAATATGCGGCAAATACCGGAATTGATGGACCAAGTTTTGAATAATGACGTTCGGCAGGCGCGGAATTTTGTTCAGCACGCGGTATCCCCGCGGAGCGACCAGTTCCTCCGAAGCCGTATTCGTCGCCGGAAAGCCGAGCAGCCGAATCAGATGATGCAAATCGAGCAATTCGTCATCGCTGCATCGCTTCAATCCTGCGAATATTTCTTTTATTTTGTCGTCATGTTCTTCACGGGCATAATCCTTGAGCAAGAGCCAGGCGTCTTCCTCGGTGTTGCTCACCAGCTCTTCCATCTGCATACTGATCAAACGCCCCTCGTTCCCCAGTTCGTGGATGTAACGTTTGATCTCCTTCTTAATACGTAATACCATCTCGAAACGTTGCACAACTTGAACGACTTCGTAGAGCGTCACAAGTTCTTCGAATTCCATCGCGGTCAAATTCGTAAGCGATTGCGTCAGAACCGCCTTGTACCGTTCCAATGTTTGAATGGCTTGATTGGCTTTCGTCAAAATCACGCCGATTTCCTTCAGCGCATACCGCAGCTGTCCTTGATACAATGTAATGACATTGCGGCGCTGCGAAATCGAGACAACCAGCTTGCCCGTTTGTTTTGCCACCCGCTCCGCCGTACGATGCCGAATTCCCGTTTCCGTGGAAGTAATCGTCGAATCGGGAATCAACTGCGTGTTCGCATAAAGAATGCGTTTAATATCTTCGCTTAATATGATGGCTCCGTCCATCTTAGCCAGCTCATACAAGTAGTTCGGCGAAAAATCCGCATTGATGGAAAATCCGCCGTCGACGACCTCCATCACCTCCGGACTATATCCTACGACGATCAAACCGCCGGTTTTGGCGCGCAGCACGTTTTCGAGCCCTTCGCGAAACGGCGTGCCAGGCGCCACCAAACGAAGCAGATCGTTTATATTTTCCTGTTGGTTTCCTTCCTTCATCTTTCTAATTTGCCCCCTAACCTAACGCAGCCGCTAGTGCATCCGCAACAGTGTTTACCCCGATAACTTCTATGCCTGCCGGAGGCTTCCATCCGCGCAAGCTTTTTTCCGGCAAAATGATTCGTTTAAATCCGAGCTTTTCCGCCTCTTTCACCCGCTGTTCAACACGCGACACGGCGCGAACTTCCCCGGTCAAGCCGATCTCGCCGACGAAGACGTCGAAGGGCTGGGTCGGAGCGTCGCGAAAGCTGGACGCGATGCTGACGGCAATGGCCAAATCGACTGCCGGTTCGTCTAATTTAACCCCTCCCGCCACATTTAAATAGGCGTCTTGATTTTGCAGGAACATCCCCATCCGTTTCTCAAGAACCGCGATAATGAGCGCCATCCGGTGGTGGTCCACACCGGTCGACATGCGGCGCGGGGAAGGGAAGTTCGTGGCGGCGACGAGCGCCTGCAGCTCAACCAGAACGGGGCGCGTCCCCTCCATGCTCGCAACCACGGTCGAGCCCGCGACGCCGAGCGGCCTTTCGGACAGAAACAATTCCGACGGATTCGCCACTTCGATCAAGCCGTCTTCGCTCATTTCAAAGATGCCGATTTCGTTCGTGGATCCGAAGCGGTTCTTGACCGCCCGCAGCAGACGGTACGTATGATGGCGCTCCCCTTCGAAATAAAGGACGCAATCCACCATATGCTCCAGAAGGCGGGGGCCCGCGATCGCGCCTTCCTTGGTCACATGTCCGACCAGCACGGTTGCGATTCCCTTTACCTTAGCTATGCGCATAAACAGCGCTGTACATTCTCGAACTTGCGCAACGCTGCCCGGCGCCGATTCCACGTTCGGCCGGTAGACCGTCTGAATCGAGTCGATCACGAGAAAATCCGGCTCGATCTGTTCGATCGCTTCCTCAATCTGCTCCATATTCGTCTCGCAAAGCACATATAGATGTTCGGACAACGCGTTCAGCCTGTCGGCACGCAGCTTCGTTTGGCGGACCGATTCCTCGCCCGAAACGTACAGCACTTTCAGCCCGCGATGAGCCAGCGAGTGCGACGTTTGCAGCAGCAGCGTCGATTTGCCGATTCCCGGATCTCCTCCGACTAAAATAAGCGAACCCGGGACGATGCCGCCCCCGAGCACGCGATTGAGTTCCGATATGTCCGTTTGAACGCGCGGTTCCTGACCACTCTCTATATGTATGATGGGAAGCGGCTTTTCTTTCGTATGAAAAACCGGCGAGTTCATTCCTTTCGTTTTGACGACGGAAACGGTCTCTTCCACCATCGTATTCCAACTCATGCAGCCCGGACACTTGCCGAGCCATTTCGCGCTTTCATAGCCGCATTCCGTACAGTAAAACTTCGTTTTCGCTTTCGCCATACCCGTTTCTCCTATCACTATGCCGCTTAAATCCATGTTCAAAAGTCCAAGGGGACTTTTTGAACTACCTCTATAACAAAATTGTAACATTTCTGGGCATGGGGGGAAAGCTTTATACGCCTTTCTGCGGTCAAATTGGTATCAATGACATGTATATCGGAATATTTTACAAAAATGTTAAGGATTTTGTCGTATGATGCGAACAAGCCAACCCGAAATGTTCGGGTTGGCCCAATTGCGTTCTATATTACGAATTTGCCGTAACTTCTTTGGCCGCGGCTTCTTTGCCCCGAAGCACAACCAGTTCGCCGTCTTGCTCGTCGATCGTCAAGGAATCTCCTTTCGAGATCGTGCCCTGCAGCAGTTCTTCGGACAAGCGGTCCTCGATATGCTTCTGAATGGCCCGGCGGAGCGGACGCGCGCCGTAAGCCGGATCGTAGCCTTCTTTAGCCAGGAACGCCTTCGCCTTGTCGGTCAATTCAAAGTCCACTTCCTGCTCTTTCAGACGTTTGCGCAATTCATCGGACATGAGCGAAACGATTTGAGCGATATGCTCTTCCTCAAGCGAATGGAACACGATAATTTCGTCAATCCGGTTCAGGAATTCCGGACGGAACGTTTTCTTCAGTTCGGACATCACTTTGTCTTTCATATTGTTGTAATCGCGTCCGGCATCGTTCACGGCCGTAAATCCGAGCGTCGTGTTCCGCTTGATCGCTTCGGCGCCGACGTTCGACGTCAAGATGATCAACGTGTTGCGGAAATCGACGACACGGCCCTTCGAATCGGTCAATCGCCCGTCTTCCAACACTTGCAGCAAAATGTTGAACACTTCCGGATGCGCCTTCTCGATTTCGTCGAGCAGCACGACGGAGTACGGTTTGCGGCGCACCTTCTCGGTCAATTGGCCGCCTTCCTCATATCCGACATATCCCGGAGGCGCCCCGACCAGACGCGCGGTCGAATGCTTCTCCATATATTCGGACATGTCGATCCGGATAACCGCATTCTCGTCGCCGAACAACGACTCGGCCAGCGCGCGGGCAAGCTCGGTTTTGCCGACGCCCGTCGGTCCGAGGAAGATGAAGGAACCCATCGGGCGCTTCGGATCTTTCAATCCGGCGCGCGCGCGGCGGATGGCTCGGCTGACGGCCTTCACGGCTTCATCCTGGCCGATGACGCGCTCATGCAGGATCGATTCCATCTTAAGCAATCGTTCCGTCTCTTCCTCCGCCAGCTTGCTGACCGGAATCCCCGTCCAGCTGGCGACGATTTGCGCGATATCTTCCGGCGTCACTTCGGAATCCGTACGGCCTTGTTTTTCTTTCCATTGATTTTTGGTCGTATCGAGTTCCTCGCGCATTTTCTGTTCGGTGTCGCGCAAGGCGGCCGCTTTTTCGAATTCCTGGCTTTGCACCGCAGCGTCTTTCTCCTTGCGGATATCTTCCAGACGGCTTTCCAGTTGCTTCAAATTCGGCGGTACCGTGTACGTATTCAACCGGACTTTGGAGCTCGCCTCGTCGATCAAATCGATCGCTTTATCGGGCAGGAACCGGTCGGTAATGTAACGGTCTGACAGTTTGACCGCCTGTTCGATCGCTTCGTCCGTAATTTTGACGCGGTGATGCGCTTCGTAACGGTCCCGCAAGCCATGCAAAATTTGAATCGCTTCTTCCGGAGACGGCTGATCTACCGTAATCGGTTGGAAACGGCGCTCCAGAGCGGCGTCTTTCTCGATATATTTGCGGTATTCGTCCAGCGTCGTCGCCCCGATGCATTGCAGTTCTCCGCGAGCGAGAGCAGGCTTCAAGATGTTGGACGCATCGATGGCGCCTTCCGCGCCTCCCGCGCCGATCAGCGTGTGCAACTCGTCGATGAACAGAACGATGTTGCCCGCTTGGCGAATTTCATCCATTATTTTTTTCAAGCGGTCTTCGAATTCGCCCCGGTATTTCGTGCCGGCGACGACGGAGCCCATATCGAGCGTCATCACCCGCTTGTCGCGCAGCGTTTCCGGAATTTCGTTATTGATAATTTTCTGGGCGAGCCCTTCGGCGATCGCCGTTTTCCCGACCCCCGGCTCGCCGATCAGAACAGGATTGTTCTTCGTTCTGCGGCTCAACACTTGAATCACGCGCTCGATTTCTTTGCTGCGCCCGATGACCGGGTCCAGATTGCCTTCCTTGGCAATCGCCGTCAAGTCGCGGGCCAAGCTGTCGAGCGTCGGCGTGCTTACGTTCGCTTGCGTGCCGTGATGGCTCGATACCGCTTCGCTGCTGCCGAGCAGCTGCAGCACTTGCTGGCGCGCCTTGTTCAAGCTGACGCCCAAATTGTTCAGCACGCGGGCGGCAACGCCTTCGCCTTCGCGAATCAAGCCGAGCAATATATGTTCGGTCCCGACGTAAGTATGTCCCAGCTTACGCGCCTCATCCATGGATAGCTCGATGACTTTCTTCGCGCGCGGCGTATAAGCGATGTTGCTTGGCTGCTCCTGTCCGCGGCCGATCAGCGATTCGACCTCGTCTTGAATTTTTTCGAGCCCAAGCCCCAATGCGATCAGCGCTTTCGCGGCGATTCCTTCGCCTTCGCGAATAAGCCCTAGCAATATATGCTCCGTTCCGATATTGTTATGTCCCAATCGAACGGCTTCTTCCTGAGCCAATGCCAACACTTTTTGCGCCCGTTCCGTAAATCTGCCAAACATCATATCGATACACCTCCGTAAATTCCCCCAGCTTTGGATGGGATTAATGTTGATTGAGTTTGTCTCGGATCAGTTTGGCGCGATGCGCGTCCCGATCCTCGGCGCTTAATTTCACATCGAAAAACTGCTGTAAAAATCCCGGTTGCGTCATGACAATCAATTCATTCATTACATGCTCGGACACGTTGTCGACCAACCCGAGATCGATCCCGAGCCTTACGTCCGACAAGCGCTGCATCGCTTCTTTGGAATCCATCACTTCCGCGTAAGACAGAATCCCGTACGATCTGCGGATCCGGTCGGTCAGGCGGGTGCGGGATTCGGCCATCAGCTTCTGCCGTGCCGCTTTCTCGTGCTCGATAATTTGCCGCGCTACGCTGTACAAGTTATCGATAATTTCGGATTCCGATTGGCCAAGCGTAATTTGATTGGAGATTTGAAACAAATTGCCGACAGCTTCGCTGCCTTCGCCATACAAGCCTCGAACTGCCAGGCCGACTTGCGTAATGGCCGGCAAGATCCGGTTCATTTGCTGCGTCAGGACAAGCGCCGGCAAGTGCATCATGACGGAAGCGCGGATGCCTGTGCCCACATTCGTCGGACAGCTGGTAAGAAATCCTCTGTCTTCGTCAAACGCAAAATCGACATGCGCTTCGAATATATCGTCGATTTTGCCTGCCAGCTCCCAAGCTTCGCGAATCTGAAATCCCGGATACAAACATTGAATGCGCAAATGGTCCTCTTCGTTAATCATAATGCTGATCGATTCGTTTTCGCTTAGGATAACCGCGCCGTTGCGCGATTCATTCGCCAAGCTTGGGCTGATCAAATGCTTTTCCACCAGCACGCTTTTTTCCAATTCGTCCAAGTCGTTCAACAATATTTTCTCAAAATGTCCTATCGATTTCAATTCATCCGTATTTAATACATTAGACAACGTATCTAGAATTTCCTTCGACTGCTGGTTCGTCGCGAGCATCGGGAAGGGGAAGGATTCCAGGTTGCGGGCGATCCGAATCCTGCTGCTGATGACAATCTCGGAATCGGGACCGTTTCCTTTCATCCAGTCGCTTAGCGCATGCTCGGTGAATTGACGTTTTGACATCGCATATCCCTCCTTAAGCGTTGAATCCCTTTAACCGTCCCCGGACATTTTCCTTTCGATCTCCCGGATTTGGTCGCGAATTTGCGCCGCCTGCTCGAATTCCTCATGAATGATGCGATACTGCAGTTCTTTTTTCAGCTCATCCAGCTCGCGTTTGTAATGAATGGTACCGCCGCGGCGTTTCGGAATTTTGCCGATATGCTTCGTATTGCCGTGCACCCGCTTGAACAACGGTTCGAGTCGCTCGCCAAAGTGCTTGTAGCACGAACTGCAGCCGAAGCGGCCGATTTTGCTGAATTGCGTATAGGTTAGGCCGCATTCGTCGCAACGGATCGTTTGCGGCTTTTGGGCTAACGACGCGCCTTTGCCTGCCGGATCGAAATCGAGCAGCCCGGACAATAAGCTGTGAATGGAAAAACCGTTTGCCGTGCCGGGGATCATCTCCCCTTTCTCGCGTGCGCACGATTCGCAAATATGGAATTCCGTTTTCTCTCCGTTGACGATTTTCGTAAAATGCAATGTGGCGTTTTTCTTTCCGCATTCTTGACAGATCATCCTTCGGACCTCCTTTGACTCGCGTTTTTCCAGCCCCGATGCCGTGAGGAAAATGGGTGCGTTATTCTTATTTGCCCAGCAAAGAGATAAGCATCGCCTTTAGCAATTTGGCGCGAACTTCATCGCGATAAGGCAATTTAAGTTTGAGAACGTCCCTGGAAACGGCGGCTCGCAGCATGTTGGCTTCTCTGCGGGTAATGACGCGGGCTTCTTCCAATTGATAAATGAGCCCTTCGGCCGCCGTCTGTTCCATGCTGTCGCCGATGGTGCGGCTGAGATGCCCATGAATCGCCTGATGCGACGGCAATTCGATTCGTTGAATCCGGATATAGCCTCCGCCGCCCCGTTTGCTTTCGACAATATAACCTTTCTCGAACGTAAAGCGGGTGCTAATTACGTAATTGATTTGCGACGGGACGCACGAAAATTTATCGGCCAGTTCATTGCGCTGAATTTCCACCGCGCCTTCAGGACTTTCATGCAAAATATGCTTCAGATATTGTTCTATAATATCAGAGACATTACGCATTCATTCATCCCCCACTATAATTCATTGCATCGATCGTTGACTTTGACTTTCTTTGACTTTAACAATATTATAGCACAAATTTTCAATTTGCCAAGAGGTTTGAATTGTCGATGGCGGAAGAAGTCTTTTACTATTAGTTTTACGGTTTTGGCGAAAAATATACAAAAGCCGATTCCGTCAAGAAATCGGCTTATTCATTCGCTGTTTGATTTAGCAGCCCGGATTATGCCGGAAGTTTCCGCTGCGCGATCGACTGTTCCGCGTCCCAGCGGAACGTGAGCGCGGCGAGCGCCAGCAAACCGACGGTAAAGGCAGCGACAATGAGCATGTAGAACGCGGTCCCGTTCCATCCCGCAAACGACGCCCTTAATCCTTGAACCATATAGGTCAACGGAAAAAGATTGCCCGCCGTCGCAATCCATTGCGGCGCATGCTGCAAGCTGTAGAAGGTTTCGGTACCGAACAGCATCGGGATATAAATGAGATTGGAAATCATGTTAATTTGCGCTTCGTTCCGGGCGAGATTGGATAACAGAAATCCCATCGCAGTAAAACATAACATGCCGAGCGTTAAGATAAGCAGAAAAGGAACGATTCCGCCCAACGGCATCGCAATGCCGAAACCGATCATGCCGGCCAACATGACGATTCCGTTAATCGCTACCCCCAAAGCGGTTCGAACCAAAACCATCGTCAATATAAAGGAAACAGTCGGAAAAGGAGTCAGCTTCAAAAGCTTATAAACGCCCCGGTTTCGCTGCCAATGAACTTGAAAGGCGATGCCTTGGACGCTCCAGAATAAGGAGCTCAAGACGACGACGCCGGTCAACAGCCGGAACCGGTATTCCGGCGTATCGAAATAAAGTCCAAGCCCGATCAGCAGCGCCAAAGGAAAAAGTACGGCATAGAAGAGAGATATTTTATCTTTCAGCGATGAGACGAACATTGCCCGTATAACGGTTGAAATCATGAGACATCGGCCTCCTTCGCCGTGAGTTGCAAATACACTTCTTCCAAACGTGCCGCGTTAAAGCGTTCGCAAAGTTCATGCGGCGTACCTTCCGCGATAACGCGTCCGCGGTCGATCATCATGACCCGGTCCGCCAACTGGTGCACCTCTTCCATATCGTGCGAAGTCAATATAATCGACGTTCCTTTGGCGGCCAACTGGCGGATCACCGAGTGGATTTCGATTCGCGCGCGCGGATCCAGCGCGGAGGTCGGCTCATCGAGAAATACGAGACGGGGATCGTGTACGGTGGCTATTGCGATCGCCAGCCGTTTCTGCTGCCCGCCCGATAGACGGGAAGCTTCTGTCCGGGCCGCTTCTTCCAGTCCGCATAATCGCAACAGTTGCATCGTTTCAGGCCGGCTAAGCCGTTTTTTGTACAGCGCGGCGAATAAGCGCAAATTGTCGTAACAGCTCAGCCCGGGGAAAAATGAGGTCGACTGCAATTGCACGCCGACATGCGCCAAATAATCTTTACGCCAATACGAGATGCGTCCGCTGTCCGCCCGGCGCAATCCGAGCAGCAAATCGATTGTGGTCGATTTGCCGGCGCCGTTCGGTCCAATGATGCCAAGGATCTCTCCTGTTGCGATATGCAGCCCTACATCGTCCACGACGGGACGGCCGCCGTATGTTTTGCTGACATGTTCCGCTTCGAGCAAATCGTTTTCTTTCATTGAATCATCACCTTTCATTGTTTAATCCGGTTGGCTGCGAATCGCGGCCTCCAACTGATCCAGCATGGACAGTTGAATCTCGAATTGATCGTACATGTTCCGGAAAATGATTTTCGCCGGTTCGGTCAAGTTCACGAATTGCGACTTCTCTTCTTCGCCTGCCTTCATTTCATCGTACTGTTTGCGCAGAGCCGTCCGCTGCGACTCGATCGCAGCGATAATTCGGTCTTTAGGCAACGCATCGATGAATGAAACCGCGGTATAGAATGTCGTAGGAAATATAACGGAAGGCAAAGCCAAAGATTGTTGAAGCAATTGATAAAACTGCTCCTCCCCCTCCTCCGTAATCCGGTAGATCGCCTTCGTGCGATGCCCGGTTTGTTCAACCGAATCGACTGTAACCAATCCTTCTTTATCCATCTTTTTCAACGCATGATAAATCGAACCAGGCAGTACGCCCGCCCAGGCATCGGTTTTGGACAGTTGCAATAGTTGCTGCATATCGTAACCTGACATCGGACCTTTCATGAGGAGTCCCAAAACCATGAGACGCGTCACAGTATCACCTCTCGTCTTTTATAGTCAACGTTGAATATATAACATTGAGTTAAATGTAGCACATTTATTTCTCGTTGTAAATCGTCAATTTCATGTTGGGTGAATCATCCGGAGCGGAGAACGGATCCGAATTGAATTGTAGCGCGAGTTTCAAGTAAGATAAGTGTTAGTTCTATGAAGCGACGATACAAGAAAGGAGCTATAGGAAACCATGGAGAGAACGGAAAAGGAGAAAATGCTGGCGGGCGAGCTGTATTACGGTTTCGATCCCGAATTGACCGAAGAAAGACAGCGAGCCAGAAGATTGACAAGATTGTTTAATTCGACAGTGGAAACGGAGACGGAGGAGCGTACCCGGATCTTAAAAGAACTGTTCGGCTCGACCGGCGACTCCATTTATATCGAACCGAACTTCCGATGCGATTACGGATACAATATCCATGTCGGGGACAATTTTTACGCCAATTTCGATTGCGTTATTTTGGATGTAAACGAAGTGCGAATCGGAAAGAACGCTTTTCTGGCGCCGGGCATCCATATTTACACCGCGGGCCATCCGCTTGACGCGGAAACGCGGAATACCGGACTCGAATACGGCAAGCCGGTTACGATCGGCGATAATGTATGGATCGGCGGGGGCTCGATCATTAATCCCGGCGTAACGATCGGCGACAATGTCGTGATCGGATCGGGAAGCGTCGTAACGAAGGATATCCCTTCCAACGTCGTAGCTGCGGGCAACCCGTGCCGGGTCATCAAGAAGCTCGACTCATAATGCTATTGCAAAAACTGCGACCCACAGACGAGTCGCAGTTTTTATATGGCGGGCGATTCTCTTGCGCCTCGCTACGTCAAGGCTTGAACAATAGCCAGAATCGCCAGATGGGCCGGATAGAAGCTGCGCCATAACCAGCGGGGGATCTTCGCCCGTTCCAACGCCTTGAGCATCTTCGGCAAATAATAGATCAAAATCGTCGATACGACGCTATAAAACTGAATGAACCAACCTTTATAGAATAAAAACACGAAGTTCAATAGTACGTGCAGCCCTATGGCCCACTGAGCCGAGGCATATCTAAAGAGAAGAACAAGGAGCAGCGCATAACTTCCGTAATCGAACGGCACGACCTCCAACAACAAGATCGCCGCGGCAATTAGCAGCATGGGAGCCGCAGGTTGCGGAAAACGGTCCAGACCTTTCAATACGAGCAAACATACGATAAACGTTCCGATGACATTGATCGAATGACCTCCCAATGCCAGCATAAACGGAATTTGCGACAATAAGCCGATGAGGATGAGACGCTTCAAATACCGCGAAAAATCGCTGGTTCGGGCATAGCCTTGCACGATGGCATAAGCATATAACGGAAACGCAAGCCGTCCGATCACTCTCCACATCTCTTCATCGGGAGCCAATACAATTCCCAAATGATCGATTAACATCGTTACCATAGCTAGAAGCTGCATCGTCGTTGTTATCCCCTTCCTTAAAGAGGCATCAGATCTTGCCGTTTCGCTCGCGGCCTGCATTCCCGGCACAAACCGACAACCTTGCCGTCGTGATCGGCATAAAAGGTCAGACGTTTAGCCATCGTTTTGCAATAGCTGCATTTCTGCTGGCGGGAAGCCGTTTCTTTTTGCTTCTTGAACTCGGTTATTTTCGTAACCTTTCCTTGCTCCTTCGAACGTGAACGAAATATCATCCCTGTTCCTCCCATCGCCAATGCATTCATGTTTATAGGCCGAGTTATGCTTTTGTTAATCTTGGACTTGATCTGCCGGCCGGCGAATATGCAAAAACGTTGTCGTTTTTATCTTATCAATACTTGCCCGAAAAAAGAAGTTGTTACGATAAATTGAAGATGGGGATTTAGGATAAAGTTGCACGTGTGGGATATGTATGCATGGGTCGTAGTTTTTGACTTTCAAGAGTAGTACTAAAAAAGAACACGTTGCTACAATTTACGACAGTAAGCGCTCTATTCTTGGTGAACGATACTATTCCCTGTTTTTGCCGTCTGAATATGATGCACATATTTTATTGCGCTTCAGTCGGGCATCACCATTAACGGTTTGCAGGTTGCGCACAACATGGTCGTTCGCTCGCTAGCGTTCGCGTGCCCTCGATCGTGCTTGTAGCAACTGCAATTATCCAGTTAATATTGCTGAATGAGCCCGATTTTGCATTAGCAACAGCAATTATCCAGTTGCTCAGACCGCAAATCGCCCCTTTTCACGCTTGTTGGCCAATTTAACTGGATTTTTGCAGTTGCTGGACTAACTTGTCGCGTTTCTGCTGAAATTAACTGGATTTTCGCAGTTACACTGGCGGACACACGGATTCTAGCGGTCAGGTACACGGGCGGGATATTCAATATAAAATCATTCTATTGCTGTTTCTTCTCATGCCGGCCTTTTCCCGACGGCCCCCTTTGCCAGTATCTCTTTTTGTCCGCCTGCTGCAGTGACTCCTTTCCCATTCCTTTTTTGCACCTTTTGCCGAAATCCCGTTCGCTCAGTATAGAGGAAATGCGGTCTGCGGCAGTTCATTCCTTGTTTCTTTTTTTGCACCTTTTGTCGAAATCCCCTTCACTCAGGGCTAGGGGAAATTATTCTGTAATAGTAAAAGTAGGAATATCCATTCTGGAGCGGGGATTGCGAGCCCAGACCGGAAGCGAACTGAAAAGGCGACATCTGAACCAAGGGGATTTCGACAGAAGGGCGTGGAAAGCAATAGGTCGGTGGAAGGGAATGAAGAAGTATGAGGGGAACCCATGAAAAATGCCACCAGTGAGTTGTTCTCGCCAGTTGCATTATTCGTTCGACTCTCGCAAGACTTGACCTGAGTAGTCCCCGCATATCAAAATACCGCCATCGAGTTGACTCGATAACGGTATTCGATCGCTTGGCAACGTTCGACTCTCACGGGACTCGACTACACGGTCCCATGCTCATAAAAAAACCACCGGCGAGGTGTTTCCTCGGGCAGTGGTCTTTGATCGCTTGGCAACGTCCTACTCTCCCAGGACCCTTCGGTCCAAGTACCATCGGCGCTGGAGGGCTTAACGGTCGTGTTCGGGATGGGTACGCGTGGAACCCCTCCGCCATCGCCACCAAACGGATTGCTTATTCAAGGAGTTGCTCCCTGAAAACTAGATGCGAAACAAACGCGAATTCATGTGTTATCCTTATGGATTCATTTAGGATAAGCCCTCGACCGATTAGTATTGGTCAGCTGCACGCATTGCTGCGCTTCCACCTCCAACCTATCAACCTCGTCGTCTACAAGGGGTCTTACGAATTGGGAAATCTCATCTT
>NZ_JAHLPR010000032.1 GCF_018918005.1 Paenibacillus sp. MSJ-34 | reverse complement strand
CAAATGGGTTATGAAGTAGAGCTACGTGAGATAGTCCCAGCATAACTGTAACTTTATGGATATTAATGTTGCTTAGGAAACCTTTTCGGTCCAAGGGACTTTAGCGCTTTAATGTTAAATAGTTTATTTTCGTACAAAAAAGTCGGGTTTGTGTTCTATTTGCCCAAAACAGGCGTTAATGGCCTGTTCGGGGACACACATTCCGCTATTGCCTAATTTGAGGCCAACTCGGCGCGGTTTGGCAAAAATAGCGGATCGTCGGTCCGCGCAGGCCTATATGTATAAAGCTGCAGCCCCTAAGGCCGCAGCTTTGTATTATCTATCCGTTTACGGAGTAAACAGAGGCAAATGCGAAAGGTAAATAATATCGTCCCTGTCCGCGGCGTCGCCTTCTGCCAATATAGCCGCTTTCGCCGCCACCGTTCCTCCGGCCTTGACCACCAGTTGCTCGATCGCCCGGATCGATTCGCCGCTGCTGATCACGTCGTCGATGATCGCGATCCGCTTGCCGGCCATTTCCTCCGCATCCGCCCGGTCCAGACAAAGCGTTTGCTTCTTCTGCGTCGTGATCGAAACGACCTCGCCCACGAGCGGCGCATCCATATACGGCTTAACGCTTTTGCGGGCAACGATATATTTCTTCATATTTAACAATCTCGAAATTTCGAATATTAGCGGAATCCCTTTCGCCTCCGCCGTAATCAGCAAATCGACCGGCGGCAGCTTCTCCGCGAGGGCGGGCGCGGCGGCGCACACCATTTCCGTATCGCCCAAAATAACGAAGCTGGCGATAGCAAGCTCCCTGTTCACGGCGACGATCGGAAGTTCCCGCGTTATTCCGGCGACTTCAAGCGTATATGTTCGGGTCAATGGATAACACTCCTTGTCGTTCTGTAATCAAATTCGTCTCATCTGATTGTAACTTCAAACGGTTCGCGAAGTAAACCCGGATATTCGGTAATCGTGAAGGAAAGCGGCTGGACGTATTTCTCGTTCGGAATATACATATAGAAACGCTGCACTCCTTCCTCCAACTCCGCGGAACTGGCCGACCATGACACTTTCCCGAATTTCTCCTGCTCTTTAAACCGCCGTCCGGAACCGTCCGTAAATTCCGGCGCAAACGGAACATAGCCCTTCAGATCGCCGGACTCCACTCCTTTCATAACAAACTGCAGCATGACGATATCTTCGTCGATGGACTCCACTTTTTCCAATTGAATGCGTCCGTCGGGCGCTTTGATCATTTGTTTCGTCTCGGTATCGACAACCGCTTCAAGTTGCGATTTATCCAAAGCGCGCACAAACGCTCCTTGGACTTTCAGATGTTCGGGCATCGTAAAATAAGGGCTCTCGAAATCGAGCACTTGCCGATTCGTTCCAAGCTCCGCTCCCATTTCCCGCAATCGGGCGCCTGTCTCGTCAACCAATTCGATATCCCCGAAACCGAATATTTGCTGCTCGTTGGATTCGTCGAATTCCACCTCGATTTGCACGCGCGTCGGGTAAACGACAGCATGACGAAATGTGATTTTTTGTCCTTGCAAAGACACCGTCTCATTCAGCAGATATGTTTGCTTCATCGACTCGAATCGGGCGCGGTCAACGGTGAACGCGACTTCCCAGGAAATGGACCGGTCTACCTCCTCCAATCCTGCTTCAGACATACGGCCCGCACCGCTAAACCCCGGCGGCTCCAGTATCTCCTTCCGGGCCTCCGGTCGAAACTTCACGATCAATCGTTCCGGCAACTGTTGTCCCACCGGCAAACTAAAGTCGATATACCCGTTTTCCTTCGTTCGACCGCCGCGATGTTCGCGCAGGTTATTCGGATCGCTATACTTTGACACGTACTCCAAATCCCCGCCGTTCCCCGTATGCAACGACGGAACGAGTCGTTCCTCAAGACCTTCCGGACTTTGCAGCGTATAAAAAACGATCAGACGCGATTCGTCTGCGAGAATCCCGTCAACGGTAAACGAAACGCCATCATGTTCGTCCGTCACCCCGATCGGTTGAATCAAGTCGTTCTGCACCGCATTTTGCAGTCCGCGATCGCCGCTAAACCATTGCATCAATGTGCTCACGCCCGGCAATTCGCTCACCAATGCCGCGAAGGCCGGCGATACGCTCATCGTAACCGGAACGAGCAGCAGCAACAGGCATGCAGCCGCCGTTCCCCATACAACCCGCAGCCGCTTCCGCTTCGATCGCCGCGCGCGGGCGATTCCGCTGCGAACATGGGCCTCAAATTTATGTTCCGGAACAGGAATCTCGGGTTCCATCTCTCTCGCTGCCGCCAACAAACGCTCTTCATCCCGAAACGGGGCTTCCGTTTTCCGTCCACCTGTCCGCTCTTCGCTCTCGGGGTTCATTCGCTCTTTCCGTTCCAACATGGTTCGCCATCCACCTCCGTTCCCATCGTTCCGCGCAAGCTTCTTAACGCCTTGCTCAGCCAAGTTTTTACCGTGCCTTCGGGACGTTCTAGAATGCGGGCAATTTCTCCGATCGTCAAATCATGGTAATATTTTAACAAAATAATTTGCCGGTATTTCGGCTCCAACCGCTCGACGGCAAGTTCGATCCCGAGCCCGCTCAAATCCATCGCTGACGCGCGCTCATCCGGCAACGGTTCTAAAATCGGCAGCACCCTCCGCCGCCTCTTCTGTTCGTCGATGCAATAATTGATCAAAATGCGGATGAGCCATGTCGAGACATATTCCGGCCGCTTCAGTTTCCGCAACTGTTTGTAAGCGCGGTAAGTCATCTCCTGAATCGCTTCCAGCGCATCGTCCTCATTCCGCAAATAACGATAGGCGATCCGGTATAAACGTTCCCTGTCGCTGTTGATCAATTCGTAAAACGCTTCATCGTCTCCCCGCTGCGCCCGGCGCATCCATTCACTCCGATCCATTGTTTCCTCCCGCCATTCGTTCCACTTCCCCTTATTTTTGCATGGAGAGATGATCGCTCCAATCGTCCTCCTGAAACACTTTGCTTATATCTTTAGACTGCCGAGACGGCCAAACGGTTTTGGCGCACCATAAATATATCGGCAAAAATATGATATACGGCTCGTTCCGCATAATCCCTCGGGGTGCGATACTGTGTTAGCATAAAACTCGCAATCGATCGGGTACCGTTTCGTTTAGAGGATCTGGGCTCAGATGGCGTTTGGTGTATGAAATTTCGAACAAAATCGAATGATTCGATCCGTGCGCCGCTCGTTGTTGGTTTTCGTATACATTTTGTGGCCTCTCGCGGATTTTCAGAGTTATGTGCATTTCATCGACAGCCTTTCACACTCCGCACCAATCAGGGTTTCTACGCCGTGCGAAAAAAGGACTCTCCAAAAGTCAATCGACTTTGGACAGTCCTGCAAGCAGCTACCCTTTCCAGTTCATTTTCACTTCTTTGACGCCGTCGACCTTCCAGATCCGTTCCAGCAAGTCCGGCATCACTTTGCCCCTCGAGGAATGCACCCGGAATTCGAGCGACACCTTTTTATTGTTCTCATCGTTCGTCTCGTCGACGACAATCATCTGCTCAACGGTCATATTCGCGTCCTTCAACATGCTCGTCAATTCATGCAGCTTGACCGGCCGATCGAATAGCGTAATTTTCAGCGTGCCGGACTTGCTGGAAAACAAAAACTTCGATTCGATTTTGCTAAGCACCATAATACTAAGCAGAATAATTACCGTCGTCACGATCGCGGGCAAATAAAATCCTGACCCGACGCTCAGCCCGATTCCGGCAACCAGCCATAACGTGGCTGCGGTCGTTAGTCCCGAAATCATATGATTGGATCGGCGCAGAATCGCGCCGGCCCCGAGAAACCCGATACCGCTGACGACCTGCGCCGACAACCGGGCCGGGTCGAATCTGGCGTTCGGGTGATTCAGCAATTCGGAACTGAATCCGTATATGGATGTCAGCATAATGAGCGCCGAGCCGAGGGAAACGAGCAAATGCGTTTTGAAGCCCGCTTGCTTATGCCTTCGCTCCCGCTCCCAACCGACAATCCCGCCCAATATTGCGGCGAGCACTAACCTAAAAATCATCGTACCGATATCCAACTCAATGACCGGCATCTACAGCCCTCCCTTTTTCCCGTGTGCAAAAATAAAAAAAACCCAAGTGCATACGCGTGCCGAAACAACGCGCCGTCACTTAGGGGTTTCTCCATGTTCTTTCCCTTCCGACAAGGATATTCACTTCATTTGCGAATCTTGCCAACGCCATAACTCCTTGCTTGATGTGGAAATACCGATTGCACCGCTATTCAAGGCCGCTTTGAGATCGTCCAAATCTTTCATCAATCCTCCGGCGATCACAGGAACGTTCAGTTCCTCCTGGATTCGCCCCATAATTTGGCTGCAAACCATTCCCGGCAGCACTTCGATCGCATCCGGCTGCGAGCTCTTCGTCATTTTGATGCCGTTGTCCAGCGAGACCGAGTCGAAGACGAACAGGCGCTGAACCGTCATCAGTCCGCATTTTTTCGCTTCGGAAATGATGGAGCCTTTCGTCGTCACAATGCCGTCGATGCCGATATGCTCTGCCATAAAAACGACGCCCATCTTATCCTTGCCGATGCCTTCAAGCAAATCGAAATGAACGAACGACAGCTTGCCCGCGTCGCGTATTTGCTCCACAATCGAACCGATCGTAAAAATATCCGCCTTTAATATAAAAACGATATTTGAAGTGGATTCCAGTATGCTCGGCAATTCATCCTTATTGACCAATGAGGTAATGACCGGTTTATGCTTCAATCCGTAAGCGAGACCGTGAATGCCCGCAGTATTTCCTCTCATTTTTTCACCTCTTAACGATATCGAAGACCGTATCCAATATATAATCGGGCTTCACCGCTGCGGATGCGACGTCTTCGTGCTGTGTAACCCCTGTCATAACTAGAGCGGTGTTCATGCCCGCTTGTTTTCCCATCAATACGTCCGTTTCGATACGGTCCCCCACCATTAAGCAGTCTTTCGCTTCCAACTGCAAAATGTCCAACGCTGTAAGCGCCATCAAAACAGACGGCTTCCCGATAATCGTCTCCACCCTTTTCCCGGTCGTCCCTTCCACCGCGCCGATCATGCCGCCGCAATCCGGGACGTCTCCTTCCGGAACCGGACAAGTCCGGTCGGGATTCGTGGCGATCGGAATCGCGCCTCGTTTGATCGCCTGGTAAGCGAAGTTCAAATGATCGTAATGAAACTGGCGATCCCATGACAGGACGACGATATCGGTATCCTCGGGCGTACTAGCGAAACGGATGCCGTTGCGCTTGAACTCTTCTTTAATCATGTCCTCGCCTATGACATAAACTTTAGCATTGTTATAATTGTCTTGTAAATAATGAATTGTGACAACAGTAGGGTTCAACAAATTGTCGAGCGTCACGTTAATCCCCATTTTATTCAGCTTGGTTACGTAATTTTCACGCGAATCGATCGTTTTGTTCGTTAGAAACAGCAATTTTTTGCCTGATTGCTGCAAACGGCGGATCGTCTCTACCGCGCCGTCAATCGCGTGATCGCCCAAATAAATCGTCCCATCCAAATCGAATATATATCCGGAAAAATGATCCACTTGTCCTCTACCTCTCTATGCCATATTAATCGAAGCTAAAAACCTGCAAATCGGAGGCGATCGAAATTTTCGCACGTTTCTCCTCCGGCAACTCCTCCAGCACTTCCTCGTAAGGCTCCCGATCCGTCACATGCACCAGCACGATGCGGTCGATATGGCTCATATCGTAATAGCCGGCCACTCCCTGCAGGCTGCTGTGGAAAGGCAGCGGCTCCCGCGCCGTCGTCGCCTCGTGTACGAGCAGGTCGACGCGGGGAACTTCGTTGATCGATGCATTCAACATCGTATCCGCAGAGTATACGATCGTCCGATCCTTATAAGCGATTTTCAAACCGACGGTCGGCCCGGCATGCAAGCTCGGAAACGAGGAAATTGCGAGATCGCCCCCGCGGCAAATTTCCGCAGGCCGTTCCCAATCGAACGTATGAATGCGAATGTCGAACAAGATCGGCCACGTACCGGTTTGCAGCGCCTCGAGCCATCCGCGGAGCGTCGCTTCGCACGCCGAAGCGCAATAGATGTCAAGCGCCTCGGCGCGCCCGTCCATCCACATTCCCCATAGCAGCGAAGGAAGCCCATACACGTGATCGGTATGAAAATGAGTGAAAATAATGCGTTTGATCTCGCCCGTCGTCATATCGAGCTTCTTCAATTTGCCGAGCGGATTGCCGCCGACGTCGACCAACGTCGATCCGGATGCATCCCGAAACAGCAAATAGGTGTTGTCGCGATCGACGCCGCATGCCGCGCATGCCGTTCCCATCAAAATCAGTTCCATTTTCGTCACCTGCTTTGGTCGGTTACTTTATGCCGGAGTGCATGAAGCTCTCGACGAATTGTTTTTGAAAAAACAAAAATGCGATCAAGATCGGCAGCACAACCATGAGCGTCGCGGCCGTCACCGTGCCCCATTGCGCCCCGGTCTCGAACGATTGGGCGAAGATCGCGATTCCAACCGTTAACGGTCTCGTTTCCACCGAGTTGGTAATGACGAGCGGCCACATGAAATTGCTCCAGTGCGTACTGACGGAGATCAATCCGAAGGCGACATACGTCGGTTTCGCGGCAGGCAAATAAACATGCCATAACGTCTGCCACCATCTGCTGCCGTCGACTCTGGACGCTTCGTCGAGATCCATCGGTATTTGCTTGAACGTCTGTCTAAGCTGGAATACTCCAAATGCAGAAGCCCAGTAAGGAAGCATGATCGCCAGCTTCGTATCGACGAGCCCGAGTTCTTTCATAATCGTATAGTTCGGGAAAATCAAAATATCCGGCGGTATCATAATTTGCGTCAGGAACAATATAAACACGACGCCTTGCCCGATGAACGTCAGGCGGGCGAATGCGTATGCCGCGAGCGTCACCGTAAACAGCTGAACGGCCAAAATGCCGACGACGATAATAAGCGTATTAAAATAATATTGCGTAAAAGGAATCGTGTTCCACGCCTCGACGTAGTTGTCGAACGTCGGATTCGTTAAAAAGAACGGATTCGATTTAATGATCACTTCACTGGAAGGAGTGAAAGAAGTAAATGCCGTCCATACGAGCGGGACGAGGAAGACAATTCCTAACACGATGATGACAATGCGATTGACGATTCGATACATTCCTATTTCATCCCCTTCTAATAATGAATCCGTTTATCTAAATATGCGTAATTGAAAATCGATATGCCGAGCAGAATGACGAGCAGAATCACCGTAAGCACCGACGCTCTGCCCATATCCCAGAAGCTGAATGCGGTTTCATAGATATGAAATAACAGCAAATTGCTCGCATTATCGGGACCGCCCTTCGTCATAATGTACAGATGGTCCACCATTTTGAAAGAGTTTGTAATTGCGATAATCATGACGAATAAGGTGGTCGGCATTAATAGCGGAAACGTAATTTTGCGGAAAATTTGAAACGGCCGCGCCCCTTCGATTCGAACCGCCTCGTACACTTCCCCGGGCAAATTTTGCAAGCCTGCCAAATAAAAAATCATAAAAAATCCGGTTTCCTTCCAGATGATCATAAGAATCATGGCGACAAGCACCCAGTTCGGATCGCCGAGCCAGTTCGCGCCCGATATGCCGAAAAACCCTAAAAATTTGTCCAGCAATCCGTAGTCCGGCGTATAGATAAAAAGCCAAATGTTGGCGATCGCGATCATCGGTATAATGGTAGGGTAGAAGAAAGAGGCTCGAAGGAAGCTGTCCCCCTTCATTTTATTGTTGAGCCAAATCGCCATATATACCGCGAGAAAGATGCTGACCGGAACCGTTCCGATCGCTACGATCAGGTTGTTCCCGATTACTTTCCAAAAAATATTGTCCTGAAATACTTGTACGTACTGATCGAAGCCGACAAAGTTTTGAGCGTTCAAATTGGAAGAAAAGAAGCTTAAATAGATCGATTTCCCTACCGGATAAAACGTAAATAACGCCAAAAATATTAGGGAAGGCAGCAGTAAGGCGTAGGCGAAGCCGTTTTGTTTCCAATTGATTTTCCCTCGGTTGCCAATTGTTCGTTGAGTCAACCCAATCCCCCATTTCGATGTGTGTAGTAATATTAAATGCGAGTTCAAAAAGTCTTTGCAGCAAAACAAAGAAGCCAAGTGCATTATGATACGCTTCCTGTTATGGAAAGGAATCAAACATGCAACTGTGGCTTCTCATCGTCTCTAGCCGATTAAATGAAGTTGTTATTAATTCCACAGTTCAATCATGTTGATCGATAATCGCCGCTCTTTCTCTCGTTCCGAGCAAATTGTAAATCGCTTGCGCCGCTTCCGCCCGCGTGCTATGCGCAAGCGGTACGAACTGTTCGCGATCCCGCCCGTGCAGCAATCCGAGCGCATGCGCGGCGATAATATAGTCCAGCGCCCAAGCGCTCGTTTGATCCAAGTCAAGATAAGGAATCGGTTCCCCCGAGCCGGTCGCATCTTTGGAAATGCGCACATAGGCTTTTACAAGCAATGCGGCCATCTGTTCCCGTGTCACGAATTCGTCCGGGGCGAACGTACCGTCACCGTAGCCGGACGCGATTCCCGCTTGTTCCGCGACAGCGACCGCGCCGGCATACCATGCTTCCGCCGGCACATCGGAGAAGCTAGGGCTTCCTTCCGCCTGAAGTCCGATGGCGCGAACCAGCATCGCCGTTAATTCGGCGCGCGTCACAGCGCCGTTCGGGGCGAACTCGGCCGCATTCCTTCCGGCGACAACCTGCATCGCGCTTAATTGGCGCACCGCCGCAAACGCCCAATGATCGCTCCGTACGTCGGCGAATGTTTTATTGTATGCCAGCACCGCATACGTACCCGCTTCCTTCAATTCGGCCGTCAAAGTATGACCTGCCAATACGCCGCCGACGTAGGCCAGTTTCCCGTCGCTGCGAATTTGATATAACCCGACCGGAATGCCTTGCGGTAACGCGTCCGCCTCGATCTTCACGGTTAATCCGCCTTGGCCCGGCGGCTCAAACCGAAACGGTTCCGCAAGCGGCGTAAGCTCGGCTTGCGATGCTTGCGCAAATTGCTCTATCATTCGTTTCGCTTCCCGGAGCTTCGCCGGATCGAGCTTGCTCACGCCTTGCGAACTATTCAGTTCCGGCTCTTGCTCCTCCACAGGCGGCTTCGGTTGCTCCGGCGGCGGCGAATCAGGCGTCCGTCCGGACGACGACGTCGATGGCGACGGCGTGCCCGGAGAAGCGTCCCGGCGCAAATGTCTCGCTTCCACGGCCAAATCCGCCCATTCGGCGATTTTGCCGTTCGCATCCAGTCTGACGATGAACAGGCGATCCCCCGCCGCTGCGCGAATATTCGTCGCGCCGGTAAGCGAATCCTTATAGGCGGAAGGTTCGTCGCCTGCGTTCGGACGCGTCCGCGATCCCGCGCTTCCTTTGAAATATCGATAGCTCGAGCCGGATTGCAATCCCGTTACTCTTGTCGTCGAATTCCCGGTGCCCGGCGTTAATCCGAGCGAAAGAATGATCGGCGCCGGCGTTGGCGGTTCGGGCGGAGCATCCTTATCTGTCACCGTTAAAGCGATCGGATTCGAATAGATGCGCCAAACATCGTCCAGCAAAGCGGGATCCCCGTCCACCGGAGTTTGAAACGGCCGGAAATCATAATAGATTTGCAACATAGCCGTACCCGGCTTAAGGGCGGACGCCGTTTGGTCGTTCTGTACGGCAACGACGCCGTCATCGGATCCGATAACCCGGATGCCGCCGGATACCGGAATCGACGTTCCCGTTCTGGTCGTTACGCCCGCGGCGAACGTTTGCGGCGTAACCGATTCCCCTACTGCGATTCGGTATTGTTCCGCAACCGGCTGAACCGCGACGGGAACTTCTTTCATCCAATGAGCGTAATCGGTCAGTATGGTGGTCGCTCCTTTGCGGACCATTTGATTGATGCTGCTTTTCGTATTGTAGGTCGACGCGATCAGCGGGATCCCCCGATGCTTGGCATAGTTGATCCATTCCTGCGAATTCACCCCGGACATTTGGGACATGCCAAGCGATACATGCATCGCGGCCATTTTCTCCACATATTGCATCATCGTCTCTTGTTCCGTCGGCCCGCGGTCGGACGTAATCAGCGTAAGCCCGATGTCGGGGCTGAGCTCCGCAACCTTCTTCAGCAAATCGAGGCTGAAGCTGGTGACGTATACGTCCGCCGCCATATCATGCCGCAAGATGTGCTCCACCACCTGCTCCTCGATGCCGATTCCTTTCAACTCCAATTCCAGCACGACATTTTTACCTTTCGCAAACTCCAATACTTCGTCAAGCGTTGGCACTTTCGCGTCGGGATAACGATCGTAAGCTTCCTGCCAATCGGCGTTATCCGTCTTGTTCGCCTGAAGCAGCTTCAGTTGTTCCAGCGTCAAATCTCTGACTTTGCCCGATCCGTCGGTCGTACGGTCCACGCTAAAGTCATGCATAATGACGAGTTTGCCGTCTTTTGTTAGATGAATATCCAGCTCGATCAACTCGATGCCCGCTTCCACCGCCAGTTCGAAGGCCGGTATCGTGTTCTCGGGAGCCAGAGCGTTTAGGCCCCGATGCGCGACGATAAGCGGCGACTGGGAGATGCTGTTCTCGGCGTCATACTGCCGCAGCGCTTGAACGGCATCCGACGAATGCAGCGCTTCGATGCCGGCCGCGCCGAGCGCAATCAAGCGATGGGCGTCGAATTCCGTACCGGAGCCGTACCCCCAAACCGTGATAGCCCGATTGCGCAAATATTGCATCGATTCCTGCGTCAACGCGCGGTGGTCGATCAAGGCAATCATTCCCGTACTGCGCCGAACCGACAGGACAATCTGCTTCAACTGCTCCCGATTCAACTCGCGGTTATCGAACCGAACGGCTCCCCGGTATTCGGGCTGGAGCGCTCTCATCTTGCGCACGATGTTCCAGTCCGGCGAAACAATGATTACATCGGTTGCATTACGCCGTTCAAGCAGATCATGCACCGGCTGGATCAATCGGTTGTCGTCAAGTTCCAGCACGGGGATCGCCTTGTTATCGAGGAAATCCAGCGCCGCGGAAAGCTCCGTATTCCGATTCCTTGCAAACAAGGTGCCGCCTTCGTCCATGCTTACCGTCAACAGGAACGAAGGCACGTTCTGCGGCAACGGATTCGACAACTCGCTGCCCGCGTCGATCAAGGTCGGTCCCGCCACGAGAGCCGTAGCTGGCTCGCTCGCCTTCAGCACACTGTCTTTCAAACCGGGCTCCGGAATCAGATCGGGTCTTCCGTTCGGTCCGAACAGCAGCATGCCGGGCGTCGGGTTCGGTTGTTCCGTAAAATCGGCCGCGCTGCTCTTGGTGTCCCGTGCGTTGACACGCTCAAGGGAGAAGCCCTTCAGCATGACGCCGGCATGCGGCTTGATGCCGAGATACTTCCCTGCCTTATACACAACGGCATCGATAAGGTTTTTGTCCGCATCCAGAAGCAGCACTTCGTCGCCGTTATTTCCGAATTGCATGTTTCCGCAACCCCAGTCGCAATTCGGAATCATATCCGGAACGGACGGATCGGAACCGTCCAGTTCGAAATCGGCCTTCCTGCCGTAGAGCTCCTCAAAGCCCTTGGCGTTTTTCGCGATAACCAGCGCTTGGTACGGTTCGATCCAGGTTCCGTCCGGGAAGTTGAACATGCCTTCCGAGGAGGAAGATCCTTCGATTTCCTTATCCCCCAAATAGTACCCGCTTATATCCATCGTACGGTCCGAAATATTCGTCATTTCCACATATTCGTACAACGGTTCGTCGTAATTCGGCGTATACATCACTTCCGTAATCAGCAGCGTATCGCTTACCGGGACGGGCAAGGGCCTATCCGGAAGCGAAGGCTTCTTCGCCGCGAAATCGGCCGACGGATCCCCCGTCATGCTTACCCGATGTATCGCATTGCCATTGCCGTCGGCGATTGCCGTAATCGCCTTGTAGAAAATGCCGCGAAACACTCTGTCGACTTTATATGTAATAAAATCGATCGCATGATACTCCCTGTCCATCAGCAATATTTTGTCCCCGGAATTGCCAAGCTGAACGACGCCTTTGGACCAATCCGTCGCCATCATATCCGGCACGTCGGGATCGTCTTCCGGCCTGTATGCCCCGATCCATGGAAATTCAAAATCCGGTATGACGCCGTACGTTTGCTTAAACAGCTTGCCCGACTGGGCAATCACGATTTCCTGACCGGGCTCGATCGTCGTCCCCGGCGGGAAGGCGGCCATTCCTTCGCCGCTTCCCTGATTGACGCCGTCGCCGATCATGTATCCGCCAATATCGACCGGCATATCCTCATAGTTCTTGATGACGATATATTCCTTGCCGTCATCGGCGCTCGGCGCATCGTACATAAACTGGGAGATGAGCACTTTCGGCAGCGGATCGGCAGGCCCGTTCTCTTCCGGTGGCGTTACCGCCTGCGGCGGGATTTGCCAAGGAAACACTTCCCCCGGCGTGGCCGGCGCCTTGGTCCAATACTTCAGTTGATGAATATCGCCGTTCCGCGGAACTTGATAATGAACGCCAAGCCCGTCGGCAATATCCGAACCGGCAGCATAGGAAGCTTGAGAGACGGCAAGCCCTGTTTTTTTGTTAAAGACGGCTACGGCGCGATCGGCTGTATTGGAAAAACCTTCGGTACCGTTGATCCGAACTTCCGTCACTTGTTCGGAAGACAATTCCACGCCATGCAACTCGTTGAATTCCGCCAGCGTCTTCGCCTTCGGATTCACCCAGAACACATGCGCCGTTTGCGGCTCGATCGTTACGGGCGTAAAATGCTCGAACGTATTGTCGGACGTGCCTGCGCTTGGATAGCGATACATGATGTAATACTCGGCTTCCCCCAACAGCGCCGACTCCGCTCCGATGCGCAGCGGCACATCCGAATTGTTGTATATTTCGAAAAACTCGTAATCGTCCGTTCCCTTGTTGTTCGGGTGAAGCTCGGTAACGAATAATTCCGGCCCATACGCCGTTTCGGTAACTGACACGAAGCGATACCGATCTTCGTCGGGCGTATCCGTCTCGCCAAGCTGCTCCTTCCATTCCTCCTGCGCGGTTCCGTTATCCGTCTCATTGTCTGCTTCACTCTCAGATTCGCTGCCAGATTCGCTATCCGAGCCGCTGCCTGTCTCCGCCGCCGATTCGGCCGCTTCTTGTCCGGATTGAACCTCTTCCGCATGGGCTGCGGGAATGACCGCAAACCGGTCAAACCCGAGCAACCCGGAAATCATAGACATCATTAACGCAAAAACGATAGGTTTGCAGACTTGGCGGAGCCTGTTATTCATTCCATTGCTCACTCCCTTGCGTTATGAGTTGCGGGATTACTTAAAGTTTTTCAAAATTTGGTCGGCTTGCTGCTGCGATTTCTGCAGCGCCTCTTTCGGGCTGATCGTGCCTAGCAGCGCGGCTTGAATGTTGTCGTTAAACAGTTTCGTAATTTGGCCGTTCTGGTAAGTCGACAATTCGCTGTCCGCATATTCCAATTGATCTCTCGCCACTTTCGCTTGCGGGAAATCTTCCACATATTTTTTGAGCAAATCCGTTTCGTAAGCCGCTTTCGTCGTGCCTACATATCCGGTATCGATCGACCATTGCGCAACACGTTCCGGCGTTGTCAAAAATTCGATGAATTTGATCGCCGCCTCTTTGTTCTCTTCCGGAATGTCCTTGAACACGTACAAGTTGCCGCCGCCTGTCGGCGAACCGAATTGTTTATTGGCCGGCAAGAAAGCTACGCCGAAATCGAAATTCGCGTCGTTTTTCACTTTCGTCAAGTTGCCTGTCGTATGGAACATCATCGCGGTTTTGCCGCTAATGAAATCGGAAGGTACGGTCGCCCATTCGATTGCGCCTTCCGGCATCACTTTATCTTTGCGGCCTAAATCGACATAAAACTGCAGCGCTTCTTCCACATGCGGCTTATCGAAATACACTTCTTTGCCGTCGTTCGACATAATGTTGTCGCCGTTTTGCAAAGACAGCGCTTGCAACATCCAATATTGATACCCGGTGCTCGGAATTTCAAGTCCCCATTGGGTTACTTTGCCTTGCGCGTCCTTGACGGTCAGCTGTTGCGCGAATTCTCTCAGTTCCGTCCAATTGGCGGGCGCTTTCTCGGGATCCAGGCCGGCTTGCTTAAACAATTCTTTGTTGTAGTACAACACGATCGTACTGCGTTGGAACGGGATGCTCCATACGGTATCTCCCGATTTGGTGTTGCCCATGAACGCTTCATAGAATCCGTCCAAATATTCCTTCGAAAACTTCGGCGTCAAATCTTCGATCGCATTCATCGAAATGAGCGTGTACAAATCGGTCGACAGCAGCACGGCCAAGTCCGGCGAGTTTCCGCCCTGCACCGCGGTCGCAACCTTTGTCATCGTATCTTGATAGCTTCCGCCGTAAATCGGTTTGACTTTAATGTTTTCGTTTTCTTTCTGAAAATCTTCCGCCAATTTATCAATAATTTTCGTAATCGGTCCGCCAACGGCTACCGGAAAATAAAATTGAAGTTCCACCGGTTTGCCGCTATTGCCGCCGCCTTCTTTAGGTGCGCTCGATCCTCCTGTCGAATCTTGAGCGTTGTTGCTTTTTCCGCATGCGGACAGAATCATGACAAGAGCAATCATAAGAACAGCCAACTTTTTCATTCCGTTATTCCCCCTAATTGTTAATGATCTTTGCTTCCGAATATGTACTTGGCAGCCGCCTATTGCGGAAGCGTTTTCTTAATATTGCGGAATAATAAATGGAAATGCGGTTGGATAGAGAACATATTCCAGAAATATCCTCCTTTTCCTTATAAAAATAGAAAGAGCCCCCGTGCATAGAAACGCTTCCAAACTTTCGAAAGCGTTATTCATGCAAAGGGCCTCTCATCGTCTCTACCCAATGTTATAAATAACGAATTATTATATTATACTACATGCATGTCACATTTTTGACAAGGATTTTTCGTTAAAAATTCATAAAAAATATTAAATCGCGTTTTTGGCGTAAGAAAGCGCATTGACGAAGCGCTCGTACTGCAGTTCGGCCTCCTCGCCGCTCCAATGCAAAACCTCGGCCATATAAGCGACGACCGCGCGGCCCCACCGCTCCGCGCTGCGAATGTCGAAATTGACCGCGCTGGAACGCCGAATCAGAAAATCCGCCGGCGTGGCCACCATCTCTTCTTCGATGCCGTAGTCCAAGGCGGCAAGCATCTCCACATCCGTTTCCAGCCGCTGCGCCGCCTCCCGTACTTTGGCGAATCGATCGAACACCAGCGGCGTATTGCTGCCGTACCGGTTCGCCAGGATGCGGGCGTTCCGCTCGCTTAGTCCGCGTTTGACGCCTTGTTCCGTACTATGGCGCAGAAATGCGTCGAATCCTTCCGGGAAGTTTCCCCCGGACAGCGTTATACGATCGGTCGTGCATCCGGGAAATGGCTTCCCCGTCGCCTCCGTCAGCTGTTTGGCGATTAAATCGACGATGCGTTCGGCCATCTTCCGATAGCCCGTTAATTTGCCCCCGGCAATAGTGACCAGGCCCGAGGGGGATATAAAAATCTCGTCTTTGCGCGACAATTCGGACGGGGACTTTCCGTCTTCGTGAATGAGCGGGCGCAGGCCGGCCCAACTCGATTCGACATCCTGCTCCCGCAAACGAAGCGAAGGGAACATGTCGTTGGCCGAATTCAGCAAATAGGTCAAATCTTCCTTGGTCATCCGCGGATGAACGAGATCGCCTTCATAGTTCGTATCGGTCGTACCGATATACGCCTTGCCGTCCCGCGGAATGGCGAACACCATCCGGCCGTCCGGCGTATCGAAATAAATCGCCTGCCGCAGCGGAAACCGGCTCTGGTCGACCACGATATGGACGCCTTTGGTCAGATGCAGGCGCTTCCCATGTTTCGAACGGTCCAATTCGCGCAACGTATCGACCCACGGCCCCGCCGCATTGACGATTTTCGCCGCTTTCACCTGTATTTCCTTGCCGCTCCATACATCGCGCACGACCGCGCCGCAAACAATGCCGTCTTCGTAAACGAAGCGCTCCGCTTTCGCATAATTGACGGCAAGGGCCCCCCGTTCCGCCGCCGCTTTCATAATTTCGATCGTCAGCCGCGCGTCGTCGGTGCGGTATTCCACGTAATACCCTCCGGCGAGCAGTTTATCGTCGCGCAGCAGCGGCTCCTTGGAGAGCGTCTGCTCTTTGTTCAACATTTTGCGCCGTTCCGACCGTTTGACTCCGGCCAGCCAATCGTAAACGTACAGACCGATGGAAGTCGCGAATTTCCCGTAGGTTCCACCTTTTACGATCGGCATCAGCATCCATTCGGGAGTAACGACATGCTGCGCGTTGCCGTGAACGATCGCCCTTTCGCGGCCTACTTCCCTAACGAGATTAATTTCCCCTTGTTTCAAATAACGGAGCCCGCCATGCACCAGTTTCGTGGAACGGCTGCTTGTTCCCGCCGCGAAATCCTGCATCTCGACCAGCGCCACCTTCAAGCCGCGAACGGCTCCATCGAGCGCGATGCCCGCTCCGGTAACTCCGCCGCCGATGACAAGCATATCGAACGTTTCTTGCTGCAACGAATCGAACAGACCTTCCCGCTCCAAACTTGAAAACTTTCGTCTCATCCTGCACTCCCCCTCCCGGAGAAAGCAAAAAGACCGCAACAACACCCTTGCCTCGATCAAGGATTTGTTTGCGGTCCTCTTCTTATTCTCCGACCATGTTATGAAGTTTTATATTGATTTTTTCAATATCGTAACGAAGTTTGAGGCAGATTTCAATAGTTGTTTGTGATTTTAATCATATTTTGCATAATTTTATCCCTTTCAAATGTAAATTTATCCTTGTATTTCCATATATATCGGTGGTTTATTAGAAATACGCAACAAATTTATGACAAGGAGGTGAACGATCCGCAGCGCAGAATGACGTATGAATGGATATCAAAAATATGAAGGAGGTTGATGACGACATGAATGTCATACGCAGAAAAATTCATTGTATTGCAGTAATCTTTGCGCTCTTGTTTCCCCTCATTCCTGTAAGCGCTTTCGCAATTGCTCCCTGGGCTCCAAACACTTCGTATCAAGTGAACGACGTGGTAACGTACGGCCAGCAGTCCTATAAATGCAGAATCGCCCATACTTCGCTGGTCGGCTGGGAGCCTCCCAATACGCCGGCTTTGTGGGAACTCCAATCCGGCGGCGGACCGGAACCCGAACCGGATACGGCGCCTCCTACCGCTCCGGGCAATCTCGTTTCTACCGAGATAAGACCTGACAGCGTCTCGCTCGGATGGAGCCCGTCGACGGATAACGTCGGCGTCGCGGGCTATGAAGTGTACCGCGATCAAACGCCGGCCGCGACCGTGGCCGGAACGAACGCAACGATAAGCGGACTGACGCCGAATACGTCCTATACGTTTACCGTTCGGGCGAAGGACGCCGCGGGCAATGTGTCCGTTCCCAGCGCTCCGCTTACGGTGACGACGGCCGACCCGGGCGGCGGACCGGGGCCTTCGCCGCTGCCGGGCAAGCTAGTGATCGGCTACTGGCATAATTTCAATAACGGTTCCACGACACTGAAGCTAAGGGACGTTTCGCCGCTCTACGATATGATTCACGTTGCCTTCGCCGAGACGGTCACCGACCGTTCCACCTTAACGTTTACGCCGTATAACGCGACGGTGAACGAATTCAAAGCCGACATCGATTATTTGCACAGCCAAGGCAAAAAGGTGCTCATCTCGATCGGAGGCCAGAACGGTTCGGTCGAACTGGCGAGTGCCGCGGACGTGCACAATTTCGTCGCTTCGCTGACGAATATTATCCAAACGTACGGCTTTGACGGCCTGGATATCGATTTGGAGGGCGGTTCCGTTTCCTTGGCCGGCGGAGATACCGATTTCCGCAATCCGACCACCCCGAAGATCGTCAACCTCATCAACGCCGTCAACCAGCTCAGCGCCAATATCGGCCCGGACTTTATGCTCACAATGGCGCCGGAAACGGCTTACGTGCAAGGCGGCCTTGTCGCGTACGGCGGACCGTGGGGAGCCTACCTGCCGGTCATTCACGCCTTGCGGGACAAGCTGAACTTCATTCATGTCCAGCATTACAATGCGGGAGGCAATGAAGGGCTTGACGGACGCGTGTACAATCAAGGAACCGCCGACTTCCAAGTCGCGATGGCGGAAATGCTGCTGCACGGCTTCCCGATCGGCCGCAATCCGAATAACGTGTTCCCGCCGCTGCGCGAGGATCAGGTAGCCATCGGCTTGCCCGCGGTACCGAGTGCGGCCGGCGGCGGTTATACCGCTGCGGCGGACGTTCAAAAAGCGTTGAAATATATCGTTCAGGGAACGTCTTACGGAGGAACGTATCAATTGCAAAAACCTTCCGGTTATCCGAACTTCCGCGGAGTCATGACGTGGTCGATCAATTGGGACGCGACAAGCGGTTACGCCTTTGCCAATAATGTACGGTCCGCATTCCATTCGTTCGGCAGTTCGGCCTTGGATCAACTACAGTAACCGCGTCCATCTTCGGTTCAAGCAACCGGCGCCATGTTTGCATCCCGCCGCCGCATGCCAGCGGGGCGGGATGCCGTTTCCATGCTCCCTTCTACTTGACCATAGCGAGGGCCAAACCGTCGTAAGCCGGAAGCATGGCGCTTTGCAGCCGCTCGTCCTGCGCGATTTGTTCGTTAAAGCGGCGCACGGCCAAGACGGACGGGCCGTTCTTGTCCGGATTGACAGTGCGGCCGCGCAGCAATGTGTTGTCGGCCGCAATAACCGCGCCCGGATTGGCCAAGCGAATCGCCCATTCCAAATAATTCGGATAGTTCTCCTTATCCGCGTCGATAAAGAAAAAGTCGAACTTCGCCCCTTCCCGCTCCAACTGCGCCAGCGAGTCGAGGGCTTCGCCGATTCGATAAGAGACGCGGTCGCCGAAGCCCGCTTCGGTCAAATGCCGTTTCGCCACGGCGGCGTACCCCTCCTCCAGCTCCAATGAAACAAGCGATCCGCCTTCCGCTAATCCGCGGGCCAAGCATATGCCGCTATACCCGCCAAGCGCGCCGATCTCCAGCACTTGCCGCGCGCCCGACAGATTAACGAGCAGCGTTAACAGCCTGCCGTAATTCGGCGCGACCGAAATTTCCGGCATTCCAAGCTCGCGAATATTCGCCTTCACCCGTTCCAACACCGGATCCTCCGGATAGAGCGCATCCATATATTGTTCTTCGACCGTCATATATAACTCATCTCCTACATGTTTGTAACCTGGCTGAAATTCACCTATACTTGATTGTACCAGAAATCATTGTAACAGAAATCGCAAAGTGGAGTGAACCGATAGCATGAGCAAATTGGAATTGATCGCAACCGCGCCGATGGGACTCGAAGCGGTCGTTGCGCGCGAGTTGCGCGAACTGGGATATGAAGATGCGCAAACGGAAAACGGGCGCGTTATGTTTCGAGGGGATCTGATCGATATTTGCCGGGCCAACTTATGGCTCAGATCATCCGATCGCGTATTAATCAAAATGGGCATGTTCCCGGCGCGAACGTTCGACGAATTGTTCGAAGGGGTCAAGGCGCTGCCGTGGCCGGATTGGATTCCCGAGCACGGCGAATTCCCGGTGGAAGGCAAGTCTCATAAATCTCAGCTCAGCAGCGTGCCGGCCTGTCAGGGCATCGTCAAAAAAGCGGTCGTTGAGAAAATGAAGCAGCGCTATAAAACGGAATGGTTTCCCGAGAACGGGCCGCGTTATGTGATCGAAGTGTCGCTGCTGAACGATATGGCGCTGATAACGCTGGATACGACCGGTCCGGGGCTGCATAAACGCGGCTACCGGAAGCTCGTCACCGAAGCGCCGCTGAAGGAAACGATGGCGGCGGCGATGGTGCTGCTCAGCCGCTGGAACGCGCATCGTCCGCTATACGACCCGTTCTGCGGGTCGGGGACGATCGCAATCGAGGCCGCGATGATCGGCTGGAACATCGCGCCTGGCTTGCGGCGCGCGTTCAACGCCGAAGCGTGGCCGGCGGTGCCGGCCTCCCTGTGGCAGCAGGCCAGGGAGGAAGCTTACGATTTGCTGCGGGACGACGTGCCGCTGCAAATCGCAGCTTCCGACATCGACAGCGCAGCCGTCGATGTCGCGCTCGCCGCGGCGAAGGCCGCCGGCCTCGCCAAGGAAATCGACTTTCGCGTCCTGCCGGTCGCGAAAGCGCGGCCCGAGGGGGATTACGGATGCATCATCACGAATCCCCCTTACGGCGAACGGCTCGGCGACAGCGACCAAGCCGAGAAAGTGATTCGCCAGCTTGGCTTCACCGCCGCGCAGCTGCCGACATGGTCGGTGTTTGCGCTTAGCCCGGGCAAGCAGTTCGAGCACTACTTCGGCCGCAAAGCCGACAAGAGACGCAAATTGTACAATGGCAGAATCGAATGCCAGTACTATCAATATTTAGGCCCGCTTCCCCCGCGCCGTTCCTAATATGCCGGGGGGTTCCGAAGCGCATCGCCGGAGCCCCCCCTCCCCTTTCATCGCCATTCCGCTTACCCATGTAATGCCAATTAAGTTTTATGAAAACTTTGGATATAATGGGGAATATGGTGCAAGCGAACATTTTTTAAGGGAAAGGGCTTTTCATGATGTACTCATCGCTTCAAACCGCATACCGGGGCATTCGCCTGTCTTTGCAATGGATCGCACGAATCCGGTATATGGAATATTTTTTGTTTATCGCGATCATTTGCTATAAGCTGACTTTATTCGACCGATATACGAACATTCCTTACATGAGGATGGAATCGTCCGATTATTACGTTGCGATCGGCTCCATACTCGTTTGTTCATTTTGGGTCGTTTTTTTGCCGCAGCGCGGCAGGCTCGTCAGCTTGTTTCTGCTTAATGTTTTTATGTCGACGCTTATATATGCCGATCTGATTTATTACCGGTATTTCAAAGATTTCATTTCCGTGCCGGTATTGCTGCAAGCCGGCCAGGTCGGGTCGCTCGGAGACAGCATCGCATCGCTGCTGGCATGGAAAGATCTTTATTTCTTCGCCGATCTGGCGGTTCTGCTGCCGCTTCTCATTGCCGCTTGCGTCTCGATTGGCCGCCGCCGCAGACAAGCCGGCACGTTCCGTTTCTTCCAAAAGGCGGGGCGGGGCAAATTCGCGCTTCGATTCGGCGTAAGCATCGTTATTTTTCTTCTAGGTGTTTCGTTCATCTACTATCCGATTACAAAAGCGACTTCCACATGGGCAAAAGGGCTGTTCGAGGGCAATTGGTGGAACGTTTCTCTGTACAATGTGACCGGCTTGATCGGCTTTCACGGTTACGACCTGTACCGGTATGCCGACGAACATTGGCTGTCCAAGCCAGGCATATCGGAGGAGCGGACGGAGGAAATACGCGGGTGGTTCGCGGCAAACAAGCTACAGCCGCAGCCGATAAACGAGCTGTTCGGCGCTTATCGCAACAAGAACGTTATCGTCATTCAGGCGGAGGCGTTCCAAAATTTCGTCATCGGCCGGCAAATCGGCGGGAAAGAAATTACGCCGCATTTGAACGCATTGATCCGGGAAAGCATGTATTTCAGCAACTATTATCATCAGACCGGGCAAGGGCGCACGTCCGACGCCGAATTTGCATCCGCCGCCTCGCTTCATCCGCTGCCGACCGGATCGGTATTTACCCGGTATCCCGGCGGTACGTTCGATTCGCTGCCGCGCATCCTCAAGGAACAAGGATATGAAACCGGAGCCTATCATGCCTATGAGGCCAGCTTCTGGAATCGGTACAATATGTACGCAAACATCGGTTACGACCGCTTTTACAGCAAAAAAGATTTCAAGATCGACGAACCGCTCGGCTGGTCGCTGGCAGACGCGTCGTTTATGCGCCAATCGCTGGATTTCATGGATCAATCGCGGCAGCCCTTCTACTCGTTTCTGATTACATTATCGAGCCATCATCCGTATTCCCTGCCGCCGGAACGGCAGCTGCTGGACGTCGGGGAGCTGAAGGGTACGATGTTCGGCGATTATTTGCAGGCCGTGCATTATGTGGACGGCGCGGTCGGACAGCTGATCGCGCAAATGAAAGAACGAGGCTTATGGGATCAAACGATTTTCGTCTTTTACGGGGATCACGACAATTCCATTGCGGAAACGGAACCGCTCGAACGGTTGCTCGACCGGTCGTTGTCGGAGCTCGATCTCGAACAAATCATCAATCAGGTGCCGATGATCGTCCATTTGCCGGACGGCTCGCACGCGGGAACGTACGAGCAAGTCGGCGGCCAGTTGGATATGGCGCCGTCGCTCTTATACTTACTTGGCATTCCCCGAGAGTCCTATTACATGATGGGAAACAATCTGTTTGCCTCGGATCCGAAAACGGTCATTTTGCGCTCGGGCGCCGCAACGGACGGTGAGCGGTACTATAAACCGGCGGCGGACGGCAATTTCGAGCATGGAGCTTGCTACGATCTGACGACCCGCACGCAAACGGACGTCGCCGCTTGCCGGTCGATCGCCGACAAGGCGAAAGAAGAGCTGAACATTTCCGATCAAGTGATAATGCACAATCTTATTGCGCAATTTCGCCGGAAATGAACGCAGCAAAGCATGAGGAAACCGCCGGAGCGCATCGCTCCGGCGGTTTGGTTTTCGAAGTCTTCCCTTTCGCCAATAGCTCCAAAATCTGGAGCTAATTTAAAGGGTTGCCGACTGTATGGACTCATTAGCGGTAAAACCTGCCGCTAATTTCCCGGTATAAACCGATTCCTAGAAGATGTTCAAAATTAGCTCCGCGAAATACCGCTAAATCTCGATTTTCGCCCCATGAGAGCAAAATACCTCCATGTTTTACCGCTAATTGAGAGTCGCTTCGAACGGAATCGCGCGTCATGCCCCCGCTAATTCATTCCGTCAGTTCCAAGCGACGAAGAGGTCCGCTTACTAGCGAAACCGGATGCCTTATTTTTTGGTAAACAAAATGCCGATCGTCTGCGGCCCGCAATGGCTCGAAATGACGCAGCCCGCATCGGATACGAGCACTTCGCGCGCGCCCGTCTTTTCTATAAGCGTTTGGCGCAGCGCTTCCGCGTCTTCCCCCGCCATCGAATGCGTGACGAAGATAATATCGCCGTCCATCTCTTCCTTCCGGGCGAGCGCATTGTCCAGCAGTTGCTGCAGCGCTTTGTCGCGTTTCCCGCGAATTTTGCTCGCCGGCGTCATTTTACCGTCGCTGACTTTAATGACAGGGCGGATTTTCAGCAGGCTTCCAATCAAGTTCTGCAAGCCCGAGCAGCGCCCTCCCTTATATAAAAATTCCAGCGTATCGATCACAAATTCGGTCTCTACCTTGCCGCGCACATCCTGCAGCATCCGCTCGATCTCCGCCACGCTCCGGCCGGCCTCCGCGGCGTGTACGGCTTTCATGACCTGCAGCCCGATGCCTGTAGACAAATTGAGCGAATCGAACACGGTAACCCGCCCTTCCGGAAATTCCCCGGCGGCGATCAGCGCATTCTGGCAGGTGGAGGATAAATGCGACGAAATGCCGATATAGAGAATATCGTCGCCCTGTTCGATAAACGGGGCGAACGCCTCGATAAAATCGCCCGGCGAAGGCGCGGACGTTTTCGGCAGCTCGCCCTTGGCGCGAACTTCGGCGTACAGCTGATCCGTATGGAGATCGACCCCGTCGCGATAAGCCTTCTCGCCGAACGAAACATACAGCGGCACGATGCCGATTTGATGCCGTTCGATAAGCTGCGGCGGCAAATCGCATGTGCTGTCGGAAAAAATTTTAATCCTTCCCATAATACACCTCGATATTAGACTTGGCCCAACCTATTGTTCGTCGAATTGGTTCGGATTCGTGCCAACGCGTTCCCCGGTATTCATCCCGTTGATCGCTTCCATATCTTCCGCCGCAAGCTCAAAATCGAATATGTCGGCATTTTGCGCGATCCGTCCGGGATTGACCGATTTCGGAATCGTTACGACTCCGTTCTGCAAGTCCCAACGCAATATCACTTGCGAGACCGATTTGCCGTATTTCGCGGCAATGTCTGCAAGCAGCGGATGATCGAGCAGTTTGCCTTGCATCAGCGGACTCCAAGCTTCCATCTGGATGCCGTGATCGTTGCAAAAGCGCAGCAGTTCGGTTTGAGCGAGACGCGGATGGTATTCAACCTGATCGACCGCAGGCACGATTTCGCCGTCCGCCATAATCGCCTGCAGATGATGTTCGTGAAAATTGCTTACGCCGATCGCACGGACATAGCCTTCTTTATATAGCTTTTGCAATGCCTTCCACGTATCTATGTACTTGCCTTTGACCGGCCAATGAATCAAGTACAAATCAACGTAGTCGAGCCGCAGTTTTTGCCTGCTTTCTTCAAACGCCCGCAAAGTGGATTCATAACCTTGATGCTCGTTCCAAACTTTTGTCGTAATGAACAATTGATCGCGCGGAATTCCGCATTCGGCGACCGCTTCCCCGACGCCCGTTTCATTCCCGTATACCGCTGCCGTATCAATGCTGCGGTATCCCAGTTCAATTGCGGTTCTAACAGCCTGCCGAACTTCGTCCCCATCTTTCGCCTTCCAGACGCCCAATCCGAACCAAGGCATCAGCACTCCGTTGTTCAAGCGGGTGCAATCTGAAATATGTTGCGGCATTTCGATCAGTCCTCCCATAGTTTGGTAGATTGTTATAAATCTATGAATATCATACCATATCATTCACGGCAATCCCAAGAAACGCGCCGTGTAGCCGCTAAAGGTTGCTGTCAAAAAAAGACCGCATGCAAACTTCGTTTGCACTGGTCTTCATCGGTGTTACTGTTGCTCGTCGGTCACGGACCGGAGTCTCTCTTGTTCGGTTTGAAGCATTTGTTGAACGAGTTGGACAGGCTGCAGGTTGTCGCCCGCATCGATCTGGGCAACGGCGTTCTCCGCATGTTCCAGCGCGTTCTGCGCTTGCGCTACCGTTTGCTCGTTCGGGTGGGACAGCGCCTGGGATATCGCGTTGCGCGCCCTGTCGACGGAATTTTGCGCTTGCGAGACCGGATTTTGCGATTGCAGCGACGAATCTTCGTTTCTTGCCATTGAACTACCTCCTTGCATCTCCTAATTCGAATGGTTCAAGATTAGGATAAGCAAACGAAGGTACAATTATCCCGCTGCAGCCGTAAAGTTCGACCGGCGTCAGCATCGCTTTATTGCTTCACGTACTGGCTCGCCTTCTCGATCGCTTCGTCTTCCGTCGGCGCGGTAACGTACCGGCCGTTGATGAATATAAATACCCGTTTGTTGCACGGGCCGCAATACGACTTGCATCCGATCTTAATTTCGGCGTCGGGCGCCAATTGCTTTAATTTAGGCAGGATAGATTTCATTTTAATATGTTTGCATTTATCGCATATGCGAATATCGTTAGCCATAACGGATCCTTCCCTTGTTTGTCGTTGCATGCGTTCGCTTCCCAAGCGAACGCGGGGTTCGCGGTCGGCTCGGCTTCCTTAATGGTCGCCGTGATTCCCTTTGGACGGATTGGTAATGACAAACCCTTCTTGCGGAAAATATAAATAATCGATTTTTACGCCGTCAAGCATCGGTTCGTCCTTCGCCAATATGACGTCGATTTCCTTATCGGTAGAAACGACAACATCGTTGTCCGTAGGTTTGTCCAAATCGAGGCCGTAATGCGCATGGTCGCCGTGAGCGTGCGTGACAACGACGCGCAGCTTCAGCTCTGCGTTCTCCTCTTTTTCCAGTTCCCGCTTGATCACTTTCGCGGCGTTGCGCGTTATTTTGCATTTCATGAATGCCATCTCCTATTTTATCGAAGTTCGTTAAGATTGCTTGTTATCCTCTTCTTATTGTAAAAGAACGCTTCCGCTAAAGCAACAGGATTACAGGAGACCGGCATATTTGCGTTCCACGTAATCGACGAACCAGTGCATGGCAAACAAGGTGACGCCTATATCGTCAATCGGAAGCAGCGGCAAGACATCGGGAAGCACCCAATAGAGCAGAACGGGGATGGAAAATAACAATTTATCGTAAACCGACACTTGTTTCGAGAAAATCAGTTTCGGCACCCGTTTCAGCACATGCATCCAGCGGCGCAGCGACCACCAGCTTCTTTTCATCGTATCCGCCCCTTATGGCAAATGTTCTAGTTAGTATTCTCAAGAACGGACAGTCTAACCCGCGAGCCGCCTTTAACGGATTTTAAGCGCTTCGATGAACAAACCTTCCATCTCGTTGTATATATCTTTGAAATGATAGTGCGGCAGCGGATTCAGCCCGATGCCCGCTTCAACGGTAAAGCCCGGTTTGCGGAATTGTTGGATGAACCAGTCTTTGAATCCCGCGTCGCTACCGGACAGCTTGACGGCCCGGTAACCGCTCGCTTGCGCGAATTTCTCCGCGATCCGTTCCGATTCCTCCGGTTCGTAATCCCGGTAGTTCCAATAGATTTCCTGGCCTTGCGTATGCAGCGACACGGCGAGGTCAAACCGCTTGTTCCGCGTGAATTCCGCAAGCGCGACCGCTTCCGGTTCGGTAAGCGGCTGCTCGGACGTATAATCGCGCGGGCCGGGCCCGGATTTGCCGCGCCGCTTGCGCTCTTCCTCCCAATGTGCGGGGAACTGGTCGTTCAGATCGACTCCGCGAATATTCGCTTTCCAACGGGCGAATTGGAACGAACCGTTATTCCATTGCAACAGCTGCTTGTAATACGGATGCTGCGGCGTAATTCCTTCCTGCACCAACTCCACGCCGTCGGGATTGACCATCGGCACGATCCATAATGTCGTCTTGTTCATCCGTTCCTGCGGATCGAGGCCGCGCCATGGTCCGCCCGACCGGTATGCCCTGGCATAACGTTCGATAAATTTCATCAGCAGCGGCGTCGTGATCCACTCATTGGCGTGAACGGCGCCGTTAAAATGAACCTTATACTCGCCGTTGCCGATGCGCAGCGCAGGAATCGGTTTTCCCATTACGCTTTTCCCGATCGTTTCGTATTGTATAAAATCGTATTTGCCGCAGAGCGAGTCGATGTCCTCCATTAATTGGGCATACCCGTACTCCGCTTCGACCTTCACGATTTCCCCGTTTTTGCGAACCGGAATGACGATGCTTTGTCCGATCTTTAGACGCTGCGGATGAACCGTCGCATTGGCGGCCGCAAGCGCCTGGATCGGGACCGCGAATCGCCGGGCGATATCGTAGAACGTATCGCCTGCTTGAATGATATATACGTTTAACGGCCTGACGGGAATGTAGATGACTTGGCCGGGAATGACGTAGCTTGCTTCGCTCGCCTGCGGATTGGCCGCGAGCAATGCGTGCGGGTGAATGGCATATCGTGATGCGATGCGCAGCCACGTATCCCCCTTCTGTGCGACATACGGAAATGACATCGGTTAAGCCTCCTTCTAGAACTACGCTTTACTGGAGCATATGCTGCGACTTGTCCGAACATGAGTGTCAATTTCCGCGGCTGCCCCGCGAGGCGCGTCGGACAATGCCGTGTCCCTCCGCCGCGAAAAAGGAGCCGCCCCCGCCTGATGCCGACTCGGGACAACTCCTTTTTCGTTATGCTATACGATTTTGGGCACTTGCCATACAACAGGGGTCAATTGAATCTGTTCCCCTAACCATTGTTGAGCGATTTTTTGAAACATTCTCGGATCTCCGCTGCAAAAAAACTGGTGCACCGGAATTTCGTCCGCTTTCGCAAGCTGGCCGTATTGATACAGGATGGCGCTAATCTCGCGGGCCGTTTCGTCCGCCGAACTAATCAGCTTCACGCGCGGCCCCATCACTTCGGAGATCGGCTCCATCAGAAAGGGATAATGCGTACAGCCGAGAATTAAACAATCGATCGGCTTCGAGCGAAGGTTTTGCAACGATTCCCGCACTGTTCTCCATGTTTCCATATCGCGAAACATCCCCTTCTCCACGAGAGGAACGAACTGCGGACAAGCCTCGCTGACAACTTCGATATGCGGCGAAATTTCTCTCAGAGCATGAACGTAGGCGTTGCTGCGAATCGTTCCTTCCGTCCCGATGACGCCGACATATCCCGTTTCCGTCGCATTAATCGCCGCACGCGCTCCGGGGTGAATGACTCCGACGACGGGAACGTTCACGCGGGAGCGAATCGTTTCCAAGGCAACAGCCGTTGCCGTATTGCAAGCAATCACGACCATCTTAGGCTGAAATTGAAGCAAATAATCTACAATTTGTTGCGTAAATAAAGTGACTTCTTGGGGCGAACGCGGTCCGTATGGGGTGCGTGCCGTATCTCCGAAATACAGAATCTTTTCCCGCGGAAGCTGTCTCATCACTTCTTTCACTACCGTGAGACCGCCCACTCCCGAATCTAGTATTGCGATTGCCTGCTGCACGTCCACACCGCTTCCTTCTAAATAGGTTAGTCGTTCCATGTTACAATATGAATTGTTATTCGAAAACGTACCTAAATCTTAACCGAATTTATACGAAGGTTCAAGAGACATTCAGCGCAGGAATAATAGACTAGCTATTTTTTATGATTGACAGATTTCATCCTTTAATTTACATTAGTAGTAAACACTGGCTTATATCGCGTTTTCCCGCAAAATTAAAGCGTTTCAATTCTATGAAAGGAGGTGAAACGGACAACTCCGTCGTCTCTACTTGCAACGAATAAATGAAAGGAGATGAATCGTATGTGATCCTTCGCCAAACCGTGTTGCGCAGCATGCTCATCGCCCTATAAATAAAGTTCCGAGCGTTCGGACGGGAGCGGTTTTGAAACCATCTTCATCAAAAAATGAAAGGGGTTTCAAAGAGTATGACCAGGAAAAAAAGATTGTTATCCATTTTTGCGATCATCGCGTTAATGCTGCAAACGTTAGCGATGATTCCGGCCTCCGCCGAGCCGTCGGCCGGCGCGGACGGCCGGATCGGCATTTCCGCGATCAACGGCAAAATCATCGGCACGTATGTGGCCGACTGGCATTTTCCGGCCGTCAATACGATTCAGGCGAACAAATTAACGCATATTTTCCATGCTTTTTCGAGCGTCAACAACAGCGGGCAGATTATTCCCGGCAACGTAAACAACATGAATCAACTCACCTCGCTTAAGACAAGCTATCCTCATCTGAAAGTGCTCGTATCGGTCGGAGGTTGGGGCAATACGGGCGGCTTCCCTACCGTCGCTTCAACGGATGCGAACCGGACCGCGTTCGCGAATAACGCCGTATCATTCATGCGCACCTATCGTTTGGACGGCCTCGATCTCGATTGGGAGTACCCGACCGCAAACGATAGGCAAAATTACACGAAACTGATTCAAAAGCTGCGGGAAGTGTTCGATGCGGCCAGCGCGGCGGACGGGCGTACCGGTTCGAACAAATATTTGATCACGGCGGCTATGCCGTCGGGGCCTTACGGTTTGGAAGGAATCGACTTGGGCGCCGTTCATCCTTACTTTGATTTTATCAACGACATGACCTACGATATGCATGAGAACAGCAACACGCATCATACCAGCCTTTACACTTCATCTTTGAGCCCGAATTATAGCGGCCACAAGTCGATTCAGCTGTACAAAAACGCCGGCGTTCCGAGCGCGAAGTTGATGCTCGGCGGCGCCTTCTATTCCCGCGGCGCTTTGGACGACGGCACATACGACACGCTGGTCCAAAGCTATATCAACAAAAACGGCTGGACCCGCCAATGGGACAACACGGCAAAAGCGCCGTACTTGACGAATGGCGGCAGATTTATCAGCTATGACGATACGCAATCCTTGACGGAAAAAGCAAATTATGTGCTGCAAAACAACCTTGGCGGCATCTTCTTCTGGGAATACGGACAAAACATGAACGGCGAACTGCTGAATGCCATCCACACGGCAATTAGCGGCGGCGGCGGTCCGAATCCCGGCGATACGACTCCGCCGACGGCGCCGACAGGCTTGACGGCAACGGGCAAAACGAGCACAAGCGTCAGCTTGTCCTGGAACGCGTCTACGGATAACGTCGGCGTAACCGGATATGAAGTGTACCGGGGCGGAACGCTCGCAGGAACTGCGGCAAGCACTTCGTATACCGTGACCGGCCTAAGTCCCGGTACGACTTACAGCTTCACGGTCAAAGCCCGGGATGCGGCGGGCAACGTCTCGGCGGCCAGCAGCGCGCTGAGCGTCACAACCGACAGCTCGGGCGTACCCGGCACCGCCCCCTGGCAGCCGTACAAAGCGTACAGCGTCAACGATCTCGTAACCTATAACGGCAGCACCTATAAATGCATCCAAGCGCACACCTCCTTGCCGGGCTGGGAACCGCCCAATGTACCGGCGCTATGGGGGCTGCAGCCTTAACAAGTTCCGTTTGAATGAGTTCCGCCGCCCTTGAGTTCTTCCCCCTGCCGCTTTCTTTGCCAGCGGCAGGGGGATTTTTCATCTCCTGTCCGATTTGCTTGAGAGGATTGAAACCGAATTGCAACTTTTTCCCCATTTTTTCGTCATATAATCAATCCATATTACAATTTTCGAGAGGAACTATACTATGAAGCTGGAATCAAACGCAACGCCGGCAACGGCGACGGTTACGGGCAGCCGCAAAGATCGAATGAGGAAACGGCGCAAGCGCAATGCCTTCTTTCGCTTTGTCCGGCGGCTCTTCATCGCTCTTTGTCTGATCGGGACGGCCGCCGCCGTCTGGGCGTTCTTCACTCCGTCCGGCACGCAGTTTCGCTATTTGGTTGCCGATACGCTCATCACGACGCAGCATCGCCATTGGGCGAAATATGTGATTGGCGAAGAAGAATTGAAAAAACGGGTGGAAGCATACAATCATCGTTTTGAAGAAATGGGACAGGAAGAGGATCTGCACGAAATAGCGCCGGTTCCCGAAGTCGAACATAAGGAACTGGTGGAAATCAAGCCGGTTAGCGGCGAAGGTTTCAAAGGATATTTAATGATCGTGAACGATCCGACCAAAATTCGGATCGTCGTCCCCAATCGCGTCGGTACGGGCGAGAAAGTATCGAGCATGGTGAGCCGCACCGGAGCGATCGCCGGAGTCAATGCGGGCGGATTCGCCGATCCGGAGTGGAAAGGAAACGGATTTAAGCCGATCGGTTTGGTCATCGCAAACGGGAAAATCTATTACAACGGCCTCGGCTCGAAGAAGAAAGTACAAATCGTCGGCATCGACCGCAACGGGAAAATGGTAGCGGGCAATTATACGCTGGATGAGATGGAGGAAATGGGCGTCAAGGAGGCGGTAAGCTTCTCCCCGCGCATTATCGTCAACGGCAAAGGCCTGGTGAAAAAAGGCGACGGCTGGGGCATCGCCCCGCGAACGGTAATGGGCCAGCGTGAAGACGGCGCGATGCTGTTCCTGATCATCGACGGACGCCAGGCCCATAGTTTGGGAGCCGACCTGTACGATTGCCAGCAAGTGATGCTGGACAACGGCGCCGTGATCGCCGCGAACCTCGACGGCGGATCGTCGACCGTGCTGGTGAAAGACAATGAAATCGTGAACAGCCCGGCGAGCAAATACGGCGAACGGTATTTGCCGACGGCGTTCCTCGTCTTTGACGATCCGGATGCGGTCGACGTCCCTAACATTTGGGAAGGGCTTGATCCGAGCAAAATCGATCCCGGCAAAAAAATAAAGAGATAAACGTTCGCAGCCGGAAGACGGCGAAAAGTGTCGTGATCTTTCTCACACACAAACCGGATGTTAATGAAATATACTATATTGGTACGAATACCCTCAGTGCTTGCGTGCGAGGGTATTTATTTTAGGGCAATTCCAGCTTTTAGGCAATAAAATAGTTGGCTCGCCTGAGAAATACTGCTAAAATTAGAATTATACATCTATTTCATCATTCTTTTGAAGGGAGTAATAGGATGGTTACTTTGCCCAAATTGAACGAACTAGGCTTTTTTGAAATCAGGCTCGAATCCATCGGCGGACTGGGTGCAAATTTAGCTGGAAAAATGCTCGCCGAAGCAGGCGTAGTTGGTGTCGGACTCAACGGTGTCAGCTTTTCCTCTTACGGTTCGGAGAAAAAAGGGTCTCCCGTCAAAGCTCACATCCGGTTTTGCGATACGAACACCAACATTCGCGACGCATCGCCGGTCGAAAGACCGCATGTCGTCGGCATTTTCCACGAATCGTTATCGAAAACCGTCAATGTGATCAGTGGTATATACGAAGATAGCATTGTCCTCGTCAACTCCACGAAAACACCGGAACAATTGAAAGAGAAGATGAAATTGCTAGGCGGTACGATTGCGGTAGTCGACGCGATCGGCATCGCGCTTGAAGAAAAGAACAGAACGAACATGGCGATGCTGGGGGCTCTGTTCCGTCTCTGCGATTTTCTCGATCCCGAAACGATGAAAGCGGTTATCCGCAAATCGCTCGAGAAGAAATATCCGCAGGCGGTTCAACCTGCGCTTCGCACATTTGAAAGAGGTTATAACGAAGTGCGTTTTCAAACGTTCGATCTTCCCGAAGGCATGCAAATGCCGGCGTTCGTACGGCAAGATACTCCGGTTCTCGGTTACGAGACGCAGCCGATCGGCGGAACGATTACGAATCCGGGCAACAGCATCTTGAAGGATCTGAGCATCTCCCGCGCCGGGATGATGCCGCATTTCGCCGAGGACAAATGCATCCATTGCGCCGCCTGCGACAACGTTTGTCCCGATTTTTGCTTCGTATGGGAAGAGCAATTGGACAAGAGGGGCCGCCCGCAAATGTTTCTGCAGGGCATAGACTATCAATATTGCAAAGGCTGCCTGAAATGCGTCAAAGCTTGCCCGACGGAAGCTTTGACCGACGAAAGGGAGGAAGACGGTTACGCGGAAGCGCATCGCGTGCCTCACCGTTTCGATTTAGCCGTGAATTGAAAATAGTCGTTTGAAAGGTGGAATCCAAATTGGCCATTGACGTCAAAAAAGAATTAGGGAAAGCGAAAGTGGAGCAGCGGATCGTATACGAATCCGGCAACGAGATGGCCGCATACGCGGCGCATCAGATCAACTACCATATTATGGGATACTTTCCCATTTCCCCTTCTACGGAAGTCGCGCAATTTCTGGATTTAATGAAAGCGAACGGACAACATGACATTAAGCTCATTCCCGCCGACGGCGAACACGGCTCGGCCGGCGTCTGCTACGGAGCGTCGACCGCCGGTGGGCGCGTCTTTAACGCGACGAGCGCCAACGGATACTTATATATGCTGGAGCAAATGCCCGTCCAATCGGGGACGCGGTTCCCTATGGTCATGAATCTCGTATGCCGGTCGGTATCCGGTCCGCTCGATATTCACGGCGACCATTCCGATCTGTATTACGCGCTCAATACAGGCTGGCCGATATTAATGTGCCGCGATCCGCAAGCGGTCTACGACATGAACATTATCGCCCTCAAACTTGCCGAAGATCCAGAGGTGCGGCTGCCCGTGCTCGTCGCATCGGACGGCTATTTCACTTCCCACCAGAAACGCCGCGTCCAGACGTTCGCGCATCGCGAGGATGTCTTGAAGTTCGTCGGAGAACAACCGCCGGCTGGCTTCCCGGACACCCTTGACCGCAACAACCCGATTACGGTCGGACCTTATATGAACGAACCGGACTATATCAACAACTGCTATCAGCAATCGGTAGCGATGTATAAGGCGGAAGGCGTCTATGAACGGATCCGGCAAGAGTACGCGGAACTGACGGGACGCGATTATCCGATTCTCGACCTGTACCGGATGGAAGACGCGGAGGTGGCCGTATTCCTGATGAACTCCGCTTCGGAAATCATTAAAGACGTCGTCGACCAATTGCGGGCCAAAGGCATTAAAGCCGGCTCGATCGCGCCGAATATGATTCGTCCGTTCCCGCAGAAGCAAATCGCCGAAGCGTTGAAGAACGTCAAAGCGGTGACGGTCGGCGACCGCGCCGACTCGTACGGCGGGCATGGCGGCAATATGGTCAACGAGATTAAAGCCGCGCTGTTCACGCACGGCAATCATTCGACGATGGTGATCAGCCGCATCTACGGTTTGGGAGGCAAAGATTTCTACGCCGAAGACGGCCATAACCTGTTCGGGTTCGCCATCGACGCCATGAACAAAGGCAAGGTCGAAGTGCCGTTCGATTATTACGGCCATACGCCGGGCGATCCGGCCAAGGCGCCGAAACGCGTCCTGAACCCGATGAAATACGAAGATTTGAACACCGGGCTCATTACGGTGACGCCGGACGAATCGACGGGCAAAGTCAATGTCAAAATGCCGCCGCTGCGCGCGCTGACGAAAAAACCGAAACGGATCGCGCCGGGGCACGGCGCTTGTCCGGGATGCGGCATTTTCTCCGGCTTGGAGCTGTTCTTCAAAGGCATCGAAGGAGATATCGTCGCTCTCTTCCATACCGGATGCGCAATGGTCGTCACAACCGGATATCCTTATTCCTCGCATAAAGCGACTTATATTCACAACCTGTTTCAGAACGGGGCGGCGACGTTGTCCGGCGTAGTCGAAATGTTCTGGGAGCGCAAACGTAGAGGCGAACTGGCCCACCTTAATTTGCCGGACGATTTCACGTTCGTCATGATTACAGGCGACGGCGGCATGGACATCGGCATGGGGCCGGCCATCGGCGCGGCGCTGCGCAATCATAAAATGATTATTCTGGAATACGATAACGAAGGTTATATGAACACGGGCGCGCAACTGTCGTACTCGACGCCGCTCGGCCATCGCACGTCCACTTCCAACGTCGGTTCGGACCAAGCGGGGAAAGTGTTCCATCATAAAGATACGGCGCAAATTATGGCGGCTACGCATATTCCATACGTCTTCACGGGATCGGAGGCATTCCCGCAAGATTTGGTCAAGAAAGCGGCCAAAGCGCAATGGTATGCGCAAAACGAAGGATTGGTATACGGCAAAATATTAATTACTTGCCCGCTCAACTGGCTGTCCGACGATAAATTGGGAACGGAAATCGTCGACGCGGCCGTCGATTCGTGCTTCTTCCCGCTTTACGAAGTCGAACGCGGCGTAACGACAATTACCTATAATCCGGAAGAAAAGAACAAAAAGATTCCGCTGGCGGAATGGCTCAAAACGATGGGCAAAACGAGACATTTAACGAAGCCGGAAAACGCCGAAGCGCTGCAATCGTTCGAGCTCGAGGTGGAGCGCCGCTGGAACATGTTGAAAGCGAAGCACGAAAGTCCTTATCTATAATATTGGCTCGAAGATGGGAGGAGTTCTCCTTGCCGTTTATATTACAGCATGCGCCGTCGTCGCGGGTTTTCACCTGCAAGCTTGTCAATCATTACGACCTGGAATATTACGGCGTGGCGTTCTGGGACGATCGGGAAAGCGCGTTGCAGCAATTGGGGCATATACTGACGACCCACGGCGTTTCGAATCCGGAAGGTTGGACGGTGAAGGAAATGGACGAGAGCGTGATGAAGCTATGCAACGTCAAGCTTAAGAACGATCCCGCCAATCGGTTATATTTGGATAACGAATCGAAGCCGGTCATTCAAAGGGAAGGAAGCCAATAGGCGAACGCACGAAGGGCACAGATGCATGGACATCTGTGCCCTTCCATCTTGGGCGTCCCTCCTGCTCCCACCGTCATCATTCCTCAGAACGGTTAGCCACTCGCTCCCTTTTCCTGATTCTATGTTGATCTCGTTTCTTCTTATCCCGCCTTTTGTCGGTATCCCTCTCGTTCAGTAGACGGAGGAAACAACATATGGGCCGCTGCGAAAACAGAAAGAAACTGCTTTTCTGAGCGAAAGGGATTTCCACAAAAGGCCGAAATCGGACAGTCCCATTCCCACGTATAGAAAGAAACCACCCGGAAACATCCAGGTGGTTCTCTATTCTACTACTCAATCCGTACGATCCGCGGGTCGGTAAAGATATCGAATTCGTCCATGCTTACCGTTGAAAATTCGCTTACGATCGCTCCCTGCTCCCCGGCTTGAAACCAATGCTTCACATTCGGCATGATCGTATATTGATCGCCCGGGTGCAGCACAATCTCATGCTTGGCCGTATAATACGCTTCGTCTCCTGCCGGGGGCACGGCCTGAGGATTCGTCGACGGCTCCCCTTCGACGAACAGATGCACCGTTCCGGCCCGGCAGCGAAACGTCTCCTGTTTTCCCTCGTACGATTCTCCGATAGGAGGATGTAAATGTTCCGCGCATGTTTGCCGCGGGAAAAGAACAAGTTCCTTGGCGCAATACTTCGAGCAATTGACGTAAGTGAACAATTGCAGGCCGGTCCGCTGCAAATCTCCCAATCCGAAATCGGTTACTTCGATGCGGGAGCGCTCCTCCGATGTCAATACAAAACCTGCCTCAGCCAACATGTCGATCGCTCGCCTAACGGCGTCTTGCTTACGATCCGCTTCCACCATCCGATCTCACTCCTTACCGGTAAAGGCTGCTTTTCCCTACCGAACCGAATAAATTCATTTTTTGCGCAATCAGCGCTTTCGCCGCGTCGATCGGCGCCGGGAACAATACGGTCGGTTCGTATTCGTTCGGGCGCGCTTCGAGATTGGCTCGCAATTGCGTGAAAAACGCCTTTTTCATTTCGCTGGAAATATTGACTTTGCTGATCCCCAATTGAATCGACTGCGCCACCTCCTCCGAGCTGTTATCCGAACCGCCGTGCAAAACGAGCGGTACCGGAACGACAGCGGCGATTTGCCGCAATCGGTCTAACTGCAGCTTCGGTTTTTTCGATTTCGGATACATCCCGTGCGCGGTTCCGATCGCTACGGCAAGCGAGTCGATTCCGGTCAATGAAACGAATTCCGCAGCTTCCCGGGGATCCGTATACAAAATCTCGTCATGCCCTTCTTCAATGCTTCCTTCCGCTTGCCCTACCGTCCCAAGTTCCGCCTCCACGGATACCCCTGCGGCGTGGGCAATGGCCGTCGCTTCGCGCGTCATGCGAACATTTTCGTCAAAACTGTATTTGGAAGCATCGATCATGACCGAGGTAAATCCGCAACGGAGCGCCCGGATCATATCGGCATTGTCGCCGCCGTGATCCAGATGAATGACAACGGGTACGGCCGCCTTCTGCGCCGCTTCCCGGCAATAGGCGACAAAGCTGTCCGTCAAAAAGGCAAGCTCCGACGGATGGATCGCCAGAATAACGGGAGACTCGTTCGCCTCGGCCGTTTCCAAAATCGCGCGCAAAAACTCTCCGTTCCCGATATTAAACGCTCCCACCGCAAATTTTCGTTCATAAGCTACGGACAGCATTTCTTTCATTGTGATTAACATTGTGACTTCTCTCCCTTGTTTTTATGTTCTATGTTAGCCGCGGCGCGGCAAGCAGCAGTCCGGACGTGAACGTATCGCCTAACCCAACCGTACTTACAGCCTCCGCTTTCAATGCCGGGACGACGGCCGCCGTCTCTAAACGTTCGGCATAAGATGCTAATCGAATGCCGCGGGGATGCATAGGCAACTCCTTTTCCCAACGTTCGATTTCATCCATGCTGCAAAACCGTCCGCTCGCGGCTCTCGCCGCAGCGAATCTCGCTCCGTTCCGCAGCGCTTCTTCCCATCCCGCAAGCCCTTGGGCGGAGATGCAGGCCGCAAATTGATGCGTGTGGACGATGAGATGCTCGACGCCGAAACGATGCCGCGCCTTGATCAACAGGTCGATCAGCTCATCGTCGTCCCGTTCCAACAGGGGGCGCTCCAAACCGTACAGCTCGCGGATTTCGTCCTCGTTTAATCCGAGGCTTTGCACGAGCGGCCCAAGCTCGCGGATAATGCGCAGTTGATCGCTGTTGGAAGATATAGCCGCCAGTTCCAGATGCGTTGGCGGGCGATTTGCGCCGAGATGCGTCAAAGCCCGTTTCGTTTCCTCGAGCAACTCCATCGTCTCGGACGAAGAATCGGCGGCATTATAGCCCGACAGAAGCAACCAACGGTACGGACCGTTCGCATTTTCCAACGCCTCGATAAAGCCGGGGGCGAAGACTCCCCCTTCAAATTCTTTCATTCCGCGCAAAATAACGCGATTGGAGGCCGAACCGTTATCGTATTCCACGATATAGTGGATTGGAACGGCGCCCCGCCGTTTCACGGCCAATTCCATTTCGTTATGATCCAACAAAAAGTTATAATCGTTCGACCACGAAGGAATATTCACGAGCGCGCCGAATCCGGCCCGGCAAGCCGCTGCCGCAGCTTGCAGCCCCGTTCCGCCGACGGCCCATTTCCAATCCGACATTTCGGCCAATGCCGTCATGATCCGTTCGTCGGCAACGATATACTCCCCGCCGCTCCCTTCCCGCTCATGCCAACGAATAGCGCCCGCCACCTCGTCCCAATGATGCAAAAAAGGCTTCGGCGGAACGGCCGCCTCCGAATTTCGTTTGCACAGTCCGGCGATCTGCTCGGACAACCCCTCGTTCCAATGTCCGGCGGCATCCACATTTGCCGTTAGTCCGCATGCGATACGCTTCATCCTTTAATCGCACCTCCGACCAAGCCTTTCGTTAATTTCCCTTCAAACAGGACGACGAGCAAAATTAACGGCAACGTTACGACCACCGAAGCCGCCGACAAATCCCCCCACGGTACGTAAAACATTTGCGGAAACAGAGCGATTCCCACCGGAATCGTCTGTACTTGAACGTTGTTGGTCAGTGTCAGCGCAAACAGAAATTCGTTCCAAGAAGCGATGAAAACGAGCAAGCCCGCCGTAACCAGCCCCGGCATAACCAACGGGAGCGCGATTTGCCAATATGTGCGGATGATTCCGCACCCGTCGACTGCTGCGGCTTCTTCCAGCCCGCGCGGCAAATCGCGGAAAAAACCGTGCAACAGCCACACGCAAAGCGGCAAACAGAAGAGCATGTACGATAAAATAAGGCCAAGATAAGTGTTGTATAAACCCATTTGCCTGATTAAAACGTACAGCGGACTGACGACGGCGATCTGCGGAAACATCGAGGTGGCGAGAAACAATCCCAATACGAATCCCTTCCCTTTGATCGGCAATCTCGCAATCGCATACGCTGCCATGCTGCCAAGCAGAAGGCAGACAATCGTCACGCTAATCGCAACGACGCCGCTGTTGACGATAAAACGAATAAAAGTGGACGAAAATACGTTCATATAGTGATCGAATGTAATTTCGGGCGGCAGCAGCGGCGGCAAAGAGTTCAAATCCCGATCAAGCTTGAAAGATGTAACGATTTGCCATACGAACGGTCCGATATTCAAAATAACGACAATGGAAAACAGCAGCAATAATATGAATTTGACAGGCTTATTGCGCAATGCCATGTTAGCTATCACCTTCAATTCGGGCATAAGTTCGTTTAAGTAAAAGCTGCATAAGGATCGCGAAGACAAGCACCGAAGCGGCCATTACCGCCGCCATGGACGCCCCGTACCCAACCTGCGTGGACGAAAAGGTAATTTTATAGGCGTAACTGGACAGCACTTCCGTCGAATTGGCCGGACCGCCTCCTGTCAGTACATAGATCAGGTCGAATACCCGAAAGGCGTCCAGCGCCCTTAGCAGCAGCGCGGTTAATAGAATCGGCATAAGCAACGGGAGAGTAATATGCCAGAAACGCTGCCAGGAACGAATTCCGTCCATATCGGCCGCCTCGTAAATCTCTTCCGGCACCGTCTGCAATCCGGCAAGCAATATAAGCGCCATAAACGGGGTCGTTTTCCAAACGTCGGCGGCAATCGCAGCCCATAATGCGCTTGAACTTTCGCCTAACCAATTCTGATACGAGTCGACGATTCCGATTTGCGTTAATAGATAATTGATTAGTCCGAAATCGGCGTTATACAGCCACTGCCACATGCTCGCCGATATGACCGTCGGAATGGCCCAAGGAATCAAAATACTGACTCTAACCCATTTTCTTCCCGGCAATTTCTGATCCAACAACAAGGCGATACCGAGCCCGATCAGCGCTTCTCCCATAACCGAAACGAACGTAAAGAGCCATGTATTTCCGTACGCCTTTTTGAACCAAATATCGCTTCCCAATCGCATATAATTGCCGAAACCGACGAACTCGGAAACCGGATTGATAAAGGATGCGTCGTATAAACTTAAAATCAATGTCCGCAGCAACGGATAAAACCCAACCACCGCCAAAACGATCAATGCCGGAGCGACAAACAGATATCCGACAGCGGCTGATTTCCGTTCCCTCTTCATTTCACAATATCCTTGATTTGTTTATCCATTTCCGACAACGCCTGGTCGACGGACATTTTATCCGACAGCACAGCCGATAAATTCGCCTGCAACTGCAAGGAGATTTGCGGATATTTCGGACTGATCGGCCTTGCTACCGTCCCGCGAAATACGTTGTCGATTTCCACCAGAAAAGGATCGTTCTTCTTAAGCTCCTCATTTTGCAAGACGGCAGGTCTGGTCGGGCTAAACGCCACTTTTTGCGCGAAATACAACTGCGAAGATTCGCTCGACAGAAATTTTGCAAATTGGATAGCCGCTTCCTTGTGTTTGGCATTTTTGGCCACCATAAATTGATAACCGCCCATCGTAGATGCGCTCTTCGTGCCGTCGAAAGACGGCAGCGGAGCAACGCCTACTTTGCCCGCCACTTTCGAGCTTTTTTCATCCTGCGTCACGTTCCAGACATACGACCAGTTGCGCAAGAAGATCGCATTCCCGTCCGTAAATACGGTCCGGCTCGGCTCTTCGTCGAACGAGAGTACGGAGGCTGGGCTTATGCCGTCTGCGAGCAGCCTTTTCATCAGCTCTAGCGTTTTTGCCGTTTCGGGGCTATTGATGACCGCTTGTTCGTTATGATCCAATACGGCTCCGCCCGCGCTTGTCAAAAATTCGATGAAATCGCATACAAGCACTTCCGCCTGTTTGGCCTGCCATACGTAACCTTGGAGCTTCGGATCGTTTTCCCGTTCCATAATCCATCGGCTCGTTTCGATAAGCTCATCCCATGTTGCCGGAACGGGCAGGTTATATTTGTCCAACAGGTCTTTCCGGTAATAGAGCATGCCTCCGTCGACGTACCAGGGAATGGCGGACAATTCGCCATTGTATGTAAGCGCCTCAATCACACCCGGATAATACTGGTCCTTGTCTGTCAAATGATCGTCCATCGGCTCGGTCCATCCTGCCGCCGCAAATTCAGGCACCCAGATCACATCGCCGGTGAAAACATCAATATCGTTCTGGCCTGAGGACAGCGCGGTCACTAAAAATTGGTGTATCTCCGTGCTCTTGGAAGGAGCGGGAAGCTGCGTCACATTTACTTTGATATTGGGATTTTCCTGTTCGAATCGCTGAACCAATTCGGTCCAGGAATCTTCGCCGAATGTTTTGATTCCCGCAAAATGAATCGTTAGTTTCTCATCGGAACTTTCCGCTTGCTGATTTTGTTGGACGGCTTGCGATTTTTCGCTCGGGCCGGCATTTGGCGTTTGCCCGCCGCATCCGGAAAGAACGAGCATGACGACACAAATCAAACTTGATATCACATGAAAATTACGCAAAACGAACCCTCCTCATTCTTTTTTCTCGGAACCAGAATCTTAAAAGAACGCCAGCCTACATACCGCTCCCCCCCTCGCTCACGTATGCAACCCTTCCCGGAAACGAATTCAACCCCGACAACCAAACAAACATATAAACAAATATTCCGTATTGTATTCGCTTCCACCACGAGTTACGAGTTCATATTAACAACAAAATGTTTGTTAGTCAACACAAAATAAACATTTCGAACAAAATATTTTTTGGTTTCTTACACTCAAAAGGATGGATTTCTATATTTTATTGCTTTATTTCAAACAGATTCGCATTGACAATGATTGTTCAGTAATCTAATATGTTTATATAAACAAATATAATGTATCGCCTTTGGGCTATGCTTTAAACGGAGGGTAACTATGTCGTCGGAACATCGTTTGCAACTGGCTTCCGAGATGATCAAGCAAAAAGGAAGCCTGTCTGTGCAGGAATTAATGGATTATTTTCAAGTTTCCGATATGACAGTTCGCAGAGATTTGCAGAAATTGGAGAAGACCGGCGAATTTCGCCGCTTTCACGGCGGAATCCGCTACTTGGATGAGCCTCCCATACCAATGCGCGAAACGTACCGGGGGGCGGAAAAGCAACGAATTGCCGATTATTGTTTGTCGCTCATTCAACCCAATGACACGATTATTCTGGATTCCGGAACGACAACCTATCAAATCGCCGTGTCGCTGGCAAAATCGGACATCCATAACGTCACCGTTGTGACCAATTCTTTAAACGCCGCTCATGAACTCAGTCATGTCGAGCATATTCATCTCATGATGTGCGGAGGCGAACTGCGCAAAAATTCACAATCGTTCGTCGGGAAGTCGTCCCGCGATTTTTTCAGCCAAATCTATGTCAATAAAGCCTTCATCGCTACTGGCGGCATTACTCTAAAAGGATATACGACAGCAAGCTTTGCGGAGGCGGAAATTAAGAACAGTATGACCCAGGCGTGTGAAAAAACATATATCGTGGCGGATTCGTCCAAATTCGGCCATCATTCCTTGCATTTGTTCGCTCCATTGGAAAGCGCCGATGTGATCGTTTCAGATTGCAATGTCGATCAGGAATGGTCGCAATTAATAGAAAAAAGCGGGATCGATCTCGTCAAAGTATAGGTTCGCATCAAATCGATTCGAAGGGCTGGGGGATCCGGTCCTCTTCTCATGCCTGCACATAAATAAAGACGGGGAAACGCCGCGCGCTCCCACGTCTTCTATGTGTACTTGATTGCTTTATTTCAAAACTTCCTCCAATACAAGCTCCCTTTCTTGCGCCTCCTCCTTGACTCCGGAAACTTCCGCAACCTCGAGTTCGGAACGATCCTCTTGATTGCCCCGGCGCCGCGAGGCCAGATCTTCCGCTTTGCTTCGGGCTTTGCCGATCCAGGCGGTCGTTTGCTCGCTGACTTGTTTCACGACTTGCTGCGTCTTCTCCCCGACTTGCTGCGCTCCTTCTTTAATATCTTTGCGCAGTTCGCGTCCGGACTTCGGCGCAAACAGCAAAGCCGTAACCGAACCGACAATGCCGCCGATCAATGCGCCTACCATAAATGTTTTCCCTTTGTCGTTCATGCTCACACTCTCCTCGTTATTAGGCATTCGGCGAATCCGTCCGGGACGAAGACGAGCGGTGCTGCTGCCATCTTTTCCATAGACCGAACCCGCAATCGACCCATTCGAACAAATCGCCGATTCGCTGCTCGTTTCTGGCATGGGCAAGCCGGATATGCTCGACGGCCGACTCGGCCAGCGTCGCCGAAACCGCGGAAACTTCGGCAGTCACCTGCTCAATCGTCTCGCCGATCCCGCGTGCGGACGCGAACAAAGGATCGACGGCGTGGACATGCTCATCGAGCTTGCGGAACGTCCGATTCGCACGTTCGAGCAGTTCTTCGACCTCGATCCGCAGTTGTTCGGAATCGTCCTGCAACTGTTCGATCGCGGCTTGCGCTTTGAGAAACGTTTGATTCACCGTGCGCAGCACCCATATGGCAGCCGCGGCCACAGCGATGAACGCGACGGCGACGCAAACAACGCTCCATTCGATCATGGCGGTCTCACCTCGTTATCCAGACATTTACGGGCGAATGCCCATTTCTTACTGACATTATAAGTAGGCGCGGCTCGTCTTGACACAGCGGACAACCCGTTTTCGCGCAAAAAAAAGCATCCCGCGATGCTCTGGCGCAGACATCCGGATGCTCTTTCTTCTTATTATCCTTTCACCCCAGTCATGGAAACGCCTTGAACGATATGCTTCTGGAGAAAAATATAGACAACCATGGTCGGAATGGCCGCAATCGCGCTGGCCGTCATAATCGTATTCACATGCAGCACATTATTGGCAAGGAATGTCGGAAGCCCGGTCGCGAGTACCATGTTGTCCTCCGAATTAATGGCGATGTACGGCCAGATGAAATTATTCCATGACATGATGAAATAGAAGATGCCGATCGAAACCATGGCCGAACGCGTCAAGGGCATATAGATCGACCGCCACATGCGAAAATCTTTGCAGCCGTCGATTTGCGCCGCCTCCATGTAGTCCTTCGGCAATCCGTCCATAAATTGTTTGATTAAGATTAATCCGAGCGGATTCGTTAAGCTAGGCAAAATAATGCCCCATTTCGTATCGAGCAATTCGAGTTTCAACACGGTTTCGTATAACGGGATCAGCATCGCTTCCGTCGGTATGAGCAGGCCGGAAGCGCACAGAATAAACCAAAAACCTTTCGTCTTAAACGATTTGCGCGAGAACGCAAATGCGGCAAGCGAGCTAATCGCTACCGTAATCACCGTAGTAATGGCGCCGATGACCAAACTATTCGATGTCCATTTCAAAATTTGGGATTCCGTAAGCACCTTCTCGTAGTTTCGTATCGTCAAATCCGAGAAGTCCACCCATTCTTTGATCGTGATGGCGGATACGCCTTCGGGTTTAAAGGAAACGACGAACATCCAAACTAGAGGAATGACAAATAAGACGGCCAATAAGACGGTCAGACTATAGATTGCAGCTCGAGCCACCTGTATTCCCCCTCTATTTACGATTCTTTTCTATTCATGAGCATGTATTGAACGGCGGCGATCAGCAGCATAAAGATGCAGAACATCGTAGACTGCGCGGCCGCGAGGCCGAACATATCCTTCTTGAATCCCGTCACATAGATATAGCGGATGATCGTGTTCGTCGCGTCCCCCGGGCCTCCGTTCGTCATGATTTGCACTTGGCCGAACAATTTCAATCCTGCGATGATCTGGAAGAAGACTTGCACCTTCATCACGGAAGACAATCCCGGTAGCGTAATATAACGGAACTTTTGGGCCGCGGACGCCCCGTCGATGTCAGCCGCTTCGTATAGATCCGGCGAGATTTCCTGCAATCCTGCCAGGAACAACACCATGACGAAACCGACAGTCCACCAAACGGTGGCGATAACGATCGACCACCATGCCGCATCCGGGTTTGTCAGCCAGTTGACGGATGGCAGCCCCAACGAATTGAGGACCACATTCACAAGCCCGTCCCTCGAGTCGAACATTCGCAGCCATATAAAGCTGATGACGGAGACGGAGAGAACATAGGGGAGAAAGAAGATCGACCGAAACGTCGTCCGGAACGGAATTTTCCGCTGAATTAATAAGGCCAACAATAAACCGAGCACAATAATGGCCGGAACAACCAACAGGACGAAATAGAAGCTGTTCCATAAATATTTGAAAAAATCGGAGTTCCCCAGCAGTTTCGTATAGTTGTCGAGACCTACGAACTTTTGTACACCAAGAATTCCCCATGAATGAAAGCTGATCCAAACTCCGCGAAGCAGCGGCCATATATAGAAGACTAGAAGCGGTATGACAAATGGGGATAAAAAAGCGAACGCCGAAAATTCAAGCTTAAGACGTCTCTTCCACCCGATGCCGGCTCCATGCTGAGCTTTCACATTCATCCTCCTCCAATGGTCGGCGAACCGAACCTTTCTCTATAAGGTGGAACGGAACCGCATCGTTCGATGCAGTCCCTTCCCCAACGATCGACTAGTTCTGAACGATCTCGTTGATCTCCTTCTCCATGCCTTTCAATCCGTCTTCGACCGTCACGGTTTTGAAAATGATGCTCTGAAGCCATTCCTTGACGATCGTATCAATCGCATTGTATTGATCGGTCTTAGGCGCGTATTTCACCGTTTTCTGCGACTCGATGAATTCGGCGCGGTACGGCAGGTTCAAATATTCATCGCTTGCCGTAACGGCTTTGCCCGCGGGAACATGGCCCGCTTGCGCCCATATTTTTCCGCCTTCCAACGTGAAGTACTTCATAAATTTCATGGCCGCAACCTGCTTCTCTTCCGTCACGTATTTCGGAATGACGAGCGTATGGGAGCCGGACCAATGGGATTCGCTGCCGAAGAACGGAGGGATGGATACGATGCCGACATTCAGCCCGTCTTCGCCAAGATGCCAACCCGCTTCCCATACGCCGCCGAACCAGGTCGCGGATTTGCCGCTATGGAACGTATCCCAAGGCGTTTTGTCGTTGATATCGCTAAGTCCTTGATCGTACAAATCCAGGTAAAAGTTCAGTACGTTTACAGCTTTCTCGTTGTTCAGGTCGGCCTTGCCAAGGTCTTCCGTCAAAATATTGCCGCCCGCTTGATAGTACAGATTGTAAAAAGGTTCGTGGAAATATGGCGTGTTCACGCCGAACGGCGTCACGCCCGGCACTTTGTTCTTGATTTCCGTCAGAAATTGCTTGAAGCCTTCCGGAGAAATGTCGCCGAATTTCGGCGTGCCGTCTTCGTTCAACAAATCCGCCTGGCTGAGCAAATCTTTGTTGTAATAGAACATATGGAAATGCGTATCGAGCGGAACGGCGTAAGGTTTGCCGTCATAACTCACGCTCTCTACGTTCGTATCCGTAATCTCGCTGAAATGAAAATCCGCTTTGGCGGAGAGATCATCGAGCGCGCTTAATTGGTCCGCCTTAACGAACGGAGCCAGCCGGTCCGCATGGGCGACGGCTACGTCCGGTCCTTTGCCCGACGCCAGCGCCGTACCGAGCTTCGCGTAATATTCGTTGGATTCGAGTCTGAGCGTCTTCACCGTAACTTCCTGCTGCGACTCATTGAATCCGTTTACGATTTGGTCTACGAAATCGCCTTCGCCGCCGCCGAACAGATTCCAGAACGTAATTTCGACCGGCGCGCCAGTCCCGTTTCCTGCTGCGCTGTTGTTCGTATCTGCCGGTTTTTCCGTATTCGACGGCGTATTCCCGTTCCCGGAGCAGCCTGCCAGAATCATGACGCCTGCGAGCGCTGTCAACAACATCGATGCCCATCTTTTGTTTCTCTTCATGAGAGGTTTCCCCTTTTCTTATTAAATTCGGATTGGCGCGCAACGCGGCATATTTGATGTAAGCGTCTACACCCCGTTCCTGACTTTAATCATAATCATTGCAATGCGATACTGAAACGGAATGAACCGCGCATTCTGTCGTAAAATACCGCTCTATCAAAAAGCACGAATTCATCCAACGAATCCGTGCCAGTGGAATATTTCACGATGCCGGCGTCAATTGTACGGATGCTTAACCGTCGCTTCCCTCTCTATATTCGCTTGGCGTCGCACCCACCATCTTCTTGAACAGCTTGGAGAAATATTTGGAATCCGGTATGCCCACCATAAGGCTAATTTCCCCGCTCTTCAAATCCGTACCGCGAAGCAGCACTTTCGCCCGTTCCAACCTGATTCTTGTAATATAATCAATGATCCCCTCGCCCGTCTCCTTCTTGAACAGGTGAGCCAAATAATTTTTGCTCAGATGGACGTACTGGCTGAGCACCTGCAGCGACAACGCTTGGTCGTAGTTCTGCTCGATATACGCAATCACTTTCGGAATGGCGCCTTTGTCGCTCGAATAAACGCTTCGCAGCTTCCGGATCAACTCCTCGTACACCTCGACGAACCACCGTTTCAGGTCCTCCAGCGTTTCAAGCCCTTTGATTTGGTCGTACAGCTCCTTTTTCCGTTCATACAGCCATTCATGGTCGTTCGTTAATTCCGAATACATATTGGTCAAATTCAATAAAAGCTCAATGGAAATCAAATGGGTCCTCTCGTAATCGAGCCTTGCTTCCGCGTCTTCGAATATTCGGATCACATATTGCCGCATCGCTTCCTTATCCAACGAATACAAATATTCGTTGAGCTTCTTGTTCATCATCGGAGCCGGGCTGCTGCCCGGGTCGGATTGATGCCTTGGCTCCGTTCCGATCACGATGCCGCAACCGAGAAACAACTTTAGCTTGTAACGGCGTTCCGCCTGCGTATAGGCGTCGCGAAGCGCAGCGAGCGAGTGGAACATGCCGCTTGCCCCTACCGTTGCCGACACGCCCCAATCGCCGGATAAGCGGGAGATGATGCTTGCTCCCAGTTCCATTACGGCGTCGCTGTCCGCGCCCTTGAGCAGTACATTCCATTCTCCCGCGCTGCCGGAAAATTGCTCGCTGCGGCAGCCCTTGGAGGCACAAATCTCCCGAATGGCCTCCGCGGCTTCCGTATGCAGCCGGCTTAGATCTCCCTCCGCTAAGCGCCGGCTCAACTCCTGCATATAATCGATCCCGATATGGAGCAGCGTAAGCCGACCCTCCCAATCGGATAGGCCGGAAGCGTACAGCTTGGCTTCGGTCACGCGACTCTCCGACAAGGTGCCGTGCGCGAGCCCCATAAGCAGCGCATCCGCTGCGATCGTTTCTGGCGCGGACGGCTCGCTTGCTTGCTGCTCGGCAAGTTGACCGCTACCCTTCCGTTCCTCGTCAAGCAATGTTCTCAAGTTCAGCATGACCCGTTCCAAATCTATCGGCATCATATCCGATTTGATCAAATAATCCGTCGTACCTAGCCGCAGCGCCTTCTGCGCGTAATCGAAATCTTCCAGGCAAGTGAGCAGAATCAACTTCACTTGCTTGTCGAGGGCCCTGACCTGGCCGATGAACTCCATTCCGTCCATGACCGGCATCTTAATGTCGGATATGACGACATCGGGAGACAATTCCTCGAAGGCAAGCAAACCGTCCTTGCCGTTGCCGGCTTCCCCCGCTACCTTAAATCCGATATCCTCCCAATCGATCATCGCTTTGATGCCGTATCGAACCAAATGTTCGTCATCTACGATCAGTACTTTATACATGGTTGCTTTCCCCCTTCATAATCGGAAGCGTAATGACGACGGCGGTTCCTTCGCCCGGCCTGCTTGTGATGCCGAGCCCGTAATCCGCGCCGCAAATCAGCTTGATGCGCTCCTCCACATTGGATAGACCGACGCCAAGGAATGAAGCGCCTTTAGGCATCTCGTCCCAAGCTTGGCTTGCGGAGGCGTACATCTCTTGTTCGAATCCTCGTCCGTTATCCGTTACCTCGAAAATGAGACGGTCCCGATCCTGCCTGCAACGGATTGTAATAACTCCGCCTTCCGTATGGTCGGCGAAGCCGTGCAGCACCGCATTCTCCACAATCGGTTGCAAAATCACTTTCGGCGTTCTAAACAGCTTGACCTCGTCGGCGATCTCGTATTTTACCTCAATCCGGCCCGCCGCCCGCAAATTTTGAATGCCCATGTAACACTCGACATGCTCGATTTCCTCTTGCACGAACACCGTATCGTCTCCTTTTCCAATGCTGATATGCAGCAAGCGGGACAGTAGACGGGCCATCTCCGCAGCATTGTTCGCTTTTTGAAACAAGGCCGTCCATTTGATCGCATCGAGCGTGTTATATAAAAAGTGCGGATTGATCTGCGCTTCCAGCGCTTTTACTTCCGCAATTCTTTTATTGTTTTGTTCCCGATAGACCGCATCCACCAATTCCTCGATCCTCTCGACCATATCGTTGAAATGGTATTGAAGGCTTGCGATCTCGTCGATTCGATTCGCGTCCCTGTCGATTCTGGCGGACAAGTTCCCGATATGGACCTGCTTCATCGCTCTCACCATCCGCTTGAGCGGTCTGGAGACGGAACTCGCCATCGCATAGGCCGCAACGATTGCGAACAACACGCATGCCAAAATAATGACGGCGATCACCTGGATCACCCGGTCCGAATCCTTATACAAGCTGGACCTTTCGATGATATGCACGACTCTCCAATCGTTGCTCTTGAGCTGCAAGTAATTGACCATGACTTCTTTCCCTTTATAATGGGCGACGAATCCGTCCTCCATGGCGTCGTTATGTAGAAACGAACTATCGTTTCCGTCGAACCACTGCTCCACGGAAGTCATTAGCATCGATTTATCCGCATGGGATAAAATAATGCCGTTCCGATCGATAATGAAGCTTTCCGTATGAAGTTCGCTCTCCGCGTTTTTTTTCAAAATATCGCTCAACATCTCTTCCCGAATATCCAGAACGACCGCCATCCCAAGCTGCCGCCCGTCGTGAATATTGAATACCTGCTTGGAAACGGAGAAGACCAACTCTTCATGGTTATCCGCCGTGTCGGAATACAGCCCGAGCCGTGTCGGAAACCATACAAAGTCATTCCCCGCAGACATCGTCCGGTTAAAGAAATCAACCTTGCGCTCCGCCTGGTCGTCCCAACGGAAGATCCCTTTGATGTACATGGATTCCGTCATAAACGATACGGACTTAAACTCCGGGGAGACGGACGTAAAATAAGCAAGTTTGGAGGTTAGCGACAAATTCTCGACAACGCTCTCGTCCCGCTGCTGGATTTTATGGAGCAACGACATAATTTCCGGGTTCGTAATCATCTGCATCAGCATATCTTTGTACCCCGAGAACCGAATGTCGATATTTTCCCCCGTCTGCCTAATCAATTGCTTGGAAGAATCTTTGACCTTCTTGTCGATGGCGTCCTTCGTAATCGAATAGGAGACCACGCCCAAAATAAACAAGGGGATTAACGTTATCGCAATAAGCAGCAGCATCCATTTATAGGTAATGCTGGACTTCAGATGCCGCATGCTCTTTCCAAGCGCCCCCATATTGATCATCTCCATAAGTATAGGTACGAACAAAGTAAGACCCGGCCGCAAGGCTGGATCTTACCACTATCGTATCATCATCCCTCCGCCATTTTTATATCTTATTTAGTATAAAAAATAGAGATCGCAAAGTTTTGCAATCTCTATATGGCATGCCGCCAACGTTACTTATTCACCGTTCCAAGTTCTTTGTCCAAATATTGGCGAACCGAGGCTTCGAAGCTGCGCAGGACGTCCGGCAGTTCCTCAAGCAGCGGATGGCGCTCTTCGCCGTTCCAAGCATAATAGTCCTGCACCAGCGGCCTGCGCAAGCGCACCAGCTCTGTTAGCGGTTGCAACAAATCTGAAGGAAATACGCCTTCCTCCCCGATAATTTCCACAATATCTTCATAACTGCTGGCGTCCCGCATAATAAATCCGTCAATCAAATAGCTGCCTACGTCCGTCACGATTTCGATTGCCAAATGCAACGCTCGTTCTTGAGCGAGTCCGATCAGTTTGCCGCCGTCCCATTCCGCCATAATCGTTTGCATCGCTTCCACAATGCCCGGGATGCAGCGCAGCCGAAGTTCAATTTGTTCCTGATTTACGTAATACAAGGAGTTCCCTCCGCAACTGTCATTTATTTTTTTTCGCCTTGCGCTTTAACCATACGATCGTTACTGCAAACGTAATAACAACCACAAATAAAACCAAAAACGCTTGTCCTAAATCTTCGCTCAACTTGGTCCCTTCTTTCCTAGCTTTCGAAATCCACGCTTACCGAGCTTTCGCGAACGGTCGCCATATGCTCGATGACTTTGACATGTTCCGGGTGAACCTGGTACGCTTCCAACGCCGCAAGCGATTCGAATTTCGTAATTAAGGCAATATCGTAAGAGCGCTCGCTGTGCAGCACGTCGATGCCTACTTCCAATTCCAGCAATTCCGGGATTTGTCCGCGCATGGCATTCAGAACGTCCGCTGTCTTCCGCACGCTCTCGGGGCTGCGATCCTTTAACTTAAAAAATACGATATGGGTTATCATCTCATTATCCCCCTCATATTGACGCATTATTTTAATTGTACTCATAGTAGCGAATCATCTCAACCGGAATATGTAAATCCGCACTGATTTTATCGGCAATTTGACAAATCGATGAACAATTGGAGCCGACTCAAGCTCATACCGGAATCGGCATTCGATAGAACGAGAAACGCTTGCAATTTGGTCTGATTCGTCAATTAATTAACGATCTTTTTGTTTCAGCGCGGAGATAAGTTGTTTCACTTTATCCGGCAACGGAAGCCCGATTCTGCCGTAATTTTCGGTAATCGATATGAGCTCGTTCGCCAAATAAAAATAAATGGCGCCGGACATAATGACATCGGTGTGAAACAGCAAATCCATATGATGCGCCAACATGATGATCAATAGCATTAACGCTTTTTTGGCAAGCCCCCAAAATCCGACCTGGCTGTTCAGTCCGCTTCCTTCTTTCACCGATGCCGCAATGCCGCTGAAATAATCGATCGCAATCGTGATGAGAAAAATGGTGAGCAACTGGTTCCACTCGCCGAAAGCGAACGTCGCGGCAGCCCCGATGAATCCGCATATCGTGTTGAAAATGGTCTGATTCATTTCCCTCCTCCTTTGCCGCGTTTATCATATTCTATGAAGAAATGATAGATTGGGTGAGGGCAAACAAAAGAAACTGCCGTATCGTGCGATACGGCAGTTTGCGGACCAACAAATCGATTAGGACTTAAAAAAATTCGGCAAATAGTTGCGGTTAGCTTCCAACATTTCGAATAACATTTCCTTGGCTGCATTCACGGATGGAACGAGCGGATGATGGGCCAACGCTTGAAGCGCGATTCCCCGATCGCCCGTCACGGCCGCTTCGATCGTCAACTGTTCGTATGTTTTGACGGCATGCAGCAGCCCTTTCACATGTTCCGGCACGGTTACCGGCGGAATCGGCAGCGGCCCGTGCCCCGTCACGACGCAATTGACTTCAATGCTGGCATCGGCGGGAAGGAAGTCGTAAATGCCGCCGTTCGCTACGTTCAACGTTTGGATATCGCGGGCATCGTTATACAACGAATACATCAAGTTGACCGCCGCTTCGGAATAATACGCCCCGCCCCGCTGTTCCAACTGCTTCGGCTTCTCCTGCAAATTTTCGTCCTTGTACAATTCGAACAGCTCTTTCTCGACGCGGCTGACGACTTCGGCGCGGGTGCCGCTTTTCTCCAGCGATTCGCTCATGTCTTTATACATTTCGTTAGTCATATAATAATATTTCAAATAATAGGTAGGAATAGCGCGCAAAGATTGGAGAAATTCCGGATCCCAGTCGAGCGCGGACACGTTTTTGGCCGAATACTGCTTATTCGGATCGAGCAATTCGTCCAGTTTGTCCTCCCCGTTCACATACGCGGCCGTAACCCAATGCATATGGTTAATGCCGACGAATTCCGGAAGGACTTCCTTTTGGCTAACCCCATACGTTTTCGCCAAATACTTCTGGAAATTGATAGGGGAATTGCACAATCCGATCGATCGAACTTTGGAATGCTTGGCGACCGCTTCCGTCACGATTCCGGCCGGATTGGTAAAGTTCAACATCCATGCGTTCGGCGCCAACTCTTCAATATCCCGGCATATGTCCAGAATAACCGGAACGGTGCGCAGCGCCTTCATCATTCCGCCCGGGCCGGTCGTTTCTTGACCGATCATCCCGTATTTGATCGGGATATGCTCGTCGCGTTTGCGCGCTTCCAGCAATCCGACGCGAATTTGGGTCGTGACGAAATCCGCATCTCGGATCGCTTCGCGGCGGTTTAGCGACAAATGGACTTCCATCGGCAGGCCCGCCTTTTTGACCATCCGTTTAGCCAAATTGCCGACGATTTCGAGCTTATGCTGTCCTTCCTCGATATCGACAAGCCAAAGCTCGCGAATCGGCATCTCGCTATATTTCTGAATAAATCCCTCGACAATTTCCGGCGTATAAGAAGATCCACCGCCGATCACCGCAATTTTCAAACCGGATTGATTACTCATCTGTCATCCTCCTCAATGTTTTGTTCCAATTTCTAGCTATTTATTGGAAACTTTAAACGTTATGCTTTTGAGAGCGGCATAAGCGGCTTCATCAATGACATGGCCGCTTTCATCCATCGCGCTCATGACCGCCCCTACGACCGGTTCCATTTCGAGCTTGACGATATTGGCCTGCGGCGCAACCGAATTGACGACTCTGCGAATCGCTTCGACTAAATGCAATCCTTTGCTCTTCTGCAGGACGCTGCCTGCCAATACGACATCGAAGCTCTCGTTCTCCATATGAAGCTTGCGTATGATCGCCCGAGCCGCATTCCCCAGTTCCTCTCCTTCTTCTTCCAATATGGAAATCGCGACCGAATCGCCTTGTTCCGCCGCCTCGAATACCAATTTGCCCAAGTCGGGCGGCAACGTTTCGTGCCCGTACAGCACATCTTCATATAAGGCATCGAATGAATCGTATCCCGTTTTTTTCAAAACCATGTCGAGCAGCATCGTCGGCTCGCCGCGTCCGTCCCATGCCCGAACCGCCGAGCGGAAAGCATGAACCGCGAAATCCGATCCCGATCCTTTCCCGTCGCCGAACATATAGCCGAAACCGCCGTAGTCGGCTTGTACTCCTTGCGCGTTGCGGCCGGCGCAATTAAAGCCGGTTCCGCTAATGATAACGAGACCGTATGGATGCACCGTTCCGGCGCGCATGCCGATCATCGTATCGCAAACAATATTAAAGCGCTTAAACTCAAGGCCGGAAATAATAGGCCTTAAAATGGCCAAATCTCTTGCACGGTCCGCACCCGCCATACCGAAAAACGCGAATGTGACATCGTCCTTCGTAATATTCGCCTCTCTGAGCGCTTGGTCGCAGGCGGAATGAACGTTACGTTCGGCTTCGGCGCGATTGATTTGGTGATTCCCATTGCCGCTGTACCCCTGTCCCAGCACCCGACCGGTCTCGTCGACAATTAAGGCATGTGTTTTCGTACCACCGGCGTCAACGCCCAAAAAAATGTTCAATAGAAACTCCCCTAACTTGTCAAAGTATACAATCCGCCTAATCTGAGGGATTCAATGTTGTTATTCTATAATTAAATTACCAAGAACCTATCGGATTAAGCTACTACAAATGTATTACAAACTGATACAATCTTACTGTAATCTTCATTCATGGTGCTGGACCGCCTGGCGAATATCGGTCGGCGATTGGCCGATATGCAGCCGAAACAGCCGGTTAAAATTGGACAAATTGCGAAAACCGCAAAGCATCGATATTTCGATTATTTTACGATCCGTCGTTTTCAGCAAGTGAACGGCATGCGCAAGCCGCAATTGAATCAAATAGTCGATCGGCGAGGTGCCTACGATCTGGCTGAACAACGCACAGAAGCGCGACGGGCTTAGATGCACCAGATTGGCGAGTCTCCGAACCGTCCATGGTATCGCGATTTGCTGTTCCATAATTTGAACGACATCTTGAATTAAATCCGATCCTTGCAGTTTAAAACGCGTTTTGTTCGCTTCTTTCAAAGCGAAATACCGGTTGACTAACGCTAAAAACCGAATGAGATGCGAGCGAATGACGGAGACGAAGGAGGGAGCCTGGTTGAGAAATTCAGTGCGCATATCTTGCAAAATTTCGGCAAGTTCGATCTGCTTCGGATGAGTCCGATCCAATAAATGGGTAAATCTGATGCCCATCTCATGAAACGGCAGCAGCAATTCCGGATCGTACCGCTGTTCCGTAGCAAGCCACGACGGATCGAACATAATCACCTCGATCTCCAAATTTTCCGTTTCAAACGCGCGATGAAGGTCGTTCGAGTTAATCAGCAATATATCGCCTTTGCGGAACGAATACTTGATCCCGTTGATAAGATAGTATCCCGTCCCTTCGACAATATAATTGATTTCCAGTTCGTGATGCCGGTGCAATCGTTGAAAGAGCGGAGATACGCCGTGATTCTGCGAAATCTGGATCGGCAAGTAAGAAGGGAGCATAATATGATCTTTGGCTATCGTTGGATGCTGCCGCAACACCTTCACCCCTAACTGTATCCGCGCAAAATTACTCTTATTATACCATATAGTTGAAAGTGTTTACATTAAAAATAAGCTCGTGGAAAGCTAGTTGCCGAAATAGATCCGGTAAAAAAAAGCCCCGGGTTCGTCTTCCCGAGGCTGTCGCCGGCGTTGCGGTCCCGGCCAACCGTCAAGCAATCTATATAAAAGGGTGAGTAATGTCAGTATAGTAGCGAAACCTTAAAGACAACTTATTTCAATATTAAATGAACATAAAAATTATTCGGACGTTGCATCTGCGCATATCGAATTCAGATGATAAGTAAGCACTTCGACGATCCGCTCGCGATCCAAACGATGCGGCTCCAATAGCGCGTGCAGCGCTATTCCGTCGATTAAGGCGTACAATCTTTCGGTCTCCACCGCCTTATCCAACTCTTTGCGCAGCAAGCCGTAATAATCCAACCCTTCGATTAGCTTGCGCATACCGTTGTATATCTCGTCATGATTCGCGTCGAAAAGTTCTCCCTCGTATCTTTTATGAAAGGTGAAAGCGAACCAAACTTCCATTTCAGCCGTCTTCTGTTCGTCCGTCGGCACAAGTTCGAGCAGGATCCGCAATATTTTGTCCTTCGGAGGCAGGTCTCCTATGGCGATCTCGTTAATTCGAGCCGTCGCCTTTTCTTTTACGAGCTTCATCGCAAAAGTAAGCAGTTCGTCCTGTGTAGCAAAATAGTGGCGCAAAGCGCCTAAAGACAATCCCGCTTCCTTCGCGATATTCCGCACTGTCGCCCCTTTCATGCCCAGATTGACGATGACCCGCCACGTAGCTTCGGCAATTTCATTTCTTCTTTCTTCATGATCGACTATTTTTGGCATAGTCCTATTTTAACAAAAACGAATGAAATAATACAGTTGTGCTATTTAAAATCGGATGTTATAATAATTTTTATTTTATATAATACACATGTGCGAAAAAGGGAAGTGATGATATGAATTTTGTCGCGTGGGCGATCGTTGCCAGTGAAATCGGGTTTTGGGTCGTTATTTTATTAGGCTTGATGGTACGGTACTTGTTCAAGAAGCCTAAACTGGGACTTTTCCTGTTAGCCTTGACTCCCGTTATCGATTTGATCTTGTTGGTTGCGACAAGCGTCGATTTATACCGCGGGGCCGTTGCGACTACGCCTCATGCGATTGCCGCGGTTTATATCGGCGTATCGATCGGATTCGGCAAGAGCATGATCGCATGGGCGGACGAACGTTTTCGATATTATATCGTAAAACAAGGACCCCCGCCGACGAAACGATTCGGCATGGACTATGCCAAACATTATTTGAAGAGTTGGGGCAGGCATGTGATCTCCTATCTCATCGGTGCGGGACTGTTGGCCGGTCTCATCTATTTTATTAACGATCCTTCCCGTACCGAAGCGCTGTCCGGCGTGTTAAGAATATGGACGCTTGCGCTGGGCATCGATTTCATTATCGCGGTCTCCAATTTTATATGGCCCAAGAAATCGAAGCTTAGCTAACGGGACGACAGGCGAAACGGAACGCAAGGATAAGCGCGAATAGGCCGCAACCCCAGTTGCGGCTGACGCTTGCATTATGAATGTTCTTCCCCCTCACCCTCTCTTATCCTCCACTTCAACGCCCAATTGTCCAGTTCTTTCAAAGCCGCCTTGAAATCCATTCCTTTCTCGGTCAAGGAATATTCCACCGTTACCGGCACCGTGGGAAACACTTCGCGGCGAACGACCCCGTTCTGTTCCAATTGCCTCAACACATCCGTTAAAGATTGCGTTCTGACGATCGCCAAATCCCGATGAAGCTGTTTGAACCGCCTTTTCCCTTTCGAAAGCTCGGCAATCACTAGAAAGGCCCATTTCGCGCCAAGTATTTGCAGCACGGAACAGATGTTGGAATACCCTTGTTTTTGTTCTTCTTCCTTCCTTAATTCCATTGTATACACCACTCAATTACCAATAGTTAGTTAGTCAATTCATTTGGACAATGAACAAATCCTTTGCCTTCTTACATAATTATCGTGACCTAATTATAATACAACAAAGAGATCTCGCAATATCCATTTTCCGAAAAACAGCCATGTGCTGGCCGCGGCAACATAGAGCAGAAAGGAATTTGTCCAATGAATCGACTGTCAATTTATATACTTGCGCTTGGAGCGTTTCTAACCGCAACTTCCGAGTTGGTCGTCTCCGGCATCTTATACGTCATCGCCGAAGACCTGCATATTTCTCTCGCCCTTGCCGGCCAACTGATTACGGCTTATTCGCTTGCGTTTGCGATCGGTACGCCGATACTGGTAGCGCTCACTTCCCGTTTGGAACGCAAAAAAGTGCTCGTCGCCTCACTTCTCTTATTCATGATAGGCTGCGTCATTTCTTCCCTAAGTTCGAATATTGCGCTCTTTATGGTTTCCCGTGTCATCACGGGAATCGCTTCGGGCGTTTATCTTGTCGTCACGTTCGGCATAGCCGCCAAAATCGTGCCGCCTCACAAATTGGGAAGCGCAATCGGTACGATCGTATTCGGGTTCAGCAGCGCGCTCATCTTGGGCGTGCCGATGGGGATCGCGATCACCAATTGGTTGAGTTGGCAAGCCATATTCATCATATTATGCTTGCTAAGTTTGATCATTGCGCTGATCATTTTCCGGCTCCTCCCCACGATCGAAGGAAGCGTTCCGGTTTCGTTCCGGCAGCAATTCCAGGTGCTGGGCAGTTCCGTGATCGTATTCGGCTTATTGCTCACTTTATTCAGAGAATCGGGCGGCTCCGTCTTCGTCACCTATTTGACACCGTTTCTTCAAGACCATCTTCGCATCCATGCCGCCAACGTAAGTATCGTTATGCTTGTGTTGGGCATTGTCGGCGCAATCGGCTCGCGCGCGGGGGGGTACGGCATCGATCGATGGGGAGCGGCAAAAGTCATCGTTCTGGGAATGATCGTGCAAATTGCCGCTTTGGCGCTTCTGCCGCTGCTAACCGAAGTCCCTCTTATCGGTCTGATGTTGGTCGGCTTCGTCATGCTTTCCATGTTTACGGTCGGTCCGGCTATTCAAAGCTATTTCATTCAACAAGCCCCCCGCTCATCCGATTTGGTTCTAAGTTTAAACACATCGACAACCCATTTAGGATTGGCCATCGGAGCCGGCACGGGCGGTTTGATGGCCGACACCGCATCTACGCTCCTGTATCATCCGTTGGCGGCAGGCTTCATCGTAGCGCTTGGATTAGGGGCGGGCTTGATCGGTTTTGCGGTCGGAAACAAGCGATTACAAGCTACTACTTCGTCTCTGCGCTGAGGTGCCGAAGCAAAGCCAAAGGGCGAAGGACCGACGCAACTTGGGCGCACACGCATTTGAAAGAAAGCATATGGTATCCCATAGACGAAAGCCCATATCGAATTGGAAAGGCAGGGAATACCGTGGCGATTTCTTACATGGACTATGCTTCGCCGAACGCGCAGTTTACGTATGATTTACGCAATAACCCTTTTTTCCGCAAGGATGACCGGAATTATATCAACGCTCTTTCGATCAGGCAGCTTAACACGCTTGGAAATACATCCCTGTTGGACATTTATTTGAGCGCCGGGAACGTGATCGAACCTCATTACCACCAGAACGCGTCGGAACTGGTATACTGTATTTCCGGCGCGGCCGTCGTCTCCATACTCAATCCGTTCACGAAAGAGTTGCGCAATTATCCGATCGGGCCTAGCCAGGTGGCGAATGTACCTCAAGGCTGGTGGCATTACGAAGTGGCTACCGCCGACAATACCCACTTATTGGCCATCTTCGATGCGCCGATTCCGGAATTTATCGGCGGTTCCGACTTGCTGCGCTTAACTCCGGCAAACGTGCTTGCCCATACGTATTGCCTCGACGAGCGAAAAGTAAGGGATACGTTGGCACCCATTACGAAGACGGTGTTCATCGGCCCGCCGAGCGAGTGCAGCGTTCAACAAGCCCAAGGAGTTCCTGTGCAGCAGGCGTACCCGCAGCAGGCTTATTCGCAACAGTCATATATGCAGCAAGCTTACTCACAGCAGGCTTACCCGCAACAGGCTTACTGCAATCAACCGCAGGGATACCGCTACCGGCAGCCGACAGGCTCCTCGCGGCAGCCCGCCGTCGGCAACGGAGGGTGACCGCGCAACTCGCGGTCTGGCCCGACTTCTTATGAAATAAAGATTGCCGGAGGTCCGGTTTCGCGATATACTGAATTCAAATAAACGGTCATGAAGCACATGCCGCATGAATACTGGCGACCTTAATGAATCTAGGGTCGTTCGTATCAAGGCGGCTTTTTTGTGTTTCCGAGCGTTGAAGAAAGGAAGGAGCGATGTGGTGTCGATCATGCGGCGTTTTGAACAAACATATGAGGACTGGATACAGGCAAATATTTCGAAGGAAGAAAAATCCAGAAGGCGCGAACGGCTTGAGAAAGGACTGGGACACGGGTCGGTTGAGTTTCTCCGTTCCGTCTGGTACCCGGCTGTAGGCAACTTCAAACACCTGTATCCCGAGTGGGAGGTGCGTGACTTTAATAACGGATACCGCTACCTCGATTTTGCTTATATGCCCGGAGGAGCGAAAGGCGGAATCGAAATTCAAGGCTACGGACCGCATGCGAGAGATCTTGACGTAAGACGGTTTAAAGATTTATGCAACAGACATTGCCTGTTGGCGCTCGACGGAAGGGTTTTCTTGCCGTTGGCGTTTCCTTCAATTCAAGATGAACCCAAGCTTTGTCAGCAGCTTATTCTCACTTTTATCGGCAAATTCGTATCCACAGACGTGCCTTCGCAGCTAACTTGGTTGGAGGCGGAGACGATGCGCCTGGTGCGTCGGTTGCTGCGTCCGTTCGCGCCGCTGGAACTTGCGCGTCATCTAAGAATAAGCGACCGGCACGCCCGGCGCATCCTGCATGCCTTGGTTGATATGCAATTGCTGTACGTCGCAAGCGGGCGAGAGAGAATTCGTACCTATAAGTTGAAGGTTTGAAATGAGCTTGCCGTAACGGTCGGACTTTAGCAATCCGGACACTGGGTACGTTAATTGTGAACATTCCTCCATTCTCGGCATCTATCCGGACACAGGATCCTCTAATTGAGGTTTTAGGTAGGAAATTGCACTCTTTTGGGTCAAATAACGTATCCTGTGTCCGCGAAATTCCCAAATCCCCCCTTTTTGTCACAAACAGCGGAACGACGGTCCGCGAAGCCGCGGAGTTCCCCGCGATTTCGGTGAAAGGAGTAGAGCCTCTGCGGCTCTTCTGCGGATGCACACCAAAGAGATTTTGTTCCGTATGCTGTACTCGTTGGGTAAGGAAGAACTGGCGAACGCTCATGAAAACGACGGTTCGATCGAGATCGTATGCCATATGTGCGGAAAAAATATACGTACGGCCCGGAGCAAATTGCGGATCTCCTCCTTGCTCCGTGATGAACGTCGTTCGCGCCGAAAAGCCATAAGTACCTGAACGCCGGAAGCTGATAGCTGATGACCTCCTCCGCTTCGGGAACCGCTTCTTTGATTGTTTCCTCATTTGTTCCAAAGTGTCTTGCACCTCGTCCGGGAAGGTGGCGATATATTCGTCTACCGTTTGAAAATTGCTTTTTGCAGCGGATGCAATTACTGAGGACAACAACTGCGGAAAGAAGCAAGCAGGATCCGGAACAAGATCGGTCCCTGAACGAAATTGCTACTGAACGAGGGGGATATCGACAAAAATACTCCACAATTTACCGTTAATCGAAAGACGCTACCGGTCGGATTGCGACGCCCCTTCCCCCGATCACAGTAAAATCATGACCACCCGTTGGGCGGGTGGTCATGATTCCGAGTAAAGACGACTCGGCCCGGCAAGTCGGATGCGCCCTTCTCCATCTGTTTTCGTAACACAAGTTGTATGGAATACAACATGGTGAGGGGCAAAGGCCACAATTGGTGATCCATGTTGTACAATGTACAACATAATCGTCAATTCCATGGCAAAATGACCGGTTTTGACCCAAAAATGTTGTATATTGTACAACAGCAGCACCGAAACCCAAGATTGAAGGGGAGAAATGTTGTATATTTTACAATGAGCGATGCCTTTAATGCCGTACCTTATCCGCTTTTGGCGCCTGTTCGCGGAAATCGGACCTACAGCCGCGATTCGCAGCTTGCAGTTTCGAGTTCCGGGCTCATTCAGTGTATTTTCCAACCAATATATGCAGGTCGATCGTAATCTCGCTTACATCCCGGTCTAAATACGCATCAATGCGCGCTTGATCCCTCGACCAGGCAAGAGGGGTCATTTGAACTAACTGTTGGCGTTCGGCTTGATTCAATTTTTTCGTATCGTTGAGATGGAAAAGATGCTGCATATGAAAATGCGTTTTAAAAAGCGACACCGTATCTTCATTCGTGTACGCCCTTTTCTCATCGTCATCGTAAAGCGCTTCGCGAAGTTCCCTTAAATAATCGGGGCCGGGCACAACCTTGATGGCGAGTCCGTCCCGAACCAACATCCGCTTGAATTCCTTATAATTGGACGGAGCCAAAATATTAAGAACGATGGGAAACGATTGGTCCGCGAACGGCGATTTCGCCAAATCGCCGACAAACCAAATCGAACGATCGTATCTTTTGGAAGCCATTATGATGCCTTCCTTTGAAATGTCGAGACCGACGCCTGTTACTTCCGGATTGTCGCATTCGTCCAATATTTTGTATAAATGAGAACCTTCCCCGCAGCCCAAATCCGCAACCAGGCAAGGATTCGCGGCATCCGCATATTCCTTGATCGCTTTCCCGACCGTCTTATGCATCGAAGCGTATAACCCGGTTTCCACAACAATTTTATGCCTTGCTTCGAACAGTTCCTTCTTATAATTGCCGGCAGAAGGACGGGGCAACAAATTGACATATCCCTGTTTTGTAAAATCGAACGTATGGTTGTTAGGACATACGAGACTCTTCAGCCCGGCGACCTTCATTGGATTTTCGCAATGCGGGCATCTCAATGCCGATTCAAATCTGCTCACGAGCTTCGCGCTGTTTGTCATTTTGGACATTTGTACCACTTCCTATTGCAAATATGATATGATCGGGCTAAGTTATTGGAGGGGATAATATGATAACGAATATCGCCGGACCTATTCTCGAAGGATAGCGCCTGCTGGTCCATAAACCGCGTATTTTCCTTCGCCAAAGAAGGAGCAAGCATCCATGTTACATTATACTATAACTGAACTGACAGATCATTCAAACGAACAAATCGACGCTATCGCTCGGCTCGAGCAACGATGTAAACAATTTGAACCAATAAACGTTAGCGTCGGCATCGAACATCTCGGAAAAGAAGGCGGAGACCGCGCAATTCTATGTTACCGTCAGGATGAGGTCATCGGTGTTCGTTTGGTACACTTCCGACGGCATCATCGCAAATGTCAATGCGACGGTTCATCCGGACTACCGCCGTCAAGGCGTGTTTCGCAGCATGCTGCAGCGCGCCCGGGAAGATATGAAGCTGCAAAGGCTGCAAACGATCTGCTATCGGATCCCTTCCGGTTCCGACTCTGGTTTCGGCTGCGTACAGTCTCTGGGAGCAGGCTTCAACAGATCGGAATACTCGATGACGATTGCCCATTTGCGAACCGCGCAACCCCATCATTCGGATATAGGCTTGCGCCCCGCGCAACCTGCAGACTTGGAGTTTATCGTATCATGCTTATCCCAAGCTTTCGGCGATTCGGAGTCATGGACGCGCGAATATTGGGCCCGCACGAATAAGCCCGGCCGTATGAACTATATCGCTTTGGCGAACCATACGGGGTCGGCCTGATTCGCGTTAATGCCTTGCAGCCGACTGCCGCGATCATACATGACTTTTGCATCCTGCCGTCCCGCCAAGGGAAAGGGCTTGGACGTGACGTTCTGGCACAGACGGTGAGTCTTCTGTTGGAGGAAGGGTTCGCGCAGATCCGTTTAAGCGTCGTTACCGTTAATGACCGTGCTTTGCATCTATACCGCAACGTCGGGTTTGAGGTTCGATCCGAGTTCCAATACTACATTGGCGATCTGTAACGACGAAGTCTATATGAATGAAGAGCATCCCGATCCAAGAGGGATGCTCTCTACTATTGCGGGGAAAAGAGGGAAATTGGGGTAACTGACCCAACAACTCATTAGATGGAGGGGTAGACGTATGCAAAATCATATCGTTACGTCAGGCAATTTGCTCAACGACGACGGTTCCCTCGCGCAGAAAGGCTATTCGCCTTCGCCGAGCATGCAGTCAATCATTGGTAGATGGGCAGTTCGCATGGGTCAGTTTACTTCCAGCCACTTGCCGATGACCTGTACAAGTTTGTCTCTTTTGGCAATTACATCATTCATATCGTACAGCTTCGCCGTCGCCCGATCGGCGGCGGCCCATTCCAGCAACCCTGTCGTATCTTCGAACAGCGGTTCCTTGCCCGCCCGTTTCTTCACTTTTGCTCCGCAATGAAAGACAAGGAGAAGGTAGTCTTTGCTTCGCAAATTGAACGTCACCCGGTCCTCCCCTTGATAATGGAAGCTCGGCGCATTCCATTTTATATGCTCCTTCAGCTCCGGGTGGGCGTTCGCAATGATTTGCCGGACTTCCTCGATTTCCCGTTTAAGCGGGTGTTCGAGATGCTTCATAAACTCCGCTACCAGCTCTGAATCGGACCGTTTCGCCGCTTTTGCCATACAAAATCCCCCTTATCCTTATTTTCATAACTTTATCATAGAACAATGCAATGAAATTCTTTTATATTGCTAATTTTCTTTGAGTCCATTTCATCATTCGCCACCGTTGATGCAACTGGCTTTATTACGCGTATCGGAGGGGGAGCTCCCTATTTCGAAGGCGATCCGCGCGGCCCTACGCTTCTTGTTCGGCGCTAACGAAACTAACAATCCTTATTAGGCTCAAAATGACGACGTTCCAATCCTAACGAAAGCAGGTATCGTTATTCCTCGGAAATCGGCTGTCTTAACGCCTTTTTCCCTTCATTAGCGTGTTTCCGTTTCGTTGCGCCAGCAATCAGATGATTTAGCAGGCATTAGCGTTTGGAAGTTTCGTTAGCTCGCTCGACGGACCGTCAGCCGCGCAGCTATTATGCAATTGACTCTTTTCGCAGGAATTGGTATTGGCCGCGGTGAGTTGCCGGCCCAGCCAATCACGCATGACAACTTCCATGAAATCGAATCCGCAGCCTTTTTCGATGCATCGCCAGTGTTTTCGCAGCGCTCATTCTTCAACGTTGTCCGGCGGCGGGCATTTGCCTCGCCTTATTCGCGAAAAAAAGCAACCATTCAAGATTGCGTTTCATATCGTAGCAAGTGGACCGGCGTGGTATCCGCAAGCTCCTAGATTGTCGTATGCATCCCGAACGCATCCGCGATCAGCTCATACGAGCGAATGCGCGCTTGCGGGTCGTGAATCGGACTGTTGATCAATATCTCGCCGACGTTGTAGTCTTGCCCCATTTGAAGCAGTTGCTCCTTCACCTGAGCCGGCGTGCCGATTAAGCGCCGTTGGCGAATTTGTTCAATCGCCAGCAAGTCTATGTCCGTATACGGGTACTCGATTGCCGTCTGGACGGAAGGCAGGTAAGGCATTTCCATGCCGGTCCGGATGCCGAGAAACAACAAATCGCTGCTCTTGGACAAGCGATTCGCCTCTTCTTCCGTCTCCGCACAGATGGCGAGTACGGCAATCATCGAACGCGGCCGTTCTTCCAAAAGGCCGTTTCGCTCAAAATGCTCGTTATAGTACTTCGTCGCCTCCTGTCCTCCCGGCGTGCCGAAGAACTCTGCGAATGCGTACGAGGTGCCAAGCTGCGCCGCGATTCTTGCGCTCTCGCCGCTCGAGCCCAGCAGCCAAATCTCAGGCGCGGTCGGAATGGACGGAACAGCCAACAGCTTCTCAAACCGGTGACCTGCGGGCATCGCTTCATGCAGGTATCCGATTAGATCAAGCACCTGATTGGGGTATTTGTTGACGTCCACGTATTTGTCCTGCTGCAGCGCTCTTGTCGCAAGCGGCATGCCGCCGGGCGCGCGCCCGAGGCCAAGATCGATGCGGCCGGGATGAAGCGCTTCAAGCAGGCGAAAATTCTCGGCAACCTTATACGCGCTGTAATGCGGGAGCATGATGCCGCCCGAACCGACGCGAATGCGGGAAGTTGCAGCCGCCAAGTGGGCGACCAGCACCTCCGGGCTTGAGAAAGCGAGGGCCGGCATGGAATGGTGCTCGGACACCCAGTAACGGGAGTAACCGAGCTTCTCCGTCTCTTGAGCGAGACGCGTCGCTTCCTGCAGCGCTTCTGCCGCGCTGCGGCCTTCGCTGACGTATACCTGGTCAAGAATACCCAATTTGATATGAGACCGATTATCTATACTCAACATTGTCCCCTCCATCGCTGATATATTTCAATTGTACGATTGATTAAACTTGCTTAAGAGTTGTCCGAATCTTTGGCATTCTTCATCAGTCCAGTCTTTTAATAAATGCTTCATTCGGGCCAACCTCGCCTTCCTGTGCTCCGCTAATTCCTTAGCGCCCAGATCGGTGATTTGAAAGGAGAAAGCCCTGCCGTCCACCGGATCGGGAATTTTGTACACATATCCTTTTTGCTCCAAAGCTGCGGCTTGTCTGCTGACCGTGGATATATCCAGGCGGAATTCATCCGCCAATGCCTTAACTCCGGCAGAACCATGGGCAGATAATTGCTGCAGCAACAAATATGCGGATCGATCGAGAGTTCCCACTCTTTTCTCGGATGAGATGGACGTGATCCGACGAATCAAAATCGCCAACTCAAGCTCGATATCTTTCAGTGACTGTTCATCCATTATTTTACCACCACACTACAATCTTTTATTTGCTATGGAATCATCGTAACACATCGCCAGCGCTTTTCAAATCACGCCCTCCATCGGCAATTCAAATTGACAACATCCGATATCGTTGTATAATACATTTATGTAGTTTCATCATACAAGTAGTTTGAAAATCAGCAATAAGAAGAGGAGTTAATAAATATGTCTTCAATAACGCCAAACCATGCATCGCCCGCATTAAAAACAAATTCATCCGCACGGGAAAAAGAAGGCTTGGCCAAGCAGCCGCGAAGCGTGTGGGCTGTCTTCTTTGCCTGTATTATCGCTTTTATGGGGCTTGGGCTCGTCGACCCGATATTGCCTGCGATCGCTCAACAGTTGAATGCTTCCCAAAGTCAAGTCACCTTGCTGTTCACCAGCTACAATGCCGTGATGGCGGCAGCGATGCTGATCACCGGCGCCATCTCGTCGAGACTCGGGATCAAGCGGACTCTGCTTGCCGGCATTGTCATTATTGCCGTCTTTTCGGCGCTCGGAGGGTTTTCCAACGGCATTTGGGAACTGGTCGGACTAAGAGGCGGCTGGGGGTTGGGAAACGCGCTGTTTGTCGCCACGGCTTTAACCGCAATCGTAACCCTGTCCAATTCCGGTACGGCGAAAGCGATTATTCTGTACGAAGCTGCGATCGGTCTTGGCATCTCCATCGGGCCGCTGCTCGGAGGCGAACTGGGGGCTATTTCATGGCGAGGTCCGTTCCTGGGTGTCGCGACGTTGATGGTGATTGCCTTTGCCGGTCTGGTTTTGATGATGCCGACATCCAAGACCCCGCAAGTTGCCAAAGCAAAAACCTCCTTGCTCGACCCTTTCCGGGCCATGCGGCATCGTTCCTTGGTTGTTTTCGGAATAACCGCTTGTTTGTACAATTTTGGCTTCTTCACCTTGCTCGCTTACGCCCCTTTCGTCATGAACCTGGATGAACATGGGCTGGGCTATGTCTTTTTGGGATGGGGCATATTGCTGGCTCTCACGTCCGTGTTTATGGCGCCGAAACTGCAGCAAAGATTCGGGACGGTCGCATCCATGTGCGCCATGCTGTTCTTGTTCGCTCTCGTTCTGCTGGCGATGGGAATCTGGACTTCGACGCAGTGGGTCGTCATCGCCGCAGTCATTGTTGCCGGAGCTTTGCTGGGGAATAACAATACGCTCATCACGACAGCCGTTATGAACGCCGCTCCTGTAGAGCGCTCGACAGCCTCTGCGGCGTACAGCTTCCTGCGTTTTCTCGGCGGCGCTGTCGCTCCGTTTTTTGCGGGAAAATTGGCGGAATGGTTCAATCCGCATGTTCCGTTCATCGTCGGCGCAGGGTTTGTCATGGTATCGGTGTTGTTCATCTTCCTCAATCGGAAGCACGTGAAGCATGTCGACCGAGCAGGATCCGGGCATTAAAAAAATCCGCCTTGATACACACATCTTTTTTAGATTGGTCGTTGTATTAAGGCGGTTTTTTTGAAACCATTTCCTACATTAAGTTATAATTAAATCCATGGAGAAGGGAGAGTTGCACGAATGGAACTTGCCTTTACAAGAGTGGCGACAGAGGAAGACGTCGAGCTTTTAGCCCGGTTGGCATCGGAAATTTGGAATGAATATTTTATTAGCATTATATCAAAAGAACAGATCGACTATATGCTCGGCAAATTTCAATCCGTTCAGGCCGTTATGAAAACGATTGCTGTTTATGAGAAAAAAGGATTTCGGACGGTACGAACTCAAGTAGCGGATATAGGCAACGGTTTTGTGATGGACGATCATGTCATGGAAAAAGAAATTGTGATGTAAACGAAGCCGTCGGTCCCCCTCTATGCCGCATGGAGAACCGACGCAGACGTTCCGTTTTTTCTATTGCAGCGTGCTTAATTTTTCAATCGCTTGTTGTTCGGTCGGCAAGAAAAAGATATGGCTTCCTTTGTTGCATTCATAGATGAAGTCTCTCAAGCTTTGGCTTGAATACACGGAAAAATCTCCAACAATAGCAACCTTCACGCGATAAGTGACGAACTTCTGAAGAATCTCGCCCGCAAGCCGCGTTTTCAAATCGAAAAAGCTCTCGCTAAACAAGGATTTGTTGATAACGATACGATCGCACCCTGTTTCATATTGTACGCTTGCCATAAGATCCATTGCCGATTGAACATCCTCGATTGCGATTTCGCTGCCGCTCGCGACGGCAATATGTTTCCCGCCTGCTTCCACCTTTGTAATATTCATAGTCACCCTCCTACAAGTTTTGCGAACCGTAACGCGCGCGAATCAACAGATAAAAGACGGTGCAGCCATTCTCGGCCGCGCCTTGCATCCGCATGAACTTAAATGATGTACCCTCAATCAGGAAAGGACGAATCCCAATTCTCCAACAGCTGGCCAAGCTTTTCAATATTAACGGCGATTTCGTTAAAATCGACATGCCGTGCGAAATCGGACCGTAGAAACGTTAGATGAGCGTCGTATGCCGACTGATCCAACTGTCCCGTTGAAGGACCGCTTCGGAAAGCGAATGTAATCTCGTCCACATTATCGATCATCGCGAACAAGACAAGCGCATTTTGCCGGCAAATATCCGCTAACTTGGAATTCGGCCCGTGATCGGGCCGGGGCGGAACATCATTCGCTCCGGAGTCCGGCTCATAGAAGGCTGTTAGGCCGTAGGGCTGTTGACTCGTTTGCAGGGCGATATAGCGTTGCACGTAATATGGATCCGGCGCCGGCAGTTGTTCTACAAGATGCAATACTTTGGAATTGTCGCCGACATACTTGGTTCGGTCCTTCGCAATTTCCTCAAGATTGTAACCGGCGTACACTTTCCCCGATTCGGGTTCGCCGCTTGGCCGGGCGCGATCTTGGACGAACGATCCGGTAAACAACGCTCCGCAGCCGATCAAGGTGGCCAATGCAAACGAAACGATCGCAATCGCCGCGCTTCTTTTTCCCGATTTCATGATCGCCGTCAATCTCTCCTTTAAATGCCGCTTCTCCTCGCTCATCGCTCTCGCGCCGGCCGCAGGGCGGTAAGAGCCGGACGCCGCCATCGCGATTAAAGTGTTGCCGTAACCTTGCTTCTCTTTCGGGCTCAATCTCTTGATTACCGCCTCGTCGCAAGAAAGTTCGCAGGCCCGGTCGATTTCCCTTACGGCCAAATAGACGACGGGATTGAACCAATGCAGACATTGCGTGAGCTGCGCAAGCCATTTATACCATAAATCGCGGCGCTTGAAATGGGTAAGCTCGTGCAGGAAAATATAACGCAATTCGTTCTCGTCGTAATTGCGGTTATCCGGCAGCACGATCGCGGGCCGCAGCAGCCCGAACAACATCGGCGTAGGCGCCAGCGCATTGCGGTATAGCGGCACCCGTGCCCCGATTTGCAATTCGCGCCGGCAATCGTCCAGCATAGCCAGTACGTTCGGTTGGGTAACCGTACGATGCCCCGCGCTGAATTGCCCGCGGAACCTCATGTAGCCGTACCCTTTCCAAATGAACATGGCGGCCGCCCCAATAAACCAAACGATCCACAGCATCTCCCATACGGACGTCTGCGCTTGCATTTGCTTTGCAAGCATCGGCAAAGCCGTCGGAGCATGCGTACCGGCAATCCCGGAGACGATGATATCGGCGCCGCGGTTGATGACGCGCTCCGCGGGAGGCACGACGCGTTCGAACCAACCGCCGATGAAATTGGGCCCGGGAGAAATCGGAACAAGCAGCCGCAGAATGACGATCAGGTATATATAATATTGCCACGATTGCGACAGCCGGTAACGGACGATCGGTTTGATCGCCAATAACAACAGAGCGATCAACGCGCCTGAAACGGAGAGCGACAATAAGGTTAGCAAAAATTCACTCATCTTGCCCCTCCACCTTAAAGTACGCCTTCAAATCGTCAATGTCCGCCTCGCTTAGCTTGCCTCCGTGACAGAGCGCCGCCACCAAACTTTTAACATTGCCCTTGTACAGCTTGTTCGCCATCTCCTGCATTTGAAATTCCGCAAATTCCGCTTCGGAAATATTGGGAGAGTAGTAAAAAACGTCCCGCTTCTCCGCGTTTATAACTCCCTTATCGTGCAATCTGCGGATTAACGTCAGGATCGTCGATTTTTCCCATCCTTTTTCGTCTTGCAGCATGCTCCGGATCTCCGTGGACGATACGGGCGAATCCGCCTGCCATAGTAGTTTCATGACCTCAAGCTCCGAATTGGATATTTTATCGGCCAGGTGCATCGTTCATCCCTCCAACGGTCTACAAATGTAACATACGATCAGTCTACATTAGTAAACCGATCCTGTCAACCGCCATTCGGGAAACAAGAAAAAGCTCCCCTTCGATCCAAGGGAAGCTTCTTATTTCTGTTATGACAACCGCACCAGGCTGTAGTTTTTCTTGCCTTTGCGGACGATGATGAAGCGGCCGCCGATCGCTTGATCCGGCGTAATCTCAAGCTCCAAATCGCCGATGCGCTCGCCGTTGATCGAGATCGCGCCTTTCGCAATATCCTCGCGCGCTTGCCGCTTGGACGGCTCAATGCCAAGCTCGACCAGCCACTCGACGATATTTTTCGATTCCCGCGCCGCTTCGTATGTCGGCATTTCCTTGAAGCCTTGTTCGATCTCGTCGGCGGTGAGCGATTTGATATCGCCGCTAAACAACGCAGCGGTAATGCGTTTCGCCTGCTCCAGCAATTCCTCGCCGTGCACGAATCTCGTCATTTCCTCGGCCAGCGCTTTTTGCGCTTCGCGTTTATGCGGCTCGGTCCGTACCTTCTCCTCCAAATCTTCGATCTCTTCTTTGGTCAGGAACGTGAAGTACTTCAAGTATTTCACGACATCGCGGTCATCGGTGTTCGCCCAGAATTGGTAGAATTCGAACGGCGTCGTTTTGTTCGGATCGAGCCAGATCGCTCCTCCCGCCGTTTTGCCGAATTTCGTGCCGTCGGCTTTCAGCATAAGCGGGATGGTAAGTCCGAACGCTTTCGCCTCGGGGCCTTCTTTTTTGCGAATCAGATCGAGGCCGCTCGTAATGTTGCCCCATTGGTCGGACCCGCCGATTTGCAGTTGCACGTCTTCATTCTTGTACAGATGCAGGTAGTCGATCGATTGCAAAATTTGATAGGAGAATTCCGTGAACGAAATCCCGCTGTCCAGCCTGCTGGCTACAACGTCCTTGGCAAGCATCGAATTGATGCTGAAGTTTTTGCCGTAATCGCGCAAAAATTCGATAATATTCATATTATGCGTCCAATCGTAGTTGTTGACCAGGCGAATCTGATTGTCGCCTTCCGTCACGAACAGCTTTTTCATCTGCGCAGTCAGCGCCTCTACGTTTGCTTGGACTTGTTCCATCGTTTGCAGCGAGCGCTCGGTTTGGCGTCCGCTCGGATCGCCGATCGTACCGGTTGCGCCGCCGATCAGAATGACCGGCCGGTGGCCTGCAAGCTGGAAACGTTTCAACATGATAAACGGAATCAAGTGACCGATATGCATGCTGTCGCCGGTCGGATCCACGCCGCAATAGAGCGAGATCGATTTCTGACCGGTTAATTCGCGGAGACCTTCCGCATCCGTCTGTTGATTGATGGCGTCGCGCCATTCGAGTTCGTCGATAATATTCATTGCCATACACTCCTTCGATTCAATACATCATTGCGCCGTTGAAAAATAAAAAAACGCCCCTAGTCTATTGTAGACATAGGGACGATTGTTAACCGCGTTACCACCCAGTTTGCACCAACGAAGCATCGCGACGTAACGCGCGCCATTCGTGCCGCTCTCGGCGAGTTATCGTTCGCCGCTGCCGCCCGGCATTACCCGGGATACTCCAGAGTGTAATTCGCCAGCTTACTATGTATCGGGTTCCATCGCCTCCGACTTTCTAGAACAGGGAATAAGCTGCTACTAGGCTCTTTCAACGTATATCGCATATAAGATTAAAGATAGTATAGAGAAATAATATATCAATGTCAACTTTTCGAGAAGAGAAAATTAGCTTCTCATTTTTCGTCTGAACAGCATGACGGCAAACAAAAATATGACCGCGGCATACCCCAGTACCCAGCAGAGATGCGGCAGCATTGCCGCATATTCTCCGGCGAGACCAGCCTTCGCCAACTCCACGGCATGGGCAAAGGGAAGAGCATAGCATACCGTTTTCAACGCGCCGCCCATCATGTCCAAATCAAACCACATGCCGCTCGAAAGGGCCGCCACCTGAACCACGATGGACGCAATGGGCCCGACCTGTTTATGGGAGAGGATGCTGCCAAGCAATAGCCCGAAACCGATAAACAATACGGCGACAGGGATGAGGGAAAGAATTGCGATCAGCACATTGGCATGAATAGGCAATCCCAGAAAAATGGCAGTTACAAAGCAGATTGCACTTTGCAATAAAGCGATAGGGATGACCGGAAGCGAATATCCGACAATATAATCGCTTGCGGATAAGGGCGAAGCAAACAGCCGAGCCAAAAACGAACTGCTGCGGTCGTTGGCAAGCAGCGTTCCTATAAATATAGAGATAAAGGACAGGCTGAACATTGCGATTCCCGGTGTGAAATTTTCGATTTTGAATATTTCAACCGGCATACCGGCCATGTTTTTTTGAATGGTTGCAATTAACAAAAGCAGCAATACAGGCAGTCCGATTCCGAATATGATGCTGAGCGGATCGCGCATCAATTCCTTTCGATTACGCGAAGCAAAAGGGAGAAAACTCATGACATTACCTCCTCTTCCGTCAGCGCAAGAAAGGAATCCTCAAGCGTTGCCTGGCCGGTAGCCCTTTGCAACTCTTCCGCCGTTCCCAGAGCTTGCAGCTTCCCTTCGTGCATAATCCCGATTTTGTCCGACAGGGCTTCGGCCTCTTCGAGGTAGTGAGTGGTAAGAATGATCGTAACCTTCCCTTTCAATTCGAATATGTGTTTCCAAAGCTCCCGTCTTGCACGGACGTCAAGCCCCAGCGTAGGTTCGTCCAAAAAGACGATATCCGGATCGGAAATCAGCGCCATGGCTATGCTTAATCGTCGCTGCATGCCTCCGGACAACGTTTTGGCTTTGTCGACGGCCCGTTCGGAAAGACCGAATGCGCTCATCATGTCAATCGCCGTCGCCTTCGCTTCCCGCTTCGTTTTTCCGTATATTCGCGCCATCAGTTCAAGGTTTTCTTTAACCGTCAAGTTTGGGGCTACCGCCGTTTCCTGCGGTGACACGTTGATTTTTCGTTTTACGGCTTCCGGATGTTTATTGATGCTGTCGCCCAGTAAGAGAGCGTCGCCGCTTGTAGGCGGCAGCAGACATGTAAGCATTTTAATTGTCGTTGTTTTTCCGGCGCCGTTTTGTCCGAGCAATGCGAAAAATTCTCCCTTTTCGATCGAGAGGTTGAGAGAGTTTACAGCCGTTCGGTGACGAAACTCTTTGGTTAGATCGATCGTTTGAATTGCCGTCATTCGCCTGCCTCCTCCGGTTTATCCTGTACGCGCAAAATTTCGTTCGCAAAATTTTTGAATAAATCGTTTCTCACGATGGCGATTCCTTGTTCTTTATCGGCGAGCAACAACAGGGTATCGCCCGGTTTAATATCGAACAAATCCCGCGCGCCTTTTGGGATCACGATTTGCCCCTTTTCACCGACCTTTACCGTACTCATAAATTTGCCTTCGGGCGATTGTTTCTTTTCGTTTACCATACGATTCTTCTCCTTACCGTTTGTGTAATTTGTATAACTTTTCCCACTTGTTATACTAATCATACTTCAACTAACTGATTAGTGCAAGTTTTTCCGAATGCGGCTGGTTCATAACGGATAAACCGGAAACAACCTCCAATGGACAACGATCAAACCTGCCGGTATGATAGAAACAAATGTTCTTATTCAAAGGAGTGCCGTCATGGAAAAACCCGGGACAAGCTTCGTACATCTTCATGTTCATACGAAATACAGTTTGACGGAAGCGACGTGCAGCCTGGAAGATCTCTTGCAAACTGCCGCATCATGGAACATGGATGCGCTGGCAATAACGGATAAAGGTGCAATCAACGGGATGATTCCGTTTTGCAAACTTGCGGAGAAATTCGGCATTCATCCGATTGTCGGATGCGAAATGCCGGTCGGGGACGCGGGAGAAACGCTCATTTTATTGGCGGTTGCCCATCGGGGCTACGAGCAGATCGTCGAGCGGTTGAACAGCGATCGTTTCTGTCCCCCGGCCTGTCATGGGGACATTATTGCGCTAAGCGGGGGCAGAACCGGCAGCATTCATCGTCTGATTAAGAGCGGGCGGATGGATCTGGCAGAGAAACAAGCGCTCCAATATATAAAATGGTTCGGGGAGGAAAACTTCTTTCTGGAGGTTCAGCATCACGGATTGGAAGACGACGATGCATTGTTGGAGCGGACCGTTCGCCTTTCCCGGGAAATGAAAATTCCGCTTGCGGCTACTCACGACGTGCATTACCTCGCTCCGGAGGACGCTCCCTTGCTTCATATGATCCGGCACGAGAAACAATCCGGTGCGGCTGCCCCTTCGGCGACAGGGCCGTTCTATCTTCCTTCGCCCTTTGAAATGACGGAGAAATTCGGCCATCTGCCGGACGCTTTGGCCAATACGGTGCGGATCGCGCAGCGATGCCGATTCCAACCGGAACGAGGCGAGCATAGGCTTCCAAGCTTCTCCGTTCCGGCAATTTGGAACGCAGATACCGGGAGAGATTCGGAAGAAACGAGCTATGCGAGTCCGCCGCAAAGCGCGGATGAAACATTGTCCCGGTTATGCCGGGAAGGAATGCGGCGTCGACTCGCTTCGGCCGTTCCGGCTCCCGACGGTTCGGAGTGGCCCACATGGAAAGAGCGAATGAACCGGGAGCTTGAGATCATTAGGCAAAGAGGGCTCTCCGACTATTTCCTGATTGTATGGGATATGATACGGTTTGCGCGGAACAGGAACATTCCCGTAGGACCCGGAAGAGGTTCGGCCGCCGGGAGCCTGGTGGCATATTTGCTTGGCATCACGGGGGTGAATCCGCTTCTGCACGGCCTTTCGTTTGAACGTTTTCTCAGTCCGGATCGCGCCGATTTGCCGGATATCGATGTGGACGTCTGCCAAAGAAGGCGACACGAATTGCTGCAATACGTCAAAGACAAATACGGAGCGGACCGGATCGCTCATGTCGGCGTATTGAACACGTTTGGAACGCGGGGGGCGGTCCGGGAAGCCGGTGCTTATATGCGTTTGCCGAAAAAACAAGTCGACACGCTGGCCAAACTGCTCCCCTCTCTTTCCGGGAAAGGCGGTATCCGCCACAGTCTCGAGACGTTGCCGGAACTGCGCAAGCTGCCGGTCGACCGAGAACCGTTCAAATCGCTCTTTCGCCTTGCCGAACGGCTTGAAGGGCTGCCTCGCCAGCATTCCGCCCACCCATCGGGCATTATTCTCGGAGACGAACATTTGACCCGTATTGTCCCCCTGCTGCGGCGGCCGAACGGGGAACCGATGACTCCTTTTAATAAGGAGGATATTAAAACGATGGGCTTATTGAAGATCGATCTCCTCGGTTTGCGCAACCTGACGATCATTCACGATACTCTCGCATCGCTTCGCGAACGAACAGGCAAACAACTCGATTGCGGCGAAATTCCTCTAAACGATCCCGATACGTTCCGCACGATCCGCAGCGGAAATACGCTCGGATGTTTCCAATTGGAAAGCATGGGGATCCGCCGGTTAATGCGCAGAATGGAGCCGCGCAATATTTGCCATTTAGCCGATCTGCTCGCTCTATATCGGCCCGGAGCATGGAATGAGGGAATCGTGGAGACTTATTTGCGCCGGCAGCGAGGCGAAGAAACATTCAAGGTAATACTGCCTGAAATGGAGCCGATTCTATTGCCGACGTACGGCTTGATCCTGTATCAGGAACAAGTGATGGCCATTGCTCAAGCGGTTGCGGGATGTTCCGTGGGAGAAGCCGATTCTCTCCGGCGGGCGCTTTCCGCCAAATCAGTCGAAGCGCTGGCCAAGCACCGGTTGCGTTTTGTTCGTGGAGCGGCGGAACGAGGCGTGGCGAACGGGAAAGCGCTGGCCGTATTCGATTTTTTGGCCCGTTTTGCCGGTTATAGCTTCAATAAAGCCCATAGCGTGTCCTATGCCTATCTGGCCTACTGGACGGCTTATTTAAAAACGCATTGCCCGAAAGACTACATGGCCTCTTTATTAAGCTTGGAGGGAGGTTATTACGACAAAAAAGTATACATTAGGGAGAGCGTCAAAATGGGCCTTTCTTTGCTTGGTCCCGATATGAACCGAAGCGGGTTCGGGTTTCGTGCCGAAGAGGAAGGCATCCGCGTGGGGCTCGATGCCATCCGAGGCTCGGGGCCGGAATCGGTGATCGCTATGATGCGTTCCCGCCAACGTGACGGCGTATTTCAGACGTTTCCCGAATGGGTTCGCCGGATGAAAGCGAGCGGGATCAAAAAAACGGTGCTCGAAGCCTGGATCGCCGCGGGCGCCTGCGATCGATTCGGCCTTCATCGGAAGGAGATGATCGCGTACTTGAACGATTTTCCCAAGGCAACAGGCATACATTCGGCGAACGTAACGGTTCCCGATTTTACCGAACCGGAAAAAAGAAAAATGGAAAAGGCGCTGCTTGGCTTCTCGCTGCAACAATCCGTACCCGGGAAATGGAAAGATTTCGCGGAGCGCTTCAATATCGTTCCTATCCAAGCGTTATCGGATTTCAGCGATGATACGCGTGTCCGCATATGCGGAACAGTTATCCACAGCAGGCGTTACCCGACAAACAGCGGAGAATACGTTCTAATGCTTATCTTACAGGATCATACGGATATGATTGAAGTCATGCTCTATCCCAAGACATACAAGTCATTTTTATACGAATTGAATCCACAGGGCATATTACTTGAAGGCGACGTCCGCATGCGGAACGGGCAGGTGCACGTCATAGCGGACAAAATCAAAGCGCTTGGAGGATGAATATGCTACTGATCGGAACGGCCGGTTACAGTTATGAGGATTGGCGCGGGGTGTATTACCCGGAAGATCTGGACAAAAAAGAAATGCTCTCTTTTTACGCCAAGGAATTCGCGTTTACAGAGGTCAACTCGTCTTTTTACGCGATGCCTAACCGATTTATGCTTTACCATATGCGGGAAAAAACGCCCGCTCACTTCCAATTCGTCATCAAAGCATATCGGGGAATGACGCATAAACGGGAAGATAACGAACAACATTTCCACGATTTTAAAGAAGCGCTGAAACCGTTAATAGAGGCGGACAAACTGGGATGCGTGCTGGCCCAATTTCCAACCAGCTTCCGGAATCGGGATGAAAACCGGGATTATTTGAAGGAATTCAAAGAGTTCATGGGCGACATTCCTGTCGTTATCGAATTTCGCCACGAAGAATGGATTGACGATCGTATCTTCGACCTGCTGGAAGAAGAACAATTGGGCTATGTCTGCGTGGACGAGCCGCAGTTTAAAACGCTTGTTCCCCCGATCGTCAGAGCGACCGGCCCGATTGGTTATATCCGGTTTCACGGCCGGAATTACAAGAAATGGTGGCATCATAAAGAAACGCACGAACGTTACGACTACTTGTATACGGAAAAGGAACTGACGGATTGGGTCCCGAATATTCGCAAACTAGCCGAGAAAACGGAGAAAACGTTCGTCAGCATGAACAACCATTATCGGGCGCAGGCCGTGATCAACGGACGAATGCTGAAAGAGATGTTGCAATTGGAGGTCGCCGGAACATGATTGCCGAAACGATCTCTCCGCAAGAATTGCAGTCTATCGGCAATCTGCAAAGCCTGCATGCCTTTAGTCAACGCGTCTTTCAACCGGAACCGGGAGAGCGGCTTGTATTCGGCGAAGGGCCCGAGCACGCCCGTCTGCTCCTGCTCGGCGAGGCCCCAGGGGAAAAAGAAGCCGAAACGGGAAGGCCTTTTGTCGGCAATTCAGGAAGACTGCTGAACAAATATTTGGAGAATGCGGATATCGCAAGGGAGGAAGCGTATCTGACGAACGTCATCAAAGTAAGGCCGCCCGGCAATCGGAAACCGAAAATGGCGGAGGTGAAAGAAGCGGCGCCGATTCTGCTCCGGCAAATCGAGCTGATTCATCCGGCGATTATCGTTTGTCTGGGGAGTATAGCCGTACATGCGATTGTCGATCCGAAAGCCAAAATTACGGAAATTCGCGGAACGTGGCTGGAGAAGGACGGAATCCGTATCATGCCGACCTATCATCCGTCCGCCGTATTTCGCGACGAAAATAAAAGAGAGCTCCTGAAACAGGATCTCTTCTCTGTTGCAACTATGTTGAACAAGTTGGGATAAAGAAGCCTTCACCCTTCAGGACATGTTGAGCGGCGGTTGATTGCAAGCCTGCGAGGATGCGGCTTTTTCCGTTCCGGCGAAAGATGGGTTGGGAACGGAAATTGCTGTATCGACGCAGGCTTTTGCTTTTGACTTTAACCGGTAAATTCCTGAACCCACTGGCCATTGTAGTATGCGATTCCAATTTGGGTGTAATTACCGTTCAAAATGTTGGCTCGATGATCGGGGCTGCTCATCCATTGATTCATCACTTCCGTCGGACTCGTCTGTCCTTTGGCGATATTTTCTCCTGCGGAGTTATAGGAGATCCCGAATTTCTTCATCATATCAAACGGGGATCCGTAAGTCGGCGACTGATGATCGAAATAATTGTTGTTGTACATATCCTGCGCTTTTGCCAAGGCCACCCTCGAGAGACTCGCGTTCATACTCAGGGACTTCAACCCGGCGTTCGTTCTTTCCCGATTCACCAGGTCCAACACTTGCTGCGCAAATCCGGTTGGATTCGCGGCCGGTTGCGAAGGGACGTTGGGTATTTGTTTCGCGGTCATCGGCGTTTTCCCTGCATCCACTGTGGAGATGGACGACGTTTGCGTTAAGGTTGACGTTGGTGCGGCATGGCCGGAATGAGTTTCAACCCGATTGCTCGAACAACCTGTAACGGCAACAAGAAGCATAGCTGTTACGATAATGTGTTTTATAACAAAACCTCCTCGATCCGTCTTACGTTATCGAACAAAGGTTTTGCAAAATGCTCTCGTTTTATTCAGAACCTCGCTGCTTTCGTCTCCCTATTTCCCGAAACTCCACGCTACGGACTCAGGGCAAAACGCAACGCGCGGCTAATCAAGACGGGCAGGACCGATACATGGTTCTCGTCTTCAAACAATTTAAACTCGGCGTTCACGCCATGACCGGAGAGGCCGGACAAGCGTTCCGCCAGCTCCTGTGCGCTGTCGCAATTGCGGGATATATGGCTCTTTTCCAGTTCGCCGAATGCGAGCAGCAGACGAACGCCGACCGGATCCTTGGCCAAGCGGGCAGCAAATTCCCGCTCCTGCGCGAGCAGATATTGTTTGTTCCAATGGATAGAGGGGCTGCCCGCTATGTAATATTGAAACGCGCCCGGTTTCGTCAAGAACGCATACAATACGAACAGGCCGCCGAGCGAATGGCCGAAAATCGCTTGCCGTTTGCGATCGATCTTGAATTCGCGCTCGAGATGCGGTTTCAATTCCTCCTCGATAAATTGCAGGAAATGCCCCGCTCCCCCTTGTTCGGGCAAGGCCGTTCCGTCGGGTCTGCGGAGATATTCGGTCGTCGGCTTCGGCGTCAAATCGTAGAATCGTTCCGGAGCAAACGGCTCTTCGGTCTCATATCCGATTCCGACAACAATGGCCGGAACGACCCCGGTCTTATCCGGCCGACGGCTTTGCAAGCGGAGCGCCTCCACCATCGTTCCGAACACAGAATTCGCATCCAGCAAATAAACGACCGGGTAACCTCCGGGCGGAGGATCGCCCGGTGGCTGGGCCACCTTAATTTGGTACGCGCGGTTTTCCGCGTTCGAACGCATTACCCATTGTTCCGCCCGCGGCATCTCGACTTTGAGACGCTGCGTTTCCTTGACCGCGCTTGCCGTCGCTGCCACATTAGCAGCGGTTCCGTCCTGCCTGTCGTTATGAAAAACCATTTCACCCACTCCTCTTCCGGCTAGTCACCCTTACCGGGTCAGAAAACGGACTGTGTCGTCGATAATTTTCTCGTACGCAATCAAACCGCTGCCAAGCCAATACGTATTATCAACCTCAACTACGCGCCCTTTTTTAACCGCCGGAATGCTCTTCCAGATCGGACTTTCCGTCATCTCTTTCATCCGTTCGTTCCCCATGTCGTAAGCATTCAGCATGAAAATATAATCCGCGTCCAATTCGGGCAAAATCTCCAGCGAAACATTGGCACTGTTCTCGTTTTCTACTAATTTTGAAATTCCGAGCCCCAGATCCTTATGAACAACATATCCGCATAAATAATTGCCGCCCATCAGGCTTACGCCTCTCGGGGCAAAGCGAAAAATCGCCACCTTCTTGTCTCCTGCCGCTTGCTCCAGCTTCTCCTTGGCTTCTTTCACCTTCTCTCGATAGGCTTGCAACGCTTGTTCGGCTTCGGCCGATTTGCCGAGCAGTTCCCCCAAGGTAACGAGCGATTTTTCAATATCCCCGGAAGCATTCTTAAACACATAAGTCGGGGCGATTTTGGAATAGTTTTCGTAAGCGCCGTCTTTATCATAAGTCGCCGTATGCAGAATGATCAGGTCGGGATTGTAAGACATCAACACTTCCGGCGACGGCAGTCCGGCCGAGAGGTCAAGCTTCGGAACATCTTTCAATTCCTCTTGCAAATACTCATGACCTCGATTGCCGTTGGACCATTGCGCTACCGGTTTGACGCCCAGCTTGAGCAAAGAATCCTCCATATTGGGGGCGAAAATGTTCTTGGGCGCCGCAGGAACGATCACTTCATGGCCGAGCTCGTCAATCACCGTTCGTTCGCCGGACGGTACCGCGCCGCTCTCCTTGGATTTCGTGTTTGCCGAAGAATCGGACACGGCCGCAACCGAAACCGGTTGCTCGGGCGAAACGGTGTGATTCTGCGCATTCGAACCGCAGGCCGTCAACAGGCTTCCGGCCATGAAGCAGCATAACCATGCCGAAACCCTGATTTTAAGGAATGTTTTCTTAGGATGAATCATTTGCAGCATAGCGACTTTCCTCCTGTGATCATAATTCTCAATTGCATTGAGTATAAATTATGCGTCGCAGGATTTGCCATGGACATTTTCCGGGAAAGCATTTGGACATTTTCCGGTAAACAGAAGCAGCGCTTCATCCAACATTCGCGCAATCGCCGTCGCCGAATACTCGAACCACGGATCGGCGGAGATCGGATAGACATGTCCGTTATTCACCGCTTGGAGTTGCCGCCATTCGGGGGAATGCTGCAGCGCCAGCCAGAATCTGCGGGACGATGCCTCGGGACACACGACGACCAAGATTCTTTCCGGATTAAGCTCCGCCAATCGCTCCGGCGCGAGCGGCGCGTTGCAAGGCCCGCCATCCGTACGGCATGCCGGCTTAAGCTTCAAGTCTCGATACAATACTTCCTCTAACCCGCGGTTCTCATAGAGATGAATGTCTTGTCGATAGATGCGTAAGAGCAGGATGTTATCGTAGCCCATCGCCTCGCCGATTTGCGTTCTCGCCGCAAGAACCTTCCGGTCGTATTGCCCAATCCACTGTTCGGCCCGATCTTCTTTATGTAAAAAACGAGCCGTCATCCGCAATTGCTCTCGCCAATCGACATCTGTCGGTACAAGGAGGCAAGAGGCAATATCCTCCAATTTGGCCCTCTCCATAGGGCTTAATCCGTCGGTTCCGATAATGGCGTCAGGACGATCCTGAGACAGTTGATCCAGATTCGCTTCAAATGTCCGATCGGTATAGGGGAATGTAAGCTTCAGATGGGATTTAATTTTGGTATGATAAACATGATAGTAATAAGGCGTCCACTTCGGATGAAGCGGCGCGGCCGCCGGAATCACATGAAGCGCAAGCAAATGTCCTATCATTGAAGGGGAGTTGGCCGCGATGCGCCGTCTGAAATTTTTTGCATAATCGGACGGAGCCAGGCCGATTTCCTTCTTGAATTTGCGGCTGAAATAAAATTCGTCCCGGTACCCCACCTTTATAGCGATCTCCCGCAATCGCTCGTCGGTTTCCGCCAAATAACGCTTGGCGCGATTCATCCGTAGATCCGTCAGGTACTCCATGGCGCTTTGTCCATATGTTTCCTTAAAAAGGTCGACAAAATATTTGGGGCTGATATTCGCCATCTGCGCCAGTGATCCGATGGAAAGCGGTTCGTTATAATGTTTGTCCATAAATTCCTTGACGTCATTCAGGTTCGTCTTTCTATTCCGGTCCGGCGCATATAAGTTATTGTCCGTCAGCGTCTCTTCTTCCGTGAACACGGGAAACCTCCTTTCGATTCTCGAGCGATAAGAAGTTTATTTTGGATGTAAATGAACATGTTGGTGTTGCGGTTGGTGTTGCGGTTGGTGTTGGCTTTGGTGTTGGCTTTGGTGTTGGCTTTGGTGTTGGCTTTGGTGTTGGCGTTGATATTGATAATCATTATCATTAACAAAACTAACATATGGCCGTATTCCAGTCAAGCGCGACAACTGTTCATAAGAAGGGGCTGTCCAATAAGTCCCTAAAATAAAAAGTTGGGCGGAAAACAGGTACGTTTTCCGTCCAACTTTTTTTCGCCTTTGTTTCTGTAAGAAAGCGGCGAGGCGGATGCCTGCTACTTT